>CAYMHU010000021.1:0-48758 GCA_964390335.1 uncultured Granulosicoccaceae bacterium | reverse complement strand
GGTGCTTCATCGGTAAGTTTAAGCGATGCAACGGTGGCGGCGCTTAATGAATTAATTAACGAGAGTACTGTGGTGGGAAATCGTTACAATGATGAACGCATGGCTGACGCCGATGCGGAACGCGATAAGCAATAAACTAGTACTGACTTGGTCGCCTCATTTAGTTATAAAAATGAGGCGACCAATGCTTTACAAATTATGCCAACAGATCAAATCGATCTGCATTCATAACCTTAGTCCAAGCCGCAACGAAATCACGTACAAATTTCTCCGCGTTATCATCTTGTGCATACACCTCAGCATAAGCACGCAAGATAGAGTTGGAACCCAGCACAAGGTCAGCGGCTGTCGCAGTCCACTTAACTTGTCCACTGCTTCGATCACGAACCTCATAGCTACCATCGGATTCAACCGGGTGCCAGCTGTTGTTCATATCCGTTAGGTTCACGAAGAAGTCGTTGGTTAACTGGCCTTCACGATCAGTGAACACACCGTGCTTTGAACCACCGTGATTAGTACCCAGTACACGCATACCGCCAACCAGCAGAGTCATTTCGGCAGCTGTTAAGCCTAACAACTGAGCGCGATCAAGCATTAGCTCTTCGGGACCAACTGCGTAACGCTCTTTTTCATAGTTACGGAAACCATCAGCAAGCGGCTCCAGTACTGAAAAACTCTCAGCATCGGTCATGTCATCAGTGGCATCACCACGTCCGGGGGCAAAAGGTACATCAATACTATAGCCAGCAGCTTTAATGGCTTGCTCCAAACCAACATTACCTGCCAGAACAATAACGTCGGCTATGGATGCGCCAGTATCAGTAGCAACTTGCTCAAGCGCTGCTAACACTTTGCCGAGTCGTGCAGGTTCATTTGCAGCCCAATCTTTCTGAGGCGCCAAACGAATGCGTGCACCATTTGCACCACCGCGCTTATCAGAACCACGGAAGGTTCGTGCACTATCCCATGCCGTTGCAATCATATCACTGGCAGACAAACCACAAGCAGCGATCTTCGCTTTAACAGCACCAACATCATAGGACGTTGAACCAGCAGGGATCGGATCTTGCCAAATTAAATCTTCTGATGGTACATCCGGCCCAAGGTAGTTTGGTCGAGGACCCATGTCGCGGTGAGTCAGCTTGAACCATGCACGCGCGAATGTTTCTGCAAAGTAGTCTGGATCGGCCATGAACTTTTGACAGATCTTGTTGTAGATAGGATCAACCTTCATCGCCATATCGGCATCAGTCATCATAGGTTCACGACGAACAGATGGATCGCTTGGGTCAACCGGCTTTTCTTCATCGGGCATGTCAACCGGCTTCCACTGATTTGCACCAGCTGGAGACTTGGTTAATTCCCATTCCCAGTTAAACAGGTATTCAAAATAACCCATGTCCCATTGAGTAGGGTTCTTCGTCCACGCACCTTCAATACCTGATGTAAATGCGTTTGTTGCCTTGTTAGCATGACCAGGGTTCGCCCAGCCTAACCCTTGTGCTTCGAAACCAGTGCCTTCAGGTTCTGCACCGATGTTGCCATGATCACCACCACCGTGTGCCTTACCAACTGTGTGGCCACCGCAAGTTAGTGCTGCTGTTTCTTCATCATTCATTGCCATGCGTGCAAATGTTTCTCTGACGTGCAAGGCAGTTAAAGCAGGATCAGGTTTACCGTTAACACCTTCTGGGTTCACGTAGATCAAACCCATGTGCACAGAGGCCAACGGGTTGTACATGGTGGACGGCTGATCAAGGTTTTCATATCGATTCGCACTATCGGCTAACCATTCGTCCTCAGCACCCCAGTTAACATCGGTTTCAGGACCCCAGATGTCTTCGCGACCAAAACCAAAACCAAAGGTTTTCAGGCCCATAGACTCGTAAGCCATGTTGCCTGCCAGAATGATTAAGTCGGCCCAGGATAATGCATTGCCGTATTTCTTTTTAACCGGCCATAACAAACGACGCGCTTTATCCAAGCTTGCGTTATCGGGCCAAGAGTTTAGCGGTGCAAATCGGATGTTGCCGGAACCGGCTCCACCACGACCATCACCCATACGATAAGAACCGGCTGAGTGCCACGCAAGGCGAATCATCAAACCACCGTAATGACCCCAATCAGCTGGCCACCACTCTTGGCTTTCTGTTAGCAATGCTTGAACGTCTGCTTTAACTGCTGCGTGATCAAGCGACTTTACTGCAGCACGATGGTCGTAGTCGGGATCCATTGGATTAATGCGAGCACCACCTTGATGCAAGATATCCAGGTTTAAAGAACTAGGCCACCACTTCGTAACCGGCTTTTCAGTGGATGTATTTCCACCGTGGGCGAAAGGACACCCTCCTTTTACTTCTACGTTCATTAGAACTCCTGTTTATGTAGTTGATCAGTCAGTTTTGCATTTCGCCGCAACAGTTTTACTTGTTGCGACAATGAGTAGTTATTCAACGTGTTATGTGAGGTTATGCACTGCCGTTCTTTTTTTGGCAGGACGGGCAAGTTCCCCAATACGTGACCTCGGCTTCATCAATCTCGTACCCATGATCATCTTTGGCTTGCAGGCACGGTGCCTTGCCAACCGCACAATCGATATCAATCAGTACCGAACATTCCCGACAAATTAAATGGTGATGATTATCGACGCGATGCTCATAGCGTGCTGCGGAACCAGCTGGCTGAATACGGCGGATAATGCCATGTTTTGACATGGCGTTTAACGCATCATAAACGGCCTGTCTTGAGATGACCCCCAGCTCTGAACGCACCAGCTGACAAATTTCGTCTGCCAATGCGTGAGGGACATCGTGCACGGCCTGATAAACCGCCAGACGCTGGGCTGTGACCTGCAGGCCCGCCGCTTTTAACGCTGCAGTGACGTCGAACGAGTCTTGATTTGCATTGATTTTGTCCACGCAGGTATATTAATCCCAATTCTTTACTGTGTCAATAATTGGGAATGACCATAAACTGACAATTGTGGTTTACTGACGCGACTCAATGACTGACACGCGCTAATTGCATGAATGCTAATCCCAACAACCCGTCCATCACAGACTGGATCCAGCAACGAACGGGAACCATATTTGGATTCCGTATTACTCCAACAACCCAACAAGATCTTATTGATGCCACGAAATTAGCCATCAGAAATAACGAGCGATTCGTGATCGCCCATCAGAATCTGCACGGTTTATATGTGTCGCTGACAAACCAATCGTTTGCCGACTTACACGCATCGCCGAAGTCACTGATTCATATTGATGGATTTCCGTTGGTGTATCTGGCCTGGCTACACGGGATGCGTCAAACACGTATGTCGCACAGGGCGGCGGTGCACGACTGGTTACCACACTACGCGCGCGCTGCAGCTAAGCACAATTGGCGAGTGTTCTGTATTGGCTCGAATGCAGATGTCAATGTGCGAGCTATCAATGCATTAAAAGTGGCAGCGCCGGGTTTGGTTGCGGACGGCAGGGATGGCTATTTTGATACCTCAACAAATCAGCCGGACAATCAAGCCGTTCTAGAACAGATAGTCGAGTTTCAACCCGATGTTATTTTGGTTGGTATGGGAATGCCACGACAAGAGCAATGGATTTTGGACAATGCAGATAACATTGATTGCCATTGCATCATTGCTGTTGGTGCTTGCCTTGAGTACATGGCTGGTGAAATGCAAATGAGCCCGCGATGGATGGGGCCATTTGGTCTTGAAATGGTATGGCGGCTATTTACTCGTCCCCGCCGTTACGCACATCGGTATTTGGTAGAGCCTTGGTTGCTACTGGGTTTACTGATAAAAAGTGGCCGCCTGTTTGGCCGTGTTGGTTAGCACTGCACAAAAAAACGCTCCATTTGACCCAGACAGTATAGTTACACTGCAGCCGCGGTAATAATCCCCTGTTGTCAACGCACATTTATCATTTTTCCACAGTACCATCACCCACTACGGTACTAACTTAAGTCAGAGAACTACCCACTGGTGCACTACTATCCTTAGGAACAGTACAAACAGTTAGCACTGCAAATGGTGTGTCAGATTTTTTAGCGACGGTACATGGCGGGACCAACGATGAAAATAATAGTGACTGGCGGTGATGGATTTTGTGGTTGGCCTACCGCACTGCATTTATCCAATGCAGGTCATGACATACTCATTCTGGATAATCTATCCAGACGCTCAATTGCAACCACACTTCAATATGAATCCCTGACACAGATTCATTCAATTTATAAGCGCATAAACGAATGGTATGCCATCAGCGGCAACCGAATTCAATTCAGGGATTTGGATCTCGTTAACGACTACTCGTTATTGCGTGAGGCGTTCCAAGAACATAAACCCGATTGCGTGGTCCATTTAGCGGCCCAACGATCAGCGCCGTACTCGATGATGTCAGTCGAGGCCGGAAACTATACGCTTAGTAATAACATGCTGGCCGCTAACAATGTACTGCGCGCAATAGAAAGTGTTGATCGTTCCATCAGACTTGTGCACCTTGGTTCCATTGGCGTTTACGGTTATGAAGATCGTCACTTTGAAATACCGGAAGGCAAATCAGTTTTTTCTGGCGTTGACAACAACGGTGAAAAATACAATATCAACTCTCCAATTCCGTTGAATCCAACATCCATTTACCACTTGTCGAAGGCGCAAGTCACGTCATTGCTTAACTTCTACTCACACAACTACAAACTCAATATAACTGACCTATACCAGGGCATTGTGTGGGGCACCCAAACAGCTGAGACGAACTTGTCAGACGTTTTATCGAATCGATTCGACTACGATGAAATCTATGGCACGGTGCTCAATCGATTTGTTGTGCAAACACAATCGGGCATACCCATGACGGTTTACGGCAAAGGTGAACAAACACGGGCTTTTATCCATATCCAAGATACCGTGAAATGTATAGAAGCGGCCGTTAACGCTAGTGCTAGACCAAAAAATGACGTGGAAGTCATTCATCAAATCTCAGAAACACGCACGGTTAAATCTGTTGCCGAGCATGTGGCAAAGTTGGCCAACGGAAAAATAAACCACATCGATAATCCGCGAAATGAAGAAGAACAGCATCGATACGATTTAGAAAACAACAAGTTTAAAAAAATGGGGTTAACACTCAACACATTGCAAAATAACTTGGTTGATGAAATTCAGCATGTGGTAAATACCAATTTGCACAGAATCGACAAAGCTTGCATCAATCCAAAAGTGCAGTGGGAAAAGTTAGCCAAAGGACAAACCGTTGACACCAATGAGACCATAATCGAATCTGAGGTCAACGGCTAGACAGGTTCACACTTTGCGGCAGCTGCGAGTGCAAATGATTGATTGCAAACAGTTAAGCATGTGTGTCCAGTAATTAAATTTCACACATGCTTCACATTACTGCTACATACATAGGTGTAACATGAATTTCTCAAAGAATAAGAAAGTTGCTAGGAGCAACGTGTGACCACCCACGATTCATTCAAAACGACGAACGGTAAAAAGATAGTCGAGATGGCACTGACCAGCAATGCGCTGCGCGGCATTGCTGAACCTGCGACAACTAATGGTGCAGCTTCGCAAATCACTCAACACTACGTGAACAAAGGCCTGCCGCTGCAATCGCGCATAGTCGGATTCAATGCGGTTTTTAAACGATTATTTGATTTGCTGCTTGGTAGCATCATTTTTGTCTTGTTGATGCCACTGCTCATTGTTATATCTGTACTTATTAAATTGGACAGCACTGGCCCTGCATTGTTTTACCAACAACGACGTGGTCGCAATGGCGAATTTATTGATGTGTATAAATTTCGGACCATGTATCAAACCTTTAGCACACCCGTTCCTACGGACGAGTCATTTATACAGACCACCAAAAATGATCGGCGCATTACTCGTATTGGATCATTTTTGCGAAAAACCAGTCTTGATGAATTGCCGCAGCTACTGAACGTGTTGCAAGGCAATATGTCACTCATTGGGCCACGCCCCCACCCAATGCCGCTTGACGAACAATACAAATTCTACATCCCTGATTTGGCCACTCGATATACCATTAAGCCTGGCATCACTGGTTGGGCACAAATAAACGGATTACGGGGTGAAACGGTTAACGTTAAAGATATGGTTGCGCGTGTTGAGCACGACTGCCACTACATCAATAACTGGTCCTTGTGGTTAGACATTAAAATCCTGGCGCTCACCGCTATCAAGGGTTGGAAACACAAAAACGCCTACTGACATCAACTCTGTTGTCGCAACATTTCAATAATGCCCGAAAAATCGGTATCAATTGATACATTATCTGAAAAGTGTTCATACAGCCGAGTGGCTTCTGCGGCTAAGCTTAGTTTAGCACCTGTTTCCTGGGCAGCTCCCATAGCCAGGTTCAAATCTTTAAGCATCATTGCAGCAGCAAACCCAGCAGCATAATTATTATTCGCGGGTGATGTTGGTACGGGACCTGGCACTGGACAATAGGTGGTTAATGACCAACACTGACCGGAAGCCGTACTGGCAACATCAAATAACTTCTGATGATCAAGCCCAAGCTTTTCTGCGAGTACAAACGCTTCGGCCACACTCACCATTTGCGCACCCAGCATCATGTTGTTGCACATCTTGGCAGCCTGACCTGCACCTGCATCACCACAATAGACAATGTTCGCACCCATAATCTCAAATAAGCCTCGGGTGTTATCGAGCACAGCTTCCGAGCCTCCAACCATGAAGGTTAAACTTCCTTTTGTGGCTCCACCAACTCCCCCAGACACCGGAGCATCCAACATTTTATAACCCTTGGCGGCAGCGTCGGCGTGCACCGCCCGACTGGTTTTTACATCTATAGTGGAACAATCAATCAATACCGCATTGGTGCCAGCCGCCGCAAACACATCAGACTGATACACATCTGCCACATGTTTACCCTCAGGCAACATAGTGATTACGATATCGGCTTCTTGCACTGCTTCGGCTATTGAGTTTGCGCTGGTTACGCCATCGGCAGCCAGTATCTTTAGTGAATTCGAGGATAGATCAAAAGCCGTTACGCTATGTCCGGCTGACTTTAGATTGCGCGCCATGGGGCCACCCATATTGCCAACGCCAATAAATCCAATTTTCTTCATAATGAATACTCGATTAATGCAGTGTAAAATCGCCACCGTCTGCGACCTGTTGCATTGATTGTGCGATTGAGTCAGTCACACTTGCAAGTGTCGGGTACTTCCATTGCGGTGAACGGTCTTTATCGATAACCGTTGCGCGTATGCCTTCGATAAACTCGCCGTCTAATACAGACCGGCTAACGAAACGGTACTCATCTCGCAATGCAAGTGCAATGGATTTGTGCTCCCGCGCATGTCTAATAAATTTCAGTGCTACCTTTTGAGCCAGCGGTGAACCGGCTTTGAGTCCTTTGGTTGCAGACTCGGCAAACGGTGTTGTGGATTCAGCCAACGCGTCGGCTATGGCTTCTAATGTGTCCAAACCAAATACGGTATTAATTTGCGATTGGTACTGAGCCAGTTTCGATTCGCCGGGAATCTCGATAAATTCATTTATCACCGATACCTCGCCCCGATCCTGCAGTGCAGTTTTCAGATCATATAGTTGATCAGTATTAACAATGACATCTGCAACATTTGCATATAGGCAATCGAGCCCATTCAAACGCGCGCCAGTAAGACCTGCATACTCACCGCAATGGCCCGGCATGGAACCCAGTAACAGACTACCACCAACGTCTGGCACGATACCGATCGCACATTCCGGCATAGCCAACTTCGTATTATGCGTAACGATGCGATGCGAACCATGCGCAGAGATACCAACGCCACCACCCATAACGATTCCATCCATGAAAGCAATGTAGGGCTTAGGGTAGTTTGCGATGAGTGCATTTAATCGATATTCATCACGCCAAAATTGGAGGGCATGCTCGTGTTTACCGCGCACGCCTTCCTTGTAAATATCAACAATATCTCCACCGGCACAAAACGCTCGATCTCCTGCGGCATCGATGATTACAAGCTTTACACCCTTATCATCTATCCATTGCATCAGCGCACGTTCGATTAAAAGCGCCATGTTGTGGGTTAGTGCATTCAATGCTTTTGGACGATTCAGGGTGATATGCCCTGCCGAGCCTTCTTTGCGTATATAAACTTCGCTCATAAAGTGATTTTTTCGCGACCAACCGGGTTGGCAGTATTTTGAATAATGGGCTAGCAGTTCTTAAAATTCGGAGCACGTTTTTCGATAAACGCGCTCATGCCCTCAGTTTGGTCTTCAAGCGCAAAACACGCATGAAACAGTTGACGTTCAAGCAGCAACCCTTCACTCAACGATAATTCCTGGGCTCTTTTCACTGCGTGCTTGTTTGCGCGCACAACCGGACGAGACAGTTCGGCAATGGATGCCGCGGTTTCAAGTGCATCGTTTAGCAGCGCATCCAGTGGCAAAACCCGGGACACCAATCCTGATTGCTTTGCCTCCTGTGCATCCATCATGCGTCCAGTTAAACACATTTCCATCGCTGTGGGCTTGCCTACAATTTTTGTTAGCCGTTGCGAACCACCGATGCCCGGCATCACGCCGAGTTTAATTTCCGGTTGGCCGAATTGGGCATTATCGGCGCACAATATAAAATCACATAACATTGCAAGCTCGCAGCCACCACCTAATGCATATCCTGCAACGGCTGCGATTATTGGTGTACGCATATCAGCCACAGCCTGCCATTCTGCCAAGAAATTTTGCTCTAGCACTTCAGCGTAAGCTTTTGATTGCATTTCTTTGATGTCAGCACCAGCCGCGAACACTTTGTTATTACCGGTAATGACGATGCAACCTATCGCTTTGTCCTGGTCTGCTTCCAAACAAACCTCAATGACCTCTTTGCTGAGCTTACTATTAATGGCGTTCATGGCTTCGGGTCTGTTTAAGGTGATCTGCAACACTTTATTATGCCGATCAACCAAAATGGTTTTGTATTGAGTACTCATGTTGATTAACGTATTCCTCGACCGTTACTACCAAACTTTTTTCCATATTACACCGTCGTATTGGCTTTGCAAGTAATAGCCATTGCGCTTATTCAAAAACGATCGACTGGATAATTTGAGCACAGATCGATATATTATTCACCAGCTACTCACAATGTAAAACAACTTAAGGACTATCGATGGACGTCAATGCCGATTTCACTCAACGCGTGGTCATGCACGGAGATTCTATTGCGTGGGAGAAATCACCAATGCAAGGCGTGGATCGACGCAGACTTGATCGAGTCGATGCCGAACAAGATCGCGTCACTACGATTGTTCGATACGCCGCTAACAGTCAATTTTCTCCGCATGTACATACCGGTGGCGAAGAATTTATCGTGTTAGACGGTGTCTTTGAAGACGATTACGGAGATTGGCCCGCCGGTTCGTATATTCGCAACCCGCCACAGTCCAAACACACACCCGGCTCAACACTGGGCTGCACCATATTTGTCAAGTTGTGGCAGTTTCATCCTGACGACCGAACATTTGTGCACGCTAATCGGCATAAATTGGGCGCAGTCCCGGAACACAACCGACCCGGTGTCACAGTGTCACCCTTGTATAAAGACGACAGGGAAAACGTACGTTTCGAACAATGGGATCCAGGCGCAATCGTCAAAATAGATTCCACAGGCGGAGCTGAAATTTTTGTTCTGGAAGGCGGATTCGAACAAGGCGGCGACAAGCTGCGCCAGCATTCATGGTTAAGAATGCCAGTGAATACCGAAACAATCGCAACTGCCGGGCCCGATGGCGCTTCGGTATGGATTAAAACAAATCACCTTCGTCTGATGTCAACGTAGGTACGTTGAATCGCTGCGCCAGTATGGATGCAGCTCGTTCACCAGCTTCTACTGCACCTTCGAGATACCCGTTAGTGTGGTTGGTCGCTTCTGCTGTTTCGGTACCTGCCCAGATAACGTCAAGACCCGGCACCGTTGTTAAATCTATAGCACTTGATACGTGCCGGTGCGCGGCGTGATGATCAAGGTCTGTGGAGGTCAGTGAATCCGCGGCCCAGTCTTTCAGATGTATCGCCATTGGGTTAGCCGCTTGCTCGCCAAACAGCCGAGTAAGTTGACTCACCGCCTCCGCTTTTATGCGTTCGGCATTACTGCGGTGCGCTACAGGCACCCCTACAAAACCAAACAATGCATAGGGGCCGCCCGTTTTGGGTGAAGCGTCGTGTATTTCAACTAAAGGCCCTAACTGACTCAATGCGTCACCGGATAAACCTTTATCTTGCCAAAACGGCTTGTCGTATACCGCAACTAATTTTGCCTGGCCGGCCATCCAGGTGGGTATGGCTAATAACGAAGCGGCATATTCATCGGATAGCTCCGGTTCAAAGGCGATGGTTCTGGCAACCAAGCGTGGTGGAAGCGCGAGTACAACTTCTTGACTGCCAATTTCCTGTGGTCCAGATTCCCGCTCTACAACGGCAACCAATCCGAAGGCGTTGCGTCGTATAAGCTTAACCGTGGCTTTGGATATTAATGCGTCTGTTGCTGATACTGCCACTACTTCGATTAAGCGTTGAACCAGATGATACAAACCTCCAGAAAGTCGATACGAACCAGCCATCGATGCGCTACCGCGACCTGACTCGATAGAGCCATCGCCATACTCCATAACTGAATTGCCGGTACTTGCTTGAGCATAAACACTGTTTGCCAAGCCAAGCTCTTGGATTAATCTTGCAAAATGGCTTTGCCCTGGCCAGAACCATGACGGCCCTAAGTCGACGGCCGGATGAGTAACATCGTATTGCTCGCCATTAATTAGCGAGGTAGACAGGATACGGCCACCAAAGCGCGAGTTGGCTTCGAACAGTGTAAATCCAATACCCAACTGAATAAGACGATAAGCCACAACCAATCCGCTGAGCCCACCTCCAACTATGGTGACAGACGGTTGTTTTTTCATGGGGAATTTACCGAACCAGTGATGCTTGAGCTTAACACTAACGAGCCGGCCACTGGTCAGTCACCAGTGGCCGGTAACCAAAGATCCGTGACTAGCGGTCTAAAACGTGGGTTTCGTTTGACCAGCTCCTCGGTAAGCTCAACCGCTCGAGCGGTCGGTATACATGCGTCGGTCCTAACTACTGAAATCGACTATTTGACGAATTGGACGAGTCCAGAACTTTCTAAACGCAGCGCATATGCAAAGCACGGCTGGAAATACCAGAATATTTCTACCGCCCATCCAAAAATAGACTGCAGTGATCATCAACGAAAAAATAGCAAAACCGATTAAGTAGTGTTTGTCGGTAGCAGAAAGCGCTGGCAGTGCCGACTCGGTGGCGCTGGCACGCGCGCCGGATTTTGCATCCAACCGCATGCGTTTTTTTGCACGGGCTTTAGCGCGTCTGGTTTTAGAGCTACGAGTCATATTGATCATCCTGAATAGCAATAGAAACCACGAAGCACAATTAGTACCAATGCGACAGCCAGCCATAATTACACGCAACCGGGTAGAACTAAATCTCAATGGTTCGAAAGGTTAAATTGATTCTGGGATCGCTGACTTTTTTAGTCGGCGGTAAGCGGTGTTGCCAGTGAGTCTGAGTTTCGCCTTGCATTACCAACAAGCTACCGTGCTCCAAAAACACTGAGATTGTTTCTTTACTCTTCTTATGCTTGAACGCAAATTTGCGTTCGGCGCCCAAACTCAGAGAACCTATAGCACCATGTTTCTTGAGGTCTTTCTCACCATCGCTGTGCCATGCCATACCTTCGCTGCCGTTGTGATACAGATTTAACAGACAAGAATTAAACGTTTCGCCCGTGTTTTTCTCTACCAGCGATTTAAGTTCTTGTAATTCGCTGGTCCACGGCAACGCATGCTTGGTTACTTTTGAGTATGTATACGAAAATGGCTTGTCTGCGTACCATGCCACCTTACGCTTTGTCACGATACGCTTACCGAACATCAACGCTTCATCGTGACGCCAGTCAATGTTTGTCAGCAGTTTTTCAAAATAGCGATCTGCCGAATCCGGCGACAACAATACGCCGTAATACGTAGCTATACCGTCTGCTGGTAGTAAGTTTTCTGGATGAGTCATTGTTTGACGGAATAAGTCCATACTTAAATAAGGGTTGCTACATGAACTGGCGGTTGTTATCCAAATACGCACATTCATTCAACCGCAAAGTCAGGCTAACATTAATAGTGGTATTATTTCTGCAACTTCATCAAAATAGCGAAAAAGATGCAATCCATAACTGATCACCCAATCAACGCTCGATGGCCCGCTCAGGATCCATCGAAAATTCAACTGTATTCATTCCCAACACCTAATGGCGTTAAAGTATCAATCGCTTTGGAAGAGCTGGGATTGGCATACGAAGCCCACAAAGTCACGTTATCTGATAGTGATGTCAAAAGCCCTGAGTTTCTGGCATTAAACCCAAACAACAAGATTCCTGCAATCATCGACCCGAATGGTCCCGATGACAAACCCATAGCGCTGTTTGAAAGCGGCGCTATCTTACTGTATTTGGCAGACAAAACAGGCAAATTACTGGGTAACAGCGCTACCGACAAACACCACGTGACGCAATGGCTGATGTTTCAAATGGGTGGACTTGGTCCGATGTTAGGGCAGCTTGGATTTTTTCATAAGTTTGCGGGAGCTGAAATTGAAGACAAACGACCCCGCGATCGATACATCAATGAAGCTCAGCGCTTATTGGCCGTGGTCGACAAACAACTGCAAGATCAGGAATGGATTGCAGGTGACTTTTTCTCCATTGCAGATATAGCCATTGCACCTTGGCTAGGTGCATTGGAGTTCTACGGAGCACGTGACATAACCAACTGGGCAAAGCATGAAAACGCTGTTGCCTATCTGGATCGGTTTTTGGCAAGACCCGCAGTGCAACGTGGACGAGTAATCCCTCCACGAGACTAATCAATGCATGCGCCGTATATTCGTAACGCTGGAATATCAGGACTATTAGTCACGTTTGCCGACCAGTTATCTGACGAGGCTAATAGAGCTGCTCTGGCATTCAGAGATGCGGTAGAACTTAACACCATTGACGGTGTTACTGAAACATCCAACTCGCTGGTATCAACACTGGTGCTATTTGATCCGGCGCGATTATCCAGAAACTCGCTATCCGAAAAACTAAACGCACTACTTGATTCACAAGATTGGCTTAGCTCTTCACCCAGAACTGCCAGCAGACTTTGGCGTGTTAAGGCTTGTTTCGAGGCTGAACACGCTCCACATTTATCTGAGGTTGCTTCACTCGCTGGATTAACGGTTGAGTCCGCTGTGAACGAGGTACTGGCCACCCGTCTAAGGGTCATGACGATTGGGTTTGCACCGGGCCAACCGTACCTGGGTACCTTGCCGCCCAACTGGGATTTTCCGCGCCTAAACTCGATAACGCCGCAGGTACCAGCAGGGTCATTAGTCGTTGCGTTACGGCAGCTCATCATTTTCACTAACAACTCACCTACTGGCTGGCGGCAAATAGGCCAAACCGCATTCAAAAATTTCGATGCTGGCTCCAACACGCCGTTTAAGCTGCGAACCGGAGATGAAATTGAATTTGTGCGCGTAAATGGCGATGCAATAGCTCGCTGTCTTCGCGATCCATCACGCGCTGAAGCTGCCGACTTAGTGGTGGTCTGACTAGTAATGGCTTCTTTACAAGTTATAAGCGCAGGCCCTGCACTCACAATCCAAGACTTAGGTCGTAGCGGATGGCACACGTACGGTTTATCGCGCGGCGGTGCCGTGGATCGCATTGCGCTGTTCGAAGCTGCCGCATTACTATCTCAAAGCGCTACATTGGCAGCAATAGAGATGCCCATGTTTGGCGGAGAATTTTTAGTACACGGCGATTGCCGCATAGCACTCACTGGCGCGCCAATGAGCGCGACGGCAAATGACGCACCGTTAACCTGGAATGCCAGCCATACACTTTTCGACGGTCAGCGACTTACCATTGCCGCCGCACAACAAGGCGTATACGGTTACCTTAGTGTCGGTGGTGGGTTTGATACAGAGCCAGTACTCGGCAGTCGCTCGTCACATTTAGCAGCTAATATTGGCGAACCGTTACAAGCTAACGACGATCTACCGATAGGCGAAGACTTGAAATCCGATAGTAGTCCGGTGTTTTTAAATGTAGCCTCACGTTTCAATGGGGGTGAAATCAGAGTGGTTCCAACCCTGCATACCGCTTTGTACCCCGATTCGGTTATTGAACGATTCGAAAAAACTTCATTTCAAGCCTCATCGCGGCGCAACCGGCAAGGCATGGCACTGGATTTCGATGGTGCTGCGTTCTCTATGGATGCGCAACACGCTGTGTTATCGGAACCGGCATTTGCTGGCGATATTCAAATGACAGGAGACGGATTACCGTTTGTGTTGCAAAGCGAATGTCAAAGTATCGGTGGATTCGCGCGGATTGCTCAGGTGCTACCATGCGACTTACCGATCGTGACTCAGGCAACGCCCGATAAAACCCTGCGTTTTAAATTCGTTTCACTCGACGAAGCAGACGTGATTCAACAATCGTTCGATGACGCATTGCGCAGTTTAAGCAAACAGGTGAAGCCACTTATTCGTGATGCTACAGAAGTTGGCGATTTACTGTCATACCAACTAATCAGCGGCGCAGCCAGCGCCCTGGATACCGACGATTCGGTTGATTAGGTAGCCCTTAGACAAAATGCAATTGCATGTAGTGACGCGCAATACCTCTATGCGCGATATACTGGCATAGGAGATTGGTCTTGCAATTCTATCATTCTACGCAACATCAGATCGGTAAGTTCATTCTTGGTATTAGCCATTGTAGGATCATCATATCGATTCCGCATTTCATGCGGATCGGTTTGAAGATCATATAGCTCATGCCAGTCTTCGCCGTGTCGCAGCGACATTCTGTAGCGATCAGTAACCACTGTTCTTATTCGCTGAGGCTGATCAAACCCGGTTATCGGGCGTTGAAAATCTTCTTCTACGATTATTGCATCAGGTGCATCGCTTGAAAATAAATCTCGACCCTGAATTCCGTTGTACGGTGTTATACCGGCGCGCGCGAGTATGGTGGCCGATATATCGATTGAAGAAGCAAGACTATCTTCGACAAGTGCGTTACTGGTTTGCTGGGGATCGCTCCAGATTAACGGTACTTTAATTAATCCTTGATAGTGCAATAAAAATTTCAGCATCAATCCATGATCACCCATGAAATCACCATGATCAGATGTAAAAATGACTACTGTGTTCTCATCCAGACCCGAATCTTTGAGCTGCTTGAGCACGCGAGCTATAGCATCATCTATCATGGTTATCATGCCATACGTTAATGCGATTATATTACGCGCTTCTTCTTCATTCACAACGAATGGCGTTTGCGCACTACGCTGCTCTTTACCCGATTTCATGGCCTCGCGCATTGCTTTTATGGGTGGTAACAATCCACTACCAAATGATGCTGGTAATTCGATATCGTCCGGGTTATACATATCCCAATACTTACCCGGCGGGGTAAACGGATGATGCGGATCCGGGAAAGACATTTGCAGAAAAAAAGGTTCATCCTGCAATGCAGCCTCGTTCAACCAAGTGATTGATTGATCTGCTATCCAATTAGTCGAGTACAACTCCTCTGGCACTGCAGTTCGCCACGCTTGCGGTGCATCACAGCGATTATGTACCAGGGCATTGTCTTCGCCCACCAGCTGTTCAAAATCTTCACGCTGGTTTTTTGCCCACAATAAATAGTCACCACATGCCTTATCCGCATGATCAGCGGCCACTTCCACATGTTCAAAGCCATAGTAATGATCATCGATACGATCCGCTAATGGTGTATCCCACTGTGCTGCGAGTTCCAGCTCATACTCCGCTGTTTGCCGGTTATTTTTAATAGCATCCCGTAACCCCTCAGATGGAAAATGTTTACCCGGCTCAGGTCCAAACTTATTAGTGACCCGTTTTCCTGTGAAGCCCTGTAGATGCGACTTACCAACTAAGCCGGTTTTATATCCGGCATCTCGAAGCAATTCAACAAAGGTTGTGTGATCTTTAGATAATGGAATTCCGTTATGGCGCCCACCATGTGCTGAACACATACGGCCTGTCATTATCGATGCACGGTTCGGCATGCAGACCGGGTTGGCAACATAGAACCGGTTATAGCGGGTTCCGCGTTGCGCTAGAGAATCTATAGCAGGTGTTTTAACAACCTGATTGCCATAACAGCCAAGATGATCTGCGCGGTGTTGATCGGTAATAATAAACAGAAAATTGGGTTTTTTTGAACTCATTATGTTGACTTTGACCTTATGTTTGCGGCGCAATAAAAACTAAGCAGGATAGCTGATACACCAAGCAAAGTAACTGGCCTATAAATTATAGTATTTAGCACCTATATGGCAATTGCTGCGACGTCGATTCGCTGGCTAGTATTCATTTACGCATATTGGCTTATCAGTAACCATGCTACAGTGTAAAGTGACTACCCCAACACAAATAAAACCTTATCGAAGGCAACATATCATTCATGCATTCCAACTCACACAACATCGCCGTGATTCCTGGCGACGGCATCGGAAAAGAAGTGGTACCGGAAGGGCTCAAAGTACTCGAAGCCGCCGCACAACGATTCGAGCTAGGCCTGAAATTCACTCATCACGATTTTTCTAGTGTTGAGTACTACGAACAGCATGGCCAAATGATGCCGGATGATTGGAAGCAGCAACTCGAATCATCAGATGCGATATTCTTCGGTGCCGTTGGGTGGCCCGACAAAGTGCCTGATCATATTTCACTGTGGCAATCGCTGATTAAATTTCGACGCGAGTTCGATCAATACGTAAGTTTACGGCCCGCGCGTTCCATGCCAGGCGTTCCATCACCGCTGGTTGGCAGAGGCCCGGGCGATATAGACATGATGATTGTCAGGGAAAACACGGAAGGTGAATACTCAGCCATTGGCGGTCGCATGTTTGCCGATACCCCACGTGAAATGGTCATGCAAGAAACAGTGATGAGCCGCTATGGTGTTGATCGCATTCTGAAGTTTGCATTTGAACTGGCAACCAAACGCAGAAAACATCTGACGTCGGCCACTAAATCGAATGGCATCGCTATTACCATGCCTTATTGGGATGAACGAGTTGAAGCGATGTCGAATCAGCATACCGATATCAAGGTTGATAAATACCACATTGATATTCTGACCGCACATTTTGTATTGCACCCGGATTGGTTTGATGTGGTTGTGGCAAGCAATTTATTTGGCGATATCCTGTCTGATCTCGGACCTGCCTGCACAGGCACCATCGGCATTGCACCATCCGGCAATATCAACCCTGAACGGGATTTTCCATCGCTATTCGAACCAGTGCATGGTTCTGCGCCAGACATAGCCGGAAAAAACATCGCTAACCCTATTGGGCAAATATGGGCAGGTGCCATGATGTTAGAGCACTTGGGTCATCAGGCAGCAGCTAGTGCTATCATTAAAGCCATAGAAGTCGTGTTGGTAGATGAGAGCTTACGTACAGCAGATTTAGGCGGCAGCTGCAATACCGAGCAATGTGGTTCCGCCGTTGCCGAGGCTGTCAAGGCTGCTGCACATTGAGCATTTTAACAACCGAAATGCCCGGCTTCGATCAACACCGCATCAACGTAAACAACGTTCAAATTAACTGTGTAAAGGCAGGTAACGGCCCGCCCTTATTGTTGTTACATGGTCATCCACAGAATCTCATTGTTTGGCGTAAGGTTGCGCAAGCGTTTGTCGATGCTGGTTTTAGTGTCATCGCAGCCGATTTACGTGGTTACGGCGATTCATCAAAACCCGATGGCGGACCCAACCACGTTAACTATTCAAAACGCGCTATGGCAACGGATCAAGTTGAACTGATGCGTCACTTCGGTCATCAACAGTTCTGTGTGCTTGGTCATGATAGAGGTGGACGAGTTGCACATCGTTTAGCGTTGGACTACCCCGATGCGGTAAGCAGCGTGGTGGTTATTGATATCGCACCAACAACCACCATGTATGCGAAAACCGATATGGAATTTGCCACGCGCTACTTCTGGTGGTTTTTCTTGATCCAGGATGCACCGCTACCCGAAACACTTATTGGTCATGATCCGGAGTTTTTCCTTCGCAAACACATCAACACTCAACTGGCTAACCCGGATGCAGGCCAAGTTAGCGAGGCTGTATTCAACGACTATCTTCGATGTTATCAACAGCCCGGCATGATCCACGCTGTGTGCGAAGACTATCGCGCCGCTGCCACTATTGATCTTCAGCACGATAAAGCAGACAGTGACGCGCGTATTCAAGCACCGTTGCTTGCACTTTGGGGAGAATATGGCACCGTTGGCAAACTGTATGACGTGTTGCAAACCTGGCAAGACAAAGCCCAACAGGTAAGCGGGCGATCCCTGCCCTGTGCGCACAGTTTGATGGAAGAACAGCCTGAGCTATTTATTAGCGAGGTGCTCGACTTCATGAATACGATCAGGTAGTCACCAAATTTTCGCCAGCCACCGTTTCATCCAACGCGTTATCACCGCTTGGATTGTACTCGGCATCGCGCGTTAGCACCGTTGGGTTTCTCACACCAAAGTATTTGTACGTGCTGGCAGCTATAGTCATAGGCTCCGCCTGGTAACTATCATCTGTTGGACGGGTAAACAAACGATTGTTGCTGGCAGAACCGAAGATTTCCGTTTTACCAACAATTTTTCCTAACGCTGCGCGCCCTCGAATGGAATGACCGCCAAAGGTATATAAATTCTGATTATTGCCGTGGTCCCAACCCATCGAATTGTTTAGATTCACATTCCGGCCAAAATCACCGTGTACGTTTATGATGATATTGCCAGTGTCTCTTTTGCCTCCAAATCGAGAATCAGCATATCGAATATGTTTAGTTGCAACCCGCAGTGCTTCCATTAACTGCTGCATTCGGGGGGCATACTCATTAAGCGATGAATCATGATCATCCCAACTGCCTATACCATTACCCAAAGAAATAAATAAGGTATCAGGATTAGCAATCGCCAGTGTAACGGCCGCCTTCAAGCGATTACTGAATCGATTATTATCCGGATAGCGCAGATATCCAGTGTCCGGATTTACATCAATATCGACACTCCCATCAGCAGCATTATTGGGCACCTGCGGAAGCGGGCTGTCTATTGCCGTTTGCAAATTACCAATAAGCGCTTCCATACGGTCGCGGGATTCAAACCCGCCATGAATCTTCGCGTATCGAGTCCGCAAGGTTTCATTCTCGACTTGCCGCACAATCGCGTTCAGTTCAGACGCGTGTTGATCGTTGGATCTGGAGTACGGGTTTTCAAAATTCTCATCAAGACTTAATCCACGTAATCGCAACGGCAGGTTAATATCACCTTGCGCCGAGAACGCGACAGATGTGCCTTCCAACGATACAAACGGCAATACTAATTCGTCCAGCGTTTTACCACCAAGCTGCGTTGACCCATCCAGTGCAGATCGGTTCGCTTCAAGCACGGCGGCAATGGTGGAACCCATACCGGGCGATCCATCAATATTCAAGGAGCCTTTTTGACTGGAGAAAATACTTTGCCGATGCGCACGCGTATTGTCTTTGAGTCTGTTGATCGTACGGTAAACACTCATATCGCCACTTGCTAACATGTCTTCCATGGCCGAGCCACCAGCACTACGCCAGAATCCATTTTGCGTAACCTGCCCCTGATCGCCGTTCACAGCGGCCAACAGCTCGCTCGGATATCGGTTCTGCGATGCCCCATCAATTTGCTCAATATTGGTTAGATTACCTGCAAGCTCAGACGCACCGCCATACAGAAACAGGTTTATCACCTGCGGCATTCTGGTGGGCAATACATAGTTCGCTTGATCAAGTGTTGCGGCTGCGGCTTGACTAATAAGCCCCGGCATTTGCAAAAACGAAGGCGCTGCAGCTGCCATAGTAAATGCACTGCTTTTCATAAGAAAATGTCTTCTGTTCATTGCGCACCCCCAATGGTGGTTTTAAAATAATAGACTTCCGATAATCTTGATAAATAATCGAACGTTAAGCTGGCCAACGATGCCATTCGACCGCTTTTTACATACGAGCGCTCTTCTTCGTGTCGAAGATAGTCGTTCTCATCGTATAAGCGGATAAGTTCATTGCGTTCAAACTCAGTGGCACGCCGTGTTGCAATAGAAATAAACAAGTAATCAACTAACTCTTCTATGGTTAGTATTTTTAGTTGCCGGTTCAGTGCAACGCGGCGCTCATACTCTGCAACTGACATCTGCTCATCGGTTTCATCCAGAGGCGGTTGTTCACTGAGTCCCATTCGTCGCGACCAGCGATATTTATCCAACAACAGTTCTTCTCGAAAGCCTTTATGAAAATTAGCAAAACTTAACGAATCTGTCGCAACACCGCCTACACGTCCAAGCTTTGCCGACATAGCTGGCCAGCCCATCTCTGCCATATCCGAGCGGTACAAACCACCTTTGCCTGATGCCATACTGCGGAAGGTATCGTCGCGAGTATTCCAACGCATTCGTTCTGCCGTTGCTAAAAACGATTCTTCATAAGAGCGCAGCCGCTCATTATTAAACAGGTATTCACCTGAGAATATAATTAAGCTGAACAATGCTTCGAACGATTCTGGTTTATCGGCTACCAATGCCGCCACCATGCGCTGCTGAAATTCAAAATCCTTTTCTGCGTAAAAGTACCGCACAAGTACCGCTGCAATAGTTGGCAACAAATTCGGGTGGTTCGCCACCAATTTATAAAAGTCATCGCAACTGACAATGGATGCGCCTAGTACCTGCTGTGGTTCCGTATTTGGAAAATCGGTGAATGATAATTTATAGCCTTGATTTTCACCGGTTAAATACCAGTCCTTACAGGCTTTAGAAGCTGCGGGTACATCCGCATCCATGTCTTCTAACCCAAGAAATACCTCGATCATTTCACGCGTGTTATCTTCAGGTGAACGAAACCGGCGCCAGTTTTCCTCAGAACGCATATGCTCTTCAACAATGGTTCTGATAGGCATACCAGCATCTATGCTGTTGTACAAGCGTCTGAATATGTTCTGCACATCTGTCATACCGGCGCTATCAAGCTCGGCCGCCGGTGAAAACAAAATAGAATTAGCCAAGTGCCATGCCATCCACTGAACATATACCTGTCGGCTCATCGGGTACGTGTGTATTCTGGCTAACGGCAACTCGCGTGCTTTATCCCTGGAAAAAGAATATTGCCCCTCAATACTGTATGTCGATTCAATATCGACCTCATCGCTGCCTAATATGGCCAAATCCAGTCGTTGTTGTTGTTCAAGCGGAATATCAGTTTGCAATCGGTTCATTGCACTACTGATAAATCGCCCGCCATTTATGGTCACGGGAGTAACTAATCCAACATCCAAGTCAAAGAACTCGGGCACGCTAATACCCTTGTAGACTGTCGAATACAACTTATTTGCTACCCGATATTGCTCAACTTCATCCAGCGCGTTAAATGCATCATCAGTGAGGCGTGCAGTTAACGGCGAATTGGCTTGTACATAGCTAGCAGCAGCCGGTGCGCCGAGGCCTGAATGACTGGAATCCGTACCTTGTCCACAGGCACCGAGTAGTAATGTTTTACTGATCGCGATTACCGCTATCGTGTTTTTGTTAATCATTCAAGTCTCCTAAACGTCGCTGATTAGCGATGAACAACGAGACTTAGCGGGTATCGAGGTGATCGTCTTTAGATGGTAAAATTACTAAACGACAAAATTGGAACTGAGACAAGCTATGAAATTGGTACATGCAAACGCATCACCCTTCGTTAGAAAAGTCATGGTCGTACTGCACGAGGCCAATCAAATAGATGCCGTTGAGCTGATTGACGGTTTCGGTTCTCCCGTAGCACCAAGCACTAATGCATTGAATGCTAATCCAACTGGCAGAATTCCATGTTTAGTGCTTGACGATGGCACGTCCATCTATGACAGCAGAGTCATCACGCGCTACCTCAGCAAGCAATTCAACCTGGCCCTCTACCCAACCGATGAAAAAGAGTTTGCCACGCTGGTATTGGAAGCACATGTGGATGCCATACTCGATTCGGCTGTGCTATGTTCCTACGAAATGCGTTGTCGCAGCGAGTCAGAGCGATCTCAGGATTGGTTAAACGCACATCGAGATAAGATCAAGCGCGGGCTGGATGCAATAGAACAGCGTTGGATGCCACACTTGAATGGCCCCATAGATATCACACACATTGCTGTGGGCTGTGCACTAGGATACCTTGATTTCAGGGCTGAGCTGGGAGGCTGGGACGATTGGCGAAATAACCGTTCTGAATTACTGTCATGGCACTCGGCGTTTTCTAATCGTCCGTCAATGCTAGCAACAGTTGCAAACTGAACTAAACGCTTTATGAATAATCCCGCTGCTAATCGCCAACCTTGTTGCACACCCATAAAACACTCTGACGGCTCCCCACAATCCGCAGAAAACATAACTCAACGCCGCTCACAGCCATTTAATGCAGTGGATATACCCGGTGGCGATGCGTTGCATGGCACCGATTCGCCTTTTCTACCACTGGACGAAGAATCACCCTGTAGAACTAAGGAAATCAAACCATTTCAGATTATGCGAACAACGGTAACCAACGCCATGTTCGCAGAGTTTGTTGAAGCTACAGGCTATAAAACAGATGCGGAAAAACTGGGTTGGTCATTTGTTTTTCTGAATCAGCTACCACCTAATTTCAAAGCAACCCGAGCAGTTGCCCAAACCCAATGGTGGCGGCAAGTCGAAGGCGCTTGCTGGCACGCCATTAGTGGACCGGACGCACCCACTGAATTGCAAGCGGAACACCCCGTAGTGCATGTGTCATGGAACGATGCAACCGCGTTTGCAACATGGGCCGGTGGCAGGTTACCCAGTGAAGCAGAATGGGAGCACGCTGCGCGCGGTGGCTCGGGTGACATCTTGTTCCCATGGGGTAATCAGGAACCAAACGATTTTTCCTACCTGCCTTGCAATATCTGGCAGGGCGACTTTCCATCGAACAATACCGCTGCGGATGGGTTTGCTGCCACCGCACCTGCTGAGTCATTCGAGCCAAACAACTTTGGTCTGTTTAATATGTGCGGTAACGTGTGGGAGTGGACATCAGGGCGTATGAAAATAACAGGCCGTTCAAAAGAATCGCGACAACATGCAAAACACTATAAGGGGTGCAAACTCTTAAAAGGCGGATCATTTCTGTGCCATAAGAGTTACTGTTTTCGCTATCGCATTGCCGCTCGAACCGGCAACACGCCCGATACCAGCACAACTCACCAAGGTTTTCGGCTGGTGTTCGATTGAAAATTATCGGAACACCAACGCAGTGTTAAATCACGTTTCTGCATCCACACACTATTGCATCACATTCTTGTACAAACGCAATTCCGGTAATAGTAAGCAAAATATCAATTTGGATATATAAGTAGTCGATATCCTAAAAACCAAGTAATTTTCTTATTGCGCGTATCATTACACTGTGCTGGAGTTTGTAAAATGCAGGACAAACAAGTTAATCACCGTCGATCGTTTATTACCAGATGCGCTAGCGTATCACTCGTTGGAGGATGTGCTTCACTTGGCTTTAGTGAAGCTATTGTGGCTAAATCGCGAACATCGATTACAAAATCCATTCGATGTTTTAATATCCACACGCGCGAAACGTTAACCGTTGCATTCTATAAAAACGAAGCGTACGACGATGTAGCTCTGCATCAACTAAATACTTTGTTACGCGATCATCGTGAAAATAAAACGACCGCTATGGATGTAAAACTGTTTGAGCAATTGTGGCAACTGCAACAATCGTTAGGCAAGAACACCGAGTTCAGAGTGGTTTCCGGCTACAGGACTCCTAAAACCAATCAGAACTTACGAAAAAAATCCGATGGTGTTGCGCTTAAAAGTTATCACATGCGCGGGCAAGCTATCGATCTAAGTGTCAACAACGCCAGTATGAGCAAGTTGCACAAACTTGCACTGGCAATGAATGCTGGAGGAGTTGGCTACTATCCCAAGGCGGGATTCATTCATTTAGACACAGGCCCGGTGCGTCATTGGAAACAATAATATTGACGTTGCTGAACGTACTTACAAGCAAATCGCGTTCAACAGCGCAACTGTTTTAACTAAAGTTGAAACCCTGATAGCCGTTTTCAACTACCTCACTACACTTTTGACAATACGCAGGAAAGCCACCATTATAGGGTAAAAACACCCGAGCTTTACCTGCGACGTTCGCCCCTAAATACCAACTATCGGTGGTTTGCTTTAAACCGCGTTGCCCGACCGCCTGCACATGCAGCCACCATTCTTGCTCGGCATCGGCGTTCGCCTCAATAATGGTGTGCTGGTTTTGTCTAGCATACGCAATACAATCTGAAATCCATTCAACATGTTGTTCTATGGTAGGAAGCATGTTCGTTAACACGGATGGGCTACCGGGTCCTGTTACGGTAAATAAGTTTGGAAAGTCAGACATGGCCAAACCCAAATAACTACTCGGACCTTCGGCCCAGCGTTCTTTTAGCGAGGCATTGTGCTTGCCACGAATATCGATACGGTTTAGCGCGCCGGTTAACGCATCAAATCCAGTTGCCACAACAATAATATCAACATCAATTTGGGTATCACCGAGCTTTAGTCCAGATGCATTTATCTCATCGATTGGTTGTTTTCGAATATCGATGAGTTTGACGTTTTCGCGGTTATACGTTGCATAGTAATTGGTATCAACACAGACTCGCTTACCTCCGATGATATTATCCGGGCATAACATATCCGCTGTATTAGGGTCGTTTACTATGCCCCGAATTTTCTGATGGACAAACTTTACCAGCGCATTGTTTGCAGCCTTATCAGTCAGTAAATCACCATAAGATTGCATAAACAATAGTCCACCTTCCTGCCATCGACGTTCAAATTCGGCAAACCTTTCCTCATCTGACACATCGAATGCGGACCCACTGTTAACTCGACCGTCAATGCCGGTCAGTCGTGTTCTGGCACGAGCTCGCAAATCTGCATAATGCGCTTTTACGTCAGCCATATGTTCAGGATCCATGGCTTTGTTATGAGCCGGTATTGAGTAGTTGGGTGTCCGTTGAAACACAGTAACATGATCGGCCTGTTCGGCAATGAGCGGGATGGATTGTATGCCGGATGAACCAGTGCCAATAACCGCTACCCGCTTAGCATGGAAATCCACACCTTCGTGCGGCCAACGCGCTGTGTGATGAATACCACCACTGAACGAATCGTATCCTTTAATGGGCGGCCAATTGGGCGCAGATAAACCACCGGTTGCCATGACGCAAAATCGAGCGGTTAGCGTGGCACCGTTTTCACTGCTTAAGGTCCAGTAGGCATTGGCCTCTGAGTAAACTGCACTGTCCACTTTACGGTTAAAGTCGATACCATCAAGCAAACCGAAGCGCTCTGCAACATGCTCGGCATAGCGTAGAATTTCAGCTTGTGGCGCATAGCGCTCCGACCAATTCCATTCCTGTTGCAATGCATCATCAAACTGATACGAATACTGCATACTTTCGATATCGCAACGCGCACCAGGATATCGGTTCCAATACCATGTGCCCCCAACGCCAGCTCCGGTTTCCCAGATGCGAGCAGTTAAACCCAGCTGCCGACATCGGTGTAGCAAGTACAGACCGGCAAATCCTGCTCCAACTATAGCTACATCGAATTGAGGTTTAGGCATTTTTGTATTTATCCATCAACAGGTATTAGCTACGGCACGTGGATAGCACTGGGTAACAATTCCTGCTCGAGGTACACCTTCGCTTCGGCATGCGTTAAGAAATCCGGCGGTGGAAAATCAGCGGCCATATCCCAATCGTCGCCGGTGGCTTGCATATGCTGCGTTATCAACTCATCAAACTCATCCATAAGCAGCTCATAAGATGAATCATGTACCAGATTATTCTGTTCATGAAAATCTTTGCGTTCATCAAACAACAGAACACGCTCATCTTTATGCCGCAAATATAACCAATCCCTGGTTCGACAACGATCCCCTTGGCTGGTGGAGAAAATATATATGGACATGACAACTTCATTTCTATGGCAAATGCCGGTATGAAAGTGTTGCAACCGGACGTTGCTAAATGGGGTGGTGTTACTGGTGCACTGAAACTGGCATCGGAATTACCTAAGGGGTGTAAATTATGGCCGCATTTTATGGGCACAGCCGTTGGTCAGATGGCGGCCTTAAGCGTGACTGCTGCAATTGGGGAAAACACAGTTTGCGAGATGGATGTCAATCAGAATAAACTCAGAACAGAGCTGTGCGGTGATGCGATGTCTATCGAACAAGGCTATGTGCAATTGCACGCAGCTCCCGGCTTGGTATGCGAACCCACCGAACCCAGATTGCAGGCATTCGCCGAGACCTGATCAACGCGACTCCCTTTGCCAGTTAATTCAATAGGATACGTAAGCTTTCAGCGAGATTTCAACCTCCGCCTGTCTGACATTGATGGTGTTGGCTCCCTCCGAATGTGACCTGCTTCTCCATGTAACACAAAATATGTGAAGCGCTTGGAAAAGAGGCCGAATACCCTAACAACAACCGCGAAAATGCTGTTAGAGAAAGCTGGATAATGCAACGGTCACCGACGCCATTAGCTGATTCAAACGGGAATGAGCCTTATACAATTGCTAAGGATAGTCGTTTCGAACACCTCAGTTTCTTGCGCGCGCCAGTCTGGATCTTCGATGTAGACAACTTGTGCATCGCATGGGCCAATAAAAGCGGCCTTGATTTCTGGAAAGCCAAATCGCTCGAAGATTTAAAAAGTCGCGATATGTCTGAAGGAATGTCGACTTCTGTTCACCAACGGTTGCTGCAATATCAAAACGATTGCAACAGCAACAATCAATCATTTAATGAGCATTGGACCGTTTATCCTAACGATAAACCTCAAACAGCTGAGGTTGTATTTTCGCCTTTCTCGCTTGAAGATGGCCGTGCCGCGTTGATGATTCATCTGCTGTACGAAAATGACGACGCCGATTCAGATACCCTGCACAGCACCCAAGCTCTAATGCATACTTCGGCCATGATCAGTCTGTATGATTCCGATTGGCGGTTGATCTATTCAAACCCTGCTGCACGAAGTGTGGCAGCCCGTGAACAAATGAGCTTGCATGAGCAATTGGTAAACCGCAGCGATATTGAGATCATCAAACAAGAGCTGGGAGAAACCGGCACCAGTGATATGGAATGCCTCGTATGTACATCATCCGGTTTGGCCTGGCATTCAATGAATTTCCAAATAAGCCCTGACCCTGTTACAGGCGACTATTCCATACTGGTTAGTTGCATAGATGTCACAGCGAAACGATTGGCTCAACAAGAAGCGCTGCGACAAGCGCAAACCGATTCCTTGACCGGTCTGCCCAACCGCGTCGCATTAATGCAGAACATTGAAGAACAAATTGAAGAATGTAATAAAGGCATTACACAGTTCGCTATTTTATTGCTGGATTTAGATCGCTTTAAGCTTGTTAACGATTCGCTGGGGCATGCGCTCGGCGATCAACTGCTACAGGCATTCGCAAACAGGCTGGTCTCTTTAGTGCCGGAACCGAATTCAGTTGCCCGCTTAGGTGGTGACGAATTTGTGGTGTTGTTGAAGCATGTAGACAACAGAGATCAAATAGTTGACTTCACAGATTTACTGCTTGCCAAGCTAACCGATCCCATCGAGTTTTCCGAGCATAAACTGCGTATTACTCCTAGCGTGGGCATCTGTACTTACCCCAAAGATGGCTTTAGCACCACAGAGCTTATGCAGCATGCAGATATTGCAATGGACGCTGCCAAAACGTTAAATGACGGCTATCGATTTTTCGAGCCGCGCATGGACCGCATATCGAAAGATCGCTTAACACTGGAAACAGACCTTGCTAACGCTATTGAGAAAAACGAGTTCGAATTACATTATCAAGCAAAAATAGCTGCAGCAACTGGTGAAGTTACTGGTGTTGAGGCTTTGGTTCGTTGGAAGCACCCAACTCGAGGCAGAATAAGTCCAATCGAGTTTATAACCATTGCAGAAGAAACAGGCATGATCGTGCAGGTGGGCCGATGGGTCATGAGGCAAGCCATGCTCGATCAGTCTAATTGGCAAGCGCAAGGATACAATGTTCCGGTATCCATCAATATTTCACCCAAACAATTCTTATCGGTCAATTTTGTTGACCACGTCAAGCAGGTTATGAAGGAAGCCGGTACAAAACCTGGCATGGTAGATTTCGAAATTACTGAATCTGTATTGATAGTTGATCAGGATGAAGTCTTGAACATCATGCACGAGCTCAACGAACACGGGGTTGCTTTCTCCCTGGATGACTTTGGAACGGGGTATTCAAACCTTGCTTACCTGCAAAAATATCCGCTCGATGCATTAAAAATTGATCGAAGCTTCTTGCGAGATATGAACGACACAGCTTTGTTGGAGCTGGTGTTGGGTATGGGTAAGATTATGGGCTTACGTGTTGTTGCTGAAGGTGTTGAGACTATTCAGCAAATTAAGTGGCTGCGAACTCATGAATGCGACGAGCTGCAGGGATTCTTTTTTAGTAAGCCAGTGCGTCACGATTCGTGGCTGGAATTTCTAAAAACACACACGCCAATGGATTTCGACGCAAACTTCGAAACCAACAAAGCGGCCTAGCTGTTTTATCGTAAATCCATCCAGATTTGCGCTGCTAACCTTTCCTGATCTACCGGCAACGGATACGTGCCGGGTTCAAGGTGCTGTTCTAATAACATTGGTACTAGCATAACCAATTCTGCAAATAGAAATTCCACGATTTCATCCGGCACACTTGCGCTAGTAAAATTAACGGGAAAACCCTTGTTTACCAAAAATAGCACTCTTCCATCTGGAAAGGTGTAGGCCTCAACATGTTTGTGGATCGACGTTTTTTCTGTGCATTGTTGAGCGAGATATTTCAAATCGATTTCATGATCTTTCGATGCTCCGCTCACCAGAAACGTTCTATCAGGCAGTTGATCGATCAAATCAGCAGTGATTGATTGATGGCCACTTGCACCAATAACAATTGCAGGTAAGGCACTCGGCTTACCGGCGTTATTGGGCACTACAAAACCGTCCACCATGGCATCAACACACTGTATAACGTCTTTATCTTGCACAAAAACCTGTGCACCGCGCTGACGCAAACTCACCGCAGTTCCTTTACCAACCCAACCATAGCCAAGCACCAGTGCTTGCCTGCCCACGATGGCATAACCCAGCTCGCGCAATATTACATCCAAAGCCGTCACCACAGCTTCGCCAACCATTTTCCCTTCAACCTGCTTTAAACGGGTTTGCGCGCAATTCACTTGCGGAATCTCAAGCTTGGGTAATTGTTCGGCAACCCAGACACCTTGCTTGGTCACCTCGATTGCACCGACCACAACGTCGAGATAGGACAGATGATGTTCATGCAAACTCTTGACCGCATACCCACCTACTTCGTGAATAAGCAATCGGCGATCGTGTTGTTGGCAATAGCGTAGGCTTTGTTCCAGTTCATGATTGATTGTTGTTACCAGTTCTTCATATGAAGGGGTAACAACTTTAATTCCAGCGGCGGCTAACTGTTTTATGACATGCTCATTACCAGAGTAGCCAATGCTAACCACACAATGGATGGGCACATGCTTGTGCAGTAACAGCAACAGTCGCAGTGTATCCGGATATAAGTGCTGAACCACGAATTGGCGAACATCTGGATACTGCTTTAGTTTAATGCGCCGCGCAGTTTCGCCCAGGAAATCTGGATGGAATGTATTCATGTGTTTACAACAGTGCCTTTAAATGCACTTCGAAGGCTATTTTCGTGGTCGCGCCACGATATTGATGTCGTTCGAAAACTGTTTTATACCGGGTATGCCACCCAGCATTTTGGAGAGCCAAAGATCGATCGGTTTAAACGGTCCCCACTCGAAAAAATGGCCACGCAAATAGTTGAACAGCTTTCCTAAGCGATTGTCCGGCGTATAGCGCTTACTGGCCATTGGTAAATACGGAATTACGGATAAATAGCCAAAACCCCTAACTGATTCGATTTCAAAATGTGGCTCAATCACCTGCACCCATTCCTGCTGAGTTAAACGAATTTTATGTTCAGGGTAATGCAAATGCGATAATTTAAAACGATCTAAGCGATACATTTGGGGTAATGTAAAAATCATAATGCTTTCCGGTGCGCATACATTATTTTTTATACTTGCAACAATTTTATCAAGCTCTGTTATATCTTCATGCAAATGCTCAAGTACGTCCAACATAAGTACAACGTCTGGCGCCCATGGCAGTTCGGGTGGATTAGCATCAATGTTTAATAAATCAACCACGGCTCCTGGTGAAAAATTGGGTTCGTAGTCAACTCCAAAGTATTGGCATTCCAGATTTAAATCGCTTAGGTAGGAGTGAGCCACTTGCAAACCGCAACCGATATCCAAAACCTTAGGTGTGGCAATTCTTAACGCATCAATTTGTTGCTTAACCAAATTAAACTTTACGTGATTAAATAGATTTCTCTCGTTTGTTTCCAACAGTCGTTTTACAAGATACGGCGAACGATCTTGCGCAGGCGCGTCAACACTTGGAACATCGATACTGGGGTCATAGACCGCCACATTATCGCGAGGTATTTTTACGGTATTTTTTTTCGCTGCGACATCCTGTCGATCGAGCACTGTATTATCTGACATGCATCGAATCCTCGATAAATCGGTTAAGACGTTTGTAGAACGGACACTTAAGCTACTGCAATCCAGATGTATTTACAATCGAATTATTCGATACCTGTAACACCGTAACCTTCCATTAAATTGGCTCAACAAACCAAATTCTGATCATCCTTATGTATGACCTACGCCTGCCTCAGCGAAACGTAACGCAAGAGCTGCCTTTTTAATCTACATATATAGATAATTCGGGTTATGGCGAAGATGGGCGCAGATTATTGACAGTTAAAATTTAACCTCAACAGCCAATTTTTATTGAATTCATCAGCTCATGTTGAACAGTTCAATAACGCTAGCCTTTAGTATAGGGAAGATGGTTTTGGTCGCTGGGAGTGTTCTAGGTCTGATCTAATCCTTAACTCGCTAGGGCTGCAAGACAACCGAATTCATATAGCTCGGATTTTGCCACGTAAAGTCGTTAATCGAATCCAGCCCGACAGGATGTGCCCATGCCCATTTCGCATCGCGGTTACCGCCATCATCATCATCATTTAATTGAATTTCAAAACCAAACGGTTTGCCCAGCTCAATGTTAAGCTCAGAAATCTTTATCCGAACCTCGTAAATATCTTTTCGGCCCCTGTTCGGCTCGGCACTAAGGGGTCCTTTTCTAATTCCTGTAGAAAAAATGAAATCGGCGGGGATTGGGGCTGACTCGTCGGTATTAAAAAAGCGACGGTTTGATCGCCAAGTGTTATTGTTCTCGCCGGTACTGGATTGCAAATTAACTAGAAAATGAAAATCATCCACACCGTCATAGGTTGTTAAGCGACTGTGATTGCCATCAAAATATAACTCCACCGTATCATCCTTCCATGGTTTTCGGGTTTCATTGTTATCCTGCCAGTGGAGCCCTGCATCGTCAGAAATGACCAATAGATAAAAATAAACACCGTCATGCATTGCTGCCCAATGATGTGTGCTGTTATCCAACAACTGTCCTGCATTACCGAACATGAAATTGTTTATGCCTAACAGCGCACCTGCGTTGTCGATTTGCACCGCATTCTGCCATTCTCCAGCAAGCTCAGTAGTGCCCTCAATATAGTCAATAGCAACTCCATCAATTTTCGGTGCATTGATTCGATTGATTCGCGGAATAGCTAACCACTCAGGCGCAATCGGTTCAGCATCCGCAACGGGTTCGGCATCGCTGATTGGATCCAGTACTGGATCAACAACGTTTGTCATTGGATCATACTGCTGCTGTTGCTGCTCCGACACCGTTACGATGTTCGCGTTGGTATTGGCCGCAGGGCTATTGTCCGATCGCAAAATCAGCTCTGGCCCTTCTCCACTACACGAGATCAAAGGTAAAAGAACCGACAGTAACAGGGACTTTCTTAATAGGGCCATGAGTCGCTCGGCATAGACTGATTCTCGATACGACCATTATGTAGTGAAAACTGCTAAATCCAACCCAATTAGGATAAGCACTTGTGGACAATTGTGTCACGAATCGCCAGTTGCTTTAAACTACGCCACACAGTAAAAATCGCAAAAAATTTACCAAGGACTGATGGCAACCGAACATCCGATTTATGAACAGCGACAGCCTCTTATCTTTGGGGCTACACAGGCGACGAATGTATGAACATATCTGATCCGTACGGCGTTAGTCAGTGGGGAAATGACTATTTGCAGATACAGGAAAATGGAGACTTGGCGCTACTCAACCCATTACTAAAAAACGATACCCCGGTATCGTTGCCGAGTATTATTGCCGATCTTGAAGCGCGTGGTATCACAACACCGGTGCTGTTACGTGTGGCTTCCTATTTGCGTCACTCAATCGAGCACTTGAACGAATGTTTTGCGGCTGCAATAAAAAGCAATGACTATCAAGGCCAGTATCGGGGGGTATTTCCAATAAAAGTGAACCAACAAGCTCAAGTAGTTGACCGAATAACGAAATACGGCGCGCCGTACCATTTTGGATTGGAGGCTGGTTCAAAACCAGAACTGGTGGTGGCACTGAGCCACAATTTGTCAGCCGAGGCGTTAATTGTTTGTAACGGCGTAAAGGATGCTGAATTTATAGAGCTGGCAATTCAATCCAGAAGACTCGGATTCAATACTATTATTGTACTAGAAAGTTTAAGTGAACTTGATCTTGTGTTGTCAGTTAGCGAACGTATTGGCATTGAACCAGTTCTAGGTGTCAGAATAAAACTAAGCAACCGTGTTAGTGGCAACTGGGCATCCAGTTCTGGTGACCGTTCAAGTTTTGGTTTGACGATTAATCATATTGTGAAAGTCATCGATCGATTAAAGTCAAAAGGTCTTCTGCATTGCCTGCAACTGCAACACTCACACCTTGGGTCGCAAATTCCAAATGTCAATGATATTCGTCGCTCTGTGTCGGAAGCCTGCCGAGTTTGGGCATCGTTGAAAAATGAGGGTGTGCCATTGCAATATCTGGATTTAGGGGGTGGCCTTGGTATTGACTACACTGGCCAAAAATCCAGTTCAGAAAATTCAACTAATTACACCATAGAAGAATATTGTACCAGTGTTGTAGAAGCGGTTTGTCATTCAATGAACGAAGCAGCGCTCGACCATCCTACTTTGATTACCGAAAGCGGAAGAGCCATCGTTGCACATTCTTCGTTTATGGTGTTTAACGTGCTGGAAGCAACCAGCTATGAAAACACCGCCTTGCCGGAGATACTCGACACTGATCACCAACACTTATCCGATTTGGTGGCCATTAAAGAGTACCTATCGGTAGAACGATTACAAGAGTGTATTAACGATGCTCGATACTATCGCGACGAGTTACGCAATTTATTCAGCATCGGCAATATCACTATTCGCGAAATGGCGCGAGCAGAGCAAATTCATTTGCACATTTCAACGCTAATAAAAAAGGTAGCTCAACAAACCTCTGATCATTCAGATGATGTGCAAGAGAAGCTCAATGAACTCGTAGATATCTATCATTGTAACTTCTCGCTATTCCAATCCTTACCTGATGTTTGGGCAATCGATCAACTGCATCCAATCGCACCCATACACCGACATCACGAGCCACCAAACCGCTTGGCAATTCTGTCCGATATTACGTGCGATTCGGATGGTAAAATCGACAACTTTATCACTAGCAGTGGAGAAAAAAATGCGCTGCCGCTGCATGAGCTTAGCGACGATGCCAACTACTATTTAGGTGTATTTTTTATCGGTGCCTATCAGGAGACACTGGGCGACTTACATAACCTGTTTGGGGATACTAACGTTGTCACCATCGATTTTGACGGCACCGGGGGGTTTAAACTACTGCATGAAGTTGAAGGTGACACAATTTCTGATGTACTGTCCTATTGTGAATACGATCCCCGCAAATGCATGGATGAATTTAAAGTAATCGTGGAGAACGCAGTTGACATTGGTAAAATCAGTACGGCACAGCGTAAAAAGCTCATTGCTGACTATAAAAACCAACTCAGTGGGTACACTTATTATGAGACCGTAGACTTTTAACGCTGGCCAAATAATCACTGATTAGAAAGCAAAAAACTTAGTGAGGCATCGTTTTAATTTTTTGAAAACTGAGTAGAGACTTGTCAATGAACAACGTATTGGTGGTAGGAGCCGGTGGAGTCGGCTCTGTTGGTGTGCACAAAATGGCAATGAAGAGCGATTTATTCCAGCATATTACACTTGCCAGCCGCCGAAAAATTAAGTGCGATGAAATTGCGGCGTCTGTTAAGCAACGTACCGGCATCACTATTGACACAGCCGAGCTCGATGCAATGGATGTAGCTGCAACGGTTGCGCTCATTCGACAAACCGGGGCGCAGCTTTTAGTTAATTTAGCACTCCCGTATCAAGATCTGGCATTAATGGATGCATGCCTTGAGGCGGGTATTCATTATTTAGATACCGCAAATTACGAACCACCCGACAAGGCAGAATTTGAATATTCATGGCAATGGGCTTATCAGGACAAATTCAAAGCCGCAGGACTCACGGCAATTTTAGGTTCTGGATTCGACCCAGGTGTCACCAGCATATACGCCACTTGGCTACGTAAACACAAACTGGATTCAATTCAATATATTGACATACTCGATTGCAACGGCGGTGATAACGGCAAGCCGTTTGCCACCAATTTTAATCCTGAAATCAATATTCGAGAAGTGACACAAGATGCCCGCCATTGGGAAAATAAACAGTGGGTTACAAGCCCTGCCATGACACACAAGGTAGCGTTTGATTTCCCGGAAGTTGGCGTTAAAAATATGTACCTTATGTATCACGAGGAACTTGAAAGCCTGACTACACACTTCCCTGAAATACAACGTGCGCGTTTTTGGATGACCTTTGGTGATGCCTATATTAACCACGTAACAGTACTACAAAATATTGGCATGACCAGTATAGAGCCGGTTACACACAACGGTATGGAAATCATTCCGTTACAGTTTTTAAAGTCGGTACTGCCCGACCCTGGCGAACTGGGCGAACTCACAAAAGGCAAAACCTGCATCGGCGACATTGCCACTGGCATGAAAGACGGCATTGAGAAAACCTACTACATCTATAATATTTGTGACCACGAAACCTGCTACGAAGAAGTGGGCAGCCAGGCCGTTGCCTATACAACCGGTGTACCGGCAATGATTGGTGCAGCTCAAGTACTAAAAGGAAACTGGCGCGAACCCGGTGTGTGGAATACCGAACAACTCGACCCGGATGATTTTATGGTCATGCTGAATCAGCATGGTCTGCCATGGCAGGTTGATGAACTTGATCAGGCAGTGAATTTTTAATGCAGACCCATGCGGCAGGCCCGGGTCGCTTTACGACATTCGATTTAAGCAGGGTTCCCTCGCCCTGCTTTGTTATTGATGAAGCTGTAATAGAGCAAAACGTTAAAATCCTGGCACAGATTGCTGCAGAATCTGACGCCAATATGCTACAGGCATTGAAGGCTTTCTCCTTACCGGCTTTGGCACCGCTTATCAGCCAACACTTGCATGGCACGTGTGCATCTGGGCTTTTCGAAGCAAAACTCGCTAAACAATTTTACACGGGCGAAATCACGACCTATTGCGCAGGCTATAAAGAGGCCGATATGCAACAAGTCATTGCGCTCAGTGATCATCTTATCTTTAACTCGGCTGCACAAAAAAACCGATTTCTACCAATGATTAATGCAGCACCATCTGCACCGGATATTGGATTACGCATTAACCCGTTGCATTCAGAGGCAGATGTTGAAAAATACGATCCCTGTGCGCCTTGTTCACGATTAGGTATTCCCATAACCGCGTTAAGCAAACACGATCTAATAGGCGTTAGCGGTCTACACTTACACACATTGTGTGAACAAGGATTCGAACCCTTGGAGCGTACCTGGAACGCGATTCAGTCAGCATTAGAACCTTTTTTACCTCAATTGAAATGGATCAACTTCGGGGGCGGTCATCACATTACCCGTGCTGATTACAATCGAAGTGCATTGGTTCAATTTATAAAACGCATTCGCGAGCAATACAGTATTAATGTGTATCTTGAACCAGGTGAAGCAGTTGCATTGAATGCCGGTATCTTGGTGGGCGAAATTCTGGATACAGCGTACAACGATATGCACTTAGCCATAACCGATGTATCGGCAACCTGCCATATGCCCGATGTTATTGAAGCGCCATACCGACCGGATTTAATGCATGAAGCACACAACACAGGTACGCTGTATCGACTGGGAGGACCATCGTGTTTGGCTGGAGATATTATCGGCGACTACCGATTCGGCGAATCACCGGCAGTGGGTCAGCGGATTGCCTTTTTGGACCAAGCGCATTATTCCTTAGTAAAAACAAACACATTTAACGGTGTTCCTTTGCCAGCCATTGCACTGTGGAATTCCAATACAGATAAGCTACAAATGATCCGCGAATTCGGCTACCACGATTTTTTAACCCGGCTGCACGCATGAGCAAGGTATTTCTAGACAGCGAACTCAGCGCATCAGAGCGCGATCCAACTACAGCAAAGTTTAATGTTATTCCAATGCCATTGGAACGAACTGTCAGTTATGGCAGCGGAACTGCGAACGGACCAAGCGCTATTCTGGCAGCTTCTAATGAATTAGAACGACTTTGTGCAGATCAAGAACCCTGCCTTGCCGGTATCTGCACCCAATCAGCATTAGATTGCACCGGCGAGCTACCACTGGTGATGCGACGCCTTGCCAGCAGCACCTGTAACGCAGTATTAGGAAAGCAAATACCGGTTACGCTCGGCGGTGAACATAGCCTGACTTACGGTGCCGTGTCAGGCATCATCGAAGCGCTAAATTGCCAGCCAAGTGACTTGGGCATTATACAGATTGACGCCCACGCGGATCTTCGTTGCGCATACCAAGATGAAGTCCATTCACATGCATCTGTTATGCATCTATTAGCAGCTGAAGGTGTTCGGATAGCGCAGTTTGGTGTTCGCGCTTTGTGCCGCGAAGAGCAACTTAGTCGGGCAAGCAACCGTGTGTTCTTCGTGGATGCAGAGGAACTGGTGGTCAACAACATTCATCAGGTAGCCTTGCCCAACGACTTCCCCACTAATGTGTATATCAGTTTCGATCTGGACGGTTTAGATCCGGCAGTCATGCCAGCAACCGGTACACCGGTTCCGGGTGGATTGTCGTATTATCAATCCATCAATCTAGTTGCAAATGCGGTTAAGTCGCGCAATATTGTGGGCATGGACGTTGTTGAGTTAGCGCCTATACCCAATCAATCAGGATGGGATTTTACAGCTGCGCAACTTGTGTATAGGCTCATGGGTTTAGCGATCAACTAACGTTGCTTGAGTACTCGCGTTCGTTTGCCAGCGACGGAATTTGCCTTCTTGCAGCTTCAGACTCGGCCAAATCTATTTCAATAAGCTGACCCTGCACTGCTTCGCCCAAATCCATTAGCACATCACCCCATGGATGTACCACCATTGAGTGTCCGTAAGTTTCACGTCCATCATCGTGTTTCCCGGTTTGCGCAGCAGCCACAATGTAGCACCCATTTTCTATGGCACGCGCTCGCAGTAATATCTCCCAATGCGCGCGCCCTGTCGGTTTGGTAAATGCCGCCGGTATAAACATGATTCTTGCACCGGCTTTCGCATAGTCACGATACAAATGTGGAAATCGGATGTCGTAACAAATCGATAAGCCCATCGGACCCCACGGTGTTTGTGCCAAGATGGATTCTGTACCACCGGCGTAGCGCTTTGATTCCAACACCTGCTTGGCTTCGTTTAATGAAATATCAAACAAATGAATTTTATCGTAGCGTGCTGCTATGGTGCCGTCCGGTGTAATAAGATGCGTTCTGTTAACCGGTAACGGTTGCCCGGCATCCTGCACGGGTATAGAGCCATTGTGTATCCATAACTGATGCGATGCGGCCAATTCCTGGCATGCTGACAAATACGGATCGTCTTTCTCTTCACCAATAACTTTCTTAGCTTCCGAATACCGGCAATTGGTTAAACCCGATACTTCTGGCAAACAAAGCATATTCGCTTTGGCGGCGGCGGCGTCTTGCACCAACGTTTTCAGCGATTCAATGTTTCCAGCGTGATTGTTGGTTGAACACATTTGTGCAACGTATAATCGAAGTTTATTCTGATTCAAATGTCAATCCAGTATTGTTGACTGATTACAATACCACTCGCGCCCCGGTTTTGGCAGCTTCTAATACAGCCAACGTGGCTTTTAGAGTATCACTGGCATCTTGCGCCGAGATTCGAGGTGCATCACGACCATTAATCACATCTGCAAAATGGTTGATCTGGTTAATGTACGCATCTTCCAGTTCACCACCCAGATCGTCGGCTGCCAATTCATCCGTCCAGTCGCTGTCTCCCGAAACTGATTTCCATAACTTTAAAATAGGAAATTCCAATGCGCCTTCAGTACCGACAAATTGAAACGCATTCTGAAAAGAGCGCGGTACGATCAGATTCTCACCTGTCGCCCCTTCCCAGTGCCAAGGTGAATGCCCTTGGTCTGATAATATAAAGCTACCCAACGCACCGTTCGCGAATCGCATAACCAGCGCGGCAGCATCTTCTTTTTCATACCCCATAACAGCGTGCGACACCTCGGCTGTGATGCTGACAACATCACCAGCGATATAACGTAACAAATCCATATCGTGAATTAAATTTGTTAATACGGGCCCAGCTTTCCATGCTTTACGCCAATCAGGATTGTAGTAAGCGCTGTGCTTACGTAAGTTCCATTGACCAGATACTGTGATCAGTTGACCTATACCACCCTGCTGAACGATCTTACGTGCTTTATTGACCAGCTCATAGTAGCGGCGATGGTGACCAACCAGCACATGCTTACCTGTACTGTTCGATTTTGCAATGGTTTCTTCGCACTCAGCCATCGTCGCCATTAGCGGCTTCTCCACCAGCACGTGCGCGCCAGCATCCATTGCATCTATGGTAGGTTGAAAATGATGTTCTGTTGGTGTAGCCACAACGATACCGTGAGGATGTGTCTGTTGCGTAAGCTGCGCTACCGATTCGAACTGCGGCACAGCGTACTGTTCTGCAATAGCCTTGGCGTCGGTTTGTACATCCACAATACCTACAAGCTCTACATCACTGATGGCATTAATTGCATCCAGATGACGTTTACCAATAACGCCTGCCCCAACTAATGCGAGTTTGGTTATGCTCAAGAAATTGCCTTAAGTGATGTTGTTCACAGACCGATTATTCTAGCGATGAGACCAAAGCATAACAACAAGAAATTGACTTATTAAGTGTGTTAGCGGAACATTAATCCATGCCTACCGTCCAACAATCGAGAAGCAGGAACCAGTATGCACAATGAAGATTCGCGTGGGCACGCGATAACCACCGAAAGTGAGGCTGCAGCCAAACACCTAGCCACCGCTTTTGATAATTATGGTAAGCGCCGCACCGACACCATGCCACAATTGGTATCGGCTCTGGAAGCTGACCCCAACTGTGCGCTAGCGCATGCAGCTTTCGGCTTACTGCTGCAAGGTGCTAAGCATCAAAATTTCCAACCAAAAATAAGCGATGCGTTAAACAAGGCGCAACAAGGGTATGCCACTGCAAGCTTGCGGGAGAAACGTTATATCGATGCACTGTCATTTGCCACGCAAGGTCAGCTAAATAAAGTCGTTAGCTGCTATGAAGCCATATTAGAAGCTCATCCCACCGACTTATTTGCATTGAACTTGTGTCAGTCCGAATTGTTCTGGTTAGGTGATATGCCAAAAGCAGAAACTATTTCAGCCAAGACGGAATCGCATTGGCATCAGAGCATCCCTGGTTACGGAGAATTCTTAGCTGTGCGCGCATTCGATCTTGAGGAAGCCGGGAAATTCGCAGCCGCAGAAGCTGCAGGGCGCGAAGCCGTGGACATAGATGCTTCAAATATTTGGGCAACACATGCGGTAACCCATGTTATGCACATGCAAGCACGCTTCGATGAGGGCATTGAATGGATTAGCGGGCTACAAAATCAATGGGACGATCTTAATCAAATAAAGCTGCATGTTTGGTGGCACAAAGCATTGTTTCATTTAGAACGTGGAGAAACCGATGCAGTATTAGAAGCCTACGACAATTGGGTTCGTAACCGCTCTCTGGAGCTGGTTGAGTCTATGCCCGATTTATATATTGACTTGCAGAACGGCGCCTCGTTGTTATGGCGACTCGAGCATATTGGCATTGACGTTCAAAACCGATGGCACGAAATGGCCATGCTGGTAAAAAATCGAGTACAAGATATGGGCAGCCCGTTTACCAGTGCGCATTACGCCATTATTCTTGCAGCGGTTGGCGATTTCGAACACTGCGACCTGCTCATTAAGCACATGCAAGACTTTATAAAATCCAGCGATCATACCCTCACGCACAACTTTTCAAACATAGCACTACCGGCTGCGCAAGCTGCAATAGCGCACCGCAAGGGCGACTACCAGCTGGCAGTCGATAAGCTGCTGCCAGTCAGGCATGCAATGGAATTAATGGGTGGTAGTCATGCTCAGCAGGATTTGTTTTATCAAATCCTGGTAGACGCTGCGTATCAATTGCAACGCACCGATTTGATCAGCATGCTCATGCACGAAATAGAAATAATCGGATTTTTAGAGCCTACGCAACGTAGCGCTTATAAAGTTGCGGCTAGTCTTTAACGGGTAGTGTTGGTTGTGCGCGCGTGGTTAAGAGCTCTGCGCCGGTTTCGGTGATCACAATATTTTCTTCATGAACCATCATTTTACCCGGTTCGAACTGCATGCCGGGTTCCAATGTGAGCACCATCCCAACCTCCAGTTCAGTGGTATCCCATGCAGTGTGCGATGGAGGCTCTGTTAACTGTAATCCCAAGCCGTGACCAAAACGACCAACCGATTCACCCAAAGCGCCGGCCTGAGACATAACCGAATCCATTGCAATGAACAAATCAGCGCATGTATTACCCGGACGCGCTGCTTGCAACCCAGCCTCTGTGGCTTCCCAGACAACCTTATAGGCATTGCGCGCCGCATCGGACACTGCGCCAAAACCAAAGTTTCGATCGAAGTCGCAGTAGTACCCATCAAAAACACAGCCGGTATCGAGGATTAATACATCCTGCTCACGTAATACCGCGCCCGATGGTGGAGAAATGATATCGTCATAACCACCTTGATCGGCTGCGCCAACTAAATACGCAACATCATCAACACCACCTTGTAAACAGGCAATTTTGAACGCACGAAATATGTCGGTATCACGCATACCGACATCAACAAACCCAAACAGATTATCAAACACCCTAGACACAGCTTGCGATACATAACGGATTTTCTGAATTTCGGCTTCGGACTTAATCATGCGCAACTGTCGGATCAATGCTGTAGCGTCAACAAACTCCGTTGTTATCCCCAATCGTAGTTTTAACTGGGTTAAATCCGCCATTGGCATTCTTATATGAGTTTCTCTGCCAAGGTTAACCCCGATTCGATCAATATTAGAACCTGCTACCTCCTTGAGCGTATCGACCAATAAACTAACCCCATCATCGGTGGCATGCGGTGATGACCAATGCCTTATATCCTCAACCCAACCACTGCGCATGCAATTTACGCCAATTTCGGGTATCACAGCGATAGGACCATTGCCTGATGCGGGAAGCACCACAAACCAAGGGCGTGTGGGACTTTGCCAAAACTGAGTATGAAAACCAGTAAAGTAATGTATATCGTGTTCAGTGGTTAGCAGAATGGCACTTAACTGTTGCTCGGACATACTCCGTTGAGCGTTGTTGAATCTTGCCTGATATTCCGCGGCACTAAAACCACGCTGCGGCATCACTGACATAAGCTACCTTTGCGCTTACCTTGTAACGGTACCCCAGCACATTGAGCCAAGTGCCAGGCTAAGGCTAAGTTACTGGACAACGCGGGTTTACCAACCGTATGCTCTATGGTGGGAATAACGCTGGCTGCCTTCAAGTTAGTACATGCGATAAATACCGCATCGAACGATTCAGGATTTAGCGCCTTGCACAGTTGTATGGCTGCTTCGGCTATACATTCTGGCGCTATGCTACCAACCAATTTATCCTGACTTTCGTTAAAGGTTGCAGCTGCAACAACGTTAATCCCGTGTTCAGCAAACCCATCGATCATCGCCTGACAAACCTCTACGCTGTATGGCGCTAAGTACGCAATGCGTTTTGCACCAAGGTGTTCAAGCGCCGTTTTGGTTGCCAGCATCGGATCGCTAACCGCCTTGCAGCTTCGCTCAGCACCCACTATTTGCGCTATGCGCTCGCTGCCAATGTGCAGCGCGCCCGAGGTGCAGGCGTATCCGAACGCATCAAACGTTTTATCAATAGGAAATAACGCTGTGGTGCGTTGCAAGTGCGATTCCATTTGCTTGAGCGTTTCAGCATTAACTTCGTTTTCAAAGGGGATTCGATTACACAATAAACTGATATCAGTATTATCAAAGTAATACCGAAGTTCATCCTCAATGGTTAAATCAGACTGCAGCACAATAAGCCCTAGCTGCGGCGCTTGAGGCTCCTCGATAAGTTGGTAATCAACAATTTGCATAGGTAGTTATGCCCGAATGAGCTTCTGATATTGTTCTGCATCGGTAGCACCCTCAGTACCAATCACTAATATCGAAGAACTGCTATCAAGAACTAACTGCGATTTTAATGATTCATCCTGACTGGCAGACACAAGCCCGATTAAACCGGATGCAGAACATTCGCCACCTTCAATCACCGGCCGATCAGCCGTAGGTTTTGCCAGCCATTGCATCATGGGTGCAACCCCATCATCGTTTAATGTAATGATATGGCTCGCACCACGCTGAATCAGTGGCCATGCAAGCTCGGAGACTTCCCCGCACGACAACCCAGCCATCAGGGTTTCTTCAACAATATCGACCAATACGATGGACTGCTGTTTTACACTTTGATAAACGCAATCAGACATATCCGACTCAACAATAACAATGCTGGGTAATTCCTCACGCCATTGTTGCCAAAAATAGCCCATTAGCGCACCAGCCATTCCTCCACAGCCTGCCTGCAAGAAAATATGTGTGGGTATTTCCCCATCAAGTTGAGCGACTATTTCATCGGCTAACACGGTATAACCAGCCATAACCTGATTCGGGATATCGCGGTACCCCTCCCATGAAGTGTCAGAAACGATTTGCCAACCGTGTTGTTCGGATAAACGGATACACTCGGCAATCGAAAAGTCATAGTTGCCCTCAACACGGTGCACAGTTGCACCCAGTTCAGTCATGCTATCAGCGCGGTTTTGACTAACGCCGGCATGGATAAAAATATGACATTCGATACCAAGTTGCTGTGCACCCCAAGCAACGGAACGCCCGTGATTACCATCGGTTGCCGTACACACCGCCAAGTTTTCGGAGCAACCCAACGCTTGCTGTGTGTCGTACCAGTTTCGTACCGCATAGGCTCCACCTAATGCTTTAAACGCACCCAACCCAAGCCGGGTGGACTCATCTTTATAGTGAATCCTGGCTACACCCGCGGCCTGTGCAATATCCGGCAGGCTGTGCAATGGCGTGGGCATATACCCCGGCCACGTTGAAATAATCGATTTGGCTTTTGCACAATCGTCGTTTGGGAATAACGCATCCGCAACATGAGATGCAGAAACATCACGCTGCGCATTAGCTAAATGCTTTGTATAGGTATAGCGGGTCAAGTTTAAGAAAACGCTTTCTGCGAACCCTCGCGGTACTTGTTGCTTGGCACAAAACCTGTCCTAACCGCGTCACGTGGTTGCGGTACATAAACCTCTCGATCAGGGTGCATACCAGCACCATATACAGCCGATACTGCCGATCGGCGCATGCGGTTAAGTAGACGGGTATTCACTTCGCCGCACAACGGATGCATGCCACCGTTGTCGGCAACTGCCTTATCCCATTCTGCCTTGCGTTGATTGAATGTAGCTACATCACTGAGCTGGGTACAATTAAGTTCGTTAATATTCAGATCGGCAATGATTTCATCGCCATCTTGCAATAATGCGATGGGGCCGCCCAGCGCTGCTTCCGGACCAACGTGACCGATAACCAGACCGACAGAACCACCTGAGAATCGGGCGTCGGTCATTAAGCCAACGACGATGTCCCGCTCGCGACATAAAGTGGTAATGCGCGAAGTTGAATCCAGCATTTCAGGCATACCCGGTGCACCACTCGGGCCTTCGTAACGAACTATAACCATGTCGTGATTCTGAAAGCTATCGGGCGCAGATTCCAATGTATCAAGCAATGCCTGTTCACCATTAAAAATGCGCGCCTGCCCAACAAAACGATTATCTTCCAAACCACCTTCAACGCCTGCCAACTTTAATACCGCGCTGTATTCTGGTGATAAATTACCGCCAAGCACACGCAATCCGCCCGTGGGCTTAAATGGTTTTTCAACCGGATAAACAACAGTGCCGTCTGCTTCAGGCGTATTGAGCCTGGCTACTTGCTCAACCAACGTTTCACCGGTGCAAGTCATTGCATCGCCGTACAGTAATCCAGCATCCAGCAATGCTTTAACGATCACTTGCACACCGCCTGCTTTATCGATATCAACCATAGAATATTTACCGTATGGTCGCGCATCCGTTAGCACCGGCACCACGTTTTGCGATAGGTGATTGAATTCTTCGGGCGACATGATATCTTTAGCAAATTCACCAAAACCTGCAGCACGTGCTATTTCAGGTGCATGCAACAATACATTGGTAGACCCACCAACGGCCATCGACACAATCACAGCATTCCTGATTGAATCACGGCCAACAATATCCCGAGGCGTTTGGCCTCGTTCTATCAGCCCATGCAGATAAGCAACCAGTTCCTTAGGGAATTCGTTCATACGGCGTGGATCATCGGATGGCGGTGCAACCATATGCAACGGCTGCATCCCAACCACAGCAATAAACGTTTGCATGGTGTTGTAAGTAAACATCCCACCGCAACTGCCGTACCCGGGACACGCTTCTTTTGCCAGGCGCTTTTTAAAATCTGCATCCGCATGGCCCGCCGCCTGAAACACAGACACGATATCAATGGACTCTTTGGTTTTGGAATCAGTGCCCGGGTGTATTGACCCATCAGACATGATAATCGCTGGTCGGTTGTGTTCGAGTAATCCTGCTAAGGTTCCAACCGGTGGCTTATCGCAGGCGACCACAGCAATAACCCCTTCTAAACCACTCGCGCTTAAATGCTCACAAACCGTATCGTGCGTGACTTCACGGCCAATTAATGAGTAGCGCATTTCACGTGTTCCGTTGCGCATGCCATCTGAAGTTGCAACTGTAAACTCCGGTTGAACCAGACGCATGGCCATTTGCCCGGGCTTTTGCCCAATGTGTTGACGCAGTTCTTCGTGAATCGCCTCGACTTTGCGGTTTACACCGATATAACACTGGCTATCGCCTTTGGTGCCAATCACTCCTACCGATGGTTTATGAATTAAATCGAGATCGGTGTTGAGCTCTCTTGCAATGCCATAGGTTTGTGCATTACGGCCAGGATTGGTATCGAATACCACGGTTTTTGATTTATCAGACATCGCTTTAGGAGCACCTACTCGTTAATCAGGTGTCCATTATAACGACAATTCATGAAGAATCAGTTCGTCAGAGCGAACAGCAAGGCTTTTAATTCGGCCGGTTTACACGGTTTATGCAGGGTTGGGAGCTGCAGCTTATCGATTTCACGCAATTGCTCTGGAGCGGTATCTCCGGTGATGATAATTGCTGGCACATCAACATCGAAATGCTGCTTGATGGCATGTATCGCATCCCCACCGTTCTCATTGACGCGCAATCTGAAGTCACTGATGATAAGACTCGGTATTTGTCCGTATTCCTCTAGCTGCTGCACGGCTTCCGCACCTGAGGACGCCAACATGACCTCGCAACTCCAGGACAGAAGCAACCCCTCCATCGCTAACCGAGCCTCGGCTTCATCATCAATAACCAGTACAAACTGACCATCCAGGCTGTGCTCGGATGCAAAAAAAGTATCGGAATCTGCATTAGCCAACGCGGGATTACCGCCTTCAAGCACAATATGGAATGCAGAACCTTCACCTGCTTTGGTCTGAAGATTAAGTTCAATGTCCAGCAAATCGGTAATCCGCTGCACTATCGACAGCCCTAAGCCCAGGCCTTTTGTGCGGTCTCGCTCTGGATTATTCAACTGTACAAACTCATCGAATATCGCATGTACCTGCTCATCAGCAATTCCCTTACCGGTATCTATCACGCTAATTTGTAAGTTGGGACCGACTATTTCGCTTACGATACGAATGCCACCATTTTCTGTATACGCGATAGCGTTGACAGCAAGGTTATTTATGATTCGGTGTAACAAAGTCGGATCCGAATAAACAACGTGATCACCGACAGCAACATCGAAATACAAATTTTTTTCTTTAGCTAGCTCACTTAAATCTGGCGCAATGCGATCAAAGTAGTCTTTAATATTGAAGTGTTGTTTATGGACTTTTAACGTACCTGCATCCAGCGCGGAAATATCCAATATGGAATTAAACAATTCCTCTAATGATTTCACAGAATTATCAATGTGGTCGACAATGCGACGTTGCTCTGGGTTTTCAACCTGACTGGCAAGAGTTGCGGTAAACAAGCCCAGCGAATGCAAGGGTTGCCGAAGATCATGGTTTGCCGCTGCGAAAAATCGCGTTTTAGCCTTACTCGCGCGTTGAGCTTCTTGTAACGCAGCCTCCGTTTTAATGTTCTGTTCAGTCAAACTTTCCACTAAGTCTAAATTTTGAAACTGCAACTCAATGGCTTGAGCAGTGGACTTTCTGATCCCGCGACTGGCAATGAGCACAGTAATGATGTACAAAAAAATAAGTGCACAAATCCAGTAATACTGGGGTTCGCTCAAAGTGTAAAACTTAAACGCAGTGGGCACCATTGAAAACAAGACAAACGTTACGAATATCTTTACCACATGAGACATAGTCGCCGACGCAGTCGCAATCAGGCCGGTAAAAATCATTAACAAGATAACGCTAACAAGTGGCCGGTCCAGACTGACAACGGAATACCCCAGAATGCCCCATATCGATCCACTACAAATTGAATAAAACGTTAGGCGATTCAGAATAGGATTAACTGTGGATGTTGTAAGCGGCGATGCGCTAATCTGGCGATAGTGAAGATACCGAATAACGGTTAGCACACAGGCAGCGACATACCAGCCCATTAGCAGATGCCGGGGGAAATCATTGAAAAGCATGAACAGAAAAGCAGTCGCCACTGCCCAGGTACCAAATATCGCGACCGGCAGGTTATCAACAAGCAGTCTTGCGCTTGCTACTCGTAGTTTTGCTTTCTGGTCACGCAGCATCGCACCCTTCCAGTGGCGAATTCACGTGTAAGGCTAATCTGGATCGGCTAAAACGTCAAAACCAATTCGTTCTAACCGATCGTGATACGGCTAATTTGCGTCAGCAGGATATGTTTGTACGCGAACCTGACTAGACAGTACCGTGTTGCCAGCGCCGTCCAGCGTCAGCACCTCGAATGAATAATCAGTACCAGCGTTCAAGCCTTCATAGAAAAAACTCTTGCCGTCGGTTTGCGTCAGCAGTTGACCATCCTGAAAAACTTGAAACTGATAAGCCGCGTCGGAACCCAATGACGCCGAGTTCCAAAACAACTCGATCGCACTTTGCGAATAGGCGGTGGCGCGTAAATCGATATCGTTACCACCTGTAGCTTGAGTATTTGTTGGCGCACCGGTGGTTGTCGAGCTGATCGTCTCCGACATCACTTCATCGCCAGCGCGATTAATCGCTACCAGTTTATATTCATAACTGGTTCCCGAGTTCAAGCCTTCATCAAAATAGCTACGACCATCACTAATCGTTAGCAACGTGTTGTTGCGGTACACTTCAAAACTCAGCTCATTTGATGATGAAGACCAAAACAACTCAAGAGCTGACCCGGAATAAACCTGCGAATACAAACCCATTGTTTCGGCGGTTGCATTAGTTTGCGCGGCAACAGTGACCGTTTCAGAACGACCCCAAGTTTCCCAACTGCCCTGCCCGGTAGCCACTATGTAATACGTACCTGCAGCCGGCGCGCTCCATTGACTTTGACTGGCCGGCAGCGACTCAATCCACTCCCCGTTTCCGCGATGCACGTTGTACGCAACTGCATCAACTTTATTCCAATTAAGTTGCATACCAGCTACCGATAGCGACGGTGCCGATACATTGCTGATTGTTGGTTGCACGGGCTCAGGTGCAGGCG
>CAYMHU010000020.1:43428-68936 GCA_964390335.1 uncultured Granulosicoccaceae bacterium | reverse complement strand
AAAATATCGATACAAGGCAGGCTAAGCGTGTCTAATCCGGCGTCAGAACAGCGCGCTAAAAAAGAATCTTGTTGATGCTTAGGACGTGTTACAAGAACACGAACTGCGTTTGTAGATTTAGTCACACCGTTAATCCAATCTCCGCTTCAGCCAATATAGCTTGTGCCCCTTTATCATTCAACTCGAGGGCTAATTTTTTACCCAGTGCAGCACCATCGTTAAGGCGACATGTACCTGTAGTTTCAAGCACTTTGGATCCATCCAGTGCAACGACGCGCCCGGTTAGCGTTAATTCATTACCGTTGATAGTGGCATAACCTGCAATCGGTGCTGAACATCCGCCGTTGAGTGTTGAACTGAATGCGCGTTCAGCAGCTGTGCGCTGTGCGGTTGCGACATGGTTTAACGGAGCAAGTATTTCTTTTAGCCGATCATCATTTTCGCGAATTTCAATACCGATTGTGCCTTGCGTTACCGCGGGCAAACAGATGTTTCTATCAATGGCTTGCGCAATGCGTTCGTGCAGCCCTAACCGTTCCAAACCGGCACACGCTAACAGCGTAGCATCAAATTCTCCTGCATCGAGTTTGCTTAACCGTGTACCCACATTGCCACGCAGTTCGCGAATTTTAAACGTGGGATTGAAATTTAATAGCTGTGCCTGTCGTCGAGGGCTGCAGGTACCAATTATGGCGCCATCGGGCAGATCTTGAAGTTTAGTGTAGCGTGAAGACACCAGCGCGTCTAACGGGTTATGTCGTTCCAGCACAGTATTGATGAACAAACCATCTGGCATAGTCGCCGTCACATCTTTCATTGAATGCACTGCTAGATCGGCTGAGCCATCGTACAAAGCGGTTTCAAGTTCCTTGATAAACAGACCCTTGCCACCGATTTTAGCCAGTGAGCGATCCAGCTCGCGATCACCTTTGGTGGTAATGCGCAGTAATTCCACCTTGAGTTCGGGGTGCTGTGCACGAATGAGATCGCGGACGGTGTTGGCTTGCCACAGTGCTAATGGGCTCTGGCGTGTGGCTATGCGAATTGGTTCAGGCATGATTCTAAAAGCCAAGGCTAAAGCTTGATAGTATACGGACTTCCGGATACATGTTAACTGCACTGTCTATGAATTCACCTGAAAAGCCAACAAACGCAAACTCTACCGATACTCCCAAACTGTGGGGTGGTCGATTTGACGAGTCCACGGATGCATTTGTAGAAGCCTTTACGGCTTCAGTGCAGTTCGATCAGCGCCTGTATAAGCAGGATATCGCGGGATCGCGCGCACACGCGGAAATGCTGAAGCAAACCGGTGTTCTCAGCAGCGAGGATGTTGCTGCTATTAATAATGGCTTAGATCAAATTCAGGCTTCCATTGAAGCCGGTGATTTTGAATGGTCGGTTGCGCGTGAAGATGTTCACATGAACATTGAAGCCGCGCTTACCGATTTGGTTGGAGATGCGGGAAAACGCCTACACACCGGCCGATCGCGCAACGATCAAGTAGCCACGGATATCCGTCTGTATATGCGGGATGCATGCGATCAAGCAGCTGCTGAGTTAACACGCCTGATGGAAGGTTTGCTCACGCTTGCAGATAAAAACAGCGATACCATCATGCCCGGCTTTACACATTTACAAACAGCGCAACCGGTCACCTTTGGTCATCATTTGCTGGCCTGGTTCGAAATGCTGCTGCGTGATTTAGACAGACTTTCAGACACAAGGCGACGAATTAATACCATGCCACTGGGTTCAGCGGCACTGGCAGGAACTTCTTATCCAATCGATAGAACCATCACACAGGGCATACTGGGCTTTGACGTCATCAGTGAAAATTCACTTGATGCAGTCAGCGACAGAGACTTCGCCATAGAATTTTGTGCAGCCGCGGCAACGTGTTTAATGCATTTATCGCGCATGTCGGAAGAGTTGGTGTTATGGACATCAACGCAGTTTAATTTTATTCGTCTGCCAGATCGATTTTGCACGGGTTCGTCTATCATGCCGCAGAAGAAAAACCCGGATGTGCCCGAGTTAGTGCGTGGAAAAACAGGTCGCACCAATGGCAATTTAATTTCCTTGTTAACACTTATGAAGGGTCAGCCACTGGCCTATAACAAGGATAATCAAGAAGATAAAGAACCTCTGTTTGACTCGGTAGATACATTACTGGGTTGCTTGCGGGCGTTTGCCGATATGGTGCCTGCAATAGAGCCCAACAAAGACAGCATGCGCAATGCTGCCAGTCAGGGATTTTCAACGGCCACCGATTTGGCCGATTATCTGGTCAGAAAAGGGCTCGCGTTTCGTGATGCGCATGAGGTGGTCGGCTTGGCCGTAAAACACGGCATCGATAATAACTGCGATCTGAGCGAAATGTCGTTCGATACATTGGCATCGTTCAGTGACAAAATTGGCCAAGACGTGTTTGAGGTGTTAACGCTTGAAGGCTCGGTCAATAGTCGCGATCATTTTGGTGGTACCGCGCCTGCTCAAGTCAAGGCAGCAGTGGCACGTGGACGTGAGCGCTTGGCTAGCGTATATCGGGCTGCTACATAATAATCGCTTAAATTAAGCGCTTAAAGAGAGCAGCTGGATAACCTGACCGCTACATACCAAATAAGCGTTTAAACCAAGTCGATAAAGCTTCGACTTCTTCCATACTCACGCTGTGTGGGATATCGTATTCATGCCATTCCACCACAGCACCACGAGCATTCAGCATATCGCGCGATGCAGTTGCAATGGATACCGGGATTACGTCATCCAATGCACCGTGCGCCATAAATATAGGTGTACGGAGTTTTTCGTCTGCAATGGTATCGACGGCATCTTGCAGCATTGGTAAGTAGGTGCTTAGTGCAACAATACCAGCGATAGGTTTGTCTAGGGTCAGGCCGGCTTGCAAGGCAATTGCACCACCTTGAGAAAACCCGGCAAGCAAAATATTGTTCTCGGCGATGCCGCGCTGTATTTCGTTATTGATTAGATCGTGCACTTCGGAAACTGATTGCGCGATACCCGCATCATCCTGCTGGCGCGAGTCGAAATCCAGTGAGTCGATGTCATACCAGGCGCGCATGGATGCACCACCATTGACTGTAATAGGGCGAATAGGAGCGTGTGGAAAGATAAACCGGACCCCGGGACGTTGTGGAAATTTTAGCTCGGGCACTATAGGTTCGAAATCATGCCCGCTCGCGCCTAGCCCATGCAGCCAGATAACGGAATATTCGATAGTCTCAGATGTTTCAATTTCGATGAATTCGAGTAATTTATTTGTCATTAACAGTGTGAAATTCCAGAGCGAACGCTGTCACGGAGTATACTCCAAACCTGAGATCACAAGACGGGGTTTACCCATGAAAGCATTGTTGTGCCAAATTAGTCTGTTGTTTTGCCTGATAATGCTTGTTGCTTGTGGCAATAAAGGTGACCTGTTTCTCGAACCGGTGGAATTAACCGCAGAGCAAAAAGCATTGTTGGAAGAATTAGAACAAGACAAAAAGAAAAAACAGTCGGGTCAAACGCCACAGTCTGCGCAGTAAATCAGCCAGCATAAGCTCACCAATACAGTCATTCGTGCATAGTCGTTTGGCGAAGTTTGGATATTAAGCAGTATGGATTTTATTAAGAAAAAAAACGGTGTTTTGCACGTTCAGGATTACCCGTGTGATTCGTTGGTCGAGGAATTTGGTACACCATTATATGTGTATAGCCGCGATGCATTGGAAAGCGCGTGGCAGTGCTTTGCTGATGCCTTGGAATCCCGACCACATCTCATTTGTTATGCCGTTAAGGCTAATTCAAATTTAGCTGTGTTGGATGTGCTGGCCCGCATGGGCTCTGGATTCGACATAGTATCCGGTGGCGAGTTACGCCGGGTTCTGGCAGCTGGAGGTAACCCTAAAAAGATCGTGTTCTCCGGTGTGGGCAAAACCACCGCTGAATTAACCGAAGCGCTCGAAGTTGGTATTCGCTGTTTTAATGTTGAATCTGAGGCAGAGCTTAATCGCCTAGCCGATGTGGCTGCTGCGTTAGGAGTCGTTGCGCCAGTGTCGCTGAGAGTGAATCCCGATGTTGATGCGCAAACACACCCGTATATCTCAACCGGCTTAAAAGAGAATAAATTTGGGGTCAATATGCGCGATGCGCGAGCCATCTATCAACGTGCAGCGCAACTACCATCACTGGATGTGCAAGGCATGGATTGCCATATTGGGTCCCAGCTGACCAGTATTGAACCCTATAAAGACGCGCTAAAAATTTTGATCGAGTTGGTTGATCAACTGGCAGAGGACGGCATCGAGTTATCGCACTTGGACGTGGGCGGTGGCCAAGGGATTAACTACGAAGGCGAAACACCGCTGAAAATAGACGATTGGGCAAGCTGTGTCATTGATGCTATTGGCGAGCGTAAGTTGGAAATCATGGTGGAACCGGGTCGCTTTATTGCAGGCCCAGCAGGCGTACTGCTGACTAAGGTTGAGTATTTGAAAAGTAATGATGACAAGCATTTTGCCGTGGTGGATGCGGCCATGAACGATCTCATTCGGCCTGCGTTGTACAGCGCATGGCAGGGCATTGTTGAGGTTCAGGATAATCAACACCCCCAGAAAAGCTACGATGTAGTGGGTCCCATTTGTGAATCGGCCGATTTTCTTGGTAAAGAACGCTCGTTATCGATAGAGCAGGGCGATCTACTGGCCGTAATGTCAGCTGGCGCGTACGGGTTTGTTATGAGCTCGAACTACAATACACGTGCTCGGGCAGCGGAAGTCATGATTTCCGGCGATGCAGCCTATGTGGTCAGGGAGCGCGAAGCGATTGATGCGCTATTTGCATCTGAATCGCGCTTGCCTTAGTGACAATAAAGCCATAAGTTAAGCACATGCGCGAAATAAACTTCACAAAAATGCACGGACTCGGGAACGATTTCATTGTTGTTGATAATACAGATGGTTCCGTGCAATTTGAGAATGAGCGCATCCGGGCCTTATCAAACCGGCACACAGGTATTGGCTTCGATCAACTGCTGATAGTGCAATCGCCCAGTGTCAGCAACGCCGAATTCGACTACCGTATTTTTAATGCCGATGGAGAAGAAGTAGAGCATTGTGGCAACGGAGCGCGGTGCTTTGCTCGCTATGTCATTGATAAGGGCTTAACTAACAACACAGAAATAAACGTAAATACGTCGTCCGGTCTGGTGACATTGCTAGCGCATGACGATGAAACCGTTACGGTGCAAATGGGTGTGGTGGAATTTGAGCCGGCGCTGATTCCATTTCTCGCCGATGAGAAATCAGCGTTTTACGATCTGACTGTTGGCGATAAAATTCTGAAAGTGGGGTCTGCCTCTATTGGCAATCCACATGTTGTGATACAGGTGGATGACGTACAAACTGCTAACGTGGAATTACTCGGATCGCTTATTGAATCTCACGAACGTTTTCCGAGTAGAGTAAATGTTGGCTTTATGCAAGTCGTCGATGCTGGAAATATTTTTTTACGGGTGTATGAGCGAGGCGTTGGGGAAACCCGAGCCTGCGGTACCGGAGCCTGTGCTGCTGCAGCAATAGGGCATATACAAGGATTACTTGACAAAACAGTGAATGTAACCTTACCCGGTGGTGACCTGAAAATTGTTTGGCCCAATTTAAATTCGTCGATTGAAATGACGGGACCATGTTCTACAGTCTTTGAGGGCCAAACAAGAATGTAAGACATGCAAGCAGAACAACAAGAACTCAGCGAAGCGCTAACTGCGGAATCGGTAGCGAAATTCCTGACAACCAACCCAGAGTTTTTTAACCAGCATTCTGAGGTTTTGCCACGATTGGCTATTCCTCATCACACAGGCAACGCTGTCTCTTTAATAGAGAAACAAGTCAGTGTATTACGCAACAAATGCTTCAATCTGGAAAACAGTCTGCATGACTTAATCACGGTTGCGCGTGAAAACGAACAACTCCATCAGCGCTTACACACGCTCATTCAGGAAATTATTTCAGCCCAAACTCTCGATGAAGTCATTGGGCTGACGCGCGATAGCTTACTTGTCAATTTTAATGCGGACGATGTCAAAGTGGTGTTGTTCGCTGCATCTGATAGCGAAAATCTTAACAGCGACTATACTTTCATTAGCCCAGAGCATGAAAAGATTGCTCTGTTCAATGATGTGTTTGAAAAACGCGAAACCCAGTGCGGGCCACTGGATGACGCGCAGAAAGAACTAGTATTCGATGACAACGCGGAAGACGTTGCTTCAGCAGCAGTAATTCCTTTGGTGCACCAACGTAAGCTTGGCTTAGTGGCGCTACCCAGTAAGGATGAAACTCGCTTTGCTCGTGGGAAAGGGGTGATGTTTTTAAACCAACTCGGTGAAGTACTAAGCCGACGTGTGGACACCCTCGTATAACCAGGAGAAAGCGTGATGTCTAGTTTTGACCTCGCCATTGAAGATTATTTGGAAGATCTCCGCGTTGCTCGCAGGTGCTCTCCACACACAGTCAGTAATTACTCACGCGATTTAAAAGCGATTGCTCGCTCAGCCTTAAACCGTGAAATTAAGAGCTGGGATTCAATCACTGGTAGTGATGTGCGCTCCATTATCGCTGAGCAACATCGTGAAGGTATTGCTGGTCGAAGTCTTGCGCGCCGATTATCGGCGTTACGCGGTTTATACACATTTTTAATTAAGCTGGGTCGCGCTGAAGTGAACCCAGCAGCGGACATCCTGGCCCCCAAAGACAAAAAAGCCTTGCCAGCCACACTAGACCCTGATGAGGTCAGCCGGTTGTTATCGCAAAACTTAAGCGATCCAATGATCTGTCGTGACTTGGCGATGTTCGAATTAATGTACTCGTCTGGCTTACGCTTGGCGGAGCTGGTGGGATTGGATTTAGCAGATCTCGATTTAAGTGTTGGTCAGGTTCGAGTAACTGGTAAAGGCGGTAAAGTACGCGATTTACCAGTAGGTAAACATGCGGTTGAAGCCATCAACAAGTGGCTCGGATACCGCCGCATGACCCCAGGTGCCGATGACAAGGCTGTATTTTTAAGTTCACGCGGTAAACGCATTGCACCGCGTACCGTGCAAATGCGATTAAAGAAACTCGCTGAATCACAAGGATTGAACAGAGATTGTTATCCGCACATGCTACGACATTCCTTTGCCAGCCACTTACTGGAAAGCAGTGGCGATTTGCGTGCAGTGCAGGAGTTGTTAGGGCACGCGGATATCAGTACCACTCAGGTGTACACACATTTGGATTTCCAGCATTTAGCAAAAGTGTATGACGAAGCGCATCCACGCGCTAAGCGTAGTGAGGCCACTGAGAAATCTGATTAGTTCACTTATGGCTTTTGGTAATCGGAATGGATCGCAGTGAAATGATCCAGTGGCAGTATGTTTTTTTAGCGAACGACTCACTCGTCAATCAGGGAAAAATGACTAAACAAGCCATTGCTCTGTAGGGTTTTGTGAAGCACTACTTTACGTGACTTACCATTTAGGGAGACTGTAAGCCTGTCGCCGGTTTGATATAAATACGATGGCAGTAAAATGGTTTGCAGCACTTTATCGCGAACCTTACAAGCAACGATAAGCGCGTCATCTGCAACAATATCATCGCTGTCGGTGCGCGATATACCGATGGGTAGCGCACCTTTTGCCAAGTATTCGATACCAATTTTTAGTTGCGTTTTATCGCTGGCTTTTATCCATCTAATTAGCCCGAGCATAGCGCTAGTTTTTCCGTTTTCATTCACGGTGGCAGTATTATCAGGCATCTGCAAACTGACTAACTCTCCAACTTGTACCATACCTGCTTTGCAGTTTGAGCTAACCAAGCAAGCCCCTTGGGGTGTTTGATTAACCATATTCCATTGTTCTTCATTGATTGCATGTAGAACGGGCGGTAGCTCATCGCCGGTTGAAATGTCTTCTTTCGCTTTGCTTGCTGCCAAATGCAAAAACGCGCACATGGCCTTGTGCCCGATAATGACTTGTTGTGGTTCGAACAGTATCACTCTGCTAGTACGTCTGTTGCGGCTGCGTGCTAATGTGAATCGCAGTCGAGTGATTGAATGACGATCAAGCACTTCAGTACCAGCCAAGGTGGTGTGTTCTGTTCTGGCATGGGCGAGCTGTTTATCGGTTGCGCTCATAACATGCGATAATTCCAACCATCGAACATGCTCGGTGTATGTCATTGATGCGGCGGGGACAGGTCGCGCGCCGTGTTCAAGGTGTATAGCCAGATGTGTTGAAGACGTTAAATGTTTCGGGTTCTGATCTGTGACTATGACCAATTTTGCTGATTGTCTAAGAAAATTAAGGAGCGGCGTTATCTGTCGAACACGATGTTGTTGGGTATCGGCAATAGTTAGCAGCAGAATATACGCAAAGTGCTCGCCAGTTGTTTGAGATTCATCACTGGGTTTTATATCCAGTAACGCAAATTCTTCTGCTAGCGCATACAACTGATATGCATCGAGCAGCAGCATTTCCGGAATGGATTTATAACCATGCACCCGGGCCTCAGCTTGTTTTGCCAACGCTTGCATAGCTCGACGTGCATCATCGGCTTGTGGGTGAGGGCTGTCAGCTAATAAAATCTTGAACGCAAACGCTTCTTCGCGCAGTAGGCCATCTAATAATTGTGCACGCCGAAAAAACTCGGCGGTTAGTGGTAACGGCTGTGCCTGGCAGGTTTCTAAAAGCGTGGCATGCATTTCCCGCAATGTCGGTATGAAGCACGCTATGACCGCACGTCTTCGATGTACATCGTTGTGCAGCCGATTACTATGCCGTAAGCCCCGATAAACCTCCTTAGCGTCTTCAAAAGAGTTACTGGGGTCCAGTTTTGCCAACCACTGGTTAACGCCATCCGGGTCTACGGGAAAGCTCTGGGTGTCGGCAATGGTACGTTGTGGAACGGTTAGCTGCATGTTGGATTGATTTGTGACGAATATGCCCCTGAATAAAGCTTCAGGATTACGCACTGAGGCTGCATCAACAGTTTAAACTACTGCAGTATTCTATCCTGTTACAGCAGCGCAAAAAACGAGGATTTAGCATTGGAACAGTATCGCGGCACAACGATTTGCTCGGTAAGGCGTGGAAATCAGGTGGTTATTGGCGGCGACGGTCAGGTCAGCATGGGCAATGTGGTCATGAAGGGTAATGCCCGCAAGGTACGCCGCCTATATCGTAACCAGGTTCTGGCAGGTTTTGCCGGTGGGACCGCCGATGCGTTCACACTTTTTGAGCGCTTTGAAGGTAAGCTGGAAGAGCATGGTGGGCATTTAACTCGCGCAGCCGTCGAGCTTGCCAAAGATTGGCGTACCGATCGTATGTTGCGTCGCTTAGAGGCATTACTGGCGGTGGCAGATGCGAAAGATTCACTGGTTATAACAGGCAATGGCGATGTCATCGAACCGGAGAACGGCCTAATTGCAATCGGTTCCGGCGGTGATTTTGCCAAATCGGCGGCGCGTGCATTACTCGATCATACCGAGCTCGATGCTGAAAGCGTCGTGCGATACAGTCTTGAAACTGCAGCTGACATCTGCATTTATACCAATAACAACTTAACCATAGAAACACTGGAATACGATTAAGCCATGTCCCAGATGACACCCCGTGAAATTGTGCAAGAACTCGATAAGCACATAGTTGGGCAGCAGGCGGCTAAACGCTCTGTTGCGATAGCGCTGCGGAATCGCTGGCGTCGTATGCAAGTGGCTGAAGAGCTGCGAGCCGAAATCACGCCAAAGAATATTTTGATGATCGGTCCAACCGGTGTTGGTAAAACAGAAATTGCGCGGCGGTTGTCGCGATTGGCCAATGCCCCGTTTATCAAAGTTGAAGCCACCAAGTTTACCGAGGTTGGGTATGTGGGTCGCGATGTTGAATCCATTATCCGTGATTTAGCCGATGTTGCGTTAAAAGAAACGCGTGAGCGGGAAATGCAAAGTGTTCGTAATCGTGCTGAAGATGCAGCCGAAGAACGTATTCTTGATGCATTACTGCCGCCAGCGCGCGGCTCTACCAGTGCAAGCGTAGTAGAAACGGAAGAAAGCAGCACCCGGCAGAAATTTCGGAAAAAATTACGCGAAGGTGATTTCGACGATAAAGAAATTGAAATAGATGTTAGCGCCTCCCCTATGGGTGTAGAAATCATGGCGCCTCCGGGTATGGAAGAGATGTCGCAGCAGCTACAAGGGCTGTTTCAAAATATGGGCAGTGGGGAGAAAACAAAAAAGCGCAAATTAAAAGTTCGTGATGCCATGAAAATGGCAACCGATGAAGAAGCTTTAAAACTCGTTGACGAAGAAGAAATTAAATCCGCAGCTTTAGATAATATCGAACAAAACGGCATTGTATTCATCGATGAAATAGATAAAGTCGCCAGGGGTGCAGAACGATCAGGAAGCGCTGATGTGTCTCGCGAAGGTGTGCAGCGCGATTTGCTGCCCTTAGTAGAAGGCAGTACAGTGTCCACTAAGTTCGGCATGATTAAAACCGACCATATTTTGTTTATTGCCTCCGGTGCATTTCATTTATCTAAACCTTCTGATCTCATTCCGGAATTGCAAGGTCGCTTGCCCATTCGGGTAGAGCTTTCCGCATTAACAACCGACGATTTTGTGCGTATTCTTACCGAACCAGACGCCTCTTTAACAGAGCAAGCAACCGCGTTAATGGCAACGGAAAAGGTTGATTTGTCTTTTACCAGCGACGGTGTAACCCGTATTGCGGAAGTAGCGTGGCAAGTCAATGAAACCACCGAAAACATAGGTGCCCGGCGGCTGCATACAGTGATGGAACGCTTGTTAGAAACTGCATCGTTCGAAGCCGCTGATAAAAGCGGCACATCTATTGTAGTTGACACAGCGTATGTAAATAGTCACCTCGGCGATCTCGTAGAAGATGTCGATCTTAGTCGTTACATTTTATAGGTGAAGCATGACCCGACCCACTGAAATAAAACTGCATCAAAAAAGCCGCGTGCTTGAAGTCAGCTTTGACGATGGTTCTACATTCAATTTGCCGTGTGAATATTTACGCGTAAATTCACCGTCAGCTGAGGTACAGGGCCACGGTCCCGGCCAAGAAGTGTTGCAAGTGGGTAAAGAGTCAGTTGGTATCGAAAAACTAGAACCAGCCGGTAACTACGCTCTCAAAATACATTTTGACGATGGGCATAACAGCGGCATTTTTAGTTGGTCTTTATTGCATGGTTTAGGGCAAAACTACGAAGAAAACTGGAAGCAGTATTTACAACGTTTGGCCGATGCCGGACATACGCATAAAGGCGAGCAGGGATAATACGATGGAAGAGACCCTTAACAACAGGAAAAGTAACGACAAAACACATTTCGGCTATCAAACAGTTGATGCCGATGCAAAAGCCGGCATGGTCGGAGATGTCTTTCATTCGGTGGCCGATAAATACGATGTCATGAACGATCTCATGTCATTTGGTGTGCACCGTTTGTGGAAGCGTTTTACGATCGAGCAATCAGCAGTGCGACCAGGGCAAACCGTATTGGATCTTGCTGGTGGCACCGGCGACTTGGCTGCGAAATTCTCGCACCGAGTGGGCAGTAAAGGCCGGGTTGTATTGGCAGATATAAACGAGTCTATGTTGCGAGTTGGTCGTGAACGATTAACTGATAAGGGCATAGTGGGTAATATTGAATACACGTTGGCTGATGCCGAGCAGTTACCATTCGAAGACAACACATTCGACTGCATCACTATCGCTTTTGGATTGCGCAACGTAACCAACAAAGATCGTGCTTTGGAATCAATGCATCGAGTATTAAAGCCAGGTGGCCGTTTATTGGTGTTGGAGTTTTCAAAGCCAGTGCTGCCGTTACTCAGTAAAGCCTACGATGCATACTCGTTTACTGCATTGCCGTTCATGGGCAAACTTGTTGCCAATGATGCTGATAGTTATCGCTATTTGGCAGAATCCATCCGCATGCATCCCGATCAGGAAACCTTAAAAACCATGATGGACACAGCTGGCTTTTTTAAAACCAGCTACCACAACTTAACTGGTGGGGTTGTGGCCTTGCACAAGGGTTTTAAGGTTTAACTCCACTGACGATTCGAGCCAGCCTAATGGATTTACCGTCACCGTTATCATTTGCAGTGCAACAAGGCATTGCTACCGTGTTGCGGCTCGATCCGCATACGAAAAATGCGTTGTCCGAAATAGATGGCAAAGTGATACGCATAAACTGCACCTCGCCAGCCGTTACCATGCACTTGTTTGTCATGGATAACGAAGTGGATGTTGCAGGTACCTTCGATGATGAACCAGATACCACCATTACTGGCAGCGCAACTGCGCTGCTGTCGCTTCGATATAAAACCGATGCCTTATATAAAGGCGACGTCACGCTCAGTGGCGATACGGCCACAGCGAACAAGCTGCGCGCAATTTTATCCGGTATCGACATCGATTTGGAAGAAGTTGTGGCGCCCATCACCGGAGACTCTGTCGCACATCAGTTAGGCCGCGTTGGTCGTCAGTTTAGTGATTGGTTGGGCGACACCAGTACAAGCCTAAAGCAAAACACCAGCGAATATTTACAGGAAGAAGTTAACATTCTCGCCCCCAATTCTGAAATCAAACGTTTCTGTGCAGAAGTAGAAGCATTGCGTGAACAAACAGATCGACTAGACGCGAGAATGGCGATACTCGAAAATAAGGCCAACAAGTCGTCATGATTAAAAGCATCTCGCGACTACTAACCATAGAACGCGTCATGGTTAAGTACGGCCTTGAAGCCCTGTTTTTAGAAAACAGCCGGTTCGATTATTTGCGCCATTTATTTATCTTGTCGCCAACGCGATGGTTGAACTCTGACAACCGAAGTCTACCGCGTGGGGTACGCATCCGTTTAGCGTTGGAAGAACTGGGTCCGGTGTTTGTGAAACTGGGTCAAATGTTATCGACACGCCGCGATTTATTACCCGATGATATCGGTGATGAGCTGGCAATCTTGCAGGATCAAGTACCACCTTTTGCTGGAGAAGAAGCGAAAGCCGTTATTGAGTCGGCGTTGGGTAGCTCAGTAGATTACCTGTTCCATGAATTTGAAACTGAACCATTGGCTTCAGCATCTATTGCGCAGGTGCATGGCGCAATCATGCACGATGGACAAGAGATTGTAGTAAAAGTCCTGCGGCCCGGTATTGATAAACTCATTGATAGAGATTTATCGCTCATGTATTTGTTGGCCGATATGGCGGCTATCGGCTTATCCGATGGCAAGCGAATGCGACCCCGCGAGGTTGTAACTGAATACGACCATACTATTCATAACGAATTAAACCTGATTTACGAAGCTTCCAACGCCGTCGTATTTAAAAATAATTTCAAAGATTCAGATATCTTGTATATCCCGGATATTTACTGGGATCTGACTCGCCAAAACGTGATGGTAATGGAGCGTATCTCGGGTATTCCAATTCGAGATATTTCTGCCATGAACGATATCGGTATGGATATGAAGTTATTGGCGGAACATGCGGTGGAAATTTTTTACACCCAACTGTTCAAGCATAATTTCTTCCACGCTGATATGCATCCGGGCAATATTTTTGTATCGCCTGATAAGCCTGCTTACCCCATGTTTTTATCGGTGGACTTCGGGATAGTTGGTAGTCTGACCGACGAAGACTTGCACTATCTGGGCGAAAATATGTTGGCTTTTTTCCGTTCAGATTTCAAACGGGTAGCACAGCTGCACGTTGATTCGGGTTGGGTGCCACCTCATACCAGGGTATCGGAGTTCGAAGCTGCTATCCGCTCTGTTTGTGGTCCTATTTTTGAAAAACCCTTAGCGGAGATTTCGTTTGGAAATGTGTTGTTGCAACTGTTCCAAACCGCGCGTCGATTTGAAATGGAAGTGCAACCGCAATTGGTCCTGTTACAAAAAACGCTCCTGAATATAGAAGGTTTAGGGCGCCAGCTTTATCCAGAGTTAGATTTATGGGAAACCGCGAAACCATTCTTAGAGGAGTGGGTTGTGGAGCGTCGTGGGCCAAAAGCCTTAGCCAGGAAATTTGTCGACCAGGCACCATTAATCTTGAATGCTATGCCGCACATGCCGATGTTGGTACATGATTATCTGCAGAGTAAAAAAGCAATCAATGAGCAAGGCCGCCAACACTTTATGTCAGCAACAGAACCTGCGGCTGCATCGAAGTCATTACGATATTCTATTACCGGGTTTGCGTTAGTCTTGTCAGCGGCACTGATCGGTAGCGCCCACGTGGCTGGTTCCATTGGCGTGCCTTGGTGGACTTGGCTTTTGGGCGGTGTTGGGTTGCTGTGCTTAGTACGCGGATTGTTTGCACGCACAGACTGAGTGCCGATAAAACGGGCACTGAGAACGCTGTACTAAACAGCCGCCTTGTGTAGCAAGTATTCTGCAAAATGATTTTTCAGCACTTTTATAAATTCCCGCGTGCGATTCGGTACGTATTTTCGGTCTTGATAAGCTACGTATAGGTCCGAGCCGATAGACAAATTCTTACTTTGATAATCCGGCTTAAACTCTTCCAGTACAGTAACCAGATTGCCGGCAGCCAAATCGTTGGCAACATCCCAGTAGGGCTTTAACGCGATCCCGGCTCCATCTGCAGCCCATTGTCGGATTTGCGCCCCGTCGTCGCATGAGCGTGTTGTTGGCACTGTTAGGGATTTTTCACCGTCAGGTGTTTGGAAATACCATTTTACTAGTGGTCTTTTTGCGTGGACCATGATTAAGCACGAGTGGTCCGTCAGTTCACTGTAGTTCTTCGGTCTGCCACACCGAGCCAGATACTCAGGTGATGCACACAGCACGCGATGATTCTCTGAAATTTTTTGTGCGATTAGCTGACTGTCCGGAGAAATACCGTAGCGGATAGCAATGTCAATATTACTTTCGGTTAAATCAGTAATTGAATCGCTCAGGTTGATGAATGGGTTGACATCTGGATGCTTCGATACGAAATCATTTAACAAAGGAATGATGTGTTGTCTGCCTAAGTCAGAAGTGCATGTGATTCGAAGCGGGCCTCCCATTTTCTTCTGCGAGAACTGCAGTTTATTTTCTATCTGACTGATGTCTTCAAGCATCTGCAAGCTATCTTTATAAAATTCTTGCCCGCTTTCGGTAAGTTTGATGCTGCGTGTTGTCCTTGTTAGTAGCTTAACTTGATAGTGTTCCTCCAGATTCTTAATTCGCATAGACACACTAGAGGGTGTTAGTCCAAGCTCCCTTCCGGCTGCCGCAAGACCGTCGCACTCAACGATCCTAACGAACAGCTCCATATCTTTTAATCTATCCATACGACTACCAATTTAATGCGTAAGGAATTTTGCAGCAGCAAAATAAATGTTTAGTGTTTGGGCCTCAAAGCGTGGGGTTTGACTATTCTTTGGAATCGTAAACCTGTTCGTACAAGCCAAAACGATACTCGATAATCATCTGGTAATTGATCAATGAAATTGAACAGTGCATCTGATTAGCTACAATTACTACGTTGAAATATTCAACATAGATCATCGAAAAACGGTTGAAAATCTACTCCGTAACATTACAACAAAAGTTACGCTTTAATAACGTGTACTATATTTCTACGTAACTATACATATTGTTCGAAAAATCGAACACTACATCTATATCTATGCATCGCAAAACGGGCTACACATTAATACTATTGACAATGCTGGTAACGGTTTGTTCCTACATTGTTGTCGATCCCGTACCGCAAGACATCGGGTACCATAATTTTGCCGATCAAGGGATGCTGTTGGGCATACCAAACGCGCTGAATGTACTGTCGAATTTGCCGTTTGTATTGGTTGGACTGTACGGGCTGATCGTGATCAGCAGGATCAAACACAGTCCGTCGAAGATCGTGGTATCGAATTGGTTTGCGTACTGGTCACTCTTTGCCGGTGTAGCGCTAGTCGGCATTGGGTCCGCGTACTATCACTTATCCCCAGATAACCAGTCTTTGGTCTGGGATAGATTGCCGATGACCGTTGCTTTTATGGGGCTATATTCAATCCTGATAGCTGAGTTTATTTCCGAACGTTTGGGCAGATTGTTGTTACTACCGTTGCTGACAATTGGTGTGTTGTCGGTGATTTATTGGTGGTACACCGAACATGCTGGTGCTGGAGATTTACGCTTATACGCCGTTGTGCAGTTTTTTCCTCTGGTTACTGTGCCAATCATCTTGTTATTCTTTAAATCAAAATTTAGCCTTGCCAATACGTATTGGCTGGTTCTTGCCAGCTATGTCTTAGCAAAATTATGTGAGCATTTTGATGAGCCAATACACAATATACTGGGCGTTGTTAGTGGCCATAGTATTAAGCATGTTGCTCCAGCGGTGGGCTTGTTGTTTCTTATTCGGGCATACCAATCCAGAATTTTATCGGAGCGATAAGATGATTCCGCCCGGTTGTCTGTGTAGCAAAGTGCGTGATGAGTATAAAGGCTAAGCAATAGCTGATGCGCGACGCTTAGATAAAGCGATAACACTAACCACCAATACCGCACCTGCAATATTAGCGACTAAGTGCATCGGATAAAAAGCGGCGGCGCCACCTGCAATTAAAGGAATATACATCCACCAGCTCATCGGGCCTTCACTGTAGCGCTGCAGTAATACATTTGTTGCGTATATGCCAAATAAACTGAAGAAGCCAATTTGTGCAACGGTTAGAAAGTCGCCACCAATCAGTGGTGTATAGGCAAATATCAGGGGCACAATATAGAGCCCTTTCGCAATTTTCCAGGCCTCCACACCTGTTGCCATTGGGGGGGATTTGGCGATACCTGCAGCTGTAAACGCGGCAAGACAAACCGGAGGGGTAACGTTGCTATCCTGGCTTAACCAGAACACGATTAAATGCGCTGTTAACAAAAAGGTGGTCATTAGCTCAGGATTCACTAACGCCGGGCGCAATACCACTGCAAGTTCAAACGGGATCGATCCCATTAATTGTTGGGCTTCGGTTAAGGTCATACCGGTGGCCACCTTCGCAACCAATGGAGAGTCAACCAACATAAAGGATGCCGCTGCTACGGGGTCGCTAATGCCGTTTACCAATTGTTGAACGATTATCCCGTCTGCGAGCATGCCGGCAAGGGCTGGAGCCGACAGGATAGACAAGACTATGTAGGCTGCAGTAACCGGTAAACCCATGCCAAGTACTAACGATGCAATGGCTACCAGCGTTAATGCAATCAACAGTGAGCCTTGTGACCACTGCGCAATCATTAACGAGAATGTATTGGCTAAGCCCGATGTGGTTACTGCATTATTAATGAGGCCAACTGCAACCAACAACACGGCAGTCATGATGGAAGTTTGAATGCCCAAAGCGAGTGCTTTACAAATTTTCTTGAAGAACATTTTATTGGGTGTAAACCAACTCACCACAATCAGCGTGGCTATTGCCATACACGCGGCATAACTCGGCGTTTTGCCTGAAATTAGCATCGCTGTCATGACAGTTAACGGCAACACAAAGTTGAGTGCTCCGGCCCAGATTTTCTTTTTATCTATTTGTTGTGCTTGTTCAGTACCAATGTTGTATTTCATGGCTTCTATGCGCACAACAAAACCGACCGATAAAAAATACAACATAGCCGGAATAACTGACACGGCCACAATACGCCCGTAGTCAATACCGGTATAACTTGCCATGATGAATGCACCGGCGCCCATAATGGGTGGCATTAATTGCCCGCCGGTGGACGCTGATGCTTCAACACCTGCAGCAAATTGCCCGCGAAATCCGTTGGATTTCATAAGTGGAATCGTTATAACGCCAGTTGATGCTGTGTTAGCAACGGCCGATCCTGAAATAGTACCGGTGAGAGCAGACGACATTACTGCAACGAACGCAGCACCGCCGCGTAACTTGCCTGCAATAGATTTAGATAACTCGATAACAAAATCTGATGCGCCAGACACAACCAGAAACGCGCCAAAGATCATAAACAACGTAATGTTGGCAGACGAGATGGTTGTGATAATGCCAAACATGCCCTCATCGTTATACAGTGATCGGAATAGCACATCATTCAATGGCAGGCTTGCAGCTCTAAATGCACCGGGTAGCATTTCTCCAAGAAACAAGTTGTATGACAATGCAAGGACAACCAGTATTGGAATTATCCAGCCCGTGAGGCGGCGGGTTAATTCGATAACGCCAACGATAACGGCAATGCCCGCAAACCAATCCATAAAACTAAATTGCCAGCTCAACCCGGTTTTCGCTAATGTCCGTTCGTATACACCGTTTTCAGCACCGGCAACCCATAGTGAGCTAAACGCGACTACCACGCCAAACACAAAGTTCAACCAAAATCGGGCGCCAAATCCATTTTTATGCGAGCCACTGGTTGTAATGGCCGCGAGAAAAGCAAAGCCTGCAAAGTGGATGCAATTTTGCCATCGACCGGGTTCATGCAAATACACATTAGTGGCAACGTGCCAGATGCCGAACAAGCACACTGCAATAAACAGAAATAAGTAGGGGTAAAGGTTTTTCGATACGAAATCGATATCGAACAAACGGTCTTTGAAGTTGGGTTGGTCGTTATCAGGGTTAATAGTAGGAGCGCTTTCAGGATTTGTAACGGCCATACATCAACCCAGTTATTTAAGTGTGGAAAAAATGGGAGTGCGTTAGGTGTACACCAGTTGTGAAACAACGTGCTCCGGCGGTGGACGCCGGAGCAGAGTTGCATCGAACAATTACATCAAGTGTTCAGGAATGTCCAGACCTACTTCTTTGTAATATTTAATTGCGCCAGGGTGTAGTGGCACAGGTAGACCAGCCATTGCCTTGTTGACATCCATTGCCAAGGTCGCTTTATGGATAGCATTCAGGAACGGTAGGTTCTCGTAGATCGTTTTTGTAAGCAGATACACGTGGTTTTCATCCACATCAGCGTTTACCGCTAGAAAGTTTGGCTGAGCGATGGTTTCGATATCTGCAGTTTGTCCAGGATAAGTACCGGCAGCAATAGTGTACGGTACCCACAACTTGCGACCACCATCCATTTTTTCTGCTTCTTCAGCGGTGACATTTAAAATGGTGAATTTATCGCTGTTAGTAGACATTAGCTTTGTTACTGCGCTGGTTGGAGGCCCGGAAGGCATGCCAGCACCGGCTGCCTGACCGTTGGCCATTGCATCAGCAGAAGGGCCGTAGCCTGCGTACAGCATTTTTATGCCGTCCATATTTACACCTAGGCCGCCCAATAACACTTTGTTAGATCCCAATGTTCCTGAGTTCTCTTTTCCCAAAGCCAGAGTTTCACCATCCAAATTCAACATATCCGAGGCGGTGCCTGATTTGACGTGTTCATTCGCGAGTACAAATTGCTCAACATTTTGCCAAAGCATGCTGACAGAACGCAGATTTTCCTGTTTTTCAGTAACCGGGCCTGTACCAGTTGCCGCGTACGCGCCGAACAAACCTTGAACGATAGCGAACTGCGCCGTGTTGGCAGCCATTGCTTGTACGTTAGCGCCAGAGCCAGCTGAGTTAACGGCGGTTAGGCTGAATTTTTCTTTTGGCAGTAATTTAATCTTAGACAGCGTTGCGATAGCCGTGCCCACTGGATGATAGGTACCACCCGTAGAAGCGGTGTTAAGAATGTAATCGTTTGCGTTAGCCGCTGTGATCGGTAAGGCCGTAACCATACCAACCACCAGCGCGGCCGTTAGTTTTCTAAACATAGAGTTATTCTCCAAGTTGGATCGAGTTTTAGTTGTACGCTTATATTGCGTGATTTTTCGCTATGTCTCAAGCTAAACCTCTCGCAGCACGCATTACGGCGAGAAGTCGACGAAATTTCGCCATATTGCGTGTGCTAGCTAATGAAGTCGTGTCTAAATCGGTAGTTTTAGGCTTTTGGGTTCACGAGTTCGGTCACAGTATGAAATGCTGACACTTGGTTCGAGCTTGCCCAACATACTTGCGTTGGGCGCAGCAGTCTCGTGCTGGACTGCTATAGTGCCAGCTGCCCTAATACAATGTTGGATAGCTTAGATGGAAAATTTGGTACTGCTTATCGGGGTGTGCTTGATTGGTATTGGCATTCGATATCAGATGCTAACAACAGCTGAAGTTAAGGAGGAAGACAAAAGGGATTGGTTCACGCGTTTATGGCTTGGCAACAGACCAAAGAAAAGCAATTTAACTGAAACGGGCTTGGAGTATCGGCGTAAGTCTGATTGGTCTTCGTGTATTGGGTTCGCTATTGTGCTTATTTATGCATTTGTGTTACGGCAGTAGAGGATAGCGAACAATCACGCAGCCACTGAATCACTGTACCGAAATCAGTAGTAAGCTTTGCACTCTAAAAATCGGTACAACACGGGAGTTTAAGGTGGCGCATTTAAGCAAGTTAGGGAAAAGATTTACCGCTTTTATCGACGAACAACCTCTGTTCTTTGTTGCAACAGCGGGTGCGGATGGTCGTGTGAATGTGTCACCAAAAGGAATGGGCGCATTAAAGGTGCTGGACAACAATCACATTGCGTGGTTAAACCTAAGCGGTAGTGGTAACGAAACAGCGGCCCACGTGCTTGAGAACGGACGGATGACGCTCATGTTTTGTTCATTTGAAGGTGATGCATTAATATTACGTGTCTACGGTACAGCCACTGTTGTTCATCCCGGTGATGAACACTGGGCTGCCGCTTCGAAACCCTTCCCGGCAACCGCTGGAAATCGGCAAATATTTAATTTAGAGATTGATCTTGTCCAAACATCTTGCGGCACCGGCGTGCCCGTGATGGAATTTAAGCATGATCGAATTGATAAAGAATTAATTCCTTATTTCGAAGACATGGGGCCAGAGGGAGTTGCAGAGTACTGGCATAAAAAGAATGCGGTGTCTATTGATGGTAAACCAACCGGTATTGTTAAAGACTAACATGCCAATATGCGTATATGACATCTAAAAAACACAACGTTAAAGGTGCCAGTGATTTCGTCACTGCGGCTTACGAATTAGAAGACGAAGCCAGTATGCAATCGTTCTATGCAAACTGGGCGTCCGACTACGATCAGCAAATGATCGGTAATCTTAAGTATGTTGCGCCGGACGTACTTGCTCAGTACTTAATTCAATATATTGCAGACTTCAATGCCAGAGTTTTAGATATAGGGTGTGGGACGGGCTTGGCTGTCAGGTCGATGCATAAAGCAGGCTATCGTGATTTACACGGTATGGATTTATCTGCAGAGATGCTAGCAGTTGCTAACAGTCGCGGATTTTATGCTCAAACGTATTGTATGAATGCATGCGATCCATTCCCTATGGAAGATGAATCATTCGATGCTGTTATTTGTGCCGGCACATTCACTCATGGCCATGTTGGGTCGGAACCGTTGACAGAAATTGCTCGTGTGCTTAAACCGTCCGGGTTATTGGCTTGTGCTGTGCATCAGGATTTGTGGCAGGCCAAAGGCTTCGAGCAAACGTTTGAATCATTGGAAGCCGATGGCATATTGCAATGCGTCTCACGCGACCGCGCAGTGTACTTTGAGGGTAGTGAACCCGAGGGTTGGTATTGCTACTATAAAAAATGCAAGCTGTGATTACCAGGGTAAAAAAGTTCAACCAAGTTTGTAAATCATTGATTCAAGCTCAATGGTGGCGTGTTAAACAACGTGTTTTGCAGTGCCATTTATACCTTATTCGCTTTAAAAGCAGGGTTGTGCACCGTATATTGGTGATGAAACTTTTACAAACGGTGGTACAAGCTCCATGATCGACAAAAACAATATCGACCAAAAGAAACGTCAAGTATTGAAAGGTATTGCAGCCGCTTCAGTTGCAACAGCAGCGCCCGCGTTAGCAACGGCAGCATTGACGCAACATAATGTTAGCGAAAATTACAACGGTCGTACTGATGCACAGATTGAAATCACGTCTAGAGTTTCGGCAATGCGCAATGATTTAGAAGTTGTTTTAACTAACAAAAGCGGTAAGCCGATAAGCATTAGCCAAATGACTCCCGGTATTATCGACACGCCGCGCGGCCGGTTTGATTTTACTACTGTGTTGAATAATGGCTCCGTTCGCCTTGAGGCTGGAGAAAACATCACAGTGCCAATTCAGCATCATAAGGTTGTTTTAGACTCTTCAACCGTAACTCAACGACATGAAACCTTACAGAGTTTGCTAAAGGGTTTTAATGTAGTTAGTGATGTGCATGCACCGGTTAAGTACGTAGCGTGAGTCGGGCGTCATTCATTAATTTGCTTACCTTATAATCTCGAATTACCCATACTTTTTTATACGTGTTCGCCAACGTCGCCGAGCTCTCACGCTCGGCGATTTGCGTTTTCAACGCAGCGTTTATTAAACTGGGGCAGCGGTAAAGCTAATTCGGGTTGTCAGTATGCATCAATCGAACAAACTTACAATTAGATTGGCCAGCCTGGCCGATATCCAAACCCTTACCCACTGGGATAACAAAGAACACGTTAAAGCAGCCACCACGAACGATGGCTCAGCAGGTTTCGATATGGACTGGGAGCAAGAGCTTGCACCTCGTACCGACGGTACAGAGTTTCTGATTGCGGAAGTTGATGGCCATCCCATCGGTGCACTGCAGATTATCGATCCAGCCACCGAACGAACGCATTATTGGGGACCAATAGCAAACGATTTACGGGCGCTGGATATCTGGATTGGGGAAGAAGCGTACCTATCTCAAGGCTATGGCACCCGTATGATGCACTTTGCCATCGACCGGTGTTTTGCCGACAAGCGTGTTAATGCGGTGTTAATTGATCCCTTAGCCAACAACACGAAAAGCCATCGCTTTTATGAGCGGTTAGGTTTTCAGTTTGCTGAGCGCAGACAATTCGATGATTTAAGTGATTGTTTTGTGTTTAGGCTGGAGCGGGACGCATGGGAAACAGCTCTAACTGGCGGATTTGAGTGTTGATAACAACAGGAATTATGACGCATCTCATTGTTGTTAAAGGACTAATTGACAATATCAGACACCATCTACTCCGCAGCGGAGCGACAGTCCCCGCAAACTCGCTGAATCGTTGATGCGCAGCAGAATTCATCAACACTGAAGTTCACCAGCTAGGGGTGGCATGCGCCTAAGACGAGTGGCAAACACAACTTTAAGGGCGTCAGTGATTTTGTGACAGCTGCATAAAAGCTTACAGATGAAACCTGTTTGCAATCGATCTATGCAAACTGAGCATACGATTGCGATATTAGTGTGCTAGGTTCTTAATGCAATAAACTCGGAGATAATCAGTTGAACAAAATCGAGCGTGCCTCAAGCTGGAACAGATGGCCAATGAGAAAATGGACGGCGTTGCTAGCTGCTTTGTTCATATCGACGTTACCGGCCTGTGTTGATGTTTCGCCCGTAGACGTATTGAATAGCGTTATACCCGAAACAGGTTATGAGCTAAAAGTCGATGTTCTGTATGGTAGTCTGCCTCGCCAAAAAATGGATATTTATGTGCCAGCCAAACCAGCAGAAAGTTCGCGAACAATTATTTTCGTTTACGGCGGGGCTTGGCGAGAAGGCGATAAAAGCGACTACCAATTTGTTGGGCACGCTCTGGCAAACATGGGCCATACAGTGGTGATACCCAACTACCGATTGTATCCTCAAGCAGTATTTCCTGATTTTGTGGTTGATATTGTAAACGCCATAGATACACTTGATAGTTCTGCTGTTTCCGTACCAAACAATGAAATTGTTCTAATGGGGCATTCCTCCGGTGCGCATACAGTTGCGCTTTTGGCTAGCGATGCTCAATATCTTGAATCAATCAACATAACTGCTGTTGCGGTTATTGCACTTGCAGGGCCCTATGATCTTCCACTGGACAACGATGAGGTGGCACCCGTTTTTGCAAGTGCTGAAAACCCACGCTCAGTTAATCCGGTACAGTTAGTTAATAAGAATCATCCGCCAGTTTTGTTGTTGCACGGTGGTGATGATGAACGTGTTTTGCCGTTTCACTCAAGTAACTATGCTCAAGCGCTGACTACGGCCAACGTTTCAGTTGCATTGCACGTGCTTGCCCGGGAGGATCACACCAGCATATTGGCAGGACTCGCAGCACCGTTAGATGCAATTAATCAAACAAGTGAGTTAATAGCAGAGTATTTGGTCAACATTAAACACCTTGATTAACTGGGTTGCTTAGCGCTTGGGGTTTGACGCATCCTGTGCTGCCTCAAGGTCTAGAGTATCTTGTACAAGCTTATGGTCTGATTCGTTGTAAACAGGTTTTATATCTGATTGAGGCTTTTCTAACAAACTGAGCTCAATGTACATGGGAAAGTGGTCCGAACCAATATGCGGTAAGCGCTCTATTTTATTAACGCACCAGTGCTTTGAAACAAACACATGATCAAGCGGCCAGCGTAGGAACCAGTAATCGGCATGGAATGTATTGAACATCCCTCGCCCGGTGCGAGGGTCTAGCAGACCACTCATGCTTCTAAACAATCGCGTGGTCTTCGACCAGGCTACATCGTTAAGATCTCCTGTTACGATAGTCGGGGTATCAACTCCTTTTAAGAACTGTGCCAGTACAAGTAGTTCGACATCGCGTTCCTCTGACGAATCGTTTTCGCCGGGAGCCGGGGGCGTTGGATGAACAACATGCAGCCTCACACTAGTACCATCGATGTCAAGTTTGACATTCATAGAAGGTATATCGTCGCTGACCAGAAACTCGATATGTGCCTCTGAAAGTGGCAAGCGAGAATACAGATGCATGCCGTACTTATTGTCCAGTGGATGAGCGAGTCGATGAGGAAAATCGGTAAGCGTATCCAGTTGTTGTTGCCACCAGTGATTTGTTTCCATGGTTACTAGTACGTCAGGTTTGTATTGTTCAACTAGGGTAATGAGTGAGGCTGAATCGCGATTGTCCATCAGCACATTGGCTGACAGAATGGTCACTAGCGGCAAATCTTCGTGAGTGTTTGGGCTTTGGACTTCCTTTCCATGATATGGGGATGAAGGCCAAATCCACCATAATTGATAGGCCAGTATGCTAGTCACAGCCAACCACCAAATAACGCCGACGACTTGCTTGTTCAGCAACAGTGTCATCAAAGTCGCAGTAATCAGCCAGACGCCAGCCAGTATTGCTAACTGCAGGCGAGGAAAGTCGGTAGCACGAATCCACCATGCTTTAGCCGTAGACAGAGGCATTATCGTTAACGCTATCAATAATAACGAAAACATGACAAAAAATAGAGAAGACGGCATTATTCTCACGTCAAGAGGTTTTTTAAATTGATGAATTCAAGTAGCCAGTACAACTCAGCTGACCAAGTATGAAAAGCCAAGCTGTGAGAGTGTTGCAGCCCAACGTTCTTGGGCGAACGAGTGGCACCATTCGAAAACTTTGCTTAGCTTACCTTTACTTAGCTTACCTTTACTTAGC
>CAYMHU010000020.1:0-43328 GCA_964390335.1 uncultured Granulosicoccaceae bacterium | reverse complement strand
TACCTTTACTTAGCTTACCTTTACTTAGCATACCAGTGAGCAACACTATCAAATATACGCACTGTTTTAGACAGTTCCTACTTCGCACTGTGTGAACACAAGCTACTGTGCAAAATACAATTTAAATTGCAGGCATGTGCCTTTTTCAAATAGTCTATCTCATTGGATACAGTTTGATACAGGCATAGTTGTGGCCGTGGCTCAATTTCGGGTTAATTAAATGCATCAGTCAAATGATCTCACAATTAGATTAGCCAGTTTAACTGATATCCCAACGCTTGCTATTTGGGATAGCAAAGATCACGTACAAGCCGCTACTACCAATGATGGATCGGCTGGGTTTTAATTGTGCTGAACGAAAGCAATTTGACGATCTGAGTGATTGTTTGTATGTCGGCTGGAGCGAAGAGATTGGGCTGAGACCTAATGCGGTGCAAATCATCGCATTGGTTAGTTGTGTAGCAGTTTCAGTCGTGACTAATGCCCGATTCTAAGTGGTGGACTTGAGTGTTGTTGCGGCCAACCACAAAGCCGTAGCAACCGTACTTCGGTCTTAATCACGCTCCGCTGCGGGCTAACCCTTCACGATTTCAACATATATTTCAATTAAATGAGTATGTTGCAGCATACTTGCAGCCAATATCAACACTCAAGTCTGCAACTTGGTGCTCGATAACATCAAAACTGAACAAAATTGACTGATTTCGCTGGTTTTGGGTCTCGCTGGCAATGACCTTGCATCGCAAATGCTGATACCGTTTTATTGGAAAACAACAAATGCAGCATCTGGATCAAGAACCAATTTGGGACGAAGGAATTTCAAGCTTCTTATACGGAGAGTTTGAATCAAGACAAACCCCATTATCAATGAAGGAATTACGCGGATTTGCTAACGAGCACGCTGTGCGGATTGGCGACATTCTTGAAACCCTGTTCTTAATGGCTATTTACGGTGCCTGGAAATACACAGACGAGCACGGTGAAGAGCAAACGCTCGACGAAGATGCGTTAAACGCCTTGTATGCAAAAGGTCGTTTAGAAGATTCCGACCTCGAGTCGTTTCAAGGTGTTTGGGCGCCAGTAGCAAGCTAAATTCTGAGCGTTAGGCTCACGCTTCCGGCTATTGCTGCTTGCAGGCTAGCCGGGCGCAACCCGTTCCATGCATTCCTCAGAATTTCCTACCAAAATATAGCGCGTCGTTTGCTGCGCTATTCAGTCTGCGTTGTTACCATGTGGGCATGGACGTCTCAGACCTCATTGATTCATTAAATGCCAATCAGCGCGAAGCGGTGTCTGCGCCTATGGGCCACATGCTGGTACTTGCTGGTGCCGGCAGCGGTAAAACACGGGTACTGACCAACCGCATTGCGTGGCTAAACCGTGTAGAAGGTGTATCCCCGTTTGGTGTAATGGCGGTTACGTTTACCAACAAGGCTGCGCGCGAAATGCGCCACCGCGTAGAGCATTTGTTGGGCATGAACGTTGCGTCCATGTGGCTTGGCACGTTTCATGGCATTGCGCACCGATTCCTGCGATTGCACTGGAAAGAGGCCGGACTCCCGCAAGCCTTCCAAATTCTGGATTCCGATGATCAGCTGCGCATGGTTAAACGTGTGGTTCGTGCACTAGAACTCGACGACGCTCACTACCCTCCAAAGCAAGTGCAATGGTTCATAAACGGGCACAAAGACGAAGGCCGCCGCCCCAAAGATGTAGACGACCAACAAGATCCCACAACACAGCAGTATGTGCGTATATACAGTGCCTATGAGGCCGCATGCGATCGAGCTGGCGCGGTCGATTTTGCCGAACTGCTATTACGTGCATTAGAAACGCTGCGCGACAATGCGGCATTGCTTAAACACTATCGCGAACGTTATCGGCATTTGCTGATCGATGAGTTCCAAGACACCAACGCCATTCAATACGCGTGGATTCGCTTGTTAGGCGGTGAAACCGGCTGCGTTTTCGCGGTGGGTGATGACGATCAATCAATTTATGCTTGGCGCGGCGCTCGTGTTGAAAACATCCTGAATTTCAACAAAGATTTTCCCGATGCAAGCGTGATTCGCTTAGAACAAAACTATCGCTCAAGTGGCAATATTCTGGAAGCGGCCAATGCGCTTATCGATTTCAATGGTGGTCGTTTAGGTAAAAACCTGTGGACGGCTGATGGTGAAGGCGAGCTCATCACTTTATACAATGCCTACAACGAAACCGACGAGGCACGTTTTATTGTTGAATCCATTCTCGATTACGTCAGCGACAAAGGCGGTCGACGCCGCGACTGCGCCATCCTGTATCGATCGAACGCGCAATCGCGCGTCATTGAAGAATACCTCGTGGCTGCGGGCGTAAAGTATCGCGTTTATGGTGGCCTGCGCTATTTCGAGCGTGCAGAAATAAAAGACACCCTCGCTTATATGCGATTAGTCACGCATCATCTGGACGACGTATCGTTTGAGCGGGTTATCAATCAACCCGCGCGCGGTATTGGTGATAAAACTGTTGGGCAAATACGAAGTTACGCACGTGATTTTGATGTGTCTATGTGGCAAGCAGCCAAAGCCCTAGTCGATGAGAAAGGCTTAACGCCGCGTGCCGCAACTGCCGTAGGCAAGTTTATCAGCCTAATCGAGTCAATGGCTGAAACCACCATCGAACAGTCATTACCAAATATGGTTGAAACCATTAGCGAAATGTCTGGCTTACTGGAACATTTTAAGAAAGACCAATCCGAGCGTGGACAAAGCCGGGTAGAGAACGTAGAGGAACTGAGTAACGCTGCACGCACATTCAGTGTGAACTTCAATGAAGATCCAGAAGCAGTGCTGGTCGATGAGTTCCTGGCACATGCCGCATTGGAGGCGGGTGAAGGGCAGGCTGATGCCGATGAAGATGCCGTGCAACTCATGACCCTACACTCCGCAAAAGGTCTGGAGTTTCAAGTGGTGTTTATGGCAGGTATGGAGCAGGGTTTGTTTCCACACCAACGTTCAGCAGAAGACCCGGCCAAACTCGAAGAAGAGCGCCGGCTTTGTTATGTAGGAATAACGCGTGCAGAGAAAAAGCTGTACTTAACCATGGCCGAACAACGCAGGTTGTATGGCCGCGACCAATACAATCCGCCGTCCAAATTTATTGGCGAACTACCGTCAGCGTTATTGGAAGAAATTCGCCCGCGCATGAACGTGAGCATGCCCGTGTACCAACCCACGCAATCACCACGGTTTCAGGAAGAGAGTGATACAGGGATTCAAATAGGGCAGATGGTGACGCACGGGAAATTCGGTGTGGGTGTTGTTCTCGATCACGAAGGCCGCGGGCAGCAGGCGCGAGTGCAAGTAAACTTTGAGGACGCTGGTAATAAATGGTTGGTTGTGGCTTATGCTAATTTGCAGCCTGCTTAGTCGTAAGCTGAGGTGTAAGGCATGAATGAAGCACATTTTGTTTTTGTAGCGTTTAATGCCACGATGCACATCGCAAGCGAGTTAAAACGCATCATTATCTAATCCCGCAGCCATCAGTAATCCAAGCTCGCGAGTTTGTTCTGCAAATCTGTCTTTGTATTCACCTTGCAATACCAGAGCTGGTTGTACTGCTTTCCAGCGCAGCCCGGTCACAATACGTTCCACTGCGTTTTGAGCGCCGGTACCATCGTTGCCGGCACGTACGTACAGGGCGTAAGGTACACCTTGCGTCCGTTCAAGACACGGATAATAGATTCGTTCGAAAAAGTCCTTCATCAGACCGCTCATGTAGCCGAAGTTTTCAGTCGTACCAAGCAATATTCCATCGGCTTTCAATACGTCATTGGCTTCAGCTTGTTCAGGTGTTTTGAAGTTGATATGGACATTGGCAATATCCGGATGATTCGCGCCATCATGTGCTGCGTTAGCCAGAGTCAGGGTATTTTCAGACGGCGTATTGCAAACGATGAGTAGATTTTTTTCCTGCATGCATCAAAGTGTAGTTGGCTATTGTCTACCGCACATATCCACTGCGCATGTCTATTGCGAGCTGTCGTCTGAATCGGTAATGATCAACAGCGGAGTAGCGCCATTGTCTGTAACCAAAACAGTATAAACCTCACCTCCAGCAACGCTGAAAGCCTGATCTACAAATCGAACCAGTGAATCACTGAGTAAATAATCCCCGGCAGGCAGCTCTGTGTAGTCAGATGTTGGTTCGTTATAAGATAGACCTTCAAATGCAACATCAATCCCGCCCGGATTCTCACCACCTGACAGCACCGTAAACGTAGCGATCGATTCCGGATTATCAAAACTACCGGCTTGAATAACACGTAGTTTTGCAAGTGCGGCATCGCTGGTGCTCAGTTCTGTTGGTAACGCTAGTATGCTGTTGCCTGAAGTTGAACTGCGGAATACCAGCGTGGTAAAGGTTGATTCGCCAATACGCAATGGTGACAAGTTCAGTAAGATATTTGAAAGATCATCATTATCAAATATTTCGAGTTGGTATTCGCCTTGAGAGTTTGGATTTGCTGCGCTGATACGTCCAGGTGCAATACCGTTGTCACCGTACAAAATATCTTTTCGAACATCCACCACATCGAATACATTAATGGTGGTATTACTGGTATTCACGATACGAACTAATACATCTGAATTCGGAAGCGTTGCCGTGGTATTTTCTATACGCAGACTTTCTGGCGTGCCTCCGGTTGCACCGCTATCGCTATTGCCGCCACCTTCGGTTGCACCTGAATCGGATGAGCCTGCATCGCTCTGCCCGCCGTCCATGCCAGCCCCGGCATCGCTTGCACCATCTGTCATATCGATCGGTGAACCCATGCTGACATCAGTTTCCAAGCCAGCATCTAGCCCCATAGTGTCAGGACCACCCGTGCCAAAGATGCCGCCATCGCAACTGCACAGTAGCAAGATACCCGCGAATAGCATCGTGTGCTTGCTTGCGGTTTGTAGAAATTTATTTTGCATCTGATTGATCATCTTCAACCATCTCTTCAACGAAATAGACACCCAGTCCCGTGCGGTACCGCCCGGTTCCACCTGCCGTTGGATTTACGCCTCTGTCATCCTGAGACAATGATTTATCCAGTTCTTGTAACAATGCCAAGGCTTTCTTTGAGCTCAATTGACGAAATGCTTTTACACCTTCTTCACCAACATCGTCATAGGCCACGCTCATTTGCAGTCGAGGTTTGTCTGTGCCACTGACGTTGTGATCAAGCGTAGTCAGTAAGTCGCGCGCACTGGTTGCAAATAACTCCAGCATGGCTTCTTCACTTTCATGCGGTACATAACCTTTTGCTGCCAGTGATACCTGATTATCGGTTTGTATTACAGTACCGACTCGCAACAATTCATCGAGTACGGCGCGTGCGGGTACATCGCCACCGTATTGCTTAACGAGCTGATTAAAGCTGGCAGACGCATCGCCGTAAGTTAAAGTTTTGGGTTCGCCGTCTGCCGAACGATACTGTGAGTCCTGTAACCAACCGGTTACAACTCTGATCGCTCGATTGTGTTTTGACAGTGCCGGCGTGGCATCGGCCGGTAATTCAAGAATCCGTTTGACTTCTTTTCGATTGATGCCGGTAACAATAGCCAGGCGGGATACGGTTGGCTTCTTTCCGTCAATCCCAAAATTCTGGTGTGCTTGCTCAACGTAAGTTTGTTTTGCCCAACTGCTGAATTCCGCGTGTGACACGCCGTGACGCAACAGCACTCGAACCAGCGGTGCCAGCAATCTAGTAATAGCTTTTTGTAAGGTTGCGTGCATGGACAATCTTGTTTGTAACTGCGCAAATTCTATAGTTTGAACAGCGGCCAAACGCAGAGCTAACTCGCAGAATGGCTAATAGTTGGGATTATTATCCCATGTTTCGGCGTGCTAATGCGACGACTTTAGGTTGCGGCTACGCAATACGGGCAAGGTCGTACTAGATCTAAGTAATTGAATTTAATCGGAAAGAAGAGGTGGCAGCAGGTTCATTTACTGCACTTGCGGCAACAAATACATGCTGGTCATGGTAGGCATCCCCTCAACACACTGATTCCGGTGCATGGGGACGGTGATAACCACTTTTTCCGAATTTAGCACTGCAGCCAAAGCAATGTTCTCAAGTGTGTCTTGCTGCTCGTGAGCGGTGACACTCAGTGCGTCAACGCGAAGCACATTGCCTCGGCAGTTTATTGGGCCAACTTGGGCGTCAATATGCACGGTTAAATAGTCTTTACCGTTGAGCGTACCGGTACGGACTTCATTGAGTTCGGTGGTAATCGTTTGCTGGTACTGGGCGGCAGCGTAGCCTGAAGCTGCTGAGAGCATCAATGCGGAGAAGCAAAATAAAGTAATAAATTTGCCCAAAATAGCTCCTGTCTTTTCTCTTTGGGGTGGCTTTTTCCAACCTCGGTTCTGTCCGTATTGGCCGGGAAGCTGGTCGTCAGTACCGGTCAAAATGACACAAAGCCAAAATACTGCTCTCAATTGTTAGTTGCGTACACAACTGATACGTTCAAAACAGTACAAGTGGTTTTTAAATTACACCCTTATCATTACCTTAGCGTTAAACGTAACGGTAGCAAGTATCAGTTTGTATCAAATACCGTTGTAACGGTTACATCCTGATACAGGCCGCCCGATAGCGCATTGGTCATTGTTAATGGATAACCACGTGAATACGCCGACGCTAGGAGTCGGTTGTTTGACGCATCAAGTGTTGTTGAATGGCCTCAAAATTGGCCGTACGGTTGAGTGCGCGTCTGTCTCGCTGCGGTTCTCCGTTTTCATCAAGTCGTAACGACGCGCGTCGATCAGACACCGCATTTTTACAGGCTCGGCGTTCTATCTTGCGCCGTAACTGTTGCATTTTTCCCGACGCCAATTGGTAAATTTCTGCCGATGTTTGGCTCAGAAATTCTTCCGGATCATCGTATTTTGCGAAACCATCGAGTGTGAGCTGTTCGAAGAAATCTTCGCTATAGAGCGCGTCCAGTTCGTTTTTAATCTGACTTTGTAACTGATTAGCATTTGCGGCAGCGCCCTGTTCGTTTTGGGTATGCATGTAGTGCGTCCTCTCTTGCTCATGTTTTGCAACGATTAATAGCTGTGAAACTAATTCAACGTTGTACCCATGCAACGGCGAGCCATTTGCCCGTCTGTAGGACAGGCATGTGTACATTGGCTATCTTGTGAAGCGTTTTACGTTTATTTTCAGACGATATTTTCAAAAAACGCGTTGTCTACGATCTCTTAATAAGAGCACTCGTCGCAATTCACTGGAATTGTGCAATTGAGCAAAACACAATACATCTATTCAAGCTTGGATCGTACGCGGCGCACCATCACCCATACAAAATAGATTACTACTGGAGTTGTTACCGCAGCTAACATTGACTTCGAAATACCTAGCGTATTTTCAAGCGGGCCCACCACATACAGCACGAGAGAAACAGCGTAGTAGCTAATAGCGACTACTGATAAACCCTCGACGGTTCGCTGTAATCTTAATTGCGTATCTGCACGCTTATCCATGGAAGCCAGAAGTTCCTGATTTTGAGCAGAATGCTCAACATCAACTCTGGTTCGCAACAACTCAGCCGCCCGCGTTGCCCGATCTGACATTGCGCTGAGTCGAGCTTCGGCAGATTTGACTGTACGCATGGCAGGATCAAAACGACGCATCATAAATTCTGCAAGTGTTTGCCGGCCTTGAAATCGCTCTTCACGGAGCACTTTGATTCGTTGATTCACGATAGCCTCATACGCGCCAGTAGCACCAAAACGGAAGTAATTTTGGGCAACGATATTCTCCAGCTCAGCGGATAGTGACAACAGAATGTTCAACGTGTCTACAGAATTTTTACTGTTGTTGCACATATCGGACACCACCAATGATAATGCTTTATCCACGCCTGCCAGTTGCGGGTTCAATGAACGTACACGTGCTAGCCCCAGCATTGAGATAGATTTGTAAGTCTCAACTTCACATAGCCTTTGTAACACCCGACCCGTACGTGTTGCACCAGCTTCGGGTCGCGCGAACATCGCAATACGCATATGCCCACTGCCGTCAATTCTGAAATCGCTCGCAACAACAAACTGATTATCCAATACCCGACTGACAGCGACACTCTCGGGCACAAACCATTGATTAAGTTTCTCTGCAATGCCTTCGTCACCATCAAGTTGCTCTACACGAACTAAAGCGGAAGTTATTCGAGTGCCGGGTAATTCTGCAAGCCATTCTTCAGGCAACATCGTGAATGTGCTGGCATCAAATGGGCGTTCCGCGACACCTGTGCCGAATATTGTGTAGGTGACGAATTCGGTATGGGATTCCCATTTTAAAAAATGCCTGCCTATCCGACCGAAATAATGCGTCGCGCCTGGATTGGGATGTTGTGCTCCGAAGAGATCAAGCAGATTCAACAGATGATCAAAATCAGTCTGTCTGTCACGTCCGGCAGCATTTTCAGCTGGTTTAACCGCGAGATACGCAGCCCGACACGGAGCTTCAATGGTTGGGAAGGGTCGAGCATGCAGCTCATTTGACAACTCATACCGCAATGGGTGATCAGTGATGATGCTCATGTAGTCGCATTGTCCTTTTGATCTTTGTTTGAGCTAACAACAAGATTGTTATTAGCCACATTGTTCTAACATGAATATGGTTAGATCTGGCAACTATAAATCGTTGTTTTTCTCAATATATAGCACTCATCCAACCGGGTTTTGCGTCTTTGTCGGGCTTTGATCACTAATCATTTACAATCTGTTAGTGCAATGTGATGTGCTACCTGGCCGCGTTACAGTTCCATTTGCAGCTGACTTTTAGCAATAATTTCGTCTAAATCAACACCTTCGTAAAAGTCGAAAATGGTATCGACGACAAATTGCGGATCGTCAGTGATGTGAAACAGGTCCATGTCTTTAGGGCTGATAGTGCCTTCTGCAATTAACGAATCTTTGAACCATTCGATTAACCCGTTCCAGAAACTTGAACCGTATAGGATGATGGGCACTTGTTGCGACTTACCCGTTTGCACAAGCGTTAGTACTTCGGCCATTTCATCTAAGGTACCAAAGCCACCTGGCATCACAACATAGGCTGACGCGTACTTCACAAACATGACCTTGCGGGCAAAGAAATACTTGAAGTTCACTCCAATATCCTGAAAACCGTTTCCGGATTGTTCGTGTGGTAATCGGATGTTCAACCCCACGCTGGCAGACTTGCCTGCAAACGCACCTTTGTTGGCGGCTTCCATAATGCCGGGGCCACCGCCACTGACAACAGCGAAACCGGAATCCGATAACAGCTTGCTGATGTCTTCAGCAGCCTGGTAGTACGGGTTGTCAGGTTTGAATCGCGCCGAGCCGAAAATGCTCACAGACGGACTGATGTCGGCCAATTGCTGAAAGCCGTCCACGAACTCCGCCATGATCTGAAATACCTTCCAGGAGTCGCGTGTTAGGGCTCGATCGCGGGCGTCGGCACTCATCTGATTGTGTGTAGGTAGTTGTCGCATTGAATTCCTTAAACCGTTCTTCGTGTTGACGTACACTATCGGGGTTGCCTACTCAGAGAGCCCGTAATGCCTGACGCCAAACCTGTCATTTTAGTTGATGGATCGTCGTATCTTTATAGAGCGTTTCACGCCATGCCGCCACTGACCACGGCAAGCGGCCAACCCACCGGTGCTATATATGGCGTGGTGAATATGTTGCGCCGCCTGGTCGCTGATTATCAGCCAGAGACAATGGCCGTGGTGTTCGACGCCAAAGGAAAAACGTTTCGCGACGAAATCTATAAGGAGTATAAGGCGAATCGACCGTCTATGCCTGACGATATGCGTTCACAAATTGAACCATTGCATCAGTTGGTCAAAAGCATGGGCATGCCATTAATGATTGTACCGGGTGTTGAAGCGGACGATGTTATCGGTACTCTGGCCGTGCAGGCAACAGCTGCCGGACTGAATACGGTGGTCTCAACCGGCGATAAAGACATGGCTCAGCTGGTTAACAAAAACGTATCGTTAATCAACACCATGAACAACACGGTTATGGATGAGCCGGAAGTAGAGAAAAAATTTGGCGTTAAACCAAATCAGATTATTGATTATCTTGCGTTGGTGGGTGATACGTCCGATAACATTCCTGGTGTGCCCAGTTGCGGTCCGAAAACAGCAGCGAAGTGGTTGGCGGCTCATGAATCTTTGCAAGGTGTTATCGACAACGCTGAGTCGGTTAAAGGAAAAATTGGTGAGAAGCTGCGTGACAGCGTGTCGTTTTTACCCATGTCGTATGAGCTTGCAACCATAAAAACCGATTTAGAACTGCCGGAAAAGCTGCAAGATCTTAAATTGGCTAAACCGGATGTTGAGACATTGGCGTCATTGTATGAAACCCTTGAATTTAAAACCTGGCGCCGTGAGCTGGCTGAGGGTAAGTCACCATTATTACCGGGCAATAGCAGCACCGCCACATCCGCGCCTAAAAGCACTGCGTCAACCGATGTCGTACCTGTAAGCAAAGAGAATCTGGAATACGACACGGTATTAACCATGAAGGCGTTTGATGCGTGGCTTAAAAAGCTGCAGAAAGCGGAACTGTTTGCGTTTGATACTGAAACCACCAGTCTTAATTATATGGAAGCCGAGGTGGTGGGTGTATCGTTTGCTATTGAGCCAGGCAAGGCTGCGTATGTGCCCTTAGCACACGCTTATGAAGGTGCCCCAAAACAACTCGACAGAGATAAAGTGCTGGCCAAGTTGAAGCCATTACTGGAACGCACTACCGGCAATATTATTGGTCAGCATATTAAGTACGATATTAATGTGCTCAGAAAGTATGACATTGAACTAACTAATGTTGCACACGACACCATGCTGCAATCGTATGTGTTGGATTCCACCGGCACCCGCCACGATATGGATTCGTTAGCCAGAAAATACCTGGGTGTTGAAACCGTTCATTTTGAAGATATTGCCGGTAAGGGCAAAAAGCAATTAACGTTCGATCAGATTCCGTTGGAAACGGCGAGTCACTACGCAGCGGAAGATGCTGATATCACCTTGCAATTACATCAAGCCTTGTGGCCGCAACTGGAGGCAAACAAAAAACTAAAAGCCTTATATCTGGAAACAGAGTTGCCGTTGTTGCAAGTGCTGTCACGCATTGAGTATGAAGGTGTTCGGATAGATGCTGCAATGCTTGCCAAGCAGGGCAAAAAAATACAAAAGAAACTTGACGATATTCAAAAGGCTGCTTTCGAGGATGCAGGTAAAGAATTTAATCTAGGTTCACCAAAACAGATTCAGGAAATCTTTTTTGAAGAAAAGCAATTTCCGATTATTCGTAAAACCCCGAAAGGGCAGCCATCTACCGCTGAAGATGTACTGGAAACCTTGGCGGTAGACTACGAGCTGCCGCGCTTAATTTTGCAAAACCGCAGCTTATCCAAGTTAATGTCGACCTACATTGAGAAGCTGCCATTGCAAATTAACGAAGGTTCTGGGCGGGTGCATACGTCGTATCATCAGGCAGTTGCTTCAACCGGCAGGTTATCCAGTACCGACCCTAATCTTCAAAATATACCTGTACGGACTGAAGAAGGGCGGCGTATACGAGAAGCGTTTGTACCAAACAAGGGTTATCGCATTCTTGCTGCGGATTATTCGCAAATTGAACTTCGGATCATGGCGCACTTGTCAGGCGATGAAGGTTTGGTTAATGCGTTTGAACAAGGGCTTGATGTACACCGCGCAACGGCAGCCGAAGTGTTTGCAGCCGATGTTAACGATGTGGATGATGATCAACGACGCGCTGCAAAAGCGATTAACTTTGGGTTGATCTATGGTATGTCGGCATTTGGGCTTGCTAAGCAGTTGGATATTTCGCGTGGCGAAGCACAGGAATATATTAATTTGTACTTCGCTCGTTATCCTGGTGTTAAAACTTATATGGACGATACGCGGGCTAATGCAAAAGAGCAGGGCTATGTAGAAACGGTGTTTGGACGACGTTTGTATTTACCAGACATTAATGCGCGTAACGGACAATTGCGCCAATATGCTGAACGCACAGCGATAAACGCGCCCATGCAAGGAACCGCGGCCGATATCATTAAGCGAGCCATGATATTAGTAGATAGTTGGTTACGCAAAGACAGCGTTGATGCCAAAGTGATTATGCAAGTGCACGATGAGCTTGTTCTGGAAGTGCCAGCTGGTGAATCAGACGCCATTGGCGAAGAAATTCAGAAGCACATGATTTCCGCTGCGACTTTATCGGTGCCATTGGAAGTAGACGTTGGTGTGGGTAACAGTTGGGAAGAAGCGCATTAGTTAGGTGAAAGAACTATTCATTGTTGAAGGGGTTGCCGCAGCAAACAACCTACGCCGATCGTTGGATAAAGCCAACCAGCAGGTTCACGCACTGCAGGGAAAGTTAATTAATAGTGACTCTGCGTCATTAGCATCCGTTTTACAAAACGACACTTGCCAGCAACTGATCAACGTGCTCGGTTGCGCCCCTGGAGACCTAAGCGAAGCTGAAACAGTGGGTTTTTCCAAAATCCTTATCTTGTGCGACCCGGACATTGACGGCAGGCATGCCAGCGCGTTGCTGATGTCGTTTTTCAACCGCTACTACCACCCATTAGTGGAACAAAATAAATTAAGCCTGATCAAAGCGCCGTTGTATAGAGTTCAGGTGACTGATTCAGAAAATCGTTATGTTGATACAGAAGCTGAATCGACCAAACTCTCAAAATTAAACCAAGGCGCTAGTGTTATAAGGTTTAAGGGTATCGCTCAATTTTCGGTATCGGAATGCAGACAGCTTCTGTTGCATCCTGATACACGGCGGGAGTATGTATTAAATACGTGAGATGCATGTCGGGCTAACTCGAATCTTAATCTTTTAGTAGGTCACAGATACCAGCGTAGTACAGTGTAATCCGCATTCAGTCACTTATTGTTGGCAACTGTCTTTCAGCAACCTCGGTATACAAAACTTCTATTTTGCCCTCACGAAATACTCGAATAGAATATGGCTGCCCTTGGTCGAAGCTTTCGGTTTGTTGGCGTAGAGTCGCTACATCATGTGGGGTAGCACAGATCAGATCGTTTATAGCCAAGATGGTATCGCCACCCAATTTAAGAGAATGGCCAGCAATTTGAGCAGGAATACGCCCTGCCCGTAATCCTGCTCGTTCTGCGATTGACCCTGCAACAACGCGTTGTATCAATATGCCTGATTCTGGAATATTAAGCGCTGCAGCCATGTCAGCATTTAAAAACACTCCTTCGAAGCCCGCTAACAAGCCTGAGCTATTAAATAAAGCTTCTTTAGCAGTGTTGCTGGAGGAGGCAAACCCAATACCATCAAACCCACCGCTTTTGCTTAGGATAAAACTGACAATACCGATGACTTCGCCATGTTGATTAAACATCGGGCCGCCCGAGTTACCCGTGTTGATTGCAGTATCGGTCTGAAGGAATTCAATTGGTGTGCCCCCAGCCATCAGGCCACGCTGCATTCGACCAGATAAGTGTCCTATACTTAGCGTTTGAGAAATTCCGAAAGGTGCGCCAATGATAAAAACAGGTTCACCGATTTTAGTATCATCTGAATTTGCAAGCGTTGCCTCTTTTGCGTTGCGTGGAGCATGAGCTAGTTTAAGCAGCGCAACATCGCTATTGTCGATCGACGATAAAACGGTTGCAAGAATTGTTTCGCCATCATGAAATTTAACTGCGATGGTTGTGGCATCATCAATTACATGGGCCGCTGTGAGTATTTGATTGTTCTCAACTAAAATGCCTGAGCCTTGGCCGCCTTGAGAAGCACCCGTTATCGGATCAAAAGCAACCGTATTGATAGTAACGACACTCGGTAAATTTTGCTCATAAAGAACGGCATAGTCCGGCTTATCAGCTGCTGTCGAAAGGCTGCTAAGCAGGAGCAAGATTAATGCTAATGCTTGTCGACTAAACATAGTGTATCCAAGTTGATGTCTAATATTATCGACCAACTTTCTGCACGCTAGTTCACTAGACCGTCGCAAGAACTCTTAATGAATGCTGCTGGCTACCTTCTTCATCAATGTTTGTGTGGTTGAGAAGAAGGTAGCCTGTGTTACGTTACCCGGTTAAGGGTTGTCAAACAATCCTTGCATGGTATTCCGGCGAACGTTGGTTCAACCGAAAATAGAAAAAAATTTATAAAGTAAGAAGAAAGTAGTACGAAGACCAAAGCGGTAATTTGATCGTTACAATATTTGCAAGCGATTGAGAAGCCAGCAATGCCACCGGTATTGGTGGTGATAATTCATAATTTGGTGCCGGAGCCGTTTATCTGTATCGCTAATCGGTATCAGCTTTCTGAGCTGCATTACGGCCTCCGTATTTCCAGAATTAGATTCTCGTTGACTTAATTCTGTATCTTGAACGGCGAGCGTCATAATTTTGTGAATCCAATTCATGTATATCGCCATACTCTTGGCTTACTTGCCAAAACCGAACAGACGCGGAAAAACTCACCCAGAAACGTATTGCATTAGGCAGAAAATCCTCATAAAGTGGTGAAGTAAACCTTAGAAATTGTACGGCTGTTGAAGTTGAACAAACCCTAAGTTATTGAATTTACTAATAACCATGCATCAGTCTAGCTGCTTAGTCAGCATTGAGCCTAGTAGCGTGGAATCAAAATAATTGGAGGAGCATCGTGCAAAAATCTCTGCATATCGATCCGGGCAAATGTACTGGATGTCTGCAATGTGAGTCGGCCTGTTCGTTAGAAAACGAAGGTATTTTCAATCCGGCTAAATCGCGTATCAAGGTGTTTAACTTCCACGATGAAGGACGATTCGTACCATACACCTGCACTCAATGCGATGAAGCTTGGTGTATGCACGCGTGTCCGGTCGATGCCATTGTAATTAATGCTGAAACCGGTTCTAAAGATGTGCTCGACGATGTGTGCGTTGGTTGTAAAGTTTGCACAATAGCCTGTCCGTTTGGCACGGTTAACTACAACACCTCCACAGGCAAGGTCATTAAATGTGATTTATGTGGCGGCGACCCTAAGTGTGTCGATGCATGCCCCACCCAAGCTATTACTTATGTTGATGCCAATGCAACGGGTCTCGACAAAATGCGCGCTTGGGCATTAAAAACCGACAACGCCACTAACACATAAGGAGAACATTATGTCTTGGACACGCAAAATATTACGCGTCAATCTCTCCAGTGGCGCTGTAACTGAAGAGCCATTGAATATGCAATGGGCTAACGATTATCTGGGTCAGCGGGGATTAGCTACACGCTATATCGTTGAGGAAACGGATCCTGCATGCGATCCACTGGGCCCTGATAACAAAATGATTATGGCAACCGGCCCGTTAACAGGAACATCAGCATCAACAGGTGGTCGGTACTCGGTTATTTGCAAGAGCCCACTAACCAATGCCATCGCTTGTTCTAACTCTGGTGGCTACTTTGGCGCAGAGCTTAAGTTCGCCGGTTGGGACATGATCATCTTCGAAGGCCGAGCTGCACGCCCAATGTATTTAAGTATTGAAAACGAAAAAGCCAAGCTGCTGCCCGCGGATGATCTATGGGGCAAGTCGTGCTGGGAAGCTGACAAAATGCTACGCGCAAAACACCCGGACCCGCAGTCACGTATAGCGGTAATTGGGCGTAGTGCTGAGCAAGGCTGCTTGTATGCTGCTGTTGTAAATGACTTACACCGCGCTGCCGGTCGAAGTGGCGTTGGAACTGTTATGGCTTCTAAAAACCTGAAAGCCGTTATTGTGCGCGGTACATTAGGTTTGGGCACGGTGGAAGATCCTGCTAAGTTTATGGATGCAACCAAAGCCGGTAAGCAAGTCTTGGCCGAAAACGCGGTTACAGGCCAGGGCTTACCAGCCTACGGCACGCAAGTGCTAATGAACGTGATAAACGAAGTGGGTGCGTTGCCAACGCGCAACATGCGTGAGGTGCAATTTGAAGGTGCCGCTAACGTTTCTGCTGAAGCGATGGCCGAGCCCCGTAAGTCAGATGGCAAGCCAAACTTAACCACTAATGGCGCATGTTATTCGTGTACCATTGCCTGCGGTCGAATTTCAACAATTGATCGAACTCACTTCTCTGTTAAAGATAAGCCCGAGTACTGGATTAACAGTGGTGGTCTTGAATATGAAGCGGCGTGGGCATTGGGTCCTGATACCGGTGTTGATGATATTGACGCCTTAACCTATGCCAACTTCCTGTGTAACGAAGACGGCATGGATCCTATTTCATTCGGTTCAACATTGGCTGCCGCCATGGAGCTGTTTGAGGCAGGCGCTATTACTACAGCACAAACCGACGGTATGGAATTGAAATTTGGTTCTGCCGAAGCATTGTGTTGGGCGGCGGAAGTCACCGCTAAAGGCGAAGGCTTTGGACGTGAGCTGGCTATGGGTTCCAAACGTCTATGCGAAAAATACGGCCGTCCCGAACTATCTATGACCGTTAAAGGCCAGGAATTTCCAGCCTACGATCCACGCGGTATTCAAGGTATCGGTTTGGCGTATGCCACATCGAATCGCGGCGCGTGTCACTTACGCGGTTACACCATAGCGTCTGAAATTTTGGGTATTCCAGAAAAAACCGATCCATTGGTTCCGGACGGTAAAGCAGGATTGGTTAAAGCGTTTCAGGATGCAACGGCCGCAGTGGATTCTGCTGGGCTGTGCGTGTTCACCACGTTCGCTTGGACCATGGACGATATCGCACCGCAAGTGGATGCCGCGTGCGAAGGTGACTGGTCACCAGAGCGTATGGTTGAAGTTGGCGAACGTATTTGGAATATGGAGCGTGAGTACAACGCGAAAGCGGGTGTTACCGGTGCTGACGATACATTGCCAGCACGTTTAACCGGTGAACAAGCCAACGTTGGGCCAGCTGCTGGTAAGGTCAACGAGCTGGATAAAATGTTGCCCGAGTATTACGCAGCACGTGGTTGGAATGCAGACGGTAGTGTGTCTGCAGAAACTCATCAACGACTGGGGCTACCCGGTTAATAAAAAACGGTTAGATAAACATGCACCACGTCATCATCGGCGCTGGCCCGGCAGCTGTGTCAGCTGCCGAGCATATTAAAAAACTGGATGCGAGTAGCGAGGTTACAATGCTTGCGGCGGAAGCAGCGCCTCCGTATTCGCGAATGGCCATTCCTTATCTGTTGGTGGGTAACATCGCACAAGACGGAACCTATCTGCGCAAAAACGCCGGGCATTTTGACAACCTGGGTATCACTGTGCGTCACGCCCGGGCGAGTAGCGTTGATACGGAAGCCAAAGAAGTCAAGTTGGTTGGTGTAGATAAAATTGCCTACGACAAACTTCTGATTGCAACCGGTGCAACCGCCGTTAAACCACCCATTCCCGGAATTGATTTAGATGCGGTACACAATTGTTGGTCACTGGCTGATGCGCATAAAATTATTGATAAAGCCAGCGAAGGGTCCGATGTTATCTTGATGGGTGCCGGTTTTATCGGCTGTATTATTCTTGAAGCCTTGGCCGCGCGCAAAGTGAACCTGACGGTTATCGAAATGGAAGATCGCATGGTGTCGCGCATGACCAACCAAGCCATGGGTACCATGATCAAAGACTGGTGTGTGAGTAAAGGCATCAATGTTTTAACATCAACCAAAGTTGATCGCATCGATGAAGCCAATGGCAACAAACTTGCCGTTACAACAGACAACGGTCAGCAGCTCAGCGCCGATTTGGTTATCTGTGCCACAGGTGTTCGCAGTAATACCGGCTTTTTAGATGGTAGCGGTATTAACGTTGATATGGGTATCGTGGTCGATGATTTCCTACAAACCAATATTCCCGATGTGTATGCAGCAGGTGATGTTGCTCAGGGCAAAGATTTCTCTACAGGCGACTACTACGTGCAAGCGATTCAACCCACTGCGGTAGAGCATGGGAAAGTAGCCGCTATTAGCATGGTTAAAGGTCATATCACACCGCACGCTGGTAACGTCAATATGAACGTGCTCGATACGGTTGGATTAATTTCAACGTCGTTTGGTATGTGGATGGGCGTTGATGGTGGTGAAGAATCAGAGTTTATGGATACAGATAATTTCCAATACCTGAATTTGCAGTTTAAAGACGACGTGTTAGTCGGCGCCAGCAGTTTGGGTATGACTCAGCACGTAGGTGTGATGCGTGGTCTAATTCAAACGGAGACGCATTTGGGGGAATGGAAAGACAAACTCATGGCGAATCCAACCCGCTTACCCGAGGCATACCTGGCCGGAGCGCAGGGACAGCACGTCGCCACGTCCGCTTAAACTGTTTAGTCGTTTCGGACGTTCATCGTAATCATGCGTATCACGTTTAAACTCTATGCAACCTTGGGTGACTTGTTGCCATCCAATGCGGTGCGTAATGTTGCGCAAATCGACGTCGAAGAAGATGTCACCTTGCACGCCATCATTGATCAATATAAGGTGCCTCGTGAATTAGCGCACCTTGTGTTAATTAATGGCGTTTTTGTATGCGATGCCGATCGCGATGCACCAGGCCTCTTAAAAGAAGGCGATGTATTGGCTATCTGGCCGCCGGTAGCTGGTGGCTGATTACCCGGACATAGAATACTCGGCAGACATGGGACTAACGCATGCCGATTTTTTCCGCAGTTTGCCTAGTGCCATGGGTGATCACTCCTACCGCGTAGAAGGGAACACCGTATATGGCGAGGTGTTTGATGGCTCTGTAGAAATACATATCGGTGAGCCAAAGGTACGTCGCATTGCGTTAATGGCAATCCCATATTCCACAGTTAGTTTTTTGTTCCGCGGTGTGAGTGCCGAGCAACAGCAGCAATTCAAAACGCATTTCGATTTACGCTTTCAGCGTGGCGGCGGCTAGCGCTCGTTTGCTGTGAGCAGTCTGACTGGTCAGCACGCAAATCATCGGAAAACGAATAGCTAGCGAATTCAAGGCCTTGGCTGGGCCAAATTGGCCCATTGGGCTGTTACATCAAGCGCAAATTTATGCAGAATAATTGCCCACTCAGCTTACATCGGTTACATTGAGCACTGAAATTTCAGGATCTTTAACCATAGGTTTTTTAAGGTTTATCCATGTCTCAGCAGGCAAGCAACATTCGCGACAAGCTGCACCGACCATTACGGGATCTACGCGTGTCCGTGACCGATCGGTGCAATTTTCGTTGCGTGTATTGCATGCCGAAATCGGTATTCAATAAAGACTATAAATTCCTGCCGCGCAGCGAGCTTTTAAGCTTTGAAGAAATTGTGCGTGTTGTGTCCGTTGCAGCCAGTTTCGGGGTTAAGAAAATTCGGTTAACCGGCGGTGAACCGTTAATCCGTAATGATCTTGAGCAGTTAATAGAGTGGATTGCCAATGTTGATGGCATTACTGATGTCAGCTTAACCACGAATGCAACCTTGCTTACTAGTAAGCGTGCCCGCAGCTTGCGGGATGCCGGGCTGCAACGTTTGAATGTGAGTTTAGATGCAATAGACGATGACACATTTAAGCGTGTCAACGATGTGGGTATTGGTGTGCAGCAAGTGCTTAACGGCATTGAAAACGCATCTAAGGTTGGCTTCGACTCCATCAAAGTCAATATGGTGGTTAAGAAGGGACTGAACGATCACAGCATTTTGCCCATGGCGCGCTTCTTCCACGGCACGGGACAAATTTTACGCTTCATAGAATTCATGGACGTGGGCAGTACCAACGCCTGGGATATGTCGCAGGTAGTTACCAGTCGCGAAATCGCTGATATTATTAATGCTGAATTACCCATCGAACCAACCACTGCTAACTACAAAGGCGAAGTCGCAAAGCGTTGGCAATACACTGATGGTGGCGGTGAAGTTGGCATTATCACATCGGTATCGGAACCCTTTTGCGGTGATTGCTCCCGCGCACGACTCTCCGCAACCGGTAGCATTTACACGTGTTTGTTTGCTAGTTCCGGTCACGACTTGCGACCAACGTTGCGCAATAACGACAATGCAGCGCTACACCAGAAACTAAAGTCCATCTGGACAACACGCGAAGATCGTTATTCTGAAACGCGCACGCAGGTATCTGTTATTCGACCAAAAGTTGAAATGTCTTTTATCGGTGGATAGTCCGCGCATGTCCAACAACAAACAAACCTCTGGCGGCGGCGAACCCAGCGCTGAATTCACGTTGGACGACGTCTGCAACGATGCCTTTCAGGCTTATAACGCCATGTTTCAAACCAAACAACAGCACTTTGCATTTTTAGAAATTCTGGATAATAAGCAAAAGAATTTCAATTTGTCGCCTACCCCAGCTGATAAACAAAAACTGGCAGAGTATCTTGCGCAGCACGATGAGCAGGTAAAGCGATTTACCAAAGCGTCAATCGAATTGAAAACCAATCACCCCGAATCACACAAGCAGTTGTTCACTTACATTGGCCAGATGGTCGAAAACCAGCCTGATAGCAACACGGAACATTAGACTCCCGAGGGCGCGGCATTGAACAAATGCATAACCATTCGCGCGGCGACAACAGACGACATAGCGCAAGTTACACAAATTTATAGCGCTGAAGTCAGTCACGGCATAGCGAGCTTTGAAGAAATTCCACCCACTGTTGATCAAATGCGGCAACGCTACGATGATGTATGGCAGCTGGGGTTGCCATATTTGGTGGCGTGCAAATCAGATCAAATTATCGGGTACGCGTACGCAAGCCGATATAGGCCACGTCCTGCCTATCGGTTTACCGTTGAAAATTCTATTTATATTGCACCAGAATATCATGGAGCAGGTGTTGGTCAGCAATTATTTATACCTTTGCTTGCAGCATGCAAAGATGCGGGAAAAAAACAAATGATTGCTGCTATTTCGCTGGAGGTGGATGTGCAGGAGAACGCCTCTGTGCGATTTCATAAGAAGATGGGTTATCGAACGGTCGGCACCATTGAGCATGCAGGATTTAAGTTCGGGCGATGGTTGAATACGCAAATCATGCAGCGCGCCATTGACTGATTTAAGTTTGTGGCCTTACGCTGGTACCTAAGTCTGCCAAGGCAGTTTGCTTTACAAGCTATGAGTGCGCTGGCCAAGAAAGCGTTGTACTATTAAATCTTATTGCAACCTGTTAACCAGAGAACTGTATAAGAATGTCAGTGCTTGTTATTACCACGCTCAGCGCAGTGTATTTGTCCGTGTTAGGAATTATGTTGTCGTTTCGGGTTATCCGGATTCGGCGTAAAGAAAAAATCGCGGTAGGTGATGGGGGTAATGAAGAGCTAATGCGTGCAATGCGCGCCCAGGCGAATTTGTTGGAATACTCACCGTTGGCGCTGATTCTAATGGCCTGTGCAGAGTTCAATGGCGTACCACTACTTGTTGTTGCGGTGTTAGCTTTGCTGTTTGTGATGGGTCGAACCATCCACCCAGCGGGCATGATGGGCACGAGTGCATTTTCTGCCCGTGTTCGCGGAATGCAAATGACCATACTGAGTATGATTGGTTTAAGCGTTGTGAATGTGGCTTGGTTGCTTTATTTGCTTGTTCGGCATTTTGTTGCTTCTTAAGGCCTTAATGATTAGCTATTTAAGTGAGCGAATCGGGTGAGCTAATTACGTAGTTTCAAGCCCAGCCACCAAATGCCCAGTGCAGGCCATGAATAGGCTGCACTCACAACAACTCCAATTACTGTTAATGTTGATGCTATTCCGAACGCAACAAATAGATTAGGTGGTTCTGATAAATTTGTATAAGCTTGAATTAAACCATAAATAAAACAGCATGCACCGAATGCGAATGGAGCCAAAATAAACGCTTTTGTATGGTTTGTATGTTTATGTTTGAAAGACCAATACAGAGCTAGAACCACAAAAATAAAATAAGGGATAAAGCCGCCAATCATCACTGTCATAGCAAATTGGAAGATGCCAATATCGCGGGCTAGGGGCACTGTGAAACCCACTATAGCCAGTACCACGGGAAAAAATAGGAATAACCGGAAGTAAAGTGTCATGGTTGTAGCGGATTTAAACACACGTCGACTAGCTCCTTGCTCTCACGCTTGCTTAACCGAGCGTACCACGATGGCGTTACTGCGCAGCATGACTTACCCATTTGGCTAGCTTGACCGTGCCTCATTTTTCTCCTCCTCCCGGGCTTGCCTAGCGCTATGGGCGCAATTGTCGCAATTTGTGCTGTTGTCATCGTTTTTAGCGTTAATGGCATAAACTATGTGTGGTTGGTGGCAGGTTTATTGATATAAGCTAGGGGTCAGAGTAGTTACAGTGTTAGGGCCCCAATCATGAGTCGGATCGGCTATTTCCAGGATCTGCTGTCCTCAGTTTTTAATCGCGATGCCAACGCACAAAAATACGGCGACAATCGCTCTTTGGAAGAGCTTTGCTCGGCGTTATTGTCTGAGCGTGGGGAGGTCACGGGTAATCGGCTAGCTGCTAGTCTTCTGCATTGTTTCTCCGAAGCGAATGAAGCTGAACAGCTTGAGTTTTTCCAAATGTTGGTATCGAAGTTCGATATCAATATTGGCGATGTCTATAAAGCCGCTCAACAACTCAAACACGAAAATTCCGTTGAGCATTTTTCTAAGCTACTCGGTACCGTTGAACCAAAACGTCAGGAACTTTTCCGACGTTTAAACAGTGCGCCGGGTGCGACCGGTATGCTGGTGGATATGCGTGCCAAGTTATTAACGCACACCAAGCAACACCCTGAGCTTGCCCGCATAGATATCGATCTGCAAAAGTTATTTCGGGATTGGTTTAATCGCGGGTTCTTGGTTTTGCATGAAATTGATTGGAACACACCTGCCAATGTACTTGAAAAACTTATCGAATACGAAGCAGTTCACGCTATAAGCAGTTGGGATGCGTTGCGTCGACGTTTGGCACCCTGTGACCGTAAGTGTTTCGCGTTCTTTCATCCGTCCATGCTAGACGAGCCGCTCATATTTGTTGAAGTTGCACTAACCAAGTCAACACCGGTATCGATTAAAGAAATTCTTATTGAAGATAGACTCGAACTACAAGCGCAAGAAGCCGATACCGCGGTGTTCTATTCCATTTCTAACTGCCAAGCAGGATTGGCTGGCGTGTCCTTCGGTAATTTTTTGATTAAGCAGGTTGCGTTGCAGTTATCCACGCAGCTTAGTAATTTAAAAACCTATCGTACGTTATCGCCTGTGCCTGGATTTATGCGCTGGGTTGCCGGGTCATTAAAATCGAGTGAGGATCAGTGGCTACTGGACCGATTGGGTTTGGCCACGCAGGTAGCTACGAAAGATTTACCGGATCCTGCGCCAGAGCAACTGGAACAGTTACAGGAACTGGCAGCGCGATACCTTGTGCAGGAGCGTCGTTCTGATAATCAACCGCTTGATCCGGTGGCACGCTTTCATTTAGGCAACGGGGCAAGCCTTGATAAAATATTTCCACAAGCCGATGTGTTCGATAAAGGTTTGGTGCAGTCTGCTGGTGTTATGGTTAGTTACTTGTACAACATTGATAAAGTCATCGCTAATCACGAAGACTATGCAACGAACCGTAAAGTTATCTGCTCTGATGAAGTGAGAGTGTTATTGGGTGAAAGACGTAAATTCTTACGTTCAGCCTCTTAAGCTACAGCTATATTGTCACCTGTCACCTGTCACCTGTCACCTGTCATGCGCAGGTGACAAATTAAGTTCTACTTGATAACACTGATTTCCACACGCCTATTCGCCATTCTGCCTTCTTGTGTGGCGTTGTCTCTTATCGGGTATTGCTCTCCATAACCGACCGATGTCACTTGGTTGGGCCCTACGCCGCGTAACATTAAGTAATGCCGAACCGCATCAGCACGGCTTTGAGATAAGGTTTGGTTTATTTTTTGTCCGCCGGTATTGTCTGTGTGCGCACCAATCATAAATTGTGTGTCGCTCATATTTCTTAACGCATGCGCTACACGGTCTAGTGTTTTTCGAGCTTTGGTATCCAGATACCGCCGTCCGCGTTTGAAAGCAATGTCTGTCAGAATAGTTGTAGGAGACTCGGCACACCCAAATTCAGTGCTGCTGCCATCGTGCGCTTGCAAGCAGATATCTCGGTAGTCTGGTACGCCATCGGCATCTTCATCACCAGAGCAGTGATCACTCGCTTCGTTAAATTCGTTACACGCATCAATGGCAGGTTTAGTCAGCGTGTTTTGTCTCTTATACGTGATTGATAAGTCAACCACCTCAGACCCTGATTGATGAAACGACAAGGTGTTATTGCCAGATACCCATTTCCCGGTTTCAGGTTTAGTGATGGTGTAGCTGAGTATTTCAAACTCACTGGGAAAAACCCACATGATGCTTGACCGGATTGATTGCAAATCTTCCGACACTATATTGGATGGTGTTGATGGGATTGTGAGGACATAGTGTCCGTTTGAAGTTTGTTCGACCTCACTACCATACTGGTGTTGATAGCGCACAAATGCGCTGCCTGAGTTGAGTTGCAGACGCGATGCATTGTTCTGGATCTGTCCTGATCGTTGAGAGCTGCTTTGTTGGGTGCTATCTGTGTCCAAGAACATCATTTCTAACGGGATAACGCTACCGGGTAAGTCGATAGTAAGCGCAGAGCTATTTGTGGCGGCGGTGTGTTGTACTGTGTGTGACCGACCATCGGCGTCTAGCACAATCAGTAAATCGCTGATGGGCGAGTTGTCTGTATTGGCGCTGGCATTAATGCTTGTCAGGAGTAGTCCTAATGCAATAGCGACGGGGATCAATTGATTTCCAACGGATTTAGACAATTTACAAAAATAGTACATGGTTCATTGTGTCAATTTTCTCGTATCAAAGCCGTGTTTTATCCAAAACATATTGCACTGAGCTTGATACAATGCAGCCAAATTAAGAAAGAATTCGCATGGCTAAACAAACCTATCTTACCGGAATAACCACTACCGGCACACCACATCTGGGCAATTACGTTGGCGCCATTCGTCCGGCAATTGAGGCCAGCAAAAACGCTGAAAATGAGAGTTTCTTTTTTCTGGCCGACTATCATGCACTGATAAAAAATCCGAACCCGGACGAAGTGCGCCAATCGCGATTCGATATAGCTGCAACCTGGCTTGCACTCGGGCTTGATACTGATAAGGCCACGTTCTACCGCCAGTCTGATATTCCCGAAATTCCAGAATTAACCTGGATTCTATCTTGTATGACGGCGAAAGGACTCATGAATCGAGCTCACGCGTATAAGGCATTGGTTCAGGAAAATCTGGATGCCGATACGGCTGCCGATCCTGATAAAGGGATAACCATGGGTTTGTATAACTACCCGGTATTAATGGCGGCAGATATTTTGATGTTTAAAGCTACTAAGGTACCGGTTGGTAAAGATCAAATTCAGCATCTTGAAATGACACGCGATGTAGCACAACGCTTTAATCATCACTATGGTGAGTTATTTGTCATTCCTGAGGTCGTCGTTGATGACAATGTTGCGCTGATCACTGGGCTCGACGGACGCAAAATGAGTAAGAGTTACAACAACACGATTACGTTGTTTTCGCCAGCTAAAAAGTTGCGCAAACAAATCATGAAAATCAAAACCAATTCGCTTGAACCCGGTGAACCAAAAGATCCCGATGGCAACACCGTATTTGATATCTACAAGGCGTTTGCCAGCGACGCAGATATTGCCACAATGAAAGCTGATTTCGAAGCAGGCATTGGCTGGGGTGATGCAAAACAACGTTTATTTGAGCTGCTGGATGCAACGCTGGAAGAGCCTCGCGAACGATACAATGAATTATTGAATCAACCTGAAAAAGTTGAAGCGGTGCTGCTGGAAGGAGCAGCAAAAGCACGGGTTCACAGTCGTGCGCTCATGGCTGAAATCAGAAAGGCAGTTGGCCTAGCCGGCGCATGAACCCGGTACTGGTTAATTTATGGCGTGGCAGCGCCATAGAAAGTCGACATCGTGGTTCGGTTGCCGTGGTGCAATCCGATGGACAGGTTTTGTTGTCTATGGGCGATGTACAACACTCCATTTTTCCGCGGTCGTCCATCAAATTTTTGCAGGCAATCCCATTTGTTGAATCTGGCGCGGTTGAACACTTTGGGCTTCAAAGTGAGCATATTGCCTTAGCCTGCGCGTCTCACAATGGCGAGCCCGCACATGTTGATCTAGTCGCAAGTTGGTTAGACAAAATTGGGTGTGATGCTGACGACCTTGAATGTGGCGCTAGCCTGCCAATGCATGAGGTGACGGCATACGCACTGATGGAAACGGGTCAAGGCCCGACTCGGATGCATCATAATTGCTCGGGTAAACATATGGGCATGTTGTCTACGTGTCAGCATCTTGGTGAAGCCACGCCTAATTATCGGCTTTATGGTCATCCGGCACAGCAACGCTGGTTTGATGTGCTCGAAAGCATGAGTAGCACCCGGGTTGCACAACTACCCTGGGGCTATGACGGCTGCGGTATCCCGTGCTTGGCCTTGCCGCTACATCGCATTGCATTAGCTATGGCGCGCTTTGCTGATGCCCGATCGCAAGGACCCAAACGCACTGCTGCAATACAACGCATTCAGTCGGCCGTTTCCGATCACCCGTATCTTGTCGCTGGCAAAGAGCGCTTGTGCACTGACCTAATGCAAAGCCTGGCTCCACGGGTATTGGCTAAGGTGGGCGCAGAAGGATGTTATACCGCGTGTATTCCGGAACAAGGGATTGGAATCGCATTAAAAATGGATGACGGGCAGGATCGCGGTGGGCGTGTGGCCTTAGGAGCAGTACTGCTAAAGCTTGGATTGCTTGATAAATCGATCTATCGAGATTTAGAAGAATACGTATCGCCGACCTTAACGAATTCTCGTGGCGATACAGTTGGTCGTGCAGAGATGTCGTCCGCGTGGAATGAAATCCAGATTAACGATCAAACATCGTTATCTTTCTGAAATTTTTAATGGCGTGTCTTCGCACGACACAAGACTCTCATAGCTTTGAATGTCGTCATTTGAACCGTACTGATACAACTGTTCTTTCAAGTTAGCCAGCTCCCGAAAGTGCAAGAGCTTTCTCATTTGAGTTTGCTGGCGTTGGTTGTCTAGCATTGTTTCATCTAGCAGTGTTGCGTCTTGCTGACTTTTCAAGACGCTAACATAAGTTGGCTGCTTGGATATCCACTCAGATATAACCAGTAGCTCTCCCGATGCGGCCAGTGATTGATAACTTGCAGTGTACGGGCCTAACAGTGCTGGCCAGCGACTGCTGGCATCAGTGATTATTTTGGATTGTAATTGCTGAATGTCTGCCTCCAGCTCATCACGTTGGGTCTGCAAACTGACTATATCTTGTTCTAGCGAATTCAGCGCGTTTCTGATTGTTTTGGCAGTGTCATTGTCTAAAGACACACTGTGTTTGTCAGCTGTTGTGCGAAACAGTTTCGCGTATTCGTTATTAGGTAAGTTTTGGTTGGCCGAAGTCCACTTTAAAAACCAAGGTTCCCATTGCTGCAAAAAGTCTTCACTGCTTGATCTTGATAGATCAATACTGTGAGCTTCTTGCATCGAATAAAAATGAGCTTCTCGCAGCGTTACTTTTCCATCCTGATTGCTATCGGGATCAAGTGGGAGAATTTCGCCATCTCTATCGTAGCCATCCAGTGCTGCAAAGAAATACGTTGAGTAGTCTCTGTAGTCGGAGTTGTTGACGAATTCGGAACAGACTTCAGAATCGCTATACACTGAGCTGGCGGTAAAACCACAGCGCTTGTTCTGAGCCAATGTCATACCATGTGCTGGATTCTCATAGGCCAGTCGGTGAAAGCTACCTGATTGGCATTGAGTCATAACAAACCGAGTAGGTGTGGTTGTGTTTTTAAGCAAGCTGTGCAATTCAGCTACCGACATTTGCGTGTTGTTCCATAGCGCAATTGATGGTTGCGAATCATCGTTTACGTTTTTTTTACTACGACCGTTAAATACGAGTAAATTAGATTTGTCCGGATTTTCACGTAATATTTTTGCGATGGATGTCGACAGGTCCGTAGCCACCGTGCTGCCCGTCAGGTTTTCAATGTTGTTACTGCGGGTTCGCAGTGAATTCAGATGTTGCTCCCCGTATACCCGGGCAAGTGGTTCGAGTGCTCGAGCGTATAAATCAATCTCTTTGAATTCTTCGGTTTCGTCTTCTGTAAATTGATAAAACACATCGGGAGAGGTTTGATCGCCGTCTGTAAAAAATGTACTAACCGACAAGCTGTTTTGATCCAGAATACGTTGAACCCACGCGATGTTTTGCTCTATCTGAGCAGGCGTCGTATTTAGATTATCGCCCCCACCAATCAATATGACTTGATCAGCAAATGCCTGAGGCAACTGACATACGCTGTAAGTTATGAGGCAGCTTAGTAGCGTTTTTTTACTAAGGTAGGATTGGCGCATGTCAGGTAGCCACTCTTCTTAGCCTGAATAAAATGTCCAACACCTTGTACAGCAGCCATAACAACACACCCGTTAGCGCGAAGCCTGGCAGTACATGCGATGGATTTTTATAAAATACAAAAGCCAGTGCGACACACGCAATGACCACGAGAATGCCTGAGATATACCCAGTGTATTTATTCTGCGACAGCAGTAAGTAGTCGACAAGGGCAACGAAGCCAATGGCGGCGGCAATTGGCGCGCTTTGTTTATAGCCATCGATAAAGTCGGCCAGTATATTTTTGGTTGGGATTTGATTTATTGAATCAAGGATAGAGCCTTCGCCAATCATTATGGCGATTATGGCATTAGCACCTGTGTAGAAAGGCCACGCGAAGGCCGCGATAAATAAACCGAACACCAGGCTAATTAATATTGTTGCAGCTAAGCTTCGCACAGTTCCCAAGATTCATTCTTTGGTTAATTTTTAATCCTGATTAATTCAGGAGCGTCGATCTTTTACTGTCTATGAGTATTTTATAGACGAAATTGTCGTGTTGCTTTGAGAAATTTATCGGCAATCAGGCTCAAGGCTTGATTCCCAAAAATCGTTTTAGCTCAGATAATTGCGCGTTTGTTTACCGTGTTAACACTGTGCTGCGGTCACAGCGACTAAGTTCACAATATCTGACAATTGACAGCCACGGCTCAGGTCGTTTACGGGCTTGTTTAAGCCCTGTAAAACCGGCCCAATGGCTTGGGCGCCGCCAAATCGTTCGATAAGTTTGTAGCCGATATTGCCGGCATCGAGGTTTGGGAAGATAAGTGTGTTACATGGACTGTCTGATGCAGATTCTGGGGCTTTGCTGGCCAGAATGGACGGAATTACGGCGGCATCCAGCTGCACTTCACCAACTACCCGCCATTGCGGTTTTAGATTAGACAGTAAGGCGCTGGCTTCGCTGACTTTGCGCACGTGTTTGTGTTTGGCACTACCAGCAGTGGAGAAAGAGAGCATGGCGATCTCAGGTTCCATCGACAATAGCTGAATAACACTATCACCGGTATCGGCTGCAATTGAAGCTAGTTCTTCGGCATCCGGATCGATAACCAATGCACAATCGGCAATGACCATCACGTCTTTTACAGGATGCTGATCCAACATGCGCATAATGAAAAAGCTGGAAACCTGTTTTACATCGTCGCGCTTTCCTACCAGTTGCATAGCACCTCTAACCACATGAGCGGTTGCCGTAATAGCGCCGGCGACACAACCATCTGCGTCGTCATTAGCCATCATCATGCACGCATATACAAAGGCGTTTTTTAATTCTTCATTGGCTTTTTCAATGTCCATGCCGCGATGCTTGCGCAGTTCAACCAGCTTCGCGGCGTACTGCTCAAGTTTGTCTGATTGCAGATGGTCAACCAGCTCTACGTTGTTAAGGTTGATATCAAGTGATTGAGCATGTGCGCTGATTTGTTCTGGATTCCCCACCAAAACAGGCTTTGCCAGTTGTTGCTGTACTACCTCTGCTGCAGCTTGTAGTACACGTTCATCGGTGGCTTCTGGTAATACGATACGTTTTTGACCAGCGCGAGCCTTGTCAAGAATTTGATTAAATGCGCTCATGGTTGGTCTTACGCTGAATAAAGTTTGAGTGTATTAACAAATACGCACAATGCCAAGCCTTGCTGATCAACACAAGTTTCGACAGTGCTTAACTAGTTGTTCAATATGAAATCTGCGGCGCGTTCGGCAATCATAATAGTTGGCGCGTTGGTATTGCCAGATACAATCTCTGGCATCACAGAGGCATCCACGACCCGAAGCCCGGCCACACCACGGACACGTAGTTGCGGGTCAAGTACGGAGTGTTCATCATTGCCCATGCGACAGGTGCCAGCCGGATGATAAATCGTGTTGGATATAGAACGTGCCTGATCCAGTAATTGCTCGTCAGTTTGCGCTGCTGGATCGGGTAAATACTCTTCCAGTATGTGCGGCCGCATAGCGTCGGTTTGCATAATTTGCCGGGTATGTTTTATAGATTCAATCGCTGTCTCGCAATCGAGCTCAGTAGACAAGTAGTTAGGGATAATACGCGGATGCTCGGTTGGATCGGGTGATTTAATCCGTATTGAACCACGGCTTTCAGGCCGCAATTGGCACACAGATGCGGTTATAGCTGAAAACGGATGCAGCCCTTCGCCTGGGGAGTCCGCACTCAGCGGCTGGAAGTGATACTGGATATCCGGCCTGTCGTTGGAAAGTCGGGTTCGGCAAAACGCGTATACCTGACTGGCAGCCATGCTGAGCGGGCCACTGCGTTGTGTTAAGTAGGTTAAACCCGCGCGCATCTTTTGAATTGGATTAGACAATTCATCATTTAACGTGTTGGGTTTTGTTGTTTTATACACGGTACGAATTTGCAAATGGTCTTGCAGGTTCATGCCAACGTTAGGCGAATCCGCAACCACGTTGATTTGGTGATCCTGTAATAGCTGGCCCGGACCAATGCCGGATAGTTGCAGCAATTGCGGTGAGTTAATGGCGCCACCGCACAGGATGACTTCCCGGTTAGCGTTAATCGCACGAGCTACATTTTTTTGTTGGAAATGCACAGTATGTGCACGCGAGCCTTCGAACCCGATTCGTTCAACCAAAGCATGGGTCAGGATCGTCAGATTAGGCCGTTTTTTGATACCGCTCAGGTACGCGGCTGCGGAACTGCATCGCCTGCCATTATGTGCAGTTAGTTGGAAATACCCGACCCCTTCTTGTGATGCGCCATTGTTGTCGTCAGTTATCGGTGTGCCGAGTTCACTGACGCCGCGAATAAAGTCATCGCAGATCGGTCGTTTAAAGGTCATATCACTAACATGCAGCGGGCCGCTTGCGCCGTGATACTCACTTTCACCGCGGGCCTGATTTTCAGCTTTCTTAAAAAATGGCAGCACCTCATCGTAGGACCAACCCGCACAGCCGAGCTCGGACCAACGATCATAGTCTTCATGTTGCCCACGTACGTATAACAACCCATTAATAGAACTGCTACCGCCCAGCACTTTGCCGCGCGGCCACTTTAATACTCGATTGTTGATGCCTGGATCGGGTTCAGTTTCATAACACCAATCGGTCTTCGGGTTGTGCATCGTTTTAAAGTAACCAACCGGTACGTGGATCCACGGGTTGTTATCCGGTCCGCCGGCTTCAAGCAGCGCTACGGTGTAGGTACCACTTTCAGACAAGCGGTTTGCCATGACGCAACCGGCCGAGCCTGCCCCAATAATCACGTAATCGAAACTGTCGATCATTTATCGTTTAATCCAGCAAATAGCCAATAACGGTACCAAAAATCCCGTTTTCAGCTCAATTGTACCTTTGGCGGTTGTAAAAACATACCTATATCGGTACTTTGAGACTCAGTATCGATACGATTGCGATTGTGCCGAAATGCGCAGTAGGCCAAAACCGGCAATTGTTCTGATGGAAGCGCGAGAATTAGCTATCACATGAATCATGTAAAAGACAGCAGCCCCAAAGCAGTGAAAGGCTCTACGGTGAATCGCGTGCTGGACATTTTGGACATGGTCGCCTCCGCTGAGCGCCCGGTCACCTCAACGGATATTGCATCACAGCTGAATATTCCCAAGGCCAGTTTGCACCGACTTGTGTCTGCGCTGCAAGAGCAAGGGTATATCCAAACCCGCATGAACCAGCGCGGCCTACAACCAGGACACCGATTGCATCGAGTGGCGATGGGCGTACTTGCCAGTGCCCCCATCCAAGCACAGCGTCGAGCCATTTTGGGAGCACTGTCGGAAGAAATTGGCGAAACCTGCAACATTGCCGTGCCTGATGGTGCCGAAATGATTTACTTTGATCGAGCCGAGACTCACTGGCCGGTTCGAGTGCAATTACAAATAGGTAGTCGGGTGCCAGTATGTGCGACTGCCGGTGGTAAAATGTTCTTAAGCAGTTTGTCACCCGCAAAGCGTGAAAAACTGGTTAATAATATAAAGTTGCAGAGTTATACCGACAACACCCACGTCGATAGCAAAGCGCTATTGAATGAATTAGATTTAATTGCTGAGCAAGGATATGCGCTCGACAACGAGGAATACATACAAGGTATGGTTGCGCTGGCAGTACCTATAAAAGACGAGTCCAACAGATTGTATGCAACGCTATCGTTTCACGCGCCGTGCATGCGCATTTCGTATGATTCACTTACCGAATTCTTACCACAGGTTCGTGAAGCCAGTTCCGATTTATCGGTTTTACTGAACGACTAGTCACTGGATTCGCATACGCTCATGAGCCAAGTCTACTGGACCGAACTTGTGCGGCGATTATCGCCGTACGTACCGGGTGAACAACGTTTCGGTCAGAATATCGTAAAGCTTAATACCAATGAAAACCCCTACCCACCGGCACCGGGGGTGTTGCAGGCTTTGTCATCAATTACCGGTGATGCACTGCGCCGCTATCCCGATCCCGAATCGCTGGAGCTACGCCAGGCGTTGGCCGAGTATCATCAACTTAAGTTAGCTCAAGTATTTGTTGGCAACGGCTCAGATGAAATTCTTGCATTGGCTTTTATGGCGTTCTTTACCGGGAGTAAATCGCTGCAATTCCCAACGCTGAGCTACAGTTTTTACCCTGTATATTGCGACTTACTCAACATCGAACAGAACTCGATTGCACTGCAAGACGATTTTTCCATAAACCTTGATGCGTTTACTGATAATGGTGGTGGTATCGTATTCCCCAATCCAAATGCGCCTACCTCTATGGCAGTGACGTATGAACAAATTGAATCGCTGCTAGCGCGGGTACCCAACACGGTCGTTTTAGTAGACGAAGCCTATGCAGACTTTGGCGCGCGTAGCGTGTCATCGCTGGTTAATAAGTATCCCAACTTGTTGGTGTCGCAAACGTTTTCTAAAGGCCGTTCCATGGCAGGCATGCGCCTGGGAGTGGCAATGGGTTCGCCTGATCTTATTGATGCATTAACGCGTGTGAAGAATTCATTTAATTCTTACCCGATAGATGCGGCTGCGCAAAAAGCCGGTATCGCGTCCTTGCAAGACGACAATTACTACAAAGAGACGATCGAGAAAATTTGTGTAACACGAGCGCAGGTTGTTGCTGCTTTGCAGGAGCGCAATTTCAAAATATTGCCTAGCGCCGCCAACTTTATATTTGTGTCTCCGCCACAACGGAACGCAGCACGGTTATTTGATTGGTTAAATCAGCATGACATTTTGGTGCGTTATTGGAATAAAGGAGACTTAACACCATGGTTAAGAATAACGATTGGCACAGATGCTGAAATGCAACAACTTATTAGCTGCATTGATGGGGCAGATTTTCTTTGACACAATTTATGTTGCGTATTGAACGGTATCTGATTGTCCTGTTAATTTGTTCTGGCTATGTGTCCTCGGGCTATGCTCAGTCAAACGACAATAACGATGTAGACAAGCCTAGTGTGTTATCCGATGTGGGTGAGTTGGTTGATGATACCCATGGCAAAGTTAGCGACCGGTTTAGCAAATTCGTGGTACAGATAGACGACTTTCTCGGTTCTGGAGAATCGCAGTCTGAACTGAATAATAGTTGGGCCAGAATCCGTTTGGATACGATTAAACCCGGTGCAGAACCTGCAAAACTTGCCGCCAAAGTAAAACTGCGATTGGTACTGCCCCAGGCTCAGAAACGTTATCGATTATTGTTAAGCACTGGTGATGATGACAGCAGTGCCGCAAACACGGATGCTGCCCAACGCGAAAGGACTGCACGTGAGGGTGACGATAGCATTGCGCTGGCTTTACGTTTTGTACGCACGGCAAGAGAAACGTCCAGCCTTAATTTTGATATAGGCGCTAGCTATAAAGATGATGAGGCTCAGGTATTCGGCCGTATTAATATGGCATACAAGCACGACTGGATTTGGGGTTTCGAAAATAGAATCTCGAATAGCTTCAAATATTTTTCATACTCGGGTTACGATAATCGATTCCGCTATGATCTAACCCGGCCGTTCACAAAACGCAAGAACATTTATTTCAGAAACTCCACTGAGTTTGTGTGGCGTAAAGACTATAAAGGCGTTGGTATTGGAGAAACGCTGGGCATATACGCAGACTTAGGACCGAAAATGGCCATAGCGTTAGAGGGTATTACGGGTTATACAACGGCGTTGAACTATGACGCCACAGACCGCTTTCAGGGTGGGGAAGTGAGAGTACGATTTCGCCATAGTGTTTGGCGAGATTGGTTTTTTTATGAAATTTGGCCTAGTGTCAGTTGGTCAGCTTCAAATGATTATGAACAAGCCTACGGTGGCTTATTACGTATTGAGGTTACATTAGGTAAACAATAGAAACCCAGGCTATCTGGTGGACCATAATACTGATAAAAGCCAAACGTTGTATGGACGTGTTTGTAGAGGGAAACTGTGAAAATAGTTTGTGTAAGTGATACCCATGGAGACCACCATCAGGTCTCGTTACCAGGAGGTGACATGTTGGTTCACGCAGGTGATATCACGGCTCACGGCACCCGTGAAGACTACCTCAATTTTATCGAGTGGTTTGCTAAGCAGCCGTTTGAGCATAAGGTATTTATTGCGGGTAATCACGATACCTATCTGGAATCAAACCCCACTGAGGCAGCCGCCACTGCGAGCTCGCATAATACAACTTATTTAAACGATGCCGGCGTTACCATCAATGGTGTGAAGATCTGGGGTTCGCCCATTACACCGCAATTTCACGATTGGTCTTTCATGCGCGCACCTGGCAAAGACATCGAAAAGCATTGGGCGCTGATACCTGCTGATACGCAGCTACTCATAACGCATGGGCCTGCTTTTGGAGTGCTGGACGCTGTGCAACGCTCGGCGGAGCTTACTGAACACACTGGCTGTCCGTCATTGGCTAACAGAATTAATGAAGTGCAGCCGACTTACCACGTGTTCGGGCATATACATGAGGCCTACGGTAAGTTCGTTCTGAACAACACAACGCATTTGAATGTGAGCACCATGAATATGAGCTACCAGATTCAAAATGAACCGGTTGTTATTACGATAGATCAGTAAGGGTTAGATGAGCTGGAAGAAGCTAACGCGGTGCCACTGACTGTGGCACCAACGTCGTAACTAGCCTAGTTTCAGCTTGGAAGTAAATGAAAAAGAAGCGGGAAGTTATTCCAAACCCATTGCTTGCTTTTCTACTGCAATTCGTTCGTTTATTGTTTCGATAAGTTCTGCATGGCCGCCGGCTATGCTGGGGCTTGTCAGGTACTTACCGTTAATCACGACAGACGGTACTGATCGAATGCCGACTGAACCAGCTAAAGTCTTAGATTGACTGAGTTTGCCATTCACAGCAAATGAGTTCATGGTTGATAAGAACTTTTCTTTATCGAGGCCTAGACCTTCAGCAAGCTTGGCAATATCTTTTGGGCTGCGCATGCGTTGCTTTTTCTCATGGATAGCTTCAAACATGGCTTCAACGAATTCCTCTTCCTTGCCCATGAACATTGCCGCGTAGAATCCGCGAGAGTGTTGTTCCCACGATGGGTTTAAAGGTGGTGCTTCGCGCACGAACACTACGTTGTCAGGCATGTTCTTTTTCCATGCTTCGAGGCTTGGTTCAAGCGAATAACAATGAGGGCAGCCTAGCCAGAAGAATTCAAGCACTTCAACCTTTTCAGGGTCGCTGGTGTTCTGCAAGGTTCCCAGCTCTTGATACCCGGCAGCGTTAACTTGCTTGCTGGCAAAAAGGGCAGCAAAGGCAAGAGCAATAATGGCTGTCGTGCTGATAGCTAAGGCCTGCTTGAGCTTGTTTTTCTTCAGTGTGGCCGTTTTCATGTTAGTGCTCCTTTGTAATGTTTATCTGACAATACGTTGCAGGCGAAGTTCAGGATTTCAACCGGTGCTGTCTATCCGATTTGTGACGCAAAGCCCATGCCGGTATTGTCAGACAATACAATACAACTCAATGCCTTAACGCAACCTTAATGGCTTAGTGCAAACCCGATGCGTAGTTGGCCAGTGCGTCTATCTCTGCATCACTCAAGCGATGAGCTAGAGCTCGCATCATTTCGTTGGGATCGTTGTTGCGCTCGCCGGAGCGGAACATTTTCAGTTGCAAGACCATGTAATCTTTGTTTTGACCCACGAGGCTGGGGTAGACCGCTGCCGGATTACCTGCACCCGCCGGACCATGACATCCGGTGCATGATGCGATACCGGCTGAGGTAACACCGCCGCGATACAGGTTTTGGCCCAGCTCCAGGTTCTCTTCGCTGGCCACACCATCAATGGCAGGCAGGCTTGCATAGTAGGCAGCCAAGTCAAGGATAGCTTGATCGGTGAGAGCCGCAGCCATTGGGCTCATTAACGCGTTCTGACGATTACCATCACGGTAGTCAGTGAGTTGCTTGGCAATATAGCTGGCATGCTGACCCGCTAAATTTGGGTACTCAGGTAAAATCGCCTTGCCGTCTGCGCCATGACAAGCTGCGCAGGTTGCAGACGCAGCTTTGCCGGCTGCCGCATCGCCGTCAGCCAGTGTATGAGTCGGGCCCACTGCGCAGAAAAACAGCAGGGCGGCCATTAAGGTCCGCTTATTCATTAAACCTCCGGAAATTCAATTTTAAAACTGGTTAAACTCGTTATTGCGAAAATGCCAACTGCAAGCCGCACGTTTGAACAGATTTTAGCAGACTGCCAAGCTCTTCCATGGTGTACTGACCCGATGAATACGATTTATTTCTCTACTCGGTTTTCGCTGAGTGCCGATAAGCTCAGTCAGTGCCCTGATTCTATCGCTGAAGTGGCGTTTGCCGGTCGCTCTAATGCGGGCAAATCCAGTGCCATAAACGCGATCACACGTAACCCTAAGCTAGCCAGAACCAGCAAGACGCCAGGCCGAACGCAGCTTATCAATCACTTTATTGTTGCTGACAAACGGTACATAGTTGACTTGCCGGGATACGGATACGCACAGGTATCGCGTTCAAAACAGCAGGCTTGGCAGGTGTCAATGACGCGTTATCTGTCGGGCCGTAAGTCACTCAAGGGGCTCGTGATTGTTATGGATATCCGCCATCCGTTGCAAGATAGTGACTGGAAGATGATCGAACTTCAGCAATCAGGTAACGCAGAGCTTCATTTGATGCTGACGAAAGCCGATAAGGTGACGCGCTCGGCACGTACCTTAACGATCAGCAAAGTCCAAAAAGAACTGGAAGCCGCGGGAGTCACCGCCACCATTCAGGATTTCTCTGCATTGAAAGGCGATGGGTTGAAAGATGCTCATGCAGTGCTCGATGCCTGGCTATTCGATAAACCCTTAAGCTAGTTCCAAATTGTGCGTTACTTTTCGTAACACATGGTGCTGTCCGTCAAAAATTCAGTCACAAAAACACGCACTAAATTTCGTAAGTAATTGAAATATAAGTAATATTAATAATTGAATGACGCATGATCCATTTCCCTATAATCGATGGACGAGTTTTTATGGGTCTTCGAGGCACAAGCATTGTGACTTTGGATATCGATATCAAAGCTCCCGGTAGTAGCGGGACCTAAAGCAACGACCCGAAGCTCCTCTACCTGTTGCAGGTAGAAAATCAAAAAAGTCGAAGACAAATAAAGGGTCAATACCCGGAGGATTTTTTATATGACAAAGAAACAAGCACCATCTAGTAATTGGTCGCGACGTGACGTGTTGAAAGCAACTGCAGCCACCTCTGCAATTGCCGGCGCACCAACGTTTTTCTCTGGTCGTGCCTATGGCATGGACTACCTTAATGCGCCAAAAGGCGACACTGTAACACTGGGTTTTAACGTACCGCAGTCAGGCGCATACGCTGATGAAGGCGCGGATGAATTGCGTGCATACCAGTTGGCTGTTGAGCATCTTAACGGTGAAGGCGATGGCGGTATGTTGAATACCATGCAGCCAAGCTCGTTAAAAGGTAACGGTATCCTGGGTAAGAAAGTTCAGTACGTAACAGGTGATACGCAAACCAAATCTGACGCTGCTCGAGCTTCTGCTAAGCGAATGATCGAAAAAGACGGTGTTGTCATGGTTACCGGTGGTTCGTCCTCTGGTGTAGCTGTTGCTGTACAGGGTCTTTGCCAGGAAATGGGCGTTATCTTCATGGCTGGTCTGACGCACGCAAACGACACAACCGGTAAAGATCGTCGTGCGAATGGTTTCCGTCACTTCTTCAATGCATACATGTCTGGTGCTGCACTGGGTCCTGTATTGGAAAGTAACTACGGTACTGAGCGTAACGCTTACCACTTAACAGCTGACTACAACTGGGGTTGGACTCAGGAAGCTTCTATCAAAGCTTCAACAGAAGGCATAGGTTGGAGAACAGCTGAAACGGTTAAAACGCCAGTAGGTGCTGGTGACTTCAGTCAGTACATCACGCCAATCCTGAACTCAGGTGCTGATACATTGATCTTGAACCACTACGGTAAAGACATGATCAACTCGCTGACTCAGGCTATCCAGTTCGGTCTGCGTGATAAGTCAGTTAACGGTAATGACTTTGTTATCGTTGTACCTCTGTACTCTCGTTTGATGGCACAGGGTGCTGGCGAAAACGTTAAGGGTATTTTCGGTTCAACTAACTGGCACTGGTCATTGCCTGACGAAGGTTCAAAAGCATTCGTTAAGTCTTTTGGTGCTAAGTACGGTAACCCACCATCACAGGCTGCTCACACTTGTTACGTACAGGCGTTGTTATATGCAGATGCTTGTGAGCGTGCGGGTACGTTCGAGCCTTGCGCAGTGGTTGCTGCACTTGAAGGTCATAAGTTCGACGGTATGGGTAACGGCCCAACTGAATACCGCGCTGATGATCACCAGTGTTTCAAAGACGTATTGGTTGTGAAGGGTAAAGACAACCCATCATCACAGTTCGACTTGCTGGAAATTGTAGAAGTAACACCACGGGCTCAGGTTGAGTATGCTCCTGATCATGAAATGTTCGCTGGTGGTGATTTAGGTGAATGTAACAACGGCGCGTAATTGCTCCGCTTGTTGTGCTCTAGCCGGCCTGTCGTTCAGACAGGTCGGCTTTTTTCTCTTTAATTTGTACTGGTATTGCGGCATGAGTCGCTGCAGCTCTCTGCTTTCGCGGTTACCTTGTATGCAAGCTTGATTGGAGCATTTTTCGTGGATGCCATAATTCTACAAATACTAAATGGCCTGGATAAGGGTGCAGCCTATGCACTGATTGCATTGGGCTTGACGCTGGTGTTCGGAACATTGGGCGTTGTGAACTTTGCGCACGGCGCCATTTTCATGCTGGGTGCGTTTTGCGCCGTTACGTTCAATCGCTTGTTAACTATATCCACGAAGGTTAGAGACGAAAGCGTTACCTTATTCGAAGCTTATAAAGAAGTACCCATTCTTGAGGCAAAGTTTCCGACTATTGGCCCGTTTCTGGTGGACTACTCAGTACCGATATCATTGCTGGTGGCAGTCCCGGTTATGTTGCTTGTGGGACTGACAATGGAGCGTGGTCTCATACGCCACTTTTATAAGCGTCCTCATGCAGACCAAATTCTGGTTACGTTTGGTCTTGCGATTATCGTGCAAGAAATAATCAAACACTATTTTGGTGCTAATCCGATTCCACAAACTGCACCAGCTGCATTCTCAGGTAGTGCGAATGTTGGTGCGATGTTAGGTCTTGGAGACAACATTGTTTACCCGTGGTGGCGATTAATTTACCTTGCGTTTTCCGCAATAGTCATTTCATGCGTATTCGCATTCCTACATCTGACCACGTTTGGCATGGTTGTAAGAGCGGGTATGCAAGATCGTGAAATGGTTGGGATGTTAGGCATTAATATCCAGCGTCGTTTCTCGATTGTGTTTGGCTTGGCAGCAGTTGTAGCTGGCCTTGCTGGTGTTATGTATACCCCCATTTTGCCACCTGACTATCACATGGGGATGGACTTTCTGGTGCTGTCCTTTGTTGTGGTGGTGGTTGGTGGTATGGGCTCGCTCGGCGGTGCGGTATTGGCCGGGTTTTTAATTGGCATATTGCAATCATTTGCATCAATGAACGAAGTGAAAAGTATTGTTCCCGGTATCGACCAGATTATTGTTTATCTAATCGCTGTGGTGGTTTTACTTGTACTGCCGCGTGGTCTACTCGGCCGCAAAGGCTTGATGGAGGACTAAGGGCATGAATAAATCTGGACTAAATGATTGGCTGTTATTTTTCTGCTTTGCAGCAGCGGTTTTAACAATGCCAATATGGCTTGCACCTTTTGGCGCAAACTACCCTGACTTGATGCAAAAGTTTGCGATCTTTGGCGTCTTTGCAATTGGGTTTAATATTCTCTTTGGTCTTACGGGCTATTTATCGTTTGGGCATGCTGCATTTTTAGGTGTTGGTTCTTACACTGCGGTGTGGTCATTCAAGCTGTTCACCATGAATGTTATCCCGGCGGTTATTTTCGCCATTATTATTTCGGGCATATTCGCATTCTTAATCGGTTTCGTGAGTTTGCGACGCTCGGGTATTTACTTCTCGATACTAACGCTCGCGTTTGCGCAAATGTCTTATAACCTTGCGTACTCCGTGCTTATGCCAATTACCAATGGTGAAACCGGTCTGCAACTGACTCTGTCTGATCCGCGCTACATAGATGCGATGGTAGGCATAGAAGCAACCCGTAGTTTGCCGTCCACTAACTTCTTTGGCATCAAAACAACCGGCTTGCCGGGGTTTTACTTTTGTGCAGTTGTGTTGATTATTGCGTTTTTTATTGCCATGCGAATCACTCGATCGCCGTTTGGCACCATGCTTAAAGCCATAAAATCGAATCAAACCCGTATGGCTTATACCGGTTTTAACACCAAGCCTTATTTGTTGTGGGCATTCGTTATTTCGGGCATGTATGCAGGTTTGGCAGGCGGTCTGATGGCCGTAACGGATCCGCTGGCAGGTGCCGAGCGCATGCAGTGGACTGCATCAGGTGAAGTCGTACTCATGACTATTCTTGGTGGTGCTGGCACCTTAATAGGGCCGGTGCTGGGTGCTGCTGTTATCAAATACTTTGAGAACATTTTTTCTGCGTTTAACAAAGGTGAGCTGCACCAAATATTTTCATTCTTGCCAGATGGTCTCGAGAACGTAGTGGTAGCGGTAACAAGTATGTTTGTCGGTAAAGGCTGGCACTTAACATTAGGTTTAATGTTTATGATTGTTGTTATCTTTTTGCCTGGCGGTATCATGGAAGGTATGCGACGCATAGGCAGGCTTTTCGGTATCGGTAAAAAACCAGCCGTAGTCGATAACGCTGCGTCGGCAGCTGCACAGCAGGGGCAGGCAAATGGATAATGTGGTTTTACATGTTGCCGATGTGCACAAAAGCTTTGCGGGTCTGCATGCCTTAAGTGATATCGATTTATCTGTGCGCGAAGGTGAAACGCACGCCATTATTGGTCCAAACGGTGCGGGGAAATCTACACTGTTGAATGTGTGCATCGGACGTTTGAAACCCGATTCAGGCCATGTGGTGTTTGATGGTGAAAACTTAACGGGTAAATTGCCGCATCAAATTAATCAATTAGGTGTGGTGCGAGTTTTCCAAACGCCCGAAATTTTCCCAGACTTAACCATTTTGGAAAACGTCATGGTGCCTATATTGGCCAAGCGAGACGGTAGCTTTAAACTGAATTGGTTTAAACGGTTTGGCGGCGAAACCGAAGTTCAGGATAAGGCCGAAGGTATTCTGAAAGATTTGGGTTTGGGTGCGTTTTTGTTAAACGAAGCGGGAAGTTTGTCCCGTGGTGACAAGCGACGATTGGAACTGGCTATGGGTCTCTCTCAAGATCCGCGCTTATTGTTATTGGACGAGCCAACTGCAGGCATGGCGCGGCACGATACCAATGCCACCATAGAGCTGCTAAAAACCATTAAAGCCAAAGGTATGACCAAAGTCATTATCGAGCACGATATGCACGTTGTATTCAGTTTGGCTGACCGAATTTCGGTCTTGGCAGGCGGTCGGATCATTTGTCAGGGAACACCTGATGAAGTAAAAGCAGACCCAAGAGTGAAAGAAGCCTATCTAGGGGAGGAGCAGGTATGAATGCTCACGCGGCTAACGCTAATTTTGAGTCCAGCCCGGACAGCTACTTCAGGGTCAGTCACCTTAATGCCTACTATGGCGATAGCTATATTGTTCAGGATGTCTCATTCGATGTAGCTGAAGGCGAGATCGTTGCACTGTTGGGTCGTAATGGTGCCGGTAAATCCTCTACATTGCGCTCCATTGCACGAGCATCAGAACCGGAACTGCGTACGGGTGAGATTTATCTCAATGGTGAATCTCTACACGATAAGCAAGATTTTCAAGCTGCGCTTGCTGGCGTGCAACTGGTACCGGAAGATCGCCGCATTATCGCTGGTTTAAGTGTTGAAGAGAATCTAGACCTGGCCCGAATCGAAGGCGACAGCGGCTGGGAGTACGAGCGAATTTATTCGTTATTTCCTCGCTTGAAAGAGCGACGTAAACAAGAAGGCGTTACTTTGTCTGGTGGTGAGCAGCAAATGCTCGCTATTGGTCGTGCGCTAGCTCGCGATATTAAGCTGCTATTGCTTGATGAACCCTATGAAGGTTTAGCACCGGTTGTTCGTCACGATATCGAACGCGCATTAATCGAAATCAGGAACGAAGGTATTACAACAATTCTGGTAGAACAGAACGCGGTTGCAGCATTGAAGCTTGCAGACAAAGCACTGATTCTGGATACTGGCGAAATTGTGTTCCGCGGTAGTGCTCAGGAAGTGTTGGAAAACGA
>CAYMHU010000019.1:56636-69111 GCA_964390335.1 uncultured Granulosicoccaceae bacterium | reverse complement strand
CACGATGAGCACGATCACGATGCAGATGGTTCGGAGCATTCATCAGTGCTGGCCACATATCGCTATGAATGCAAGGAAATAGCGGAACTTAAAGCCGTTGACGTAACGCTGTTTTCAGTGTGGTCTGGTTTTGAAGATATTGATGTACAAGCAGTGGGAAGTAAGGGTCAGACTCAGGTTGAGCTTAACCCGGGTAACACCATGATAGATCTATCTGGCGTTAACTAAGGTGCATAACTGACACTCGAGATCACTCTCGGGTGTCAGGTTTGAAACGAGTCATTAGCCGCATGTCAAATTCGCACAGCCAAATTGTACATTTGCATAATGTACAGTTCGCGTGGAACAAGAGCTCGGAACCCGTAATAGACATTGCGGAATTCTCCATCGCGCGCGGCGAGCATGTGTTTCTCAAAGGCCCTTCGGGGTCCGGAAAAACAACGCTGTTAGGTTTGATCGCTGCGGTGTTAATGCCCCAAACAGGAACGGTAACAGTTGACGATGTGTCATTGGCGACCTTGCCGAATCGGCAACGTGACCAATTCCGGGTTGATCGGATAGGGCTGGTGTTCCAGCAATTTAACTTATTGCCGTTTTTATCGGTTGCGGAAAATGTTCAGTTGTCGTGTCGATTTTCGGCAGCGCGACGTGCTCGAGTGCAGGCGACCGGTCGAACATTAGATGAAGAAACCGATCGACTGCTTAGCGCAATGAAATTAGCGCCGAAGAAATTTCGAGATCGCGCTACAACGCAACTCAGTGTGGGTCAGCAACAACGCGTCGCTGTCGCCAGAGCCCTCATTGGACAACCCCCGCTTATTATCGCTGACGAGCCAACTTCATCACTCGATGCTGACACTCGACAAGCGTTTTTGGATTTATTGTTTAGCGAGCTAGAGCTAACAGGCTCGTCATTGTTATTTGTGAGCCATGATTCAAGCTTGGCGCCAGCGTTTCACAGGCAGTTGGAATTGGCAACAATAAACAAAGCCAATATCGCTCTGGATGTCGTTGGTGATTCAGCATGATAGGCATTGCATTAAAGAGTTTACGAAACCGATGGCCCACAGCCGTGTTAGCGGTCTTGGCCATCGCTGTTAGTGTTGCACTGATCTTATCAGTGGAAAAGATTCGTCGTGACGCACGCAATAGCTTTACCCAAACTTTATCGGGTACCGACTTAATCGTTGGTGCCAGAAGCGGTTCTGTGCAATTGCTACTGTATTCGGTATTCCGAATTGGTAATGCCACTAATAACATTACATGGAAAAGTGTTCAGGAAATTAAAGAGCGCGACGCCGTTGATTGGGTAATTCCAATATCTTTGGGTGATTCGCATGCGGGGTATCGTGTGCTGGGTACCAACCACGATTATTTTGATCATTATCGTTACGGTGATAAACGGCAATTAAGTTTGCAGGCAGGACAACGCTTTGATGATGTGTTTGATGCGGTGTTAGGTAGTGAGGTAGCCAAACAACTAGGCTACAAAGTCGGGGACAAGATTGTTGTTGCTCACGGTATAGGTAAGGTAGCGCTGGTTGAACACGAAAATCAACCATTTAAAGTTAGCGGCATTCTGAATCCGACTGGCACACCCGTTGATCGCGCAATTCACGTTAGCCTTGAAGGAATTGAGGCCATGCACGTCGATTGGCGCAATGGCGCACAGGTTAAAGGAGAGGGGACTCACCCTGACGTTATCCGCGGTATGGACTTAAAACCCAAGGCGGTTACGGCTTTGTTGGTGGGACTGCAATCCAGGTCAAGGGTGTTTATGGAGCAGCGGGCAATCAATAACTACCGTGCTGAACCTTTGTTAGCCATATTGCCGGGTGTCGCGTTGCAGGAATTGTGGAACCTGGTGAGCGTTGCTGAAATGGCTTTAATGATCGTGTCTGTGATTGTGGTTATTGCAGGCTTAGTTAATCTCATCTCTGTGCTGCTTGCCGGTTTAAATGAGCGTCGTCGTGAAATGGCTGTGTTGCGTTCTGTTGGTGCGCGTCCTATGCATGTATTTTTACTCTTGTGTATCGAATCCGCATTGCTGACATTAGCAGGCATTGCCGTTGGCTTGCTGCTGCACTACACGCTGAGTGCCGTCGGAGCGGTATTCTTACAAGAAAGATTTGGATTGTCGGTTAAATTAGGTTTTTTGCAGGCAACAGAGCTTAAAATTCTGCTCAGTATTGCGCTGGCAGGTCTGCTGGCTGGTACCATACCGGCTTTTCAAGCATACAGAAAATCCTTAGCTGATGGTTTGGCACAAAAGCTTTAAATTGCGTGATGTGCCGTTAAATTGTCGTAATTAATGAACTTAACCGCGGGTTTGCTAACCAACGTGTTGAGGTAAAACCCTATGAATCTGAAAACCCTTATTATCGCCGGCGTCGCAGTAGGCTTGATTACGGTTGGCATAAGCAGCCAGGCAAGCTGGTGGCCGTTTTCAAAAGAACGGGAAGAGGCCAAAGCTAATTTACCGACACCAACAGAAGTTTACTGGGACGACCTCATCCCTGATGACTTTGTGCAACCCGAAAACCCGTTTGCCACCATGTCGCAAGAAGAAATTGATATTTTGCTTGATGGCAGCGATGAGTCCAATGCGCGCTTGGAACAAATGGAAAAGGATTTTTATTATGCGCCGGTAAAAACAGAACTCGATGGTATTCGCGTAAAGATTCCGGCATACATTACACCGTTAGATTTCGATGGCAATACCAAGCTAAAAGAATTTCTACTGGTGCCGTACATGGGCGCTTGTATTCATACGCCGCCCCCACCGGCGAATCAGGTGGTGCATGCGAAATCCCCTGAACTCATAGTAGTGGATAACGTTTATGATCCGGTTTGGGTCATTGGTACTATTTACGCCGAAACGGTGCAAAGTAATCTTGCTGAATCAGGTTACTGGCTGGATGTGGAAACACTGTACCCATACACCGGCGAAGAGTAGTTACCCCAGCTAGCCCGGTAAATTAGATTTGCCAACCGGGCGAATAAAAGCATCTATCAATTGCGTTTAATCAGCCACTCGCGGTGGTTTTGCCAGCACCCCACGTAAGAACATGGGAGCAACAAAACCCAATATTGCGGCAACCCAAAAACCAATCGCAATGGGAGATGAGAACAAATACATCAGGTTGCCATCCCCAATCACCATGGCGCGCCTTAACGCATCTTCCATATGTCCGCCGAGCAGAATGCCCAGAATGACGGGTACAGTGGGTACGTCCAATTTACGCAACACATAGCCGAGTATGCCGAACCCGACCATCAGCAGTAAATCGAAGTAACTGCCAGACAACGAATAGATTCCAACAAACGAAACCATGGTAACGCCAGGCAGCAGTATCCACGGCGGTACCTGTAATACGCGCACGAATACGCGAACCATGGGTACATTCATTAACAGTAACACCACATTGGCAATAAGCAGCGCCGCAATCAGCCCCCAGACCACTTCGGGTCTGTCGGTAAACAAGGTTGGGCCTGGCGTGATGTTAAGCGTCATGAGTAGTGCTAATAAAACCGCGGTTGTACCGGAGCCTGGAACCCCTAATGTGAGCATGGGTACTAAAGCGCCACCCGCTGCCGCGTTGTTGCCTGATTCGGGCGCTGCCACACCTTTGGCAACACCGGTACCGAAACCAGCGTCTTTTCCGGCAATCGATTTTTCAGACATATAGGCCAGAAAACTACCCAGTGATGCGCCAGCGCCTGGCAAGATACCAGCGATAAAACCAACGAAACTGGCTCGTAGCATGGTCCATTTTGTTGAGAAGATCGCTTTCCACGGAATGATGACTTTTTCAAGTTTTACACCGATGGATGATCCCTTACCGTGACCTTCAATAAAAAAGAACACTTCTGCAATAGCGAACAAACCAACTATCGCAACCAGAAAATCAATGCCGTCCATTAAATGCATATTACCGCCGGTAAAGCGTGGCATGCCGGAGTTGTTGTCGACACCGATCATGGCTATACCAAGACCAAGACAGGACGCTATCGCCGCTTTTGCTTGATTTTTAGATGCAACGCCGCCTAGCGTGCAGAACGCTAACAGGTAAAGGGCAAAGTATTCAGCGGGACCAAATAAATAAGCCACACGTGCCAGCGGCACCTTCAAGTTTGACGGTGTAGTTTTCACTGGGAATCCACTGTGAACCTGTAACGCGAACGCTGCGATCATCCAGTGCGGTATACACAGCTTCAGATACATTCAAGCTGCCACCAGGTTCAGTGAGATTAATAGGGTCAGCATTTTCATACAGCATATGCGCACTAACAGAGTGAGGTGTGCAACTGGCACCTTGAGCCAGAGGCTGCACGGTGAACCCGAGTTCGTCAAACTCAATCAGAATAACGCCGCTGGTTGGGTTAGTTGAGCACAGAGCTCCGCATTCACCGATTTTCGCACCGTGCCATGCGGCACCAATATGTGCGCCGCGTTGGATGGGTAAGGCGGCGATGATGGCTGTATCGGTGGTGCGTCCAGCAAGGACAATGTCTGCCCCGGTTTCCAGAGCCTGATTAATTTGCTCAACCCCTGCCAGTGCCACGATATTTGAGCATTGCTTTACGGTTGAATCTTGTAAGTCGTTAACCGGTGGTAGCGCACTAACGTTGCCATGTTGAATGTGTTGGATTAACGTGGATTGATCCTGGTCGCTATAGAGTTTGGCTAAGCGTACAGATTGCCCCAACTCGCGTGCGATGTCGCAAGTCAGTTCAAACATCCAGTCAACGGTCTGGTGTGTGCCACAGGTACCGCATGAACCGATAATCAGTGGGATATTCGCTGCAGCCCTGGCTATCATGAGATCCTTCCATTCGCTGCGCGTTACGGCTTCAGAGTATTTACTGGTGCCTGTGCCTAAATAAAAAGGGCCGCTGTCGGTAGAGCCGCCGTCAATGCAAATGGCATCAGGATTTTTATCCATGCCGCGCGCCAACGCCGATTTGTCAAACCCGAGTCCGAGCACCCCGCTGGGTATGAGAATGGTTGTTTTCACATAGTTATCGCTTGAGGCAACAATTGATGTTGATCATCATAAACCCTTGAGCGCATGATAGCTTTGCTTATAACGTTCATATTGTTCGCTAAACGAGCTTGCGAACTGCGGTTCCGGCTCGATGGTTTTCTCGATAGCAGGCGGTGTGCAGATACTCAGTGGGTCTGCGTTTTCAGCGGCGATCATGCCCAGTCGTGCAGCGCCTAAACTGGCCCCGAAGTCGCCATCGACGGTGACTAGCAAGGGTAAATCCAGGGTGCTGGCGAGCATTTGTAGCCAATAGCGTGAATTAGAACCGCCGCCAATAGCAAACACGTTTTGTAATTGCGTGCCTGCGGTTGCTAACGCGTTTTGGCTGTCTTTAAAAGCGAATGCAACACCTTGTAGTACGGCCTTAGTCATGGCTTTGGTATCGGTGGTATGCGATAAGCCGAGAAACACACCGCGTGCATTCGCATCGTTATGCGGCGTTCTTTCGCCGCCCAAGTACGGAAGAAATATCACATCAGTAGCATCAGCGGTTGTTGATTCCAGCGCATTGCTGAGGTCGCTGGGTGATTGTCCCAGTGTTGTACTTAGCCAATTTAATGCGTCGGTGGCGGCAAGGATGACACCCATTTGATGCCATGTATTGGGGATGGCATGACAAAACGTGTGCACCGCACTTTCGGCGTTGGGCTGATAGCTTGCATTGGATGCGAACAACACACCCGAAGTGCCTAATGATAAAAATGCACTGTTTGCTGCGACCACGCCCATACCGCACGCAGATGCAGCGTTGTCGCCAGCGCCACCTGCCACGACTACATTGCTAGGTAAACCGAAACGGCTACTCAGTTCTTGTCTTAGTTGCCCGGATACAGCAGTGCCTTCTACGAGCGCTGGCATTTGGGCGCTTGACAGGGATGTTGCAGCTAACAGTTCATCGGACCAAGCACGTTTTGCAACATCTAACCAACCTGTGCCCGCTGCATCAGACATTTCAGATACATGTTCGCCGGTTAACCACAAGCGTGCATAATCCTTGGGCAATAACACTTTGCTGACTTGACTGAAAATGTCGGGTTCATGTTTGGCAACCCACGCAAGTTTTGGCGCTGTAAACCCGGGAAATAAAATGTTGCCGCAGAGATTACGGGATGACTCTGTATCGAGTTGTGCAGCTTCTTGGTGGCTACGAGTGTCGTTCCATAGTATGCACGGTCTTAACACTTTGTTGGCTTTGTCGAGCAAGGTTGCTCCGTGCATATGCCCGGATAAGCCAATGCCTTTCACAGCGTGCATTAATTGAGCGTGGTTAGCGTGTAATTCGCCTAACGTATTTTCAATGGCACTAATCCAGCTGGCAGGATCTTGCTCTGACCAACCATCGGCGGGTCGCTGAACGGTTAGTGGCGAACTGCTACTAGCAACAATATGCTGCTGCTCGTCCATCAATACGGTTTTAACGCTGGACGTGCCGAGATCAATACCAAGATACATAATTCTTATTCCTCAACTGCCTGTGGGTACCAATAAGACACATTATCGTCACCACGGCTAATGACAGCAAAGTGATTGGCAAAGAGTCTGTAGGCCGCGCTCCATTCACCATCGGGCCATTGCACCCGTACGGTTGCGCGTTCGGCCACGCCTAAACCAACATGTACAAATCCGAGTTGCCCTGACGCATGACCACCGCCCAAGGTGAGATGACGCACTTGTGTTTTGTTACCGGTCTTGATGGCGAGTCGTGCACCCAGTGCATTGCGGTTGTCGCCCTTTTGCTTTAATTCTATGGCTAACCAGTTACCTCCGACACGTGGACCGAACTCACTGTTAAAGCCAGTGTGTTTAAACAAACTCACCGGCTTGCCTCGATTGACCACGAGTAAGTCTAGTAGGCCGTCAACGTTAAAGTCGGCTACAGCTGCACCGCGACCACGGGTATCCAGTGCAATACCGCTGGTATGGCCATGCTCTACAAATCGGCCGTCGTGGTTGCCCAGTAATAAGTTGTCGGGGTCGTACTGTGCAAAATCGCTCATGCGTTCAACATTACCTTTGGCTACGTACAAATCGAGCAATGCATCGTTGTTGAAATCGGCAAATTGCGCATGCCAGCCCGTTGATGGCTTTAGGTCATCACCGGTGTAGGGCCGGTGTGCGGTTGCACCACGTTCGTAAGCGATGTCTTCGTATACCGGACGTTGCTCTTCAGTGGCTTGAATGACATCTACGCTTTGGATTTTGGTATCACCCATGGACGTTAATACATATTCTGGAAAGCCATCAGCGTTAAGATCACCTTCTGCGATACCCATGCCCCAGATCACCAAGGGTTGCCAACCGTCTGCACGAGAAAACAGGCGAGGGTATACGCCGGCATCCAGTCGCCAAAGTTGCTCTTCACCATTGCGATAATAATGCCGGTCGTTAGTGATGCGCAGTGCATCGCGGCCGCTTTTGTTCCAGTCAGTAAACAGCATGGACAATGCGCAATGCCCTGGCGATAAAGCGATGGGTTCATGGTATGACACCACGCTGCCAGATGCGTTGTCTCCGTTCGCGCTGGTGGGTGCTTGCATTGGTGATTGCGGGCGAAGCAGTTCGTTGTCAGAACAGGTGCCCCAAGGTGATCCGGGCGCGGTTCTGTCAACGTAATTGCCGATGGCCATAGTAGGGTACTGCTGCTCGGGTTCGAACGCAGCACTGAATGCCGTACTCCATTCGGCGCCACCATCAAATCCAAAACTCGCGTTTGCATAGCTAAACGTGCAATCTGGCCCGCCTTTTAATATGTGATTGCTGCCTACGCGCAGCACAACCAGATCGATCCATGAGTCGTTGTCGATATCGATGGGGTAGGCCCCCGTTGCTTGTCTGATGTCGGTAACGGCAGAATCGCGTTTGGTAAAACTCAGATCACCACCGGTGGCACTGTTGTTGATGTATAAAGCAGCGGGGTTTTCGCCACCGGCGATATACACATCGGGAAGACGATCCTTGTTGCAATCGAATGTGGCAACCCCGCCTCCCACAAAGAACTCCCACGGGCCATCATACTGATGTTGTATACCAGCAGTGTTTGCTTGTTCTTCAAAGGCCGGTATGTCTGAATAAAAAACAGCGGCATCGCCATTGGCATTCACGCGATCAGTGCTGAACTGCAGTGTCAGCGATGCAACGGTAAGCGCAAGCGATTTAATTAGCGGGTAGGATCTCACGGTTCAATTACCAGTGTTTTCAGATACGCTATTAAGTCGTTTTTGTCAGGCTCTGATAACTGCATCCAGTCATCGCGCGATTGACGTCCTTCACCGCCATGCGCACTAATGACTTCCGATAGCGTGGTTAGGTTGCCACGGTGGCCATAGGGTGCAGTGGAGGCGATGCCCCACAGTTCGGAAGTCATAAACACATTGCGTTCGACGAAGCGCTGAGATAACAATTCGTTGCCCAAAGTATCTACTTGGCTATCCGCAATAACATGTCGTTTTAAGTCGCCGAACAAGGGCACAAGCCATCGCCCTTGCTCATCACGTGGTAATGTTTCGGCCCATTCAAGTAATGCCAGATCGTACTGCGCGTTGAGTTTCTCGCCAACTTCATTTTGGCGCAAGGTGCCAGCTAAATCCAGTGGCCCCGGATCGTTAAACACAAGTGAGTCTAGTGGTAGGTAGGGTTTGTGGCAGTCTACGCAACCCAATTGAGAAAATTGGTTTTGTCCTCTTTCGGCTGCCGATTTCCATTCATTGTTTATGTTGTCTCGAATAGTAGGCGGGGCCAGGCTTGCTTGCCACAACACCAGAGCGGACACATCACCGGAACTGATTTCACCTAAGTGCTTATCTTCATCAAAGTCGTCGGAACCGGTCCAGCGAGCACCGAAACGCTCATCCGCTTGCATACCATGGTGATGGTTAAGTGCATTGATCGTGAATTGGCGTAACGAAGTGATAACGCCTTTTTGAGTAAAGGGTTTGATGATGAGGTCGGTGTCGATGCCGTCAATTTCACGCGTATCAACGATGCCATCCGGATGCGCTGTCAGGTATCCAAAGTCGACACCTTTAGTGACCAGTTGAATGCGAACACTCGCGTTTGATGCTTTCGCTTGGTTTAACGCCTCGGTGCGTTGACGTGCAAGCTCGGCGCTCATTTCACGCGCCAGCAACTCTACTAAACCAGACCCGAACAAATGATTGGTATTGCGCTCGTTTGAGAATTGTGGGTCGGTTGTATCGAAATCAGCCTGTTGAAACCCTTCCGATACGAATACATTGCTGACAAACCCGCCCGCACCGCCAATCAATGGCAGGTTATGGCAACTCGAACAGGCATTGGCATCCATCCCGGAGGTTCTTGCGAATACATTCCGGACCGGTCGTTTTCGTTTTGTTGGAATAATGGCTTGAGTGGCCATGGGTCTGCCAACACCATCAGCGCTGGTAAAACGCGCATCGAATAATGACTCACCTTGATCAGCGATTTGCTTAAGTTGGTCCGGTGTTAATTTCCCACTGATGTTTTTAATATCGAGATGCGATGAAACTGCGCGTTCATCCCACGGTAAATTTTCGTTCGTTGGAGCTGCTTCGTTGGCACTGGTAAGAGCAGTATCGATCGCAATGACGGGTAGCAGCAGTAGAGTGCCAACCAAGGCGAATTTTGGATAAGCGTTTTTCATTGTGCGGGCTCAAGGTTGTACGAGTAGTGCTCTTTGTCAGCCAATGTGCTGTCAAGTTTTTCCATTGATATTAAATTTAAACCTTTGTGTTGAAGCGTTAAATCATCTTCAAAACAATGAAAAGGGTTGGCTAAGTTTAAGCCTGTATGACCGGCATTTTTCAAGGTTTGGTAGATTTCTTCCTGCATAAACTGTGATGCTCGGCTGAGTTTGCCAACCAGCGCCACTGGTATTGGGTCCAACAGTGTAAATATGGTAGCCAAGCCGACCCCAAGCGCTTTCCCGGCCATCACAAATCCGTCGATTGAAGCTTTATCGTTGTCATGTGCCAGTTGGATAAGCTTGTCGATTTGCGCCTCGGTGGGAGACACTTTTGGAATGTGGTTGATGGTGTCGCGATTTGCTGATCGTATGATGCCATAGTCAGCAGCGTATGCCTCAATACACCCCTTCTTGCCGCAACGGCATAGTGCGCCGTCTTCTTTAAATTGGAGGTGGCCAAATTCCAGTGCTGATGTGTGAGCACCGTACAAGGGTTGATTGGACATATAAACACCCAGTCCGACACCTTGGGAGAATAATAACGTAGCAAAACTATCGCCTAATTTTGCTCGCTCTGTTTTATGTAGTGCTTTGGCGATTAAGTTGCAGTCGTTGCTCACGGTAACGGGCACATTAAATTCTTTGCGCAAGATCTCAGCGATGGGTAAGTTATCGAAATTAACAACCGGGGACCACAAGAGGGCATCCGTGTTCAGATCGGTAATACCCTGATACCCGATACTGATAGTTTGCAAGTAGTGAGGCGGCAATGGTTCTGTGATTTGCTTGATCGCATTGATGATTGCCACGGCCGCACGTTTTTCATCCATGTTGCGCGTTTCAAGACGCTTGGTTTCGCGCGACAGTGTGTTTCCAGCGTAGTCAATGAGGCTTACGGACAACAAATTAAAATTGATGGAAAGTGTGACTGCCGCTCCGGCATCTGGGTTTAGTGTCACTTTAGACTGCGGGCGGCCACGTTTCGTGGTTTTACTGGTGGAACCGATTGTAGTCACCAGTCCTTCTTCAATCATGATGCTGAGCAAGTTGGACAGTGCAGCCTGACTTAAGTTAGTCAGCTCTCCAAGTTTTGATCGCGTGAGTGACCCCGAATCGCGAAGCGTACTCAGAATACGATAGCGGTTCTGTGATCGTAGGTCGTCACTTCTGATGATTTCACTGCGATTCATTCTTGTAATTCTTTAATCAATAAATTCATTGCTAGATTCAACTTGACACAATTTTACCTACGTGTCACTATTTTTTCTAGTCGTGAATTAAATACGACTTTGACCAAGGTGCGGGCTGTTTGACGCGTATAAAATAAATAATTGGAGTGAGTATGAAAAAGATCTCTATGGCGCTACTAGTAGCGACCGCAGCTGCCGTATTTACCGGCAGTGTTTATGCTGAAGGTAAGGTGGTTGGTGTTTCTTGGAAAGTGTTCCAGGAAGAGCGTTGGAAGCGTGATGAAGCCGTTATCAAGGCAATTGTTGAAGCCAATGGCGACAAATACATCTCTGCAGATGCTCAAGGCTCTGCTGCTAAACAATTGACTGACGTTGAATCTCTGATTTCTCAGGGTGCCGATGTTCTTATGATTGTTCCTTTCGATTCAGAAGCCATTTTGCCTGCGGTAGAGCAAGCTTCGGCGGAAGGTATTCCAATGATCGCGTATGACGTGCAAATCGAGCATCCAGACTCGTTGTACATCACATTTGATAATGTTGGTGTTGGCCGACTGATGGCTCAGACCATGCTCGACAGTGGTCAGACGTCTGGTAACTTTGCATTTATCAAAGGTGACCAAGGCGATCCGAATGCCACATTCTTATTTGAAGGCATCATGGAAATTCTGCAGCCAGGTATCGATGCTGGTGATATCAAGAATGCTTGCGAAACCTTTACAGATGGTTGGAAGCCAGAAAATGCTCAGCGTAATATGGAGCAATGCTTAACGTCACAGAACAATGAAATCGATGCTGTCGTTTCTCAGAACGACGGTATGGCTGGTGGTGTTGTTGCTGCACTTGAAGCTCAAGGTATGGCGGGCGATGTGCCTGTAACTGGTCAAGATGGCGATTTAGCTGCTATCAACCGCGTTGCTCGTGGCACTCAGCTGGTCTCAGTTTGGAAAGATTCACGTGCGCTGGGTAAAGTTGCTGCTGAAGCCGCTCTGATGCTGGCTGATGGCAAAGCAATGACAGACGTACCTAATACGGCTCCATTCTCTGGCGGTAAGCGCGGTGTAACAGTCACCTCTATTCTGTTACCTCCGACTCCGATCACTAAAGACAACATCGACGTTGTTATTGATGCTGGCTGGATCGACAAAGCAAAAGCCTGTGAAGGTGCAATGGACGGTGTTGCTGGCTGTTAATCAACCGGCTTAGCTGTTCGTAAGTCAAAGGGCCGCGTGGCGACAGGTGCGCGGCCCTTCTAATTGTTTGTAATCAAGTTTGTAATGCTTACTGAATACCTTTCCTGCTCTGGAAATCTTGTGTTCTCAGTAAGGCTTAACTCTATTTATTTCCAAAGATTGCGGGAGAGTAACGGTGTCCGATTCTAATCAGGACTTCAAAGAAAGTGGTTTGGTGCGATTCCTGAGAGCCACTGAAGTCGATACGCGTTTACTGGGTATGATTGGCGCATTGGTGCTTATTTGGCTGGGGTTCCACTTGTATGGTCATTTCGTTAATGGCTATGGTGCCTTTTTAACGCCGCGTAATCTGTGGAATTTATCGGT
>CAYMHU010000019.1:50577-56536 GCA_964390335.1 uncultured Granulosicoccaceae bacterium | reverse complement strand
CGGGGTGAAACCATTGCACCGGTTGACACCACGTTTTCATTAATAGGGGGTGGGCCGTACGGCACCATCGGCGCAACAGGCTCCTGGATATTAGGCATCCTCGTGTGCATCGGCATCATTGCGATGCTTATCAGTGGAAGAAAACAACGGCTGCGCTTTGGCTTTCCAACTCGTCCAATGTGGGCTGAATTTTTATTAGCCGGTACCGGCATTGCATTTGTTATCGGGTCGGTCATGGTAATGAACGCCTATCCGTGGCCAAAAGGCATTGTTAGAAAATACGCCGCTGCCAACAATATCACCGTGCCAGAGGAAGGCTTGTTTATTTCGCATGGCTTCGCGATTCCAATTTTAATCGCCATTGCAGTCGGTATTGCAATGACATTTCTGGCAACGCGGACGCGTTTTGGCCGATACGTGTTTGCCATCGGTGGTAATCCGGAAGCTGCCGAACTTGCCGGTATAAACACAAGAAAAATGACCCTGTTAATCTTCGCGTTAATGGGGGCGCTCACAGGCATTGCTGCAGTCATTGCCAGTGCTCGTTTAAAATCTGCCACACTCGCGTTAGGGCAATTTGATGAACTGTATGTTATTGCGGCAGCGGTTATCGGTGGAACTTCGTTCGCCGGTGGTATCGGTACGATATACGGCGCTATTCTGGGGGCGTTAGTCATGCAATCGTTGCAATCGGGCATGGTACTGATTGGGTTTGATGCTGCGATACAGCAAATGGTTGTGGGTGGGGTGCTGGTTGTTGCGGTATTCCTCGATAATCTTTACCGCAGAAATTCGGTTTAATAGGGGACACAGAGCATGCAAACTTCAACCTCAACCCCGTCTGAAGATCCCAATGCGGGTAAAACGCCACTGGTGGAATTGAAAGATATTTCCATTTCATTTGGCGGTGTACATGCGGTGGATAAAGCCTCATGTCATTTGTTTCCAGGAGAAGTCGTCGGTTTACTGGGACACAACGGCGCTGGTAAATCAACGCTTATTAAAATATTATCTGGTGCGTACACGCGTGATAGCGGTAGCATTTTTGTTGATGGTAAAGAAGCCACCATTAATAATCCGCGTCATGCAAAAGACTACGGTATTGAAACCATCTATCAAACGCTCGCATTAGCAGATAACGTAGATGCTGCTGCCAATTTGTATTTAGGGCGTGAGTTATTAACACGCTGGGGCACCTTGGATGATGCTGCTATGGAAGCGGAAACGCGTAAGGTAATGAACCGGCTTAATCCGAACTTCACCCGCTTTAAAGATCCGGTTAAGCAGTTGTCCGGTGGTCAGCGTCAGTCAGTGGCTATTGCTCGCGCGATTCACTTTAATGCTCGCATCCTCATTATGGATGAGCCAACAGCGGCCTTGGGTCCTGCAGAGACAGAGCAAGTAGGTCAGCTTATACATCAGCTTAAGAATGATGGTATCGGCATATTTTTAATCAGTCACGATATTCATGATGTATTTGATTTGGCTGACCGAGTGGTTGTAATGAAAAACGGCGCGGTTGTTGGATCAGCACTGACCAAAGACGTTACCAAGGACGAAGTGCTCGGTATGATCATATTAGGTAAGTGTCCGCCGGGCGGAATCCCGGGTCCGGGTGCGTTGAGTGAATAGCTTCTCTGCTTGCGGTAATTTAAATTGAACCAATTCCGTCGGCCCCGTCAAAACATCAGGAATAGGTACCATCAGTCAGTCATTGTGGCGCGATTAATCGCTAATTAGTGTTCCCGAAACTGCTCTGGCATACTATATGGTATTAAGATTTTATTAGTCCAAAGCTCAGACGGGCTGCGGAAAAACCAGATAATAGGGTCCCTGTATGTTTAAAACCGCGATGCGTAAGCCTCGTGATGTACTGATTGCGCTGACGTTGACAATGATGACAGTCGTTGCTCACGCTGAGTTGGCTATTTGCACCACACCGCAGCGACCAGCCTGTCCTTCAGCGTTGCCCGATATCTCCGACTCCGAGTTTACGTTTTCGCGACTCATCTTCGCGGATAACCAAATCGCCATCAATAATCTGGGTGATCGTATCGGCTATCCGCACTGGCAAGCCGATTGCTCAGAGAGCGAACCGCATTTTATTGCGGCCATGAAACGTTTAACCAAGGTTGAAACAAACCAAGACAGCCAATCGATTTCCTTACTCGATGAACGGATTTATGATTTCCCGTTTATCTATATCGTCGAGGCAGGTTTCGCATCGTTTAGCCCTGCAGAAGCGGATAACTTACGAGAGTACCTGCTACGTGGTGGTTTTTTACTGGTTGATGATTTTCATGGCAGCTATCAGTGGGAGCAATTTGAATCGTGGATGGGGCAGGTATTTCCTGATCGGCCCATTGTGGATATTCCAAAAGATCACGATATATTCAATGTGCATTTCCCCATCGATGAGTTTATTCAAATACCGGGATTGCGAGCTTTGTGTTTGAATCCGGGTGAAACCTGGGAGCTGCCCATTTCAAAAAGTATGGCAGTTGTGGAAAGTAATTCGTCGCGGCAGCAACCACGTTGGCGTGGAATCCTCGACGACGAAGGCCGCATCATGGTGATCGTCAATTGGAATATGGACCTGGGTGATGCTTGGGAGCACGCCGACATGGAAGAGTACAGCGCGCTCTATACAGCCACCGCCTACCGACTGGGCGTCAATTACGTTATCTATGGTATGACGCACTGATACTGCGAGTTAGCAATAGCTTTCTCACAATATTAGTGGCGTAAAACCGGTTTATGCAATGGTAGGAATATGCAAACCAACCATGTGTTGCATTACACGCAGCACCTGGGTGCTGTAGCCGTATTCGTTGTCGTACCACACATACAAAACACAACGATTATCATCAGCAAGGGTAGCAACCGAATCAAAAATGGCAGGTTCCGGCGTGCCGACTAAATCGGTTGATACCACTTCTGTGGAATAGGAGTAACTGATTTGTAAGCTCAAATCTGAGTTGAACGCCATGTCACGCACATGCGTATTGATTTCATCACGGGTTGTGCTGGTTTTTAAATTCAAATTACAAACCGCCATCGACACATTTGGCGTTGGAACCCGAATAGCGTTGCCGGTCAGTTTTCCTGCTAATTCAGGCAAGGCTTTGGCTACTGCCTTAGCAGCGCCGGTTGACGTTAACACCATGTTTAACGGTGCGCTGCGTCCACGCCGATCGGCCTTGTGGAAGTTGTCGATAAGGTTCTGATCGTTGGTATATGAATGCACGGTTTCTACGTGGCCGTTTTCAATCCCGAACTTGTCATTCATGACTTTTAAGATAGGGGTAATCGCGTTCGTCGTACAGCTGGCTGCACAAACAATGTTGTCTGCATCGTCTATCATGTCATCGTTGACGCCATAAACGATGTTTTTGATATTGCCCCCAGCAGGCGCTGTTAACAGGACTTTGCTAGCACCGTTAGGCGTTAAGTGACGAGACAATGCTTCTTCGTCTTTAAATACGCCAGTGTTATCAACGATAAGCGCATTGTTAATGTCGTATTCTGTGTAGTCGATGTCTTCGGGCTGATTGGCATAGATGACTTTAATAAAGTTTCCGTTAGCGATAATCGCGCTTTGCTCAACATCAACATTGATGTGACCACTAAATGGACCGTGTATTGAGTCGCGACGTAACAGACTGGCGCGTTTTTGCAGATCACCATCGCGCCCACCTCTGACAACAATAGCTCGTAGACGCAACGGGTTGCTGGATGTGGTGCGCTCAATTAATAAGCGAGCAATGATGCGACCAATACGACCGAAGCCATACAACACAATATCGCGAGGCTCATCGAGTAAGGTGCTTTCTTCTTGCAGATGTTTAGTTTGCTCAACCAGAAATTCTCTTAGCTGCGTATCATCATGTGTACTCAGTAGTCCGGCATTGCGTGCCTTGTGTGCAAGCTGACCTATATCGATGCGCGAAGAGCCCGGCTTAATGTCGGCAAGCAAATTAAGTAGTCTGGATGTCTCGGCTACAGATACGGATTCGCCAACCACCTGAACTGCTTGCCTGTGAGCCTTGATAATATCAATTGTTGAACCGTTCATGAGCTTACGGCTAAACACGGTGATGATGACACCGCACTCGCGGTATAGCATGCCCACGGCTGGGACCATGCGTTCCGCCAGAGATTGTTCTTCGATATATGCAGTTAGATAGGTATTCTCAGTGCTCACTAGGGCCGGGCCTCGAAATGTATTTTGGAAGGTTAGTACGCTGCGTGCGTTTCGCCGGTTGGTATTGTCCGATTGGCCATTATATCGGCACAAAACGTGGCTCCCTGAGAGGTTAGGTATAAACTCCAAGTCCTAACCGTTGAATCCGTTGGATTGTGTCTCAATTCTGAGGCTTTTCAACGATCTACCGGCACCAACACACAAGTGTTTACACGTCTTTCTGGCATTCTTTGATACCATGTGCATTCGTTCACAGTCGGTCTCGACGTTGCCATTTAATGGAATCACAGGCTTCATATAGCACTCTTCAGCAAGGTGAGATGCTGAATTGGTATCGCATTGAGCGCATTCTAGGCAGAGGCGGGTTCGGCGTCATTTATTTGGCAACAGACACCAATCTCGATTACCGAGTCGCGATAAAAGAGTATATTCCCGGCGACATTGCCACCCGGCATACTAACAGCCATGTTCATCCAATTACAGCAGAGCACGGCGATATTTTTCGTTGGGGGATGGAGCGCTTTATTAAAGAAGCACGAAATCTCGTTAAGTTTAATCATCCGAATATTGTTCGGGTCATGTCGGTCTTTCAGCAAAACAGCACGGCTTACATGGTCATGGAGTTTGAAGAAGGGGAAGACCTGCGTTCATATTTTAAGAACCCGGATGCGCGTTCCGAGCATTCCTTAAAAAAACTAATTTTACCGATCATCGAAGGCTTGACAGAAGTACATCGCTTAGGTTTTATCCACCGCGATATAAAGCCTGCAAACATTCTCGTGCGCAAGAATGGCAGTCCTGTGTTGCTGGATTTCGGTTCGGCTCGCAGTGCTAGCAAATTCACACAGCAAAGTCTGACTGCGCTGGTGTCGGTCGGTTATGCGCCGATGGAGCAATACAACACTGAGAATGATGATCAACAAGGTCCATGGACAGACATCTACGCGCTGGGTGGAACGCTTTATTACGGTATCTGCGGCAAGGATCCGGTTGAGAGCACACAGCGCGGCGCAGCAATACTCAACGGTGGTAAAGACCCGCTGATTCCAGCAAGTTTCTTAGGTGAAGGTAAATTCAGTCCAGAGTTTCTTGCAGCCGTTGATTGGGCATTGAAGTTTAAAATCGCGGATCGACCGCAAAGTTTAAATGACTGGGTACCTGCGTTGTTGCGTCGTGGTCATGCAGAAGCCGTTCAACCGCAACGTGAGTCGCTTGAGTCGCGACGACAGAATCGGTTCGATACCAATATGTTGAATGAAATGTCGGACGCTACCGTATTGTCCAGAGAGCGGCGCAGTTCAACGTACGATGCTGTATCTGCTGCACGTGATGGCTCGACACGTACAGGTATAAAATCGTTCGCGTGGATTGCGCTGTTGTTATCGGGCGTAGCCGGAGGTTTATGGTATCTGGCACAACCGACAAAGACTATCGGGGAGAACACCACCGAGGTGGTTACTGCGATATCAGAACCGGCAGATGCTAAGAATAACGCTGCGCTGCCTGCCAATCAGCCTGCAAACAACGATGTAGCACGAGCTGCTGATCAGATCGCCGGTCAAAGCGCAACGCAGAATTCGGTTGAGGAACAAGCAATCGAAGAACAAGCAATCGAAAAAGAACGCGCTTTGGCCCGCGAAGCCGAACAACAGCGCTTAGCAACTGAACGTGAAGCAGCTGCCAGGGCTGCAGCCGAACGCAAAGCTCAACAAGAACAGGCAGCACAGGCTGAACAGACTAAGTTAGCCGAACAGG
>CAYMHU010000019.1:33630-50477 GCA_964390335.1 uncultured Granulosicoccaceae bacterium | reverse complement strand
AAAGCTCAACAAGAACAGGCAGCACAGGCTGAACAGACTAAGTTAGCCGAACAGGAAAGGCTTGCAGAGGAAGCGGCAAAAGCCGAGGCGCTGGCTGAGCAGAGAGAAAAGGACGCAGCGGCACTGGCAGAGCAGGAAAAGCTTGCAAAGATTGCGGCGGAAAAAGAAGCTCAGCGACAACAACAATTAGCGCAAGCAGAGGCTAAACGTCAAACAGCAGCACGTACAGAGCGACGCTTAAAGCAAGCGATTTTATCTGCACAAAATTCGCTAAGTGTGGGTGATTTAACCGCCGCAACAACGCAATTGGCGATTGCACGTTCAATTAATGCAGACGATACCCGGGTAGAAACACTGGGGTTTGCCGTGGATGCAGCTTTGCAAGAACATAACAAACCGGTTAGCGATGCTGATTTCGACAAGGTTACTCGCATGTTCGATGGATTGCACAGAGCTATTGAATCCAAAGATGCAATCACAATGGATCGACTCGCCATCAGTTCTGATCAGTCAAAGTTGTTTAAAGCACTAATGAGTCGATTTGAACGATTGGATATTGGTATTAGCGGAATTAGAGTGCGTAATGCAGATAAATCCATTTCAGCAGTACTCACGATTAACGCAATGGTGCGAGACAATGGCGATCGCGCAACCCCGTCCGAAGCTTACGCAAAACGTACCATCACGAGCCGACGGGTTAATGGTGGTTGGTCAAAAATAGATTGGTAGAGTAGCGCTGTGGCGTAGGTGTCACACTGGGCAGCCACTGGATTCCCTGACGATTAACTCCGTATCAATGACTCGATTTTCAAAGTGGCTTTGCTCACCATTTTCACTCATGTGCACCAAACCATCCGCGGCAATTCTTCCAATTTGATTTGCAGGCAAGCGCACCGTAGTCAGCGATGGCACAATATCGGCCGACCCGGTAAAGTCGCCAATACCCACGACTGACAGTTCGTCAGGTAGTGTCATCTTAAGTTGTTGCGCCGCATAGATCACACCGTGCGCAATCACATCGTTGCAACACACAACCGCCGTTGGTTTGTTTTCCAACAACAAGTCGATAGCCGTGGCTTTGGATTGCGCTATGTTGTAGGGGCAAGTATGCAAACGCTTAGCAGGTATTGAGAGCCCAGCCGTTTGCATGGCTAGCTGCACACCTCGCATGCGCTCAGCAGCTCGATCATTGTTTTCGGTGTCCGGGAAGATAAATGCGATATCACTGTGTCCAAGATCAATAAGATGCTGTGTTACTTTTTTAGCAGCGAGGCAATTGTCGGCACCCACAAATGGAATGCTCGTTTCCGGATGGTATCCCCACACCGCGATGACTGGCACAGACCGAACTTGCAACATGTCGATTGCGCTTCGTTGGTGGTGCTGACCCACCAATGCAATGCCATCGATCTTGCGCTCAAGCAGAGATCGGATAATCGATGCTTCCTGCATCTGGTCGTAGTTATGACTGGCAACCAACATCGTTCTGTCGTGCTCCAGCAGGCGGTTCGAAAACGCGGCGATTAGCTCACTGAAAATAGTATTGTTGATGGTGGGCACCACTAACCCCACGGTGCCGGAAAAACGGTTGTGCATGGCGCTGGCCATGCGGTCGCGAATATAGCCAAGTTCGGTAGCTGCAACCTGGACCCGGGCTCTGGTTTTTGCACCGAGCAAATCCGGGGAGTTGAAAAAACGCGAAACTGTGGCCGGGGACACACCGGCTCGATTGGCAACGTCAATGATGCCGGGTGCTCCGCCGCGAGTACGGGTTGGTCGTTTCATGGGCGCTAGGCTAGCAGAAATGAAAACGTTTGCATTTTTATTTTCATAATTTAAACTGGTGCTTACCATCCGCGATTTAAGCGGTCGGGGAAAAAATATAATCGGCAAAATTAACCAGCAGTCATGGTTTGGAGGAGAAATATGAAGAAATTTCTAGGTACTGCGGCGATTGTAGCCGCCGTGTTCTCATCGAGCACCGTATCAGCATTTGAATGTAAACGAACGGAAGTATCTTTTGATAAGCCAGGTGGATTTCCGGAACGCGCACTAACAATGATCGTTCCTTACGGCCCAGCTGGCGGTTCTGGTCAGGTGGCAGCGGCAATGGCTGAGGCAGTCACAGAACTCACTGGCGTTCCAATCAACCGCGATCACAAGCCAGGTGGTTCGGGCACCGTCGGCATGACTGCCTATATGGCTGCGCCAGCAGATGGCTACAACGTGCTTGAGCACATTGACGATGCATCATCTGCACACGCGTTAGATTCTACAATGCCCAACCCGGCAGAAGACTTGATTCCGTTGGTGGTCAGCCAGGTGACCTTTAGCCAGATTTACATTCGCACAAATGAAACAAGATTCACCGATTGGCCATCGTTTGTTGAATGGGTGAAAGCGCAGGACGGCAAGGCAACCATTGCGAACGTATCTAAAGAAGGTTCGATGGAACGTGTCACCATGGGTTTCATCACAGATGCAACGGGTATGTCTATCCAGCAGATTTCGTTTGACAAGGGTGCGCCACGTTACGGTGCTTTACTGGGTGGTCAGGTTGATGCCTTGTTCGAGCAGCCTGGTGATGTGCGCAACTTCCTGGATGCAGGCCAGTTCAAGCCAATCCTGACTATCTTTGACGAGCGACCAGAAGCATTCGCTGACACCATGACACACCGCGAAGCAGGCATGGATTTCGATCCGCTGCTGCGTTTCCGTGGTTTCTATGTACATGCTGACGCACCTGCAGACCGAGTCGAGTGGTTGCAATGGGCATTCCAGCGTGGCTATTGTGAAGACAGCTATCAAGCCTTTAACGAGAGTAAGTTCATGACAGTTATCGATAGCTACCGTGACACCGAAGGTGCGAAGGAACTGATCACTCGATCAATTGGGCAATACCGCGAAGTGTACAAAGCAATGGGTCTGGAAGTTAAGTAAGTATCCCATGTGACTTGTCAGGGCACCTTCGGGTGCCCTGTTGTATTTATACCTTTAGGGGAGACACAACGTGGGACGTTTAACGCGCACCCATTTGATCGAGGCGGTAATCTTTCTGCTGATTATCGCGGTCTTTTATGGGTTTTCATTCGAGTTTAATCAGCCCATTGAAATTTATCGCTTTGGTGCAACAGCATGGCCACGCGTGATCATTGGCATTTTACTGATCGCAACGCTTGGTAACATCTGGTTTCAATATAAGTACGGGTCATCCTCGCAAGGCACGATCGGCAAAAGTGATGATGAGGGAGATTTCAGCAATCCCCGCACGGTAACTCGGATGGCCACAGTGCTGCTGACGCCGTTTATATTTGCCTGGTTGCTTAAACCCGTTGGAATCTATTTCTCAGCGCCATTTTTTATTGCAGCCATTATGTGGTTGTTCGGCGAACGTCGATGGAAAGCGATTCTGATTATGACGGTTGTCATTTATGTGCTGTTCATCGGATTGTTCCTTGTGATCCTGAATGCACCATTGCCACAAGGCAACGTATCGCCGTTCTATGACTTTAGCGCTTGGATCCTGACGATGAACGCTAAATTGCAGGGGTTGTGAGCAAATCATGATAGAGAATTTTTTAGCCGGTTCTGCAGCCCTGTTTGGCGACCCAGTCTCAATTGCAATCTTTGTATTTGGCGTCGTTGGTGGCATGCTGTTTGGCGCTATTCCAGGCGTGAGCATGCTCACACTGGCGGCTATTTTGTTGCCATTCACGGCATCCCTTGAACCCGCCCAAGGTGTGATGCTGTTTGCTGTGATTTACTGCACCGGCACCTATGGCGGTGCAATCACCGCCATCCTGTTCAATATCCCCGGTTCCGCTGAGAACGCACCAACGGCGTTTGACGGCTATCCCATGACCCAGAACGGGCAATCTGGCAAAGCGGTAGGTGCTGCCGTTTTGTGTTCTGCTATCGGTGGTATGGCCTCGGCACTGGTGATGATGGCAGCAACTGAACCGTTAGCTAATTGGGCCATTCGCAACATCGGGCCGCCGGAAATATTTGCACTCGTCTTCTTCGGGTTGGCTGTCGCATCTTCTATTGGGGCGCGCACCATTTGGAAAGGGTGGATGTCTGTACTGATCGGACTCTTGATCGCAACAATCGGACAAGACCCGGTGGGAGGCATTAACCGTTACAACTTTGGCATTACTGATCTTGCGGCCGGGATTGCGTTTGTACCCGCTATTTTGGGTTTCTTCGCGGTGTCCGAGATCTTCGTACAAGCGGAGAAAAAAGCGAGCGGCAAATATAAAGCGCCCAAAGTATCCATGACCTTCCCATCGTGGCTCGAGTTATGGATGCATAAGATTGCGGTTGCCCGTTCCATCATTGTTGGATTTCTGTGTGGCATCTTGCCCGGTATCGGTGCGACCTTGGCCGCTTTCATGAGTTATGGCGAGGCCGTTCGCTGGTCTAAAAACCGCGAAGAATTCGGTAAAGGCAAACTTGAAGGCGTGATCTCTGCCGAAACGGCAAACAATGCAGCCACGGGCGCAGCGATGATTCCGCTGCTAGCCTTGGGTCTGCCTGGCGGTGCACTGACTGCAATGATGGTAGTGGTTTTTCAGATGCACGATCTGCAACCCGGTCCATTGGTTTTTATGTTGTCGCCCGATCTGATCTGGATTGTGTTTGCGGCGATGTTTTTTGCCAATCTGTCCATCCTGATTATTGGCTTGGTTGAAACTAAAACGATCCTCAACCTGCTTAAGATCCCGTTTCAGTTCCTTGCGCCCTTGATACTGATGTTGGCCACGACCGGCGCTTATATCAACCGAGGGTTGGTGCTGGATGTCATTGTTATGTTCTTGGCCGGTATTCTTGGTTATCTGTTGCGTCGGTCCGGGTTTTCCATTCCAGGCATCGTATTGGGATTGATCCTGGGCAAAATAGGTGAGCAAAACTTTGCGCAAGGTATGCAGATGGTGCACTACGATTTGGGTACGTATTTTTCGCGTCCCATCTGTGCGGTTCTGATTTTTGCCGGGATCCTTACACTTGGCTCCAGTGTTTATCGAGCCTTTCAAGCACCCAGTAATAAAACAGCAGAACAGTAATGAGTGAAGATATTATTGATTCGATTGTAGCGCGGGCAAAAGCCGCGCAAGCACGCTTTGAGGCAAACGGATCGCAGGCACGCTATGATCGCGCTGCCCAAGCTGCAGCTTGGGCAATCATGGAACCAGCGCGTAATCGCGAACTCGCAGAATTAGCTGTGAAAACCACCGGGCTAGGAAACGTGCCCGATAAAATCACCAAGAATCATCGCAAAACTCTTGGGGTCATGCACGACATCCAGCATGCAGTGACTTTTGGCGTGATGTCCGACGACCCGGCAACAGGCATAACAGAAATCGCCCGTGCGAAAGGCGTCGTTGCGGCTATTGTGCCGTCAACCAATCCTGCTGCGACGCCCGCCAACAACATCATCAACGCGCTGAAGTGTGGTAACGCGATAGTTGTTGCACCTTCGCCGAAAGGCGTGGCTTGTGCGGAACGGTTATTGGAATTTGTGCACGCTGAATTCGCTAAGATCAATGAGGATCCGGATTTGGTGCAGGTGTTGCCAGCGCCCGGATCAAAAGCCAAGACCCAAGCGTTAATGGAAGCATGCGACATGATCGTCGCGACCGGCAGCCAGAACAACGTGCATCGCGCTCAAACTGCTGGCACACCCGCAGTGGCGGTAGGTGCGGGCAATGTCACTGTGATAGTAGACGAGACGGCCGATCTTGACGCTGCGGTTGAAAAAATTCGCGCATCTAAATGCTTTGATAATGCCACTTCGTGCAGTTCGGAAAACGCCGTTGTTGTGGTTGATGCTGTCTATGCTGACTTCGTTGCCGCGATGGCTCGTCACGGTGGCGCGCTCGTAGAAGATGAGAGCGGAATCATTGCCAAGCTTTGGCCCGATGGGCATTTGAATCGTGAGGTGATTGCTCAAGATGCCGACAAAATGATTGCCGCGCTAGAACTTGATGTTCCGCAAGGCACTGAGTACATCGCCGTTCCGACAACGGGCATTGGTGCCGATCATCCTTTATCGGGTGAAAAGTTAAGTCGGGTGCTTGCGCTTTATCGCGCCCAGGATTTCGATGACGCCGTTGCCGTGACACGCCGTATTCAAGAGTATCAAGGCGCGGGTCATTCGGTTGGCTTACATTCCACTGATGACAATCGAGCACGTACGTTGGCAACAGCGATGCCCACTAGCCGAGTGATTGTCAATCAGGCGCACACATTCGCCACGGGTGGATCGTTCACGAACGGCATGCCGTTTTCGTTGTCAATGGGCTGCGGCACATGGGGTGGTAATTCGGTCAATGAAAACGTTAACTACAGACACTTCATGCAATCAACCAAAATCATCCGTGAAATTCCGACTAGAGAACCCAGCTTGGATGAGATTTTTGCTGATTACTGGAGCGCGGCTGGCCAATGAAGTTTGATCGCCAAACACCGCCTGTTGGGACGGTTCGTGATTGGGTAGATTCGCGCGCAAATGAAGATGGCACAGCGTTTGTTTTTCCAGAAACCGGCGAAACAATTTCTTGGTCAGAACTGCGAGCCCATGCCGTACACATTGCTGCAGATCTAACGGCGCAAGGAATCGCCAAAGGCGAAAGTGTTGTTGTGATGCATCCTAATGGTCTGGCAGGTGTCAAAGCGCTTTTTGCTGCACTATATGGTGGCTTCCGCGTAACCATGCTGAATCTTGCTGCGGGCCCTGACGCGCTAGGCTATGCAATGGAACATTCCGACGCGCGCGTTGCATTTGTGCATGACGACCAAGCGGCAGCTTTTAACGATGTTCGCCCGGATAAGTTGAATCGTTTCGAGGCGAGTGGTGCAAGCGCAGAGCTACATGACTTGGCAGCAACAGACGATGCATTGTTGATGTATACATCCGGAACAACGGGTCGTCCGAAGGGTGTTGTGCATACACAATCAAGTTTGCTTGCAGGTGGGTGGACGGTTAGCGTGGCGCACGAACTCACGCCGCAAGATCGCGGCATGGGTGTGCTGCCGTTTTACCATATTAACGGCTTGTGCGTTTCCGTTATGGGAAGCCTAGTGTCCGGTGGCTCGCTTGCCATGGTGTCGCGATTTTCTGCCAGTCAGTTCTGGGAACAGGCGGCTGACGGAGGCATCACCTGGTTTTCGGTTGTACCGACGATAATCAGCCATTTACTGCACGGCGCAGCTGAACCTTCGCCTGCGCTAAAGGCGCAACTTCGCTTTGCACGATCAGCATCATCCGCGCTGGCAGTAGAAACACAACGTGCGTTTCAGGAACGCTTTGGCTTAGCAATAGTCGAGTCGCTGGGCTTAACAGAAACGGCGGCACAGTGCCTGGTAAACCCGCTCGATCCGGCACTGCATAAGATTGGTTCGGCAGGGTGTGCGATTAGCAATGAGGCCCGAATTGCCGATGAAAATGGTAAAGAGTGCGCACGAGGTGTTGAAGGTGAAATTCAAATCCGAGGCCCTAACGTGATGAAAGAATACCTGCGCAACCCTGATGCCACCTCAGGTTCGTTTCATGACGATTGGCTGCGCACCGGCGATTTGGGTCGCATGGACGAAGACGGCTATGTGTTTGTGACTGGCAGACTCAAAGAGCTGATTATCAAAGGTGGTGAAAACATCGCGCCGCGCGAAATTGATGAAGCCTTGTATGAGCACCCTGATGTGGTTGAAGCCGCTGCGTTCGCGCGACCGTGTGAACGTTATGGTGAACGGGTTGAAGCGGCAGTCAGGCTTAGCGAGAGCTCATCAACCAGTTGCGATGACTTGCTTGCACTGTGTGTAGAACGTGTTGGGCAGTTTAAAGCACCCGACACGGTGCATATTCTGCCTGAACTGCCGAAAGGTCCTTCAGGGAAAATTCAACGGCTTTATCTGAACAAAATGCTGTACGAGTCAAAGTAATCATGGCATGGAATTGCGGTTAACGCAGACCGTTAATGATCAAGCGGCAGCCCAACAATAAAAAGGCAATTAACACGGCTTTACGGAACAGCTCCTGACTGACTTTGTCACGAAGCACTTCGCCAATACGAAAGCCCACAAGCACCACGCAGAGCGCCAATACAGACTTTATAAAAATTGGCAAGGTCAAGATGCCAGCCACCCATTGTCCTGCACCAAGCGGGATGACGCCGGCCAAAAAAAGAAAACCGGTTGTGCCGATAAACTTCTCTTTGGATACATCCCGCGCCACCAGATACATGGCCACAATAGGAGACCAAATTGAACTGATGCCGCCCAGCACACCCGCCAAGATGCCGAACCCGAGATGCCAGCCACGCCCTGATCCGACCTTCAGCTTAATGCCCAACAGCAGGTTAAGCGAAAACAGAACCATCGCTAAACCAATAACGCCCGTTAGAAGACCGGTTGGGTAATCGGCAATGAACATGGATGCGATAAAGATGCTGATCATTATTGCCACGGCAAACAGCCAGTATTCGCGGGCGATCGCCATCTTGTTAGGAGCGTGTGCAAACTGTAGCGAATTGGTTGCAAGGATAGACAACCACAACATCGGAATTGCCTCCGTTGGTGGCATGACTAACGTGAGAAACGCCATAGCCGCACCAGGCAGCCCGATGCCTAGAAATCCTTTTACGATCGCGGCGAACAGAAAAATGAGCACAAGCTGCGCTGTTTGCACCGCGTCGAAGTTCTGGACAAGCGCGGCAATCGTTTCGTTCATGGTCGGTAGTTTGTGATTTAATGGAAACACTTTACAGCATCGACTTAGGTTTGATGCGAGCAGTTCAGCCTCGGATTATTTCATACGTATGCCTTTTGACTTACACGGCTGGCAAATCGCTGCAATCCTTGCCACCTACCTGTTTGCGGCCATTGCCAAAGGGGTCACTGGGCTTGGGTTTTCCACAACATGCTTGCCCATTTTGGCACTGCTGATTGGATTGAAAGACGCTTTGCCACTGGTGCTCATTCCGTCTATTTTTTCCAACATCGTTGTGATGCGCCAGGCGGGTCAATTCAGCGAAACACTGAAACGCTTTTGGCCGATGTTTTTGTGCTTGTTGCCAGGTCTTACGCTGGGTCTTTTGACGCTCGCGTATATTGACGGACGATTAGCCGGTGCCATTTTAGGCATCATGATGTTGTTTTGGTGTGCATTTACTTTCGCCAAACCCGAGTTATCCATCGCTGCGAACTGGCATCGTCCATTAGCACCGATCGTGGGGTTCATTACCGGTCTGATTAATGGGGTCACAGGCTCTCAGGTTATGCCGATGGTGCCATTTGTGTTGATGTTACGGTTAGAGCGGAACTTGTTCATTCAGGTGGTGAACTGCTCGTTTACCTTTTCCAGTCTGGTCATGATAGTTGGTTTGGTAAAGCTGGAACTATTCTCGTGGCAAGACGTGTTGATCTCGGTTATAGGGCTTATTTTTGTTACGTTTGGTGTGTCTCAAGGAACCGCTATTCGGCACCGCCTGTCGGAGTCGCTGTTTCGACACGGCGTGCTCATCATGTTGTCGTTAATGGGGCTTGCATTGATTTACCCCGTGTTGGTATGACCAGCAACTGGCGTTCCCAGTAAGCGTCATTCTATCCAGTCAGCGCTTGTTCGATCGGTAGCTGGCAATAGGTGATCTGAATCTTGATAGCTATCATTGAATCGACTGATGTGCAGGGTTTTTATATCCGTTTGAATGCGATCAAACAGCGCTGCTTTATCCGCATACTCACACGCAGTAGTGTTGCCATCCATACAATCATCGTAGGTATCCCAGCCACGATTCTCAGCGTAGCGCTTATCACGCCTTAACTCTTTCAGTACATCTTCTGCAAACAGTTTTAATACTTTTTGAGACATTAAAATATTGCACGCCGCCTCGTTCACATCCATTTTTATATGTTGTTTTTCAGCTGATGATTCAACGTGGCTGTTATATTCAACGAGTTTGCCCGATAGTCGGTGCCAACTGCCATCGAGATACAGCGCATCGGCAATGGCCAGAGCCAGACCGGAATCAAAATCGCGAGCAAAGGCATCGCACTGACACCCTTTTTCAGAGCAGTAAGCATCATCTGGTACAATCTGCGGTTTTTCGAACCAACTCTCATGAATGCCAAATGGCACACGTGCCAGCTTCTTTTTCTTGGCTTTCTCAGGCTTTTTTGACACGGCGCACGGCGTGTCCTGAAAGGTGACGCTACCGTCTGCTGTTGGGCAAGAAAAGATACTACCAAGGGCAGTTTGGCCGGGTAGCAGTAGCGCCAGGATGAGCGCGCTAACCAGCACCACATATCCGTGAGAGATGTTTTCCAAACATGGCTTCATGGAAGGGGTATCGGCAAAATAGCGTGTTCATGAAGTCAACAAAATGGGTGAGGGTGCGCTATTTTTCGTGACACACACCACAAGTGGTGTGTTGTTAGGCAACAAGTTTAAGCACGCTGAGTACAGCATCAACATGTACTGGGTACAAGTGTCCTATCTAGTAAGGACAAAACTAAACAGTAATAAAGGCAGGAATAATTTATGGGTAAGTATTTTCTTTCATTGACACTGGTTGCACTACTAACCGCGTGCTCTGACTCAAGCGACAATGGATCTGACACAGGTGGAAACACTGGTGGAGGAACTACCGATAGCGGCAACACAGACAACGGAAACACAGGTGGCGGTAACAACCAGGCGGGTGGTTTACCGGGCGTATGGTTCGGCAATAACGACTTTGGTAATGGCGTTATGGTTATCGATGCCGCCAACAATATCTACTCTCTGAGCGCAAACACGCAAGGTCGCTATGAAACGGTATTTGGTCCGTCATCCGGCACGCTCGAACGGTATATCCATCGTGATAGTGAAATCGCCGGTCAGTCATTTACGCTGGCGGGTGACTACCCATCTGAACGTCCAGCCGAAGAAAATGCAGGTCCTGATACAACCAGTTATTCCTTATCGGTAATTAATGACGGTCAGCAAGTTCAGAACAGTGGTGGCGCAGCTGATTTTTCAATGACCTTTGCAACCGCTGATGATGTACAAACCATTTCTGTGTCAGAGGTTGCGGGTAGTTGGGGTGCGATGACTAACTTCGGTCCTACATTTGATTTAGAGCTGAGCTTTGATATTAATGCTGATGGTTCGGTAACAGGTGCAACGATTTTTCAGGATGGTGCGCCGAACAACTTAACTGGCAGCGTGACTGATCCTGCCAATGCGAACCAGTATTTAACCGTGTCGTTTGAATGGCTGGGTAATGCCCGTAATGGTGTTATTTACAAGCATCGCGAGAATCCATCGCAGCTTATTCTGAATACCGTTGGTCCAGACAACGATGGCAACAAGTCATTTTCAGCGTTGATGACTCGCCAGTAAATCCACAGTCTCGGTATCTGAAAAAAACCGCCTGTATGGGCGGTTTTTTTTTGCTTTTTTCCGCCACATGCTCGAACATACTGGTTTTGGATTCGGAACAATTGCAATGGCGAGAAAACGGCTAGTCATGGAAATGGGCATGGGCACTGATTTACATGGCCAGGACTATACAAAAGCTGCAATACGCGGCCTTAAAGATGCGCTTTGGCACAATTCATTGTCAGTAGCTCCCGCATTAGGGTATTCGCGGGATAGCATGCAAGTGGATATCGAGGTCGGAGTGGCGCACCCTGAGAAAGTGGATAAGGCAGCGGTTGCGGCTGTGCTGCCGTATGGCCAGGCACAGGTTAACGCGGTCAAAGGCGGGCTTGATATCACGAATGATGATGGCAGCAACACCACCGTGGTTGCCAACGTGGTTGCCGTTGTATATCTGGACATTCAAGAGGCTGCATCATGAGCACAACACTAAAGCGCATTATTCTTGAGATGGGCACCGGCAACGATTTGTATGGTGAGGACTACACCAAAGCCGGTGTGCGTGCGGTGCAGGATGCTTTGCATCACAGCTCGCTCATTTTATTTCGTTCACTTGGCATAGACCGCGACAGTATGCACGTTGAAGTCACGGTGGCTGTGCAACAGCCCGAGAAAGTCGATGTAGCCGATATCGCGAAGCAGATCCCGTATGGCACCGTTAAAGTGAATGCGGTGCACGGTGGTCTGAATATTGAGGACAAGGAGAATGGCACCTTGTCCGTTATCGCAACCGCAGCTGTTGTGGCAAGATTGCCGTTGTCAGATGAACCCTTTACGTTGCCGGTAGCTTAGTGTGGCGGCAGCTTTTTTTCAGCAACATTATTTCAGCTACATTAAGTGTCGGCAACTAAGTGCCGGCAATTTAAGTCACTACAGTACGCTGAATATGGCGTCTGCCAGGCTGTCCATGTTGTCTTCAGGCAGGCCGGCTACATTAATGCGGCCATCACCGACTATGTAAATACCGTGTTGCTCACGCAGTGTGGTGATTTGTTCGGCGTTGAGCGGCAATCGGCTGAACATGCCTTTTTGATTGATGATGTAATCAAATCGATCTGAATTACTCCGTTTGCGCATGGCTTCTGCGAAGGAGCGCCGCAGTGATACCATTCTGATGCGCATGGAGTCGAGTTCTTCGCGCCAGACGTTGTTTAGGTTAGCGTCGGATAGCACCAGATCAGTTACTGATGCGCCGTGATCGGGTGGCATAGAGTAGTTTGATCTGATGACCGAGCCTAAGCTTCCCAATGCACGATCGGCGTTTTGGGCGTTTTCTGCTAGCAGCATGGCAACGCCAGTGCGCTCGCGATACAGTGCTAAGTTCTTGGAACAGCTTGCAGCGACGACCAATTCCGGGAGTTGGTCGGCAAAAAGCCGTACTGAAGCAGCATCTTCCTCCAGACCGTCGCCAAAACCTTGGTACGCAAGATCGAAAAATGGAAACAGTGATTTCTTGGCGCACAGGTCAGCAAGTTGTTGCCATTGGTCTAAATTGAGATCGGCCCCCGTTGGATTATGGCAACAGCCATGCAACAGCACGATATCGCCTTCGGCTGCGTTATTCAGGGTTGACATCATATTATCAAAATCGACTCTGCTATTAGCTGTGTCGTAGTACGGGTAAACCTTGAGCTCGATACCGGCCGCATTGATGATCGGTATATGGTTAGGCCAGGTTGGATCTGAGACCCAGATGGCCGCATCAGGACGGCTCAGCTTGAGTAAATCGCACAAAATACGTAATGCGCCGGTGCCACCGGTTGATTGAGCCGCACGAATTCTGTCGGTGTTGGCGTTACTGCCAAATACCTGCGTGATCATTGCTGCACTGAATGGGCGACTGCCAATGGGGGCTACATAGGCTTTGGTGTCTTGCGTCTCAAGCAATTGTTTTTCCGCTTGTTTTACCGCTTTCATTACGGGTGTTTGGCCGTGTTCGTCTTTATAAACGCCAACACCAAGATCGACTTTGTTGGTTCGTGGATCTTCACGGAATTTTAAGAGAAGTTGCAGTATGGCGTCTGGTTTTGCTTCTGGTAGTGCTTGGAACATAGTGAGTACTGACACTGATTTTGATTGGCTGAAGTGTCTAGTCTATACCGATACGCGCTTTTAGTGGGAAGTGGTACCGCTATCGAGTGGAAAATGGCTGGGAATATTATTCCCAGCCTCCGTTAAGGTAAGTGCTGCATTCCATGCAATTTACTTTGATTGCGCTCTTTAGTTTTGTGTTGTAAAGCGCCTCAAAGCAACATCATTCTTGGCGATGACTTAAACGGTTTAACGTCAAGAAATTCAGGAACTGTAAACTCGATAGCAGTTTCTGCGCTGTATATCCGAATCACCGTAAAAACTGTGCGGTGTTGTTGAAGAATCAAGTGTAGTAAAGCTGAGTAACCTGCGCAGCATTTGGTCGTCGAATGATCAAAACGTGTTCCAGTTTATATTTTAAAACGTACCGGTCGTGGTCGCTTGGCGTAGCTTGTTAATAGCCTCGCTTTTACTGCGCGCTCGTACCTCGGATTGCAATTGGAAACCGCGTCTTTCGAGTTTTTCTGCTGCCCACGAATTGCCATACAGAAACGGTACCAAAAATAAACCGAGCAATGTCAGACATGCAAACCCTGCAAACCACAATTTTGTGGTTAAGGTCGCGTCTGAGCCTGCATCCATCCAGTTAAAACCGGTAGCCAGTAAGCCGACGATTGCAACAACCCACAGTAAAGCGTACACAATCGCAGTTCCAAATAACTGTTTGTTTAGCAGCCATGGCAAAGTAAAAAACAAGGCAGGCCAGGACACGCCAGTTTTAATTGCTTTGGTCACATTGCGGCGGCTAAACATCAAATACCAACGACCATAACCATCGATGCGCGTGGGAAGCGCATACGCTTCCGCCACCGGTTGCTGTTCCAAGATATCTGTTTGATCTTTGTAGTCATGCTGTACGCCGGAATCAACTTCGGCTAATTGTGCGGCTTCTTCAAACGCAGCTGCGTCATCGGGTTTTGCTATATCGTACTGAACCGTTGCGGTTTGGTCGAATTCGTTGTTTACCGAGTCGGCATCCAAGGCTTCATGAGTAGTGGAATCAAGGGGTATTTCTTCGTAATTCACCGGCGTCACGATTTGGTCATCGATAGAACCCAGGTCTTTTGCTTGTCGCTCTAACTCATTGGACAAAGCGCGCGTTTTCAGCGTTTCGGGCGTCGTGTGAATTCTGGTGGCTGGCATGTGAGCACTGCCGCTGATCTCAGAGCTCTCACCGGTTAATGGATCAATCATGCGCGACACATTATCCGGTTGTTCGTCGTCCGGAATGATGTGGCCGGTTAGTGACGACACGGCGCCTTGCATCGATTCGTTGCCAGCCTCCAGCGTCGCGGTGGCTTCGGAAAAATCTAGTTTCGCATCGTCGCTTAGCTCCTCTTGCACATCTGCAATAGCGTCGTTCGATGTATCTGAAGCGGCAGCAAATGCGTCTAAGTCCACGTCTGGCAGGGCGTCATTCGGATTGGCACTTTGCGAGCTGCCGGATACGCTTGCAATAGACTCGTCTGTGTCGGATTCATATTCAACGAAATCGTCGATGCGTATTGGGTCGTTGGAACTATCGACGCCGGTTCGGTTAGATGACACGGCATCCTCGCCCGTGTCGGGCGGCAGGTCGAGTGAATCCAGCCGTTCGGCATCGCTTAGGTTGTAGCTATTTTCGGTACGGTCCTGATCATCGTTGAGGCTTTGCACCTTGAGCTTCGCTTCTGCAGCTGAGAAGGTTTTGGATTTACCCCCTTTGCTCATCATTTCTTCGACACGTAAATTCGTGTATAGAAACCGGGCTTCATCATGATCATCGCATGCCAGTGCGCACGCTCTGGCCCAGACTTCCGGATTTCGCTTGTCCGAATTCAACTCATCTGTGGCTAATTTGTACAGTTCTTCGTCTATCATGGGAGGTCAGTTTGGTTCGCAAGTCCCAATTTTAGGTCGACTGGTTCGCATCGCACAACCCTGTGTGCGAAATAGTTTTTCAATCCCGCCCTTAACAGGGTGTTCCACCCATACTTTTCGCCAGTTTTTGTGCTGATCAGTTGCTGTTATTGTGAGCGGTTCATGAGTCTGAATCGCAGTATTGGCTCATACTCGTAGCGGGCGTAGTGGTCATTTAACAAACACATACAAAAGGAAATCGCCGTGATTCGACTCATTATTCCAGCCATGGTGGTCAGTCTCAGCGCGTGCTCGAGCGTCTCAATGCTCAAAAAGCAGGCAGGAGAGCCGCAATCCCAGACAGTGTCTCCGACAGTGTCGGAGTCCAGCGATCTGACCGGTAATTTCAGCCGCTCCAAACTCATAGCCGCGGATTTTGCAACCATCATGGTTCAACTTCCGGAGCTAGACCCGAACAACACCATCATCAGTACGGCGAAGCCTTCAAGTCGCTTCGGTTCTTTGTTGCTGTTGGCATTGCAGAATGCGGGTTACGATTTAAGAGTCGGTAACAAGCAGTCGTCGAACTGGCTTGAGTACGATGTGAATCGAGACGGTTCCTCTTCGCTATCCGGTAATCCGGTATTTACGTTTTATGTGTCTTCCGGTCAGGTCAAGCTGAAGCGTTCGTACGAAGTGGATTCAATCACCATCAAACCGGTTTCGAGTATGTATGTGTTGGGCGCTACTGCCGATCAAGTGGTTATGGATAATTCTATTTTTCTAACACCGGTTGAGACAAACGATATAGCCCGCACTATCGTGAAGCGCGACGAATTGGATGAAGATTCAAGCATGATTGAAATAAGTGCGGTTCCCGTTGTACAGGCGCCGATTAAGCAATCCATCAAACAACCTGTGTTAGCGGCGCAGTCAGCGAATACGATTGTGGCCAAGGCCAGCTCGGTTAAATCCGATGAAGTTAAAATCGTTGCACGTTCGTCGGTCGATAATTCAAACGGAAACGATTATGCAAAAGTGCCTAATATGTACGAAACTCGCGTATCGATATACCAACAACAAATGCAAGACTACAGCGAGCTAGATAAGCATATATTGCTGTTTCCCAATGATTCGCTAATTATGGGCAAGACAAACAAAGTGTTAATTCGACAGTTGGAAGATCGTTTTAATCCATCTACCGACATCATTTCAGTGATTGGTTGTTCACATGGTAAAACCACACTAAAGAACGGCAACGCCTACTTAGCGACTCAACGAGCGGAGCGTGTTAAAGAAGAGCTGGTGTTGGTTGGTGTAGACGCCCATAAAGTACTCAGCGAAGGATGTTGGGCGAATAAGCATTTTGATAAGATGCCGTCGCGCGGAGTAGTCGTTAGTCATCGTCGCAAGCAGGGATAAGCGCCGCAGCAGACTCAGTGGCGAAGCAGACTCAGTGGCGAAGCAGACTCAGTGGCGCAGTAAATTTATGGGCTTGTAT
>CAYMHU010000019.1:116-33530 GCA_964390335.1 uncultured Granulosicoccaceae bacterium | reverse complement strand
AGCAGACTCAGTGGCGAAGCAGACTCAGTGGCGCAGTAAATTTATGGGCTTGTATACGCCCGAATCACATTTAACAAACTCTTTGGCAATCGCCGGGTGGCGTAGCGTTTCGTCGCTATCGTCCAACAATAAATTCTGCTCAGACACATACGCTTCGTACACGGTCTGATCATTCTGTGCATATAAGTGATAAAACGGCTGGTTTTTGTGAGGCCGAATTTCCTTGGGAATGCTTTCGTACCACTGATCAGTGTTGTTGTAGATGGGATCGACATCGAAGATGAGGCCCCTGAACGGGTATACCCGATGCCGCACTACCTGGCCGATGTTAAATTTAGCTAATTTCTGCATAGAGCCTTAGTGTACATCGACTTCACGTCTGAAGTTGCTATCGCGTTTGGGCTGCCCTCTCTGGTAGGCGATGGGTTTGATCAATTCATTGCCTCGGAGATTCTCCATGAAAATCATTTCAACAAGCTGGCTGCTAGGCGCTGTAATGGTTTCGACTTCGGTCGGCGCAAACACCAGCCTGACCATATTGCATACCAACGACTTTCACTCTCGTGTTGAGCCCATTCTGATTGACGGTTCTGTTCCAGAAAACACGGAGATCGTTGCGCGCGTGGCAGAATTGGCAAAACCGCTGGATGCTATTCGCAACAAAGTGGTTGCCGAGTCAGCGGCAATGATTGAAGATAATCGGGATGTTTGCCGTGTTGAAGAATGCGCTCTGGATAATCTTGTTGCTGATGCCATGCTAGCGCGGGTTTATTAGCGGCGCTGGAAAACAGCGTAAGCCAAGTTGAAGAAGGTGCTGGTCGATTCGCGCAGGTTGCTGGTTTGAAGTACACCTGGGATGCGAATAAAGCACCAGAAGACGGGCGCATTACCGATGTGCAAGTTATGAACGCAGGGGAGTGGCAACCGTTGGCAATATATTGCAGGCTTGTCTATCGAGCACTTATGTGCGATAACTATGGTTCCTCTACACGAACTCGAGGTTCATATGAAATCAGCATTGATCATCGCGGCAGCATCGGCAAGCTTGTTGGCTGGGTCGGCATGGGCAGGAGGCAATTGCCAGTACGGGCATGGCGCGGTACAAGCTAATGCAGACGCGGATAAATTGCCATTGATGGCATCAGAGCTTACAGAAGAGGAAAGACTGGCGCTGTTGAAAAAGAAAAAGCTCGAAAAGCAAGACGTACCGGGACTGGTTATCCATAACTAATTAGGAACGCCTCCCGCGTTTTTAATCTCGTTACAACGTACATGCCCTTAGCCCAAAGCAATTTGTTGGGGCTAAGGGTTTTTTTATTTATACGGTATTGAAGCTTCATGGATTTAGGAATTGCAGGTAAATCAGCAATCGTCTGTGCGTCTAGTCGTGGACTTGGACGAGCATGTGCAGAAGCTCTGGCCGCTGCCGGGGTTGTTGTTACTATTAACGGTCGCGATGCGAAAAACGTAGAAGCAACACGCAAATCCATTGCTGATGCCGGTGGTCAGGTTAACGCAGTACTCGCAGATGTTGGAACGAAAGAGGGTCAAGCAGCTTTGCTTGCCGCATGTCCAAACCCTGATATTTTAGTTAACAACAATGGTGGACCTCCGTTCAGCGATTTTCGCAACCTTGACAGGGACGCGATGGTGGAAGGAGTCAAGCAAAATATGGTTACCCCTATTGAGCTGATACAATCGTGCGTCGATGGCATGATTGAACGTGAATTTGGTCGTATCGTTAACATCACGTCCATGTCTGTCAAGAAGCCCATCAGCGGGCTTGATTTATCGAGCGGTGCTCGAGCCGGTCTTACTGCGTTTCTAGCAGGTGTTGCACGTGATGTCGCCGGGTCGGGTGTAACCATCAATCATATTTTGCCGGGTGCGTTTAATACCGATCGACTGCGCAACGGGTTTACATTTTCATCCAAGAAAACCGGTGAATCTGTTGAAACCTTAGCGGCGAATCGTGCCGCAACCATTCCAGCAAAACGATTTGGTGAACCAGATGAGTTTGGTGCAGCGTGCGCGTTTTTATGCAGTGCGCACGCCGGATACATCACCGGCCAAAGTTTGCTAATTGATGGTGGTGCGTACTACAGTGCGTTCTAGTTCGAATGATTTCCAGGTTATATCGATTTCAATGTGAACGGTTCCACAACACCGTGTAACCAAACGCGCTTGGCGCACAGTGTTGTGCGTGTTTCCTAGCTAAGTGATCCCAATCGCCGTTAGTCTTGTTAGCACCAAGACAAATGATTAACGGTTCACGTATGTTTTCTGCCTGCCTACCAAGAGAAGCTCAGTGCTATATCCGGTGCCTCGTATTCGGATTGACCACTTTAATCAGTTTAAGTAGCTTTGCCAGTGTGCAAATCGGTAACACCGAACAAGACCTTGCAGCACTGTCCGGCATGAGCGAACAAATTCGACGGATTCCAAACAGTACCATTGCGGCATTTGAAACCATTTTGGACGCAGGGCAGTTGCCAACCTTGTTTGAAACCCTCAATATCGTTGAGCTACGTGATGCGCTTGGTCAATCGTTTACTGAAGATAAATTTAATCGTCAGTTGTTATCGCAATTACGTCATCAACTCAATGCGCATGAGCGAGACCAATTGATTCGATGGTATGAGTCGCCGTTAGGCCATCGTATAAAACAAGCGGAGCTGGATTATTCGCTATTAACGTCGGGCAGTGAGTTTGTGCTGTATCAACAAACACTGGAAATCGACAGTATCGATCCTCAACGCCTGCAACTCATCCGGCAATTGGATAAGACCATGCAAACAACGACTTCTGCAGTGGATATGATGACCAGCATGCAAGTAGCGTTTAATGTGAGTTTGTCGCAGGCGCTGCCACCGGAGCGGCAACTTAGCATCGAACAGTTGTTAGCCATGGCCGAACAGCAGAAACCGGATTTATACGCGCTGTACCGTAAACAATCGCAGGCGCTGTTGTTGTATATGTACCAGTCGTTTTCAGATGCTGAGTTATTGGTTCTGGAGAGAGAGCTTGCCAGTGTGGCCGGGCAGAAGTTTGTTAATGCCGTAAACCTCAGTATTCAAACAGCGCTGTTTAATGCGAGTCAGGAATTAGGACAACGATTGGCAGATATGCTGGAAGCGGTGGAGCCCGAGAAAGTAGAAATTTAGATTATCAACGTCTCACGCGATCGCCTACCGTTATTCTGGCAGGCGATACAGTTTTCTTAAGGTGTTATTGGGTTTTTCTTGGTGGCAAGCCGGTATGTTGCGACAAGATGTCGCCTTTGCGGGGCTGACGTTTTTTAGCTGGTGTGCTGTTCTTGCGTCGCGCACTGCTGTAACTGCCGTCGGTTTTCGGTTGATAGCTGGGTATTAAGTGTTGCGGACCATTGCCAATAAGATCGGTTCTGCCAAGATTGCGCAAAGCGTCGCGCAGTAGCGGCCAATTGTTAGCGTCGTGATAGCGTAAAAATGCTTTATGCAGTGCTCGTTGTTCCGGCGTCTTAGCCACATCCACTGTTTCACTGTCTTTTTTGATGCGTTTCAGCGGGTTTTTGCCCGTGTAATACATGGTGGTTGCAGTGGCCATCGGGGAAGGGTAGAAGTTCTGCACCTGGTCGGCGCGGAAGCCGTTTTTCTTCAGCCATAGGGCAAGATTCATCATGTCTGTGTCTGTGGTGCCGGGGTGGGCCGCAATAAAATACGGGATTAAGTATTGTTCTTTGCCCGCCTTCTTACTGAACTTTTCAAACAGCGCTTTAAATTCATCATAAGCACCGATGCCCGGTTTCATCATTTTATCCAGTGGTGCGCGTTCGGTATGTTCGGGTGCGATTTTTAAATACCCGCCTACGTGATGTGTAACAAGTTCTTCTACATACTCAGGCGATTTAACGGCAAGATCATACCGAAGGCCGGATGCGATCAATACTTTCTTAACCCCGGGCAGTTCACGTGCGCGTCTGTACAATTTAATTAATGACGAGTGATCGGTGTTTAGGTTGCTACACACATCCGGATACACGCATGATGGCAATCGGCAATTAGATTCAATTTCTTTTGATTTGCACGCAATGCGATACATATTAGCGGTAGGGCCACCAAGATCAGAAATAACGCCCGTAAAACCGGGTACGGTGTCTCGCATGGATTCAATTTCTTTAATAATTGAATCCTCAGAACGGTTTTGAATGACTCTGCCCTCGTGTTCGGTGATAGAGCAAAATGTACAGCCACCAAAACACCCGCGCATAATATTCACAGAGAAGCGAATCATTTCATACGCCGGGATGCGTGCATCACCGTATGCCGGGTGTGGCACTCGGGCAAAAGGCTGATCGAACACATAATCCATTTCTTCTGTGCTCAGCGGAATGGGTGGCGGGTTTATCCAGAGCTTCTGACCATTACCTTGATTTTGAACCAGCGCGCGCGCATTGCCCGGGTTTGTTTCAAGATGCAGCACGCGGTTCGCATGCGCATACAATACTTTATTATTTTTGACGACGTCGAACGATGGCAGTCGGATAACGGTTCGATCGCGCTCACCTCGGCGAATGGCTTGCCGCTCCTCACGGCTCATGAATTTCACGACCGATGTGTTATTTGCTGAATTGGTTTTGTCGCCGGTATTGTTGGTTGAGGTATTGCAACTGGCCGCTTCGTCTTCGGGTATAACTTCATACGGATTGGTGTATTTTTCCACTCGGCCGGGTTTGTCTACGTTAGATGAGTCAATGATGGTCCAGTCGCTTGGTAAATCATTGGTTAGATAAGCGGTACCGCGAATATTGTGCAGTTCTGAACACGTTCTACCGCTTGCGAGGCCATGAGCAATGTCCACAATGGCACGCTCTCCATTGCCATAAACTAACAAATCAGCCTGAGCGTCAGCCAGGATGGAGCGTCGCACGCTGTCTTGCCAATAGTCGTAATGTGCTATTCGCCTAAGTGAGGCTTCAATACCTCCTATAATGATAGGTGTGTCATGAAAGGCTTCTCGGCAGCGCTGAGAATACACAATAGAGCTGCGATCCGGCCTTTTTCCGCCAACATTGTCCGGAGAATAGGCATCATCGGACCGAATTTTGCGATCGGCTGTGTAGCGGTTAATCATGGAATCCATGTTGCCGGCAGTGACACCGAAAAACAGATTGGGCTTGCCTAGGGCTGTGAAAGCGTCTGCACTGTGCCAATCCGGCTGGGAAATGATGCCAACACGAAAACCGTGGGATTCAAGCAAACGGCCCACAATGGCCATACCGAAGCTTGGGCTATCCACATAAGCATCGCCTGTTACTAGGATAATGTCGCAGCTATCCCAGCCTAAATCGTCCATTTCGGTGCGACTCATCGGCAAAAATGGCGATCGACCGTAGCATTCCGCCCAGTAAGGTGGATAATCAAATAGCGGCCTGGAAGTGGGTTTGGCGAGTTCGGGCATGGAAACTGGTCTCAGATTAGGCTCGTATAATAACGCAAAGCGGCGGTTTGCTCATAAAACTGCCACAAACATTGGATAGTTGGATGAATTTATTTTTAAAGGTTCTTATCCCGGTACTGATACTTGTTGGCTGTGTGTTCGCCGCCAAAAAAGTCTTCGACAACCGCCCGGAGCCTAGAACCCGACCCTCGTTTCCAACAGTGCAGGCCGTCGAGGCCATAACGCTATCCAAAAGCCAATACCCGGTCATGTTGCGCAGTCAGGGCACGGTGCAACCAACACAACTCACCACACTGGTATCAGAAGTTAATGGCAGCATTACGGCAATTTCAGATGTGTTTGTTGTGGGCGGTGAGTTCAACAAAGGCGATGTACTGCTGCAGTTAGATGAACGTGATTACACCATTGCATTAACTCAGGCACAGGCGTCGTTAGCGCAAGCGTCGGCTCAGTTGCAGGAGGAAGCTGCTCGTGCTGAATTGGCCAAAGCCGAATGGCAAAGTTTGGGTCGCAAAGCCAATGCATTTAATTTAAGACAACCACAGGTTGCCGCTGCGCGGGCGAATCGGGATGCGGCTCGAGCCCAAGTGGAACGCGCAAAACTTGATCTGGAACGCACCCGGTTTATTGCACCGTTCGATGGCAGGGTGTTAGAAAAAAATGTTGATCTGGGCCAATTCGTGAGCCGTGGTTCGCGCATTGGCCAGCTGTATACAACGGCATCGGTAGATGTAAAACTGCCATTAAGCAGTAAGCAGTTAACGTATCTTGATATACCAACACCTGGCTCTGGATCAAACGCAGAATTACCGTCAATAGAACTCAATGCCAACGTAGGTGGTGTACCGCATGTGTGGAACGGCAAAGTGATTCGCGCAGAAGGTGTTGATGCAAGCACCCAGCAATTAAACATCATTGCCAGAATAGATGAACCGTTTGCGCAGGATAAACCGCAGTTACGTATAGGGCAGTTTGTTAATGCAAAAATAGCTGGCCGTGTATTGGATGATGTATTTGTTGTTCCGCGTGCCGCTGTGCGTGAGGACCGGGAAGTGCTGCTAGTTAATGGTCAAAGCCAACTGGAACGACGCGAAGTGAATATCGCTTGGGCTGATGATGAGACAGCGGCTATTAAAGATGATGGATTAACCGGTGCCGTGTTGGTGACCACTGCCATGAGCACAGTGACTAATGGCACGCCCGTCAGAGCCACCGTAGACGGTGTTGAACCACCACCAAGACGACGAGGCGCAGGTCGTCCCGGCGCCGAGGGTCAGCCTGGCACTGCCGGTAGGCCAGCTGGTGAAGGACGCCCGGCAGGCGGCGGTCAACGTGGTGGTCAAGGTGGACAACGTGGTGATGGACAAGCGCGTGGCGAGGGACGTGGACAAGCTGATGAGGGTCGTCCGGCCGGACAACGACGACCAGATGGTCAAAGACCGGCTGCCGGTCAGCAACGCGGTAACGGTAACTGGCAAGGAAGACAAGATGGTGGTCAGCAAGGTGAACGTCGCCGACCACAAGGACAAAATCAACCGGCCAACGCGAACTCGTAAATTCATATCACGCAAATAACGCAGCCGTTATTGAGGATATAAGCATGCACGGATTAATCAGCTGGTTCGCCAGAAATTCAGTCGCCGCCAATTTGCTAATGGTCTTCATTATTGTGTGGGGTCTGACCACACTTGCCGGACGGCTGCCTCTGGAAGTTTTCCCAAGCTTTGAACTTGAACGCGTCAGCATTCGAGCAGCTTTTCGCGGTGCATCGCCCGCAGAAGTGGAAGAAGGCGTCACTATAAAGATTGAAGAGGCCATACAAGAGCTACAGGGAATAAAGCGTATTACTTCTGTTGCCAATGAAGGTTCTGGCAGCGTCAATGTTGAAATGATTAAAGGCTATGATGGACAAAAGCTGCTTGATGAAATAAAACAGCAAGTCGATCAAATCAGCGATTTTCCTGATGATGTGGAGTCGCCGTCGGTGTATATACCTTCGCGCAATCGCGAAGTAATCAGTGTGATTGTTGCTGGCGACCTGCCCGAAAAAGAATTACGTACGTTGGCATCGCGTGTACGTGATGATCTAGAAGCATTACCTAATGTATCGTCGGTGGCGGTATCTGGTGCGCGTGATTATGAATTGGCAATTGAAGTATCTGAAGCTGCATTAAGTCGGTATGGCATCACTTTATCTGAAGTTGCGCAGGCCATAAACAACAGTTCATTGGATTTGGCGGCAGGTTCCATTCAAACCGCCGGTGGCGAAGTGTTGCTTCGAACCAAAGGCCAAGCGTATGGCGCGGAAGATTTTAGCAGCGTTATTGTCAAGACTCGCCCCGACGGTACACGTTTAACCGTGGGCGATTTAGCCAACATTAATGATGGTTTTTCTGAGCAAGCGCTGGAACAACGCTATAACGGGCAGCTTGCCATTGAAGTCGACGTGTTCAGAACCGGATTACAAAGTGCTATCACGGTTGCCGATGAAGTTAAAGGGTATATCGCTGAAGCGTCGGAAACCATGCCTTATGGTGTGACCCTTGGTTACTGGCGGGACAGTTCTCGCACTGTTAAAGCGCGTTTGAATACCTTGTTAAAAAGCGCGGTGCAAGGTGGCTTGTTGGTTATGTTGCTGCTGACGCTGTTTTTGAGATTCTGGGTTGCGGCCTGGGTATTCATAGGCATTCCTGTTTCTATATTAGGTGGTATTGCGTTAATGCCACACATTGGCGTCAGTATCAATTTACTGAGTCTGTTTGCATTCATACTCGTGTTGGGTATTGTTGTGGATGATGCCATCGTGACCGGTGAAAACATTTATACGCATATGCGCAAAAACCCGGATCGCGTGCAAGCCGCGATTGATGGAACGCATGAAATAGCGGTGCCAGTAACCTTTGGCGTGCTAACCACCGTTGCGGCATTTATTCCGTTGATGTTGATTGAGGGCGTGCGTGGGCAAATCTTCGCGCAAATTCCGTATATCGTTATTCCGGTACTGTTGTTCTCGATTGTGGAATCGAAGTTTGTACTGCCATCCCACATGAGTCACCTGAATTTTCATAAGAAAACCAAACCCAATATCTTCGCTCGCATACAGCACAAAATTGCCGACGGTTTTGAATGGTTTGTGCATACCTTGTATCAACCGGCACTGGCGTTTTGTTTACGCAACCGATACATGGTGTTATCAGCGTTTGTTGGTGGTGCGATTATCGTGTTTAGTTTGGTGTCGGCCGGCCATGTGCGGTTTATCTTTTTTCCTCGAGTGCAAAGTGAGACTGCGCAGGTTCGTGTTGAAATGACTGATGGAACGCCATTCCACATTACACAAGGGCATATCGAACGCATAACAAATCAGGTACAGGCATTACAAGATAAGTATATCGATCCAGATACAAACGAGAGTGTAATCGAAAGCATAATGTCAACGGCCGGTAGTGCTGGGCGTGGTGCGCGCGGTTCCCATGTGGGTAGAGTGTTGTTCGAAGTAACCCCACCTGAGCACCGCACAATGGAAGTGAGCACAAGAGAGCTTGTGGGTGAACTGCGTAGACAAATCGGATCGATACCCGGTGCGAAAAATATCTCCTACCGTGCTGAAATTGGTCGCGGGGGTAGCCCAGTGGATATTCAAATCTCGGGCTTCGACTTTAATGAACTGCAGGAAGTGGCCGCACTATATAAAAATCAATTAAGAAATTATCCAGGCATATCGGATATCACTGATAGTTTTGAAGGCGGTAAGCAGGAAATTCAGTTAAGCATTTTGCCGGAAGCTCAGCAGCTGGGTTTAACCATGGCGGGCCTTGCCAGTCAGGTACGACCAGCTTTTCTCGGCACAGAAGTGCAAAGCATTCAACGCAATCGCGATGATGTAAAAGTGATTGTGCGATACCCCGCAGAAGAGCGGCGCTCAGTAGAGAATCTGCAACGTTTGCCAATTCGACTATCCAATGGGGAGGAATTGCCGCTGTCCAGTGTGGCTGATGTGCGCATGGGGCGTGGTTTCGCATCGATAACGCGAATAGATAGGCGTCGTACGGTTAATGTTGAAGCCGATATTGATAAAGAAACCACCGATATAGAAGCAATAAAGCGAGATCTTGAAGCCTTTACGAAAACACTGTCAGCAGACTATCCCGATATTCGTGTATCACTTGAGGGCGAAGCTCGAGAACAGCGCGATTCTTTTGGCAGTTTACAGACTGGGCTCGTGTTCGTATTACTGATAATTTATACCCTGTTGGCCATTCCGTTTAGAAGTTACGTGCAGCCGTTAATGGTGATGTGTGTTATTCCATTTGGTGTTGTTGGCGGCATCTTGGGCCACATGATTATGGGGATGACCTTGAGCATCATGAGTTACATGGGCATGCTTGCCTTGTGTGGGGTGGTTGTAAACGATTCGTTGGTGTTAGTAGACTATGTTAATCGCCGCCGACGCGAAGGTGTTGATTTGTTTTCCGCCGTCCGTAAAGCAGGCGTAGCACGATTCCGCGCGGTTATTTTAACCTCGTTAACCACCTTTTTTGGATTAACACCGCTGATCTTTGAAACCAGTACACAGGCACAGTTCCTGATTCCAATGGCCGTGTCGTTAGGGTTCGGAATTTTGTTTGCAACCGTGGTCACGCTGGTACTCATACCGGTGAACTATTTGGTGCTTGAGGATATTAAGCGATTGTTTGGCGTCAAAGACAACTACGCTGCGGCTAGCGCGACAAAATAGGTCCATTAACAGCCCGCGAGCCGATCTTGAAGTTCTTGTTTTCGCGCAGTCAACCCATCTTGCGAACTCGCTGATTGAGCAGTACGCATTTTTTCAAACAGCGCTGCCATTTGATCCTGAACGCTCTTTTGACAAGCCAGTTTTTGTTCGGCCGTGCTGGCTTTTTGTATTGCTGTTGCTTGTGGGTTTACAGGAAGGCTCTGCGGAGCAACACTGGCACTGGCCGGCGTATTCTCCATTTTTAGTCCGCCTTTTTTTGCTACGTCGCAGCCGCCTTGCGAATCAATAAAGTCGAACGGGAAGTTTTCGCATGCGACCGGGCCATAAGAGTCTGCAGAACAGCGTGCGGCTGACAAGGCTGTTATGCGCGATGTCGTGATGTTGAGGTTTTGGCGATGTGTATACACATAATTGATGATGCCAATGGCGCTAGTGGGAATAGAGTCGATACCACCGTATTGCGCAAACATGTCTCCCGAAGTCATCCCAGAACGCATATCCATGGCAACCTTCTTGGCAAAGCTGTTGGCTAAGCGGCAATCAGCGTTGCTGCTTTTACTGCTCTTCGTGGTTATGATATCGGCGGTTTTTTCTGTAGCAGGGCACGGCATTTGGCTATAAGTAATGCCTCCATTGCCGTCTTCGCACTTGTAAATGCCGGCGTTAGCGTTTGGCGAGTACAATAAAGTTGTTGTGCTAACGCCCAGCGCGCTAATACACATTCCACTGGCACCCAGTACGAAAACGCTTAAAAATTTCAGTGGCATTGCCAACCCCGTGTCAAACAGTCCGTCTATGCAGGGGTTAACGGCTTGGGATAGCGTTAGTACACTGGTCGCAATCTAAGTGTAGCCCCGTTTCACATACATTATGTGAAGTAATTAACGCTTAGGTTTAAATTCAGGGTAACACCAGTGTTGCCAGGACATCTTACGATCGCGCTTCTTCGGTGAGCCATCCGTGTTTGTGTGCAGACGTACATAATGCAACGTCAGAATACCGAGCTGCTCGTTGCGCGGTCGGTCAGGTGTGTTCCAGGTTTTGCATTGGTAGTGGCCAAAAGCGTTTCTTGCCGCGTTGTTGCGATAACTGCGCAGTCTATCGAAGTACTTGCGCCAGCGATAATTTTGATACAGGGGATACATATAATCAGGAGCTTCCCAATCAGGATCGGGATCGGTTAACGGGTGCAGATTAATCTTTTCTCCATTGCGCAACGTGCCTTCCACTTGTGGGAACATTGAAAATTTGAGTGGGATAGGGGCGAACATGCTCCACTTTTGATCGATACGAGTAATGCGCGAACTAAAGTCGACATGGTCGGGTCTGATCTTGCGCATATCCGGCAAGGTCGAGATATTAAATACGGTCACTACATACAGAAAAAACGCCGCGACCAGTTGTCCTGCCATAGTTGGCTTAAGCTTGATTGATCGAAATGGCAGTGTTGTTGCTGTAATGGTTCCCATAGTGCCGCGATTTTCTGCAACCCAGTGATAGATCCGATTTCCTATCCACATAAAGGGTGGGAACATCATAAGCCAGCCAATTGGTTTTAACAGGAAGCTTTGTCGAAATAGGAAAGCCATGGCTGACCAATGTATGTAGTGTCTACCAGTGCCGTCCGTAATCACCCACGAATTTTCACGTTCCATGATCTCGTAAATAGCAGTGTAAGATTGCGCGCGTAAGATTTTTACCCCGTCGGGTAGTAATAGCTCACGCAGAATTAAACACATCTTAAGACAAAAACCGCAATCTTCATCGTAGTACAGAGTTACGTTGGCACTTTTAGAATTTGCGCGTTTCCGTGCAAACCAGATCCAAACAATGGATGGAATGAGTACGGTGAGCGACATATAGTCGATAAACGGGAACAGACCAATGTGTAGCAACAACATGAATGCAACATGCAGCGACGTCAGTAGAAGTAATCCCACAATGCGGATCCACGGCCAACCAAACGGCAGCAACACCATGATAGGTGCGATAAATTCAACCGCGATAACGTACGCCGCACCTAAAGGCAACAGCGGCCCTAGAGTTTTAAACCACATTGCTATGGGCGTAGCAAAATGTTGGATGTTAAGCGTGTAGTGAGCGGCTTCAAACGGGAAGCGCCATGCATCCCCGGTTTTGAGTAAGGCAGTAAAGAAGTACAAATACAGTACCTGCAATATGACCGCAATGGTCGCAACCGAAAAATACAGCTGAGGTTTACTGGGTTCAAATCGGATGTGGTTAGGGTTGTTTTTGAGTTCCGGTTGTAGTGCTGCGTCCACCGACCATTTCGCACCCAGAGGTAAGAACATTGTCCAGAAGCACATGATAACCAGCAGCAAATCACCACCTTGTAAGATAACTTCGTTGCGATTGAGCAGCGATGCCAGCAACACCCACGACAATACGGTCATGAGTTTGGTGCGATAACCGACTAGTAAGCCCACAGCAAACACGGCTGCAAAACAAAATAACAACACTTGCCACCACAGGTCGCCTGATGCCGCATGCAATGACAAATGAAACTTGTGATTGATTTCAAGCCAGGTTTTTCGGGGTACGAGACCAGCGTCAGTGTAGAAAACGCTAATGTCGCGCGCTCTAAGAGCCAGGTCGATCAGGATAAGCAGGGATAACAGAACGCGCATAAGCGCGAGCGAACGCAGATCGATACTAAAAATCGTTTTTAGGCTAACGCGATTGTCTGCGTCAAACAGGCTTTTTATCCAACTGTACATAGGGTGGTTGGTTGTTGAGTCGTTGTTTACAGTTTAGTCCACAAAGACGTGTTGCACTATCACGAGACTAATCCGGTAACCCAAGATCTGTGAACGGCAGCCAAAGTGGTTCTTCATGGTTTGGCACAGAGAGTAATGCCCGACTTTCGATATAATCGGCATCGAGCACGACCGCTATTTGACCAAACAAAGACGGGGTGTTTATTTTTACGCTGATGCCAGCGGCAAACACTGGTCCTCGTTTACGAATGGCTTGCTGGTAGCGAGCATTGGACGTTGCCAACATGCTCTGCAACGTTTGTCTCCTGTGCTCCTGTTCTGGTGTCAAAGCTGGTCTAACATCTTTGCTATTGGGGTTGTTGCTCGCTGTAAGGGGCAATTCGGCGTCGGGTGCTGGGTTGCTTTGCGGAGCTTCTAGCTTGGTTGTTGCGGGGCTGCTGCTCGGTGTAGCTTGCGAATCGGCTGCGCTAAAACTGGTATTGGCCACTGAGCCGGCAGACACCTTTGAGCGACCATCGAGCGAGCGAGGCTTGTGCAGCTTGCCGGTAGGCGATGTCTGCCGTTTGGGCTGATGCTGAACCTGTCGGCCCTTAATTTTGGCTTTGCGTGCGATGGTTACCGATTCCTGTAGTCGTTCATAAGCCAAAGGGCTGTTGCATTATTGCTCACCTGAAAGCTTGTCTGGTTATGCAGACTCTGCGCCATAGGATAGCGCTACTGTACCGTGACTGGAACCGAACGGCAAAGTGTTGGGCGAAATGGCTAAAAAGGCGCTTTTTGCGCAAATTTGCCAAGCCGTGCACTGTTCACGATTTACGCTTTAATCTCGCTCCAACGAGCGTGGTCGTGTGTTCGGATTAACGTTTAACACTTGTGACACATAATTTTTTGCCATCGCTGTTCAGTTTTTTACTGCTCAAATTTTAGACGGGTATGCGCTTGCCCGTTACTGGTCGGAAGGAGCGGGAAAGCACCACATTAAGAAAGGGCTACACAGATAGCTCGAAGGGCTCAAAGAAGCTCAGGTACCCAATCCGTATTACAACAACTTCCCATGAAGAGGATGGTAATGCATACACTTAAGGATAAGCTGCGCCTGACTGGGCTGTTGATTCTTCTCACATACAGCGTCGGTTCGGTTGCCAGCGATCAGTCTGTTGTGCTTCAGTTGCAGGCTGATGAGAGTCTCGGTCAAAACGATTCGTTTGTGATTCCGTCGTTGCGAAAGCGCAATGATGGTGCCGTCCAAATTATTCGAACTTGGGAAAATGGTGTAGTGCCTTACTACATTGATCCTGAATTACAATCGTTTGTTGTTAACAACATCGAGCGTGCGATACGCCGCTGGAATGAAGTGCCAGGCATCACTTTAATTGAAGTGAGCCCCTATTTACATGAACTGCCCGATGACTATGTGCATTTCAAGCCAGCCTCCGGTTGTGCATCATGGGTTGGTCGTCAGGGAGGTGCACAAAATATTTGGATAGCTCCGTCGTGTAGCGTTGGTAGTCTTATGCATGAAATTGGTCATGCACTGGGACTGGAGCACGAACACACACGTGCCGACCGTGATCAGTATATACATGTTAATTGGCGCAATATTGATGCGGATAAAATGGACAACTTTAAAGTGTCCAGTACAGCTAGAACGGATGTTCGCCCATATGACTACAATTCAATTATGCATTATGGCGAGCTTTTTTTTTCGAAAAATGGATTGCCAACAATTGTCACCTTGGATGCGAATACTCATAAAATCGGACAACGTATTATGCCAAGTGACGGTGATTTACAATCAATAGCGCATCTGTATAGCACTGATGTACAACACACACAAAGCACACGATATTCTGACGAACTGTTTTCCGACCAACAAATCAGTGCGAATGCGGGCGGGTTTGGCTATTCGGTGTTTGCACTATTATTGCTGACACTACTGCGACATCGTCGGTGCGTTTTACAGGCATAGAATAAACGGGTTAGTCTATTGCACCCAAGATGCGGTGTAAGTGCGCTAACTCAACTTTGCTGTGACTCGCTTGTTTTAGCACAGCACACATGTTTGATACCCGTTCGGCATTGTCTTTAGCAATGCTACCATCAGGATTTTGTTGGTTATTTTCAAAACCTATCCGAATGGCGCCACCGGATAAAGCTGCTTTTTGTAAACACGCGGTTTCTGTAATGCCGAACGCGCACATCATCCAGTTGAGTTGGTTGTGGTTCAGCGCGTCAATAACTGTATCAGCACTGTCAACATCGGCAACCATCGAATCGGTGTAGCGTCCGAGTACCATGATTACTGCTTGGTTACTTGCCGGAATAATGCCGCGGGATTTGTATTCTAAAAATTGCGTAAGATCGGTTTCGCTGTACAAAATATGCTGTATACCAATGCGTTCTTTAGTGCACCACGTGTAAAATTGACTGGCAACCGTTTCATCAGTGGGTTGCCTGATAATTTCACGCACAGCCACGCTGGCAAAGCGAGGGCGCAGTTGCTTGAGTAAATCAATTTGGTCGCTGGCTTCGTATTTGCCAAAAGCCTCGGTGGTGACTTGTACTGGGAAGTCGTCCCCTAACTTGTTGGCCGCAAGCGACAATAGCTCGGTGTACTGAGACACGCTCAGGCAGTGCTCGTGCCGCGCATCACGCACGTGCGCATGCAGAGCATGCGCACCTGCCTCTCTGCACCGCAAAGCACAGTCGATCGACTGCTCCGCAGAGATGGGCACGGCAGGGTGGTCTTTGCGCGTTAATCTGGCGCCGGTTGGCGCGATCATTATGGGGCTTGGTTGCATGGCAATCTACTGGTTGACGGGCATTGTGGCCTGAGTACAGATAGTAAGCGAGTTTTGCGCGATAGCACAGGTGCTTAGGCGCTATTTTTGGTGCTATTTTTAGTGTCATGCCCCTCGTGGTACGCAGTCTCGGCATTAAGTATTCCACCTTGACGCTGCTAGACTATTGGGATTCGTAATTTTCCATTCGTGCGGATAGAAATTGCCGCAAAATAACAGCGTGAATATATTAAATATGAATCGTTTCTCAGGAATCGGCCTCGTTAAGCACGCCCTGCGTCATCAGGAAGATTGGCAGCGCATGTGGCGAAACCCAAAGCCTAAACCACACTACGACTTTATCGTTGTAGGTGGTGGCGGGCATGGTTTGGCAACGGCCTATTATTTGGCAAAAGTGCATAACAAAGCCAACATTGCGCTATTGGAAAAAGGCTGGCTTGGTGGCGGTAATACGGGGCGCAATACGACTATCGTACGTTCCAATTATTTGTGGGATGAAGCAGCGCATTTGTATGAGCATGCTATGCAGCTGTGGGAAGGTTTATCGCAAGATCTAAATTACAACGTGATGTTTTCGCAACGCGGCGTTATGAACTTAGGTCACACCCTGCAAGACATGCGAGATATTGAGCGTCGCGTTAACGCCAATCGGCTCAATGGAATTGATGGCGAGGTGCTCGATGCAAAGCAATGCAAAGAAATTGTGCCCATTATGGATTGCTCTGGAAGCACGCGTTATCCGGTGCTGGGTGCCTCGTGGCAACCACGCGCAGGTGTTGCCCGACACGATGCAGTTGCCTGGGGCTATGCCCGGGCGGCCGATCAACTGGGGGTTGATATTATTCAACAATGCGAGGTTAGCGATATCGTTGTTGAAGACGGTACCGCGATTGGCGTGCAAACAAAACAACATGGACTAATTAAAGCCGGTCGTATCGGTTGTGTAGCGGCTGGTAACTCCGGCGTGTTGGCCAAAATGGCTGGGTTTGAACTGCCGATTGAATCGCACCCCTTGCAAGCGTTTGTGTCCGAACCCATCAAGCCCATTTTAGACACCGTTGTTATGTCTAATGCTGTGCACGGGTATATGTCTCAATCGGATAAAGGCGATTTAGTCATTGGTGCTGGTATTGATGGTTTTGTTGGTTATGGGCAACGCGGATCCTATCCAGTCATCGAACACACCGTGCATGCCATACTGGAATTGTTTCCGATTGTGAGTCGCGTACACATGAATAGACAATGGGGCGGTATTGTTGATACTACGCCCGATGCGTGTCCGATTATTTCAGATACACCGGTAGATAATTTGTTTTTTAATTGTGGTTGGGGTACCGGCGGCTTTAAGGCCACGCCCGGTAGCGGTCATGTGTTTGCCGATATGTTAGCTCACGGCCGGGCTAATAAACTCGCGAAACCATTCAGTATGTTTCGATTTTACGATGGTGCACTGATCGATGAACACGGTGCGGCAGGCGTTGCTCACTAACTCGGATACTCAGGTTATGTTTTTAATTTATTGTCCTTATTGTGAGGAGTATCGTGAAGAAGAGGAGTTTCATGCCAGTGGGCAAGCTCATCTGCCGCGACCACTCGACCCGGATAACTGCACCGATAAAGAATGGGGTGACTTCCTGTACTTTCGAAAAAATCCGCGCGGTATCCATCACGAGTTATGGCAGCACACGGCCGGCTGTCGCAAGTTTTTTAATATAACGCGCGACACGGTGACTTACGAAATACATGAAACCTATAAAATTGGTGAAAAACCACAAACCGTAGCGGATGACTCAAGTAATGGATAGTTATCTCGGCGCGCGTTTTACGCAGAAAAACCGCCTGCCCACTGGCGGCCGAATTAATCGCAACAAACAGTGCACGTTTCGGTTTAACAATCAATACTACCGTGGTTACGAGGGCGACACGCTTGCATCGGCATTGCTGGCTAACGGTGTAGACGTGGTTGGTCGCAGTTTTAAATACTCGCGGCCACGCGGCATCATGACCGCTGGCGTCGAAGAGCCTAATGCCATTGTGCAGATAGGTTCAACCGAAGCCACGCAGGTACCCAATGTTCGCGCAACCGAACAAGCATTGTACGATGGTTTGATTGGTCGATCAGTCAACGGATGGCCAAACGTCAACACGGATGTCATGAGTTGGGTTGGCAAAATCGGTGGTCACATTATGGCGCCCGGTTTTTACTACAAAACGTTTATGTTCCCAGCGTTCATGTGGAAAACCTACGAGCACTTTATAAGAAAAGCGGCGGGACTTGGCCGCGCACCTAAAAGGCGAGACCCCGATACGTACGATCACATGCATCACCATGTGGATGTCATGGTCGTTGGCGGTGGCGTTGCAGGACTATTAGCTGCACGCACAGCAGCGCAAGCGGGTGTCAGAGTGTTGATAGCCGATGAGCAAGCTGAAATGGGTGGCGCGCTTTTGTATAGCAACACCTCTATCGACAATAAACCAGCCTTGGAGTGGGTTGCAGGTATGGTCGCCGAGCTGCACGCGAACCCGAATGTGATTTGTTTATCACGCTCCGTAGTCACCGGCTTGCATGATCATAATTTTTTAACAATAAACGAGCGCCGCACGCACCACCTTGGCGATCTTGCACCCGAGAATATGTCACGCGAGCGTATACATAAAGTCCGCGCAACCGAAGTTATTCTGGCAACCGGAGCGCACGAGCGGCCGCTGGTATTTGGTAATAACGATATCCCGGGTTGTATGGTGTGTTCTGCGGTGTCTCACTACATTCAGCGCTATGCAGTTATTCCGGGATCAACGCTTGTTGTTATGACCAGTAACGACAGTGGTTACCAAGCTGCATTGGATTGGCACGACGCCGGTCGTGAAGTGGTGGCTATTGTGGATACCAGAGCAAACCCTGATGGTGATGTCACCGTTGAAGCCAAGCGCCGCGGTATTAGTGTCATTACCGGCTCGGCAATAACAGAGGTGAACGGTGATACTCGAGTTGACTCGGCTATGGTGTGTGCTATCAATGCGGAAGGCACGTTCGTCACCAGTGAACCCATGCGACTAACTTGCGATACGGTCGCCACCTCAGGTGGTTGGAGTCCGGCTGTGCACTTGTCGTGTCACACCGGTAGTCGCCCTGTTTGGCGTGACGATATCATTGGCTTTGTTCCTGGCGACACCCACGAGAAGCGTCACTATGCCGGTATGGTCGCTGGTGCTCAAACCTTGCAGGCATGTATGCAAAGTGGTATTGATGCTGGTTTACAGGCGATAAAGTCATTGTCTATAAATGAGGCCGCTCCTTCAACGTCGATACCCGCACACGAAACGCTCAATACAGCGCCAGCAATGTCCATGTTTTTGGTGCCGCATACAAATGCGCCTAGTCGCGCTCCGAAACAATTTGTGGATTTTCAAAATGATGTGACCGCTGCTGGCATTCAGATGTCCACGCGTGAAGGCTTTGAATCTATAGAGCACGTTAAGCGTTATACCGCCATGGGCTTTGGTACCGATCAAGGTAAAACCGGCAATGTGAATGGTATGGCTATAGTGGCGAAAACACTTGATCAAACCATACCTGAAACAGGTACTACTGTGTTTCGACCCAACTACACGCCGGTAACCTTTGGCGCGGTTGCCGGAGCGCATGTTGGCCACTTGTTTGACCCGAAACGCTTTACGCCGATGCACCGCTGGCATGTAGAAAACGGTGCTAAGTTTGAAGATGTAGGTCAATGGAAACGCCCTTGGTATTTTCCGCACGCCGGCGAAACCATGCAACAAACGCTAGATCGCGAGTGTAAAGCCACGCGGGAAGGGGTAGGGATACTTGACGCATCCACGCTCGGCAAAATAGATATCCAAGGTAAAGATGCGCGTGAGTTTTTAGGGCGTGTATACACCAATGCCTGGGCCAAACTTGAAGTGGGTCGTTGTCGATATGGCTTAATGTGTGGCGAAGACGGCATGGTTATGGATGATGGTGTTACGTCGTGCTTAGCCGATGATCACTTTTTAATGACCACAACCACCGGTGGCGCTGCGCACGTGTTGTCATGGCTTGAGATTTATCATCAAACCGAATGGCCAGAGTTGGATGTGTTTTTTACAAGCGTTACAGATCACTGGGCAACAATGACCATTGCTGGTCCTTCAAGCCGCGCACTATTAGAATCTGTGGGTTGCGATATCGACTTAAACCCGGACCAGTTTAAATTTATGGACTGGCGTATGGGTAACGTGGCAGGTGTGCCAGCACGGGTATTCAGAATTTCGTTTACCGGTGAGTTATCTTTTGAAATTAACGTACCTGCGCAATACGGTATGCATGTGTGGGAGGCGCTGTTCGATAAAGGTGCTGACTATAATTTAACGCCTTATGGTACCGAGTCCATGCACATACTGCGTGCCGAGAAAGGCTTCGTTATTGTTGGGCAAGACACCGACGGCTCCATCACACCAATCGATATGAATCATGCGTGGGCTGTCAATAATAAAAAACCGTTTAGCTACATAGGGAAACGCGGCATGGTCCGAGAGGATTGTCTGCGACCTAATCGAAAGCAATTGGTTGGATTAAAAACTGAGAATCCGGAAGTTGTATTACCGGAAGGCGCGCAAGCGGTCCGCAACCCTGATGAAGCTATTCCCATGACAATGGTAGGTCATGTGACGTCAAGCTACTACAGTGCGAACCTTGGTCGCAGCATCGCAATGGGTGTGATTCGTGATGGCATAAATCGAATGGGCGAAGCCGTATTTTTTCCGCTAGCCAACGGTAAAACCATTAAAGCCACCATAAGCAGTACGGTCTGGCTGGATGAAGAAGGGCAAAAGCAACGATCATGAGTACTAACGATCAAACCATTCTAGTAACGGATCAAATGGCTGTTACAGCTAAGCCTGAAACGGCATTGCATCATGCCATGCTGAGTAAGCTAGCTGAACACAATGTTGAAAACGCAGGGCTTAAACTTGGTGAACAACCACTAACAGAGCTATTGACTCTACGTGCAAGAGTGCCAGCAACAGCACTGGCAGCAGCCGTAAAGGCTGAATTAAATTTGGCTTTGCCTGACACACTGCAAAGTGATTCAAATGATCAGGGTTGTGTTCGCTGGATTGCACCTGATGAATGGTTACTATCGTGCGCAGGTCAATCAGCTTTCGATATTGAACAATCGTTGCGAAAGCACTTAGGCGGAACACAGTACGCCATTGTTAATGTCAGTGGTGGCTTTACCGTACTGCAAATTAGCGGGGATGCCGTGTCGGATGTACTGAAGAAAAGCACGGCTTACGATGTACACCCATCGCATTTTCCCATTGGCAAAGTCGTCAACACGGTATTGGGTAAAGCACAAGTGACATTGCGGTGCGTGGCAGAGAATCAGTACGAGCTTATCGTTCGGCGTAGCTTTGCCGATTACATTTGGTTGTGGTTGCAAACCGCAGCAAAAGAGTACGGGCTGGACATAGTGGAAATAAAATAATTTCGAACTAAAGCGAGTTCCCACGCGCCTTCCATCTTATACGCAAGTACCCCGTTTGCATTTTCGATGCTATCTGTCGGATAATCAGCTTCCAAGTCCACTGATCCGGGAGTTTGCACATGCCTGCCTTTGATCTTGTTACCTCCATTGAAGTCGATGCGCCTATCCAACAGGTGCGTGACACCATCAGTAACTTTGAAACCTGGCCTGCGTGGTCTCCATGGTTGTTCATGGAGCCTGAATGCACACCAACGTATAAAGGCACTGCAGGCGAACCCGGTCATGGGTACGACTGGGACGGACGAAAAATCGGTTCAGGCGGTATGGTGCTTACCTCCTTAACGGATAACCGAATGGATTCAGATTTACAGTTCCTAAAACCATTTAAATCCCAGGCAAAAGTAGGTTTCGATTTTAAAGACTTGGGTGAAAACCGTACCGAAGTGAGCTGGAGCATGGGCAGCAGTTTGCCGTTTTTCATGTTCTTTATGGTAAACAAGATGAAAGCATTTATTAAGAATGATTATGATCGAGGTCTTAGAATGCTGAAAGATTACTTAGAGCAAGGCAGTGTCCCGACTGCTGTTAGTGACGATGGTATTGTAGAAGCGCCTGCGGTTACGTACGTGGGTAAACGCAGCAACACCACCTTGCCGCAAATAGCGGAATCTATGGGAACAGCATTCCCGGCAGCATATAACGCCGCTGTCGCTGCGGGCTCAGAGCCAAATGATGCACCAATGGCAATTTACCATCACATGGATTTAGTCAGTGGCAATATTGACTATACCGCAGCAGTGCCTGTTGCTGAGATGGTTAACGTTGACGGTACCTTTGAATGCTCGAACAGAGCAGCAACGACTGCGTATCGGTTGATTCATACGGGCGCATATCGTCATTTGGGTAATGCATGGGCCAAAGCGTTCAACGATATAAAGTTTTTAAAACGCAAACCTTCAAAAAATATACCGCCGATGGAGGTGTATAAAAACGATCCCGATAACACACCTGAAAACGAGTTAATTACAGAAATAGTTATTCCGCTTAAAGGCTAAATATAACAATAAGAACTTGTAGAACACGAAAATCAAAAAGAGGTATAAGGTATGTCGTATGTAGATTGTTTCGTTGCAGCAGTTCCGAGTGAAAACAAAGAGAAGTATATTGAACACGCTAGAATCGCAGCAGAATTGTTTAAAGAATCCGGAGCGTTGGAAATCGTAGAAAATTGGGGCGATGATGTACCTGATGGCGAATTAACTTCTCTGCCCATGGCGGTTAAGGCTTCTGACAACGAAACCGTGGTGTTTTCATGGGTAGTTTGGCCATCAAAAGAAATCCGTGATGCTGCTTGGGGAGCAATGATGGAAGATCCCAGAATGTCACCGGAAAATAACCCAATGCCATTTGATGGTAAGCGGCTAATCTACGGCGGTTTTAATATGGTTTTGAAGGCGTAGTTGAACCAGCTTCGAGATTACGTTGAAAACCGTCAAGCCTTTATCTTCTAAAAAACCACCAGTTCCGACTGAAAGTCTAGATTCCATTAACGAGTGGATTGATGACAGCAGGCCTAAAGTAAATCCGCTGGTAAAAAAATTAGATTCGCTTGTAAGGGCTAATCTTAAAAATCCAAGGTATGCTGTTAAGTGGGGCAATGCTTACTACGGATCTGTTGGAAAGGGATGGCTAATTCAATTGGCTGCTTATGATGTTTCGGTCAATATCGTTTTTCTTAATGGTGAGAAGCTGTTGAATCCACCGGAGTTAGGTGGTGAAACTCGCTACATAAAATTGACTAATTTGGGAGATGTGCAATCCACGCAATTGGTGAATTGGGTTAAAGAATCCTGTAGTATCAAAGGCTGGTCGTGGTAACCGGCTCTTCAAAGCAGATATTTGCTGATCAATCATGAACGAATGCAATGGACACATAGCGCTAGATCGGCTAGGACGGATCAAACGACATGAGCCAGAAAAAAGTGTATATTTGAATCTACACATGTAGAGTGCAAAAATCGGTCAAACAGCTGACTAAAAAGTTAAAGAGAAAAAATTATAAAGAAAAGATAATTGGCTCAATCGAGGTAGAAAAATGACAAAGAAACATTGGATTCAACTATTAGTTTCGGCAGTTATATTTGGCGTTGTATTTTGCCTTATTCAACTTATCTTGAAGGTTCCGGTAAATGATGCCATCAGAACTGGTCTGGTAGCCACCCCGCTTTTTCTGATCGGTTCATATGCGCTTAAACTGTTTGGAGAGACCAGGTAATTTGCTTAACTATCAGCAAAAGTAGCCAAAATCCGCGCCCAACTCCGGGTGCCTTTGCAGTATCTCGATTAATAAATCTGAGAATGGCGAGTCTATCGATATAGGCCGTAAATCCCGCATCTGGCCAAGTGCCATCACCGCGAATCATTTAACACGATACGGCAACTATCTTCGGAGCGATTTCGATTTAGTATTATTAATGAGAATGGGCAAGATATTTCGGATACAGTGGTAGTTGATGCCAAGTTAGTACAAAAAATAAACGACGACTCTACACGTAGCGACTCTTCACACTCTTCACAAATAGACCCTTATTGCAATTCAACACATTGGCAATGCAAAGAGCCACCGCCTTCAACATATTGTGTTTAATTAGAGGTAGTGCAACTACGAGTTGCCTTTTTGAAAGCTCTTCAGATTGTACTTTTCATTAGGCGAATGAATTGCATCATCGACAGGGCTAGCCACTAACTTAAAGTCAGTAGCTGATTTTCTTTATAAGAGGAAACTGATCTACCCGAATTGACACTTGTTAAAATCAAGGAAACGGAAATTCGTATATAATTTTATACGAGCGTCATAAATGAGTATGACGTCTTCACCTAATTCGGCAAGAAAATATGAAACTAAAAAAATACATCTCCCGATATCTTTCATTGAGTCGCTATTTCAGCAGTGCTGATTTTTCTCGTTTCTCGTTTGATGTGGTGGAGTATCGTAAGGTCAGGGTTAGTGACAGGTACGAAGAAAAATATAAAAACTGGTCAAGGATCTATGAATACCCATTGGTAATCGACAAAATTAGGGAACATACAGCGACAACTGAAATTTCGATTCACAACAGCTCTTGGGGCTTTAATGAACTTCATGCTGACTTCAAAGGTGATCTGGAAAACGAATTCAAAGATGTAGTAAACAGCGATCTATTACCCTCTGAAATACCTAATACGGTAATTTGGGATATAACAACTAGGCCGCCAGAGGAGTATCTGAATCGATTTGATTTTGTACTCAATGTGTCAACAGTTGAAGAGGTGGACACTGATCATTTAATGATAATTGAAAACCTTTTCGCACAAGTTAAACCAGGAGGCTTTCTAATCATGACGTTCGATTTGCCTGGGATGCAGCTGAAAAAATTAAACAAGCTGCTCAACACAGAACTAGTCGAGTTCGATGACAATATAAGTGGCGCGAATTCCGTAATACCACTACCGAAATACAGTCACTTAAATTGCGGCTTGTTGGTTTTACGCAGAATCTCTTAGCCGGTGCCTATCACCGGTGTCTAAATTGATTTCTAACGTTACTGAAGTGTTTAATGAATAAGTTCACTTATGCTTGTTGCGTAATAGTTTGTAATACGTTGGTAGCCTGCAGCGGCAGCGATAACAATAACGATAACGCAGTTGAATTGATAAGCACCAGCACGTTAGAAGATTCCGGAATCAATGCTGAGGTTCCTATATTATCGCCCAGCCGAACAATCGATTTGGTTGCTCAAGGCGCTGTTGGGCTGAGCCCAAATGGAAAAGAGGTTGCGATTGCAAAAAGTTATCCGCTAGATCCGGATTTGATAACAGGTTATGAAACCACAATCACCATTTATGATACTGCCACTGGTTTACTGCAAAGAGAGTTTACTCAATCTTTTGAAGGTGAAGGTCTAACAGATAATAGACAAGGAGGTGGTTTTTCCAGGCCTGAACTTGTTATGTGGTCCGATGACAACACGCTCACAGTTCTTTTTGGTGGTGCTATGGTGGGGTATTCAATACAAGCACTAACTGGTGAAGTGTTGGCCACTCAAACTGACACAGACATTGACCTCTGCATCGTCTATAGTGAAAATATCGACACGTTTGATCCTGGCAGTAATTCGTTTTTCTGTCTAGGATATTATCCTGATAATAAATTGATTACTGTCGACACTCGAAGTTTGACCTATATTGAAACCACACCGAAAGTGACAGATGAGTATATAGCTGATATGGCAATGTCGTACGACGCTAACGAGTTTGCTTTGGCTTATGAGTGTGTTAACTGTTCACAGTTCTCAACTGAATTTTTCAACAGTCAAATGGCACAATCTACAGGTAGGGATAATACATCTACCCGTTTTACCGTTTTAGGTGATGGGTTTAATGTGATTGGCATAGAAAGAAACAGTTTTCTTATTAACGATACCAGTCTTGTGTCGCTAGATGGACACGTTGATACCTCTGCCAATGTCAGTTTAATGAGAAACATCGTAGCTATGGATAGGGCGTTTTATCCATCCGTTACCAATCCTTATGCGGGTTTTCGCTTGCTTGAAATCCCAAATGGTCGTGTAGTTGGTGATATCTTACATAAAGGGGTTATCAACGGATCTATTACCTTTGAGGAGATATTGTTTTCCTCGGATGGCTCGTTGGCTGCTCGAGTCAGTGCCAACAGTGTTGATATATATTCGACGAATCAACCTACGAATTACACGGCATTAAAAGAGTGCGTTAGCGACGAAGAGGCTACACTAATAAATCCAACAGTGCTCTCTGCTTACCAAGTTGATTTTTGTGAATAACTGATAACAACTTAACTATCAGCAAACGTAGCCAAAATCCGCGCCCAACTGCGTGTGCCTTTTTGAAAACTTTTCAGATTATATTTTTCATTAGGCGAATGAATTGCATCATCGTCCTGACCAAAGCCAACCAATAAACTGTCCATATTTAAGATGGACTTTATATGGCCAACCACCGGTATAGATCCACCGCAGCCCGCATACACAGCATCGTTTTGCCATTCTTCTGTCAGAGCTTTCTGAGCGTTCGCAAATACCGGCGCATCAACCGGCATGACCGTAGCAGCTGATGCATCTTTCGATGCGAATTCAACGGAACAATCAGGCGGAAGGTTGTCCCTGATATATCGTTGGAAGGATTGTTGAATTTTGTTTGGATCTTGTCCTGCAACTAGTCGAAAGCTGATCTTTGCCGATGCTTGCGATGGCAATACCGTTTTAAAACCTTCTCCCGTGTAGCCTCCCCAGATACCATTAACATCGAAAGTAGGTCGAGCCCAGATTTGTTCTAACACGGAGTAACCTTGCTCACCGGCGGGTGTTGACAAGCCTACATTGCCAAGAAACTCCGTTTCGTCTTGATTAAGCGCTTTCCATTGCTGCCTGACGTGTTCGGGCGGATCGATCACGTCATCGTAGAAACCTTCAAGCGTGATACGGCCAGTGTCATCATGCAAGTTTGCCAGTAGCTTGGTTAAGACTCTAATGGGGTTAATGGCAGGTCCGCCAAACATACCCGAATGCAAGTCGAGTGAGGGGCCTGTGATTGTCAGCTGCTCACCGACCATGCCACGCAGCATGGTGGATATAGCCGGGGTGTTGTCATCCCACATACCGGTATCGCAAACTAAAGCAATGTCGGCTGTTAACAATTCCGTGTTTTGCTGCATAAACGGAATCAATGATGGCGAGCCGCTTTCTTCTTCACCTTCAAAGAACACGGTAACGCCTGCGGGTAGTGAACCGGTTACCGCAACCCATGCTCTGCAGGCTTCGATAAACGTCATCAGCTGGCCTTTGTCATCGGCCGCACCGCGTGCACGAATAACTTTACCCGCAGGCGTGTCTTCAAGCTTGGGTTCGAAGGGTGCTGTTTGCCATAGGTCTAATGGGTCGACGGGTTGCACGTCATAATGACCGTAAAACAACACATGCGCATCATTGTTTTCTACGCCGTGTTTAGCAACCACCATTGGGTGGCCTGGGGTGTCATGACGTTTAGCTTCAAAACCAATGCTGGCTAAGTCATCGACTAACCAGTCTGCCGCTTTAACACACTCGCCAGCGTATTGAGAATCTGTAGAGATACTTTCAAATTTCAGTAAATCAAATAGACGAGCTAATGATGCATCTTGCTGGTCGTCGATGTGTTGTAAGACAGCGTCTAGTTGGCTCATGCTTCCACCGCTTCGGCTTCTTGTAATCGCACCAATAAATCTTTTGCATCGATCTGGTCACCGACTTCGACCAACAATTCACTGACCACACCGTCTTGGTCAGCATAAATGGCTGTCTCCATTTTCATGGCTTCAATGGATAGCAATACATCGCCGGCTTTCACAGCTTGTCCGGATGCAACACCGATGGTTGAAATAACCCCGGGCATTGGGGCACCGACTTGCAGTTTATTGGCCGGGTCGGCTTTTGCTCGAATGGCTGCAGACGCTGCGCCGCTGGCGCCGTGAATTCTATCCGGCACTTGAATAGAACGAGGTTGACCGTTTAATTCGAAGAACACCCGCACCATGCCTTTATCGTTTGTCTCTCCAATGGCCACACATCGAACCACGAGCGTTTTACCTTTCTCGATATCGATTAATAATTCGTCGCCCACTTTAACGCCGTAGAAATACACAGGCGTTGGTAGCACACTAGTAGGGCCGTATTCGTTTTGCGCTCCGATAAAATCGGTGAACACTTTGGGGTACATGTTGTACGAGGCAAGCTCTTGTTGCGAGATCTTTTTTTGTAATTCTTCTTCAAGTTCCGCGCGGGTTTTTTCGAGATCAACCGGTGGTATCAGCGCACCGGCTCGGCCTTCAATTGCTTTTTCACCTTTAAGCACTTTGGCTTTTATCGGTTCAGGCCATCCGCCCGGGACCTGGCTAAGCTCACCACGCATCAATGACACAACTGAGTCCGGAAACGAGATATCGCGATCGGGGTCAACCACATCATCAATGTCTAAATCCTGACTAACCATCATGAGCGCCAAATCGCCTACCACTTTAGATGATGGTGTGACCTTAACGATATCGCCCAACATTTCGTTAACGTCCGCATAAGCCTTGGCTACTTCATGCCAACGAGGCGCTAAGCCGAGTGAGCGTGCTTGTTCTTTTAAGTTTGTAAACTGACCACCAGGCATTTCGTGTAAATACACTTCAGAGGCCGGGCCTTTTAAGTCACTTTCGAACGCAGCGTACTGCGTGCGAACGGCTTCCCAGTAAAATGAAATGCGCTGAATCGCATCCTGATCCAATTTAGGGTCGCGTGGGTCGCCAGCTAAGGCTGCCACCAACGAACCAATACACGGCTGTGACGTGTTGCCAGACAAAGCATCCATTGCTGCATCAACGGCATCAACACCGGATTCAATGGCAGCGAGAACCGATGCAGAAGAAATGCCCGAAGTATCGTGCGTGTGGAAATGCACGGGTAAACCGATTTCTTCTTTTAGTGCTTTAAACAACACTCGGGCTGAAGCAGGGCGCATGAGTCCGCCCATATCTTTAATACACAAAATATGTGCACCGGCTTTTTCAAGCTCCTTAGCCATATTCAAGTAATAGGCTAAATTGTATTTCGGCTTTGCTTCATTGAGCATGTCGCCGGTATAACAAATGGCCGCTTCACACAGTTTGTCTTCTTTTAACACTTCGTCCATGGAGACGCGCATGTTATCAATCCAGTTGAAGCAATCGAATACGCGAAATAAATCGACACCGCCACGAGCAGCTTGTTGAATAAAATGTTGCACAACATTATCGGCGTAGTTGGTATAGCCCACACCGTTGGCACCGCGCACTAACGCTTGCAGCAAGATGTTCGGTGCACGCTCGCGAATTTGCGCCAAGCGCTCCCATGGATCTTCAGTTAAAAAGCGCATGCTCACATCGAACGTTGCACCGCCCCAACATTCCAGTGATAACAATTCGGGTAACGCTTTTGCGTACGCACCTGCCACGTTCACAATATCGATAGTACGCATGCGCGTAGCAAGTAACGATTGCGGCGCATCTCGCATGGTGGTATCGGTAAACAGGACCTGATTGTGCTCACGCATCCATTTGGAAAACGCGACGGGGCCATCACGATCTAAGCGTTGTTTGGTGCCGTCTTTAATAGGCACATCAAACCAAGGTGAATCCATTGGGCGTTCATCGTCGCGTGGTTTTGGACGACCACGCGCATCAGGGTGTCCGTTTACGCTCACATCGGCAATGTATTGCAATAGCTTGGTTGCGCGGTCTTGCCGCTGAACCTGATCAAACAACTCTGGTGTGGTATCAATAAATTTGGTGGTATAGCTGTTATCCAGAAACTTTGGGTGACCAATGATGTTTTCTAAAAAGGTTAAGTTGGTTGCGACACCTCGAATGCGAAATTCACGAAGTGCACGATCCATACGCTTGATGGTTTCTTCGGCTGTGGGTGACCATGCCGTGACTTTTTCCAGCAACGGATCGTAAAAACGATTAATAACTGCACCGGAGTAGGCAGTACCACCATCTAATCGAATACCGAATCCTTGAGCACCACGATAAGCAGTGATACGACCGTAGTCAGGTATGAAATCTTGTTCCGGGTCTTCGGTGGTGATACGGCACTGCATTGCATGACCGTTCAGTTTGATATCTTCCTGCTTGGGTACGCCCGATTCCGCAGTGCCAATTTCAGCGCCTTGCAATAAGTGGATTTGCGCTTTGATGATATCGATACCGGTGACTTCTTCGGTGACCGTGTGTTCAACTTGTACGCGGGGATTCACTTCAATAAAGTAGAAATCTTCCGTGTCCATGTTCATTAAAAATTCAATGGTACCGGCACCCACGTAATGTTGATCTTTACCAATCTTCAGTGCGTAGTCGGCAATCTCTTTTCGTTTGGCGTCACTTAAATAAGGCGCAGGCGCGCGTTCCACGACTTTTTGATTGCGGCGCTGGACGGTGCAGTCTCGTTCAAACAAATGCACGCAGTTGCCGTGGGTGTCACCTAAAATTTGTGCTTCAACATGGCGCGCACGTTCAACCAGTTTTTCAAGATAGATTTCATCTTTACCAAACGCTGCCATGGCTTCACGCTTGGCTTCCACCACTGCTGTATCTAAATCGTCTTCCGAGCGGATAACGCGCATACCACGGCCCCCACCACCCCATGACGCTTTAAGCATAATGGGGTAACCCACATCCGCCGCCATGGCTTTAACTTTGTTTAAATCGTCTGGTAGCGGATCGGTTGCCGGTACGACGGGTACGCCAGCAGCAACGGCTATGTTGCGGGCCGCTACTTTATTGCCAAGCGAGCGCATGGTCTCAGCGCGTGGGCCAATAAATAAAATGCCGGCTTCGTTACAAGCGTCTACGAATTCGGGGCTTTCTGACAGCAGGCCGTATCCGGGGTGAATAGCATCAGCGCCAGAGAGTTTTGCGACTCGCAGAATTTCATCAATGGACAGGTAAGACTCGATGGGTCCGAGTTCTTTGTCTAAATGAGGGCCTTTACCCACCTGGTAGGCTTCATCGGCTTTAAATCTGTGCAAGGCGAGCTTATCAGCCTCTGCCCAGACGGCAACAGTTTTAATACCCAGTTCATTAGCAGCACGGAAAACGCGAATTGCAATTTCGGAACGATTGGCAACAAGCAGTTTTTTGATACGCAAAGCAGACGCCCTATGAAAGTTAATTGACGCTCTATAGTTTAGCAGTCCGCTGGCGGTCGCCGTGCAATTGGGCCCATTAACCTTGGTGATTAGAGTGGTAAAAGTCTTGTGACTGTTTATTGGCCCGATTAACTGGCCAGATATTGAGCTAGTTTATTGGGTGGACGATAAATCAAATTTGAACCGGACCAATACCTCATCAGCAACGGAAATCGTGTCCGGCTGGCTTTCCATGCCTAAATTGTAGTCGAGACGTTTGACCGTGAACTCACCCGACGCTTCGGTTCCGCCATCAGTCTCGTCGATTTGCATGGTGAAATTTTGTTCAAGTGAGATAGCTTTGATGGTTAATTCGCCTGTGATATCAAATTGACCCGGAGCAACAAGCTCAATTCGGGAGGCTACAAATGTGGCTGTAGGATACTGCTGTGTGTCGAACCACTCCGGCAAGGGTAAAGAGCCAACGACCTGCATGTTGTCTGAGATGACGGACGCTGTGTTCACACTCGCCTGCAAGGTGCTACCCGATGGGTTGTTTTCATCAAGCGAGCTCGTCACGGTGGATTCGGTGAACGAAATGGGCGTGGACTCACCCATGATGGTGGCAACCAAGCTGACTTCGCTACTCCCCGCACTCATCGGCACAGATAAGCTGTTCAGTTTGTTGTAGGTGTATACCGCGCTGGCAACTATTGCACAGCCAATAATAGTGGATGCCAGAATTGCGCTGGTGCTGCCCGAGCCTGGAACCGGCGAGATACGCGTTAGAACCGTATCCTTATTAACAAAGTGGTGTTTTAAACCGGCTGCGATATGCACAAACAACAGCAGTATCAGTAAGCCTGTGGCCCATGCGTGGAAATCGTGATAGCGAGCAACGGCAGATTCTTTATCAACCAAATCATGCAGCCAAGGTAAGTGTGGCCACGGGATAACATTGAACAACAATGTGTCTATATTCAATGGCGATACAGACACCAGCATCCAACCAGTGACAGGTGCAACAAACAGCAGAACATATAAAAGGATATGCGATCCATGTGCTGCCAATTTTTCCCACAGTGGCGCAGCTTTAGGGTGTGCTGGCGCGCGATGAGTTAAACGCCACAACAATCTTGCCACAGCAAGCAGCAGTAATAGCACGCCGATAGTCTTGTGCCATTGCGTCAGGGTAAATCGCAAATGGCTGGTTTCATCCAGCGATACCATGTACTTGCCTACGGCAAGCATAGCCAGAATCAAAAAAGCCATCAGCCAATGAAGGCCGATGGCAACTGTTGTATAACGCTTAGGGGCAGGCGATTTCATCATAAAACTATGATAGTCGAACGCGCCAAGCGATACAGCCAATAACGTTGGAGTGAGCTGTTTATTCTGCTTTTAGCAATTCAGCCGTCACGTTGAGAGCTAACTCATCCCCAACATTGGGAGCAAACGCACCCACACCGAAGTCTGAACGCAGCAGATCGCTAGTTGCCTGAATTCCGATGACCGGCTTGCCGCTCATTGGGTGGTTCATTGCACCGTTAATCGTAACCGCTAACTTAGTCGGTTTAGTGACGCCTTTGACTGTCAGATCGCCCGTTACCGTATAAACGCCATCGCGCCCAGCCTCGATAGCAGTGGAGTTGAACGTGATCTCAGGGTGAGCGGCTGAGTCCAACCATTTCTCACCGTTGATATGTTCATTGAAAATATCTGAACCGGTGACGATGGAGCTAACGTCGATGGTGACCGCAACGCTTGAATTAGTTGGGTCTTCATTGTCTAGATCGAGATCGATACTGAAATCTGAGAAGCTCAATACCGGGTTTGATAAGCCTAAATGGTTGTACGAAAAATTAATGTAAGCGTGGGTCGGGTCTACAGCGTATTTTCCAGCAGGTACGTTAGCTAGATCGGCAGCTGATGTGATCGCGCTGAAGCTGATGACACTAGCAGTCAATGCCGCTGCAAGTAAGTTTGGTCTCATTTTTGAATTTTCTCCGATGCTAAAATTTTGGCGTTGTACGGGGTAGCGTTAAACAAAGTATTTGCAGTCCTGCTCAGTATACGTATTTAATGCTTTATGGTTTTCAGTGCGGACAGAATAGCAGGTGTCCTCCGACCGAACCTGTGCAATTCTGGAGTCCGAATCAGTAAAAAAGTTCAACTTATAGTCAGACACAGTGTTTTTTACTCACGTTCGCGAGCCGTAACCAGTATAATGGCGGTCGAGAATCCACAACGCGCCCGTAGCTCAGTTGGATAGAGTACCTGGCTTCGAACCAGGTGGTCGGAGGTTCGACACATCGCTTAGCGATGTGCAACAAGCGGCTATAGCCGCGCAGCCCCGAAGGGGTCAAATCCGCATAAGCGGATTGGATTAATCCTTCCGGGACGTTGCGCAAGCAACGTAGTCAGTGATCGCTAAAAAGCCGATCATCAAAGAGCGCCCGTAGCTCAGTTGGATAGAGTACCTGGCTTCGAACCAGGTGGTCGGAGGT
>CAYMHU010000018.1:53855-72753 GCA_964390335.1 uncultured Granulosicoccaceae bacterium | reverse complement strand
ATGGTTTACGGAAGAGCAATCAGATTGAGATTTTCAGTCTGATTGCATCTCCCGATGCGTTAGTCGAATATGTGGTTTACGTGCAAGCCGGAGAAAGATTAAGGCTTTATTAACATTCAACTTCCCCATGCTGGCATAATTGGCGTTGATTCTATTTAACCAGCAATGGAGATCCAGTATGGCTTCTGGTCAATGCCTTTGCGGAAACGTCAAATTCGTTGTTGGCAGCGCGACATCCAATATGGCTCATTGCCATTGCAGCATGTGCCGAAAATTACATGGTTCTCTTTTTGCCACATTTTATAACGTTGAAAGTGTGGATTTTACCTCCGGTACTGATTTCATCGAAACGTATGAATCCTCACCAGGCTTCATACGCACATTCTGTAACTGCTGCGGATCACCCTTACCGGAAAAAGCGCCCAATAGTCATGAATACTATGTACCGGCGGGCCTGTTAAACGAAGACCCAGCAGTACGAGCCGACAAACATATCTTTGTTGAGTCAAAAGCCGAGTGCTATCACATTACTGATGACTTGCCGCAAGAACAGCATTATGGCGATGGTGACTTATCACGGGTGATCGACAACTCCCAACCACAGATTAGTAGCGATTCGGTTAGCGGTTCATGCCAGTGCGGCACCGTGAGCTTTGAATACAGCGGCACACCAAAGTTTATGATGAACTGCCATTGCAGCCGTTGTCGCAAAGTCAAAGGCGCTGCCCACGCCACAAATGTGTTTGTCGCCTGTGAAGATCTGACATGGAAGAGCGGTGAAAACAACGTGGTTAAATTTGCTTTGCCCGATGCAAAATTCTTTGGCAACGCATTTTGTCGCACTTGCGGTTCCTCAGTACCCAGAGCCAGAAGTGATGGTTCGGTTTACAACATACCGGCAGGCAGTCTGGACCAGGCTCCGGGTATTGACGCAAAAGGGCATATATTTATGGGCTCAAAGGCACCTTGGATTGAGGTCACTGATGACTTGCCACAGTGGGATGAAATGTCTACTTAATGCTTGGTTTTATTGAGTCTGATTTAACATGGCCCAATACGGCTGAAACCAGTCCCCCTAGTCTTAGCCGTTATCTATCGAAAATTCAAATTGTTTCCATAGTATACGTAGCATAAATTCAACAACGATAATGTTCTCGAATCATCTAAGCCAAGGCCGAATTCGCCAGACCTTGCCCAATAAGGCAGAATTGAACACGTGACAGCATAATATCTGTGGCTATGTATTTCTATGGTTACACTTGAATCACTGAACGACCAAGTTTCTATATTTCCGCAACCGTCCGACATATTCAGTATACTTTTTACACTATTGTTCAACGGACCGCCAATGGCGATAGAAATTGTGAGTTTACGTCAAACCCAACAAGCGCTATCCAGCGCATCCGTGTGATACGTGTAGTTCTCAGCAATTGTGTTTAGCCCAACCAGATCCGTACCAAAGGTGTAATTCAGCTTATTCGTTGGTGTGGCTTCTACCCGGACTTGTGCGTAATCACGATTGGTATCCACCAGATAATCCGTAGTTAGTCCACGACCACTTTCTGAACTCGGCCTCCGTCCGGGTCGTATCGCATGGGTTGAACCACGCCAACGATTTTGCCTTCAACTAGTTGGATTTGACAGTCATCACCGGACCGGGGTATCCGACCATCCACGCATTGGATAGAGTGGCTAGCCTGTTATACCCAACTTTTATTCGCCAATCACGTAGTAGTTCAAATTCGAAATCAGCTACTGAAACCTCATAACTAAAATGAGCATTAAAACCACAACTACCCCAATTGTAGACGCCATCCAATTCAATGCCAAAAGAGTTGGCATAGGCATTTGAAGAAAAACAGAATAACAAAGAGCACGCAAGCGAGTTTGAATATTCATAGAGCTAAAATCAATTCCATCTAAATTAGTCTATAGACCTGAACAGCGGGTAACTTGCCTTGCGGCGACCGAACAAATGACACCGATTCAGGTTAATAATTGCGCGTTAGACTACACCAATTAATTCAAATTAGTAACAATCTCTATACAGAATTTTGGAATTATTTTGTTTGAAATTTAATGCAATACCTTGATCAAGTTATTACGTCACGGCATTTGCATATTTCATGTCACAGAGCTTTACCGTAGTTCTTAAACTGAACGCGCTATCACCGCCAGTTAATTCGCGCTCTAAAAGAAATGTTCCAATGTAACTGCAAAAAGATCGCAAAAAAGTTCCCGCACATTTGCGCCCCTATCAGATTAGAAATGCACAGAACGAATTCTCCTTGCGGATTACTAACAACCATGAAGACGCAATACGGCTTCTTCTGTAAACATAAATTATTTGAGGATATTAATATGAAAACTGTGATCAAATCTACTCTTGTTGCAATCGCTTTAACTGCTCTAGCTGCTGGCCCTGCGTCTGCCATGGTTTCTCAAGCTGATATCGCACAGTCTATTAGCTCTATCACTGGAAGCGGCGACAACGTATTCGTTAGCGTTCGTGATGGTGTTGTTACTTTGACAGGCACTTTCGCTGACGGCCTTAGCAAAAGCCAAGCATTACAAGCCGCACTATCTACTGAAGGTGTTGATAAGGTCATTAACCACGCAACTCAATCCAACTAAGAGTTAGCTTCACATGGTTTACGGAAGAGCAATCAGACTGGGATTTTCAGTCTGATTGCATCTCCGGTAGTTACAACCAAAATGCACTCTGACCCCATTCGCTTACACATTACTTCGACTTTGCTTTATCCCACAACGCATCCAACTCCGACAAAGACAACTCACTCAACACATCCTGCTGCTTAGACGCAAGTTGTTCCACTTGCCGAAACCGTTTTTCAAATTTGTTATTCGCAGCAACCAATGCGGTCTCAGCATCAACATTCACATGCCTTGCTAAGTTAACCATTGTAAACAGTAAATCGCCTATCTCATCCTGAACCGCTGCAGCGTCATCATTAGCTAGTGCTTCTTGCACTTCATGTGTTTCTTCTTGCAACTTATCCCAAACCGGCGCTACATCCGGCCAATCAAACCCAACACGTGCAGCGCGTTTTTGAATTTTGTCGGCGCGTTTTAGTGCGGGTAATGCGACTGCTATGTCTGCCAATGCGGAAGTGTCTTCCGATTTACCCGCGCGTTCGGCAGCTTTGCTTGCTTCCCAGGAGGCTTTTAATTCTGCTTCGTTTGCAAACTTCGCATCACCGAACACATGTGGATGGCGTCTGACCATCTTGTCTACAATGCTGTTCACCACATCATCAAATGCAAACGAGCCTTGTTCGCTGGCCATTTGTGCATGAAACACCACCTGCAATAGCAGGTCGCCCAACTCATCTTGCAAGTCGCTTAAATCGTTACGCTCGATGGCATCGGCGACTTCGTAGGCTTCTTCTATTGTGTAGGGGGCAATGGTTTCGAAAGTTTGCTCGATGTCCCACGCGCAACCGGTTTCAGGGTCGCGCAACTGGCGCATGACATCAAGCAGTTTTTCAATAGACGACACTTTAAGAAAAGTGTGTAAGGCTTTACGTACTAAATTCTACGTTTAGTACGATATCTTGATTCCTAAATGCACGCTACGATCAATGCGCACATCTTTATAGTCGTTGGTATTAAAGCGCATTGCGCGATACCCGATATACGCTCTGGCTTGTGGCACGACTTCTATTTGTAAACGCGCACCCAGTTCGGAGTAACGCTCGGCATCTGAAAAGCTGGTGATGCTAGGGGCAATAAAACCTTCGGCTGCAAGCTCTATGGGGTTATGACGGCTGGACACCAGCAACATACCCACTTGAAAGCCAAGTGCCACCGCGCCCACCGATTCTTCATCTTTAGTTAGCGATAATCTTTCAGGAATACTGACATCGCCATACACGGCTTTCATACCGGCACCCACACTGTACTGCGTGCCCTCCGACATCCGAAACCCGCGTGCCATTAACGTGGCATGTGCAACCTTGTCCCCCTGTTCGCTCATAAACGCACCTATGGCTAGCTCAGCACCACCGCCATCATAAAGCTGATGCGGGTTTAGCACGAAAGCGATATTGGCTGTCTCATTACTCAACGCCAGGTCTACGCCACCGGCGTTTACGCCCATTGACCCCAGCAGCAGGCACACGCCTGTGAGCATTTTTTTCATCTGACACCCCAATCTAAAATCGATTTACCTTCCTTAGAGTCTAGACGTGATTCTTACCCGCGCAAGGCGTGATGTACATTCGACACCCAACAATAAATTGAGCTGACTCAAGGTACGGAAATGATTGCATTTTTCTTTAGTTATCAATTTGTTAAGGATTGAAACAGGCAAGGCTTGATTTATGGCTGCAACTTGGCCAAACGTGATTCTAACCGCGCCACAGAGACTTTCTCACGAGTGCCGAGTTCTTGGGCAAATAAGGAAATCCGCAATTCCTCAAACAGCCACCGGATCTCGTTGTGGGCCTGCGCGTAGTCAAGATCGTTGTCGCGGCTGTCGGGCAGTTGTTTGAAGGTTTCCCATACGGGTAATAACTCCGCGCGGCGGGCCCGGTCTTTATCAGGGGATTTATCAATCGCGGTTAGGCGCTTATCCATTGCCTGAAAATACACACCCATGCGTTTCATGCGGGCAAGGCCTGTGTTGGTCACAAACCCCGGATACAACAACTGGGCTATTTGATCTTTGATATCCCCTACCGCTTCCACCCAACCCAGAGAGATTGACCCTTCAATTCGTTTGGCCACGACACGATGTTGTTCGAATGCTGCTGCCGTTGCTTCGCAAAATTCGCCAGCGCATGCCACAAGCTTTGAACGGTTCGATTCCAGCCGCGCATAAAACTGCTCGCGCGATCTTGGCCACGGCTCACCCAGAATAAACACATGATCGAGCGCGGCGTCGATAATGTCGTCTATTAAGATTTCTTTATTACCAAAGGGTGCAAACCGCAAACTCAATACATCAATACCCGGCAAACGCCGTTGCAGGTATTTAATTTCATCGCGTAGCACGTGGCGAAATAATAAGCGCAAGCCTGCTGGCATGGCATCGTGCGCATCAGACTCACTGGCAAACAGTTTTATCGCAACCGTACCGTCAACAGCATGCAGTGCAGGATAACCTTGCAGCGTTATGCTGTTTTGTTCTATATCGACCGACTCGGGCAAGTCGCCAAAATTCCAATCGGTAATGGAATCGCGCTCAATACTGTTAGAGCTGGCCTGCAATAAGGTTTCTTCTACCTGATCGGAAAACGCTTCTTGCAACGCGGCCAAATCGCGCCCGGCTTTCACGGTTTTGCCTTTGCCATCCACCAGCTGAAAGCGCATTTGTAAATGCAGCGGCAAATTGCTGCTATCCCATTCGCCACGCGGCACATCGACGCCGGTCATGGCATGTAATTGTCGGGATAATTCAGTTGTTAACACGCCTTCGCCGTGATGCATTTTTTGTAATGCGTTTTTGGCAAAGTCAGGTGCTGGTACGAAGTTACGGCGCAAGGTTTTCGGTAATGATTTAATTAACAGCGTGACCTTTTCATGAATTAATCCGGGTACCAACCAGTCGCATTGTTGTTTTGGAATTCTGTTAATCACTTCCACTGGCGCAACCAAGGTTACACCATCATCGTCTTCACCCGGTGCAAAGTGGTACCGCAGTGGCAACACCATGCCACCAAATTCCATTTGATCAGGGTAATCGTGTGAAGATACGCTAGCCGATTCATCGGCCAGAAGCATATCGCGAGAAAAATACAAGCCACGTGGGTTGTCTGCTTCATAGGTTTTACGGAACTGCTCGAAGCTTGCACTGGTACACACGTCATCGGGAATGATGGCCTCATAAAAGCGCACCATCTCTTCTGGGTCTACAACAATATCGCGTCGTCGGGACTTCTCTTCTAGCGTTGTGACTTCATCTAATAAATCTATATTATGACGATAAAAATCACCAGATGATTTTAATCCGCCAGCAACCAAACCATCGCGAATAAATATTTGTCGCGATTCTGTTGGGTTAATGGGCGAGTAATTAACCCGCTTTTTGGGATTAACAATAAGCCCGTATAACGTGGATTGTTCGTATGCACCAACGGTGCCGGTTTTCTTTTGCCAATGTGCATCGCGATAGGTGCGTGATAACAAATGCTCGGCCAAACGCTCAACCCACGCAGAATCAATACTGGCAACTTGTCTGGCATAGAGCTTACTGGTTTCTGCAATTTCGGCGGCCATCATCCACTTGGGGCCTTTTTTAAATAAGCCTGAGCCTGGAAAAATAGACAAATGACGATTGCGCGTGCCAAGATAATCATTCTTATCAGACTTCACGGCAACATTGGCCAGCAAGCCGGTTAATAATGCGCGATGAATATTTTCATAGGCTGCGTCTTCTGTGTTGAGTTTTATTTTTAACTCTTTACACAAGCGCTGCAGTTGTACGCGCACATCCATCCATTCAATCACACGCAATGGCGAGATAAATCGTTGCTTGCACATTTTGCGAAACTGCGAATTCGATAACCGCTCTTTTTGCACACTCAGAAACGCCCACACATTCAGCCACGCCATAAAGTCAGATTTTTCATCATTAAATTCGGCGTGCATTTCATCGGCAGCAGCGCGTTTCTCGAACGGTCGCTCGCGTGGATCTTGTACCGACAAGGCGCTCACAATAATGAGCATTTCACTCACGCAGCCTTCGTTTTCCGCGGCTAACAACATGCGACCTAATCGTGGATCGACCGGAAGTCGCGATAAGCGCTTGCCCAGCGGTGTGAGTTTTCGTTTGTTATCTAATGCGGCCAGTTCTTGTAAGGTTCGATAACCGTCGTTGATAAACTTGGCATCCGGGGCTTCTACAAATGGAAACGAATCGATTTGCCCCAGCCGCATGGACGACATTTGTAAGATGACCGACGATAAATTGGTGCGTAAAATTTCGGGCTCGGTAAATTCTGGTCTGGCTAAAAAGTCTTCCTCGGAATACAAGCGGATACAAATGCCAGGCGCTTCTCGTCCACAACGACCCATGCGCTGGTTAGCCGATGCCTGCGAGATTTTTTCTATGGGCAAGCGTTGTACTTTGCTTCTAACACTATAGCGCGACATCCGCGCATAGCCTGCATCGACCACCGAGCGAATGCCCGGTACGGTTAACGATGTTTCTGCCACATTGGTGGCTAACACAATGCGCGGCTTAGTGTGTTTTTGAAATATCCGATTTTGCTCGGCGTTTGATAAACGCGAAAACAGCGGCACAACTTCAACGCCGCGCAAATGCCGCGAGCTGGAAGCGGTTTTAGAAAACAAGTCAGCCAATTCGCGAATATCACGCTCACCCGGCAGGAACACTAATACATCGTGTGAGCGTTCTTGAATTAAGGTTTCGCATGCATTCACAATGGCGGTGGGTAAATCGATATCATCCAGCGAATCAGTATCAGTCTCAGGCGGCTCGTACCGCAGCTCTACCGGATACGTGCGGCCTTCTGCAAATATGATGGGTGCATTATTAAAGTGACGCGAGAAACGCTCGGGGTCGATCGTGGCAGACGTAATAATGAGTTTTAAATCGCGCCGCTTGGGTAACAGTGTTTTAAGATACCCCAATAAAAAATCGATGTTCAGTGAACGCTCATGCGCTTCATCAATAATAATGGCATCGTAGCCATTTAAAAAAGGATCGCGCTGAATCTCTGCCAACAAAATACCGTCGGTCATGAGTTTGATATAGGTTTGCTCACCGACTAAATCGCTGAAGCGAATTTTAAAGCCAACGGCGTCACCCACTGTCGAGCCTAATTCGCTGGCAATGCGTGAAGATACACTGCGAGCCGCAATTCGGCGTGGTTGAGTGTGACCGATAAAACCCGACGCGCCCAGCCCAAACTCCAAACACATTTTAGGTAACTGCGTGGTTTTACCCGAGCCGGTTTCACCGCACACAATAATCACTTGGTGTTTAGCCAACGCGTCCATGATGGCATCGCGTTGCTGGACTACCGGTAGCTCGTCCGGATAGTTCGGTTTGGGCGCATTATCGCGGCGCGACGAACACAGAGTAATTGAACGTTCGATATCGTTCAGTAAAGAGAGCGCTTTGGGATCGGAATCTACCTTGCCAGCTACCGCTTTGACTCTGCGACGTAAACGGTGTCGCTCTGCTTGCATACACTGGTCGATGCGCTTATGCAGATCGGCCGCGTTAAGAATCATGGCTTAAACCAATATTAGGACGGGTTATCCCGGTGTTTTACGTATAAGACCATGGCAATATAGCCAACCCATGAGAACAACACTGCTGCCACCACCCAAGCCAATTTTTCCATGCCTTTCACTTTTTTCGAAAAAGCACACAGCAAAATGGGCACAACGATAATGGCAAACAGGATTGCGAAGACAACGAGCTGTGGCAATGAGGGCATCTTTTGTTAGCGGCTACTAGCCGGTTACCCGGATTATATCGTAGGTCACATTGCCGCGACGCAAGCGTTTTTTAGCATCGGTTAGCCGGTTTTGATCAAAGAACGGCCCGATACGAACACGGTGCCCAATAACACCTGATGCATCCTGGCGTTTAACAATAAACGCTTCAAAGCCTAACAGCAGCAATGCGGCTCTGGCTCGTTCTGCATCATCAACACCGCGATAACTGCCGGCCTGTAAGTAGTAAGATTCCTGACCGATGCTGCTGGCCGGTATTTCGGCGTACACTTCGGCGGCCAAATTACGCTGACGGGTGTTCTGCATATTGCCCGGCACCAAATGCGTACCCGGCTTTAACACTTTGGCTTCGCGCGTGACATCCTGCACCACCGGCACACCCGTTTCAACCTTATCGGCCAGCACCGTGTAGAACTCGTAATCGGCATCGCCCTTGACCGCGTCACCCAGCACTTGAATAGGCTGGTAGTCACTAAGGCTGCTGTCTACCGGCAGGCGCGATAACAACGCAACAAAGCCAATAACGAACCCGACCAGCAAGCCTAAAGCCAGTATAAAAAAGCGGGTGTTTCCTGATTCGGCGGAGTCGGCAGCCATGTCTTTTTACATTACCTCTGGAGCGGATACATCGATCAGTGTAAGCCCGTTGAACAACACTTGTTTGACTGCCAACATCAAGCACAGTCTAGCCTGACGCAGCGCATCGTCTTCGACAAGGGTTTTGTGGGCGTTATAGTAGGAATGTAGACCATTGGCCAGCTCGCGCAAGTAAGTTGTGAGTTGGTGTGGCTCATGATTTAACGCTGCCCGCTCCAATAGCTCCGGGTACGTCGCCAACATCGTGAGTAGCTCGGACTCCTCCGGTTCGGTGAGCAATGCGAGCGATTCAAGACCGGCTTTTTGATCAAAGCTCATGCCGAGTTGATCGCACCGCCTCATCACACTGCAAATGCGCGCATGCGCCATCTGTACGTAGTACACCGGGTTATCGTTAGATTGTGATTTTGCTAAGTCGAGATCAAAGTCCAGATGCTGCTGGTATTTACGCATCACATAGAAATAGCGCGCGGCATCTTTACCAACTTCCTCGCGCAATTCCCGAATAGTCACAAAAGAGCCGGAGCGTGTAGACATTTGCACTCGCTCACCACCCTTGTACAAGTTAGCAAACTGAATCAGCAGGAAATCAAGTTTATCGCGTGAGTAGCCAAGCGCTTCGCATGCTGCATACATGCGCGCGGTGTAACCATGATGATCGGCACCGAACACATATAGAATTTTGTCGAAACCGCGGCCAATTTTATTATCGATATATGCAACATCGGATGCGAAGTACGTGGTTTGGCCGTTATCACGCACCACCACCCGATCTTTTTCATCGCCGAAGTCGGTGCTGCGGAACCAGGTTGCGCCTTCTTTTTTGTACAAATGCCCGGCCGCATCCAGCTTCGCAATGCAATCCATGACGTTGTCCTGCAGGCTGCGTTCGCTAAACCAGTTGTCGTACACCACGCCAAACTCACCCAGATCTTCTTTGATGTCACCAAGAATGGCACTCAAACCCAAATCAAAAACGGTGTTGTAGTTATCACCCAGCAGTTGCTTGGCTTGCGCCACCAAGCCATCGATATGGGCTTCTTTATCACCACCGGCCGGCTCATCGGGTGGCACCGATGCAAACACGGTTGCAGCATCGGCACTGAATTGATTGCCGTGTTGGTCGAACAATGTTTGCGCAATATCGTTGATGTAGTCGCCTTTGTATCCATTGGACGGGAAGTCGAACGATTCGCCGTTCAGGCCAAGATAACGCAGCCAAACACTGGCGGCCAGAATATCCATTTGCCTGCCCGCATCATTAACGTAGTATTCGCGTTGAATGTCGAAGCCAACCGCTTTAAGCATATTGGCCATGGTGGCACCCAGTGCCGCACCCCGACCGTGCCCCACATGCAATGGTCCTGTAGGGTTGGCTGATACATATTCAACCTGCCAACGCTGACCCGCACCTTTATCAGAACAACCAAAGCGATCCTGCTGCTCCAATACAGTGGCGATAACCGACGTGGCCGCAGCGTCATTTTGGAAAAAGTTAATAAATCCGGGACCCGCGATATCGACCTGGCGAATATCGTTGTTCTCTGGCAGCGCATCGACCAGCGCTTGCGCGATATCGCGAGGTGATTTCTTTGCAGGTTTCGCCAACAGCATGGCCAAGTTACTAGCAAAATCACCGTGCGATGGATCGCGGGTGCGCGTAACGGTGATGGCAGGATCGAGATCGTTCGGGATAACACCGGACGCTTTCAGCGTTGCTAGCGCCGTGGACAGATGTTGCTCAATTAATGCTTTCAACGATGGGGCCGGACACAATAACAGACGTGGGATGAGAGTTTAACACCGACAAGGTGCTTGCAGTAATTGAAACTGCCCTGGTTCTTGCAATTACGCTGCTTTGGTCGTGGAGGTTTCACTCAGCATGCGCGTGATTTCGGCAGGTTCGGCAGGCTTTGAAAACAAATAGCCCTGCGCCTGGTCACAGTCCAGCGACTTCAGCAGTTGGTGCTGCTCCTCGGTTTCAATACCTTCGGCGACCACACCAAAGTCCATGCTTTTACCCAGCGCGATGACCGATTTGATAATGGTCTCGTCTACAGACGGTGTATCACCGATGCGCTCAACCCCCATGATGAATGAACGATCAATTTTCAGATTATTAACCGGCAATCGTTTTAAATAATTGAGTGAAGAGTAACCGGTACCAAAATCATCGATGGACATCTGAACACCCATATCTTTAATTTGGTTAAGCTTGTCTATGTTTTGTTCCACGTCAGACATGGCAGCGCTTTCCGTGATTTCGAGTTCCAGTAAATCTGGTCGCAGCTGATGCGACTTTAAAGCCCGCTCTACTGTTTCTACAAACCGATCTTGCTGCAATTGCACAACCGACACATTAACCGATACCGACAAAGGTGTACCGGCTAATTCCCATTCACGGGCTTGACGACACGCAGCCGTTAATCCGAACGTATCCAGCTCAGTGATAAACCCTGACTTCTCGGCCAATGCAATAAATTCATCAGGATACGCAAAGTGGTAAGGTCCGTCGGGGCCGTCACGCATCCAGCGCATAAGCGCTTCGACAGCGCATATTTCTCCTGTGCGCAAATCGATACGCGGTTGAAAGTGCAAACGCATCTCACCATTGGTGATGGCTTTTTGCATTTGTTGCTCAAGCTGTAAACGATGCTCAAACGCTGCAGTGAGTTCAGGATCATAAATGACCACTCGGTTTTTACCTAATTGCTTTGCTTCTGCAACCGCAGCATCAGCGCACTTTAGCAACGAATCAGGTTGGTCTACATGGTTGGGATAGCTGACGCAACCAATACTCGCGTTAATGGTTATCTCATGACTTCTGACCTCAAAGGGTGCTGATTGCATCTGAAGAATACGCTCTGCAAAACCCAACAAGGCTGCATCCTGCATGGGTAAATTCGTGACGACCATAAATTCGTCACTGGCAAGTCGTGCTACAAAACCTGATATACCTAATTCTTGATACACAAAGCTGGACAACCTTGCAGCTAACTGGCACAGCACGACATCTCCAGCATCATGCCCCAAACTATCGTTAACGGCTTTAAACCCATCCATATCAAAATGAAAGACGGAAACCTGTCCATTCGTTGCAACTGCCTCTTCTACCAGTGACTGCAAGTGTTCTTGCAAACTGATACGGCTGTTTAAACCGGTAAGCACATCCGTGAACAAGGTATTTCGAAGCTGTTCATTTGCGTTTTGTAATTCACGTGTACGCGATGCAAGCGTACTTAATATGTGTTGATTTCGCATGGCGCTACCAATGCTTTGCACCAACGCAGCCACATTCACATTTGAAATACAATCTGCGTCGATTAATATATGACCGTAGATATCGTTACCCGCCGACACAGCACATTGCAAAAGCATACCGTGCTCTAGCTCGTCGAATAAGCGCTCAGGTAATACTTCATGCGCTTCAAACTGCGCATCCTGATTATCAGCCACGACACCGTTGACGAATTCAAAAACCAACTGAGCCTTTGAGTCAGGATCTGGCGATGGAGTCACATAGCGCACCAAGTAGCATCGCTTAATTCCATGCTCGATCAAACCTGCTTTCAATACTTTCAGAATATCGCGTAAGTGTGCACAGGCGCCCATATCCCGCAGAAATCTTTGACCGATATCGTGCGCTCTATTTATCTCAAACTCCTGATTCATAAGCAGTGACCAAATACGACCTTGTGCTTTCCACAAGGTGTTTACGATGAATGGTTTTGCTTTAAGCTGATCGTCTGTCACGCAAACCGAACTACATAGCTTTTCCATATGTAAGCGCAAGTTACTCCACCAATGTATCGTTTCCGCGTTGAGACTTGGTAAAAGTTGCGCTTCCAAGCACTGTTTGAACTTGTTTGACGGTGCATTCAGCGTGTTTGCAAACGCTGTAGCCAACGCGTATAAATCTACGTTGTCCGGACTTTTCAGCCCCATGACTGAACGCACCATAACATCATGATACTGCTCGACACGCTCAACTCCTTCAACCGCGTCATCAAAGTAAGTCTTAATGCTTGACCCACGAATGACCAACTCACTATCAACACTGGCGACTTTGGGATTCTTCGGTACGGTGGATGCCACCGAATCCCTGCCTATTTGCTGTAACAACACTTTGACCGCTTGTTTTGCCATAGCATCTAAAGGTTGTCGCACTGTGGTTAAAGCAGGCGAGTGCTGAGTGGAGTGCGGTGAATCATTAAAACCTGCCACAACGATATCGTCTGCTGCAGACTTACCGAGCGCTTGCGCAGCACGAGCAGCGCTCAATGCCATTATGTCATCGGCAGCAACAATCGCATCTACGTCATCCTGCTCGGCTAACAACCGATATACCGCTTCATAGGATTCAAATACATCGTAATTACCATTAACAATACGAGAATCATCTACGTCATAGTCATGATTTATCAGCTCTTCTTTAAAAATACGCTCGCGAAGCATTGATGCTTCATCGGCTGGCAAACCACGCACAAACGCAAAACGCTGGCTACTTGTGTCATTAATTAAATGTTGCATCAACATCCGCATTGCTGGCGCATCATTAAATACAACGCTGTTAACGCCCTGTGCCACACGCTCCACACTAACAACCGGCACGGAGTATTGAGATAAAAACTTTGCAAATTCATCTGAGCGCGTATCGTTAACCAACGACCCCGACATACTCAAGATGCCTTTAACTGGCGTGTTAGCAAGCGCAGATAAAATCGCGTTCGACGCCGTTGACGCTGAACCGGAATGCTGCTCTAGCATGCCCCCGGTTACACACAGAACTCCGTATCCGGCCCTCTCAAGCTCAGATCGAACACCACTCACTAACAGCCGATAGTAATCAACATACTCATCCACTATTACTGCTATGGTATTGATTGGTCGCGTCATCTATTAAGAAAACCATTGAAGGCTATTTTCCCTTTAACGGCCAGTTCAGTGGAGTGTATTAGTGAAAGATTGCGAATGGAGACTGCTAGAGGGTTACATATAGAATCAGCTAACATCCGATATTAACTGTCTTGACATGCTATATAAAATTGCTCACAAAAATTGATGTTACGCGCACTAAAATAAGTCGACAGGATCAACATCAATCGACCATCTGGTTTTCTGTGCATCTTTTAATGTATCCAAGTTTGTTGTTAGGCGTAATAAACATTCATTGAGTAATGATCGGCGTTCTGCCTGCAACAGTAACTGAGCACGGTAACGACCTCCCAATCGTTCCATTGGCGCGGGAACCGGCCCAAGAATATGCACACCGGGCACAGCGGGTGACGATAATCTTTGTGCAACTCCACGCAGAAATCGCAGCGGGGAGTTAGCATCGGGGGCTTCGGCGCGAACCAGTGCCACGAACGCGTATGGCGGTAACATCGCCATCTGTCGATCCTCCAGTGCACGTTTTGCAAACACCGCATACCCATCGCTCACCAGTGTTTGCATCATTTCATTATCCGGATTGCGGGTTTGGATTAACACTGTACCTTGCCGCTTTTCCCGACCCGAACGCCCCGCAACCTGAATGATGAGCTGCCCCATTTGCTCCAATGAACGAAAGTCTGTGCCAAATAAGCCACGATCCGCATCCAAAACACACACCAGAGTTACACCGGGGAAATGATGACCCTTAGCTAACATTTGTGTTCCTACTAATAGCTTAGCCTCGCCACTGGTGGCAACCTCTAATTGTTGTTGCAACGAACCTTTACGTCTGGTGCTGTCGCGATCAATGCGTGCAATCGTGACATCAGGGAATGCATCCGCCAACGCAGCAGCAATACGTTCGGTACCATACCCAACACGATCCAAATTTTCTGAGCCGCAGGTTTCACACGCATTCGGAACGGCGCGCTCTGACCCGCAATGATGACATCGCAATCGCGCACGCGTGTTGTGCACCGTCATATGTGCATCACATCTTCTGCAGTCGGCACACGCTCCGCAATCATTGCATAATAACGTTGGCGCATAACCACGCCGATTGATAAACACCAATGATTGGTTACCCGCATCCAGATGTTGACGAATAGCATCGAACAAACGATCACTCATGCCTTCTATTAACGGACGCCGCCTGATATCCAGCAACGACATTATGGGCGGTTTGGCATTGCCTGCCCGATACGTCAGTTGCAGTTCTGTGTAGCGACCCGTGCTGGCATTATTCAGTGTTTCAAACGACGGCGTTGCGGTTCCCATGACCACAGGGCATGCACGATCACGTGCGCGCACCAACGCTAAATCGCGAGCGTGATATCGAAAGCCATCTTGCTGCTTTAAGGAACTATCGTGTTCTTCATCTATAACCAACAACCCAAGCCGGGGCAATGGCACCAGCACAGCCGAACGCGTGCCGATAACCACATCTGCATGACCGTTTGCAGCCAACAACCAATTTTGCATGCGTTCGGTGTCGTTCAGTGCCGAATGCAGACTGACAAGACATCCGTTAATGCGACGTTGAAAGCGGCGCATTAACTGTGGTGTTAATGAAATTTCGGGCACCAGAATAAGTACTTGATCACCGCGTTTTAGTGCAGCCTCAATGCAGCACAGATACACTTCGGTTTTTCCACTGCCAGTCACCCCGTTCAATAAAAACGGGGTGAAGCTTCCAAGCGCATCCGTAATCGCAGTTACGGCCTGTTGTTGCTCCGGTACCAACTCAGGGCCAGACTCTACCGCGGTATTTTTAGGTAAAGCCAAACTGGTTTCTCCCAGCACCAAAGCTTTTTCTTGCAACGGCTTTATGGCCGTGCGCCAGCGCGGACTTAAGCTAGCCAGTGTCGTGGAATCAATCGCTTCACCTTTCGCGTCCAACAACATCTGCATTGCTGCATGCTGCAACGGCGCTCGTTTAAGACTGATTGGGTTCGTTTGGTTGTTGCTATTGGCTAAGCGATAGGTTTCGCGCTCAGCCAGCTGGGCAGCATTACCCCGACGCAGCAACACAGGTAACGCAGAAGTTAATACATCGCCGATGGGATGGTGGTAGTAGCGACTTGCCCAGGTTAATAAGGAAAAAATATCTGTCGCGACCAGCGGTTGATCATCCAACACTTCTGTAACCGATCGCAGCTTATTAGCCGGGAAGCTTGAGGACTCAATTCCGCGCACAACAATGCCCACAACGTTCCGGCGACCAAACGGGACTTTGACCCGCGTACCGGGATGCACCGGCGCATTGCCGCGCCATTTGTAATCAAACACCTGATGCAGGGGTGTGGGAATGGCAACTTGCACAAACTCACATTGCTGTGGAGGTTCGGAATTCATTTAGGTGAAGGCGTTTTCAAGTCGGTTTTATTGGCTATTCCGTGTTTTTAAACTGCTGTACCCATACGCATTATTCGCCAAAACGAGTCATACCCCGTCAGATTTGTATAAAGCCGTGCTATCACGGATCGTTATCCACAAAATCTGTGGATAACCTTGTGGATGAAAACCAAAAATACGTAAAAACCAGCTTATATATAACTGCAACGCCAAATTGACAAGTAATTGATCAATCTATATATATTCTTACTATTCAATTAATTACAGCACCTTCTTAAACCATTTATACCTTCAACTACACGAAAATGAGATGTCTATCAACAATAATTGCGGTTTGTGTATAAACAAGGTCGAAAAAAAATATGTCAAGCCCTCAGCACGCTAAATATTTGTCATTTCGACGGTATTTTCACGTCTGACGCGCCGCATTTGACTAGAAATAAATCAACAATGACTACCCATTAGTCCAAAGACTTTACGGTGCTGATGAGCTCCTGCACAGTTTGCTTCGCATCGCCGAAATGCACGCGGGTTTTCTCGTGCTGCAACAGCGGATTATCGATTCCGGCGTACCCCATACCATCGCCGCGGGTCAACACTATCACGCTTTTTGCCTCGTCCACATTCAGTACAGGCATACCGTGCAGCGGGCTCTTCTCATCGGTTCTAGCAGCAATGTTAATGATGTCGTTGGCGCCGATGGTCAGGGCCACATCTACCGACCCCATTTCACTGTTGATATCGGATAAATCCACGATTTTGCTGTACGGCACACCGGCCTCCGCCAGCAGCACATTCATATGACCCGGCATTCTGCCAGCCACCGGATGAATGGCAAATTCCACAACGACGCCGCGCTCTTCCAGCAGCTGCGTAAGCTCGCGTACCTTGTGGTGCGCTTGCGATACTGCCATGCCGTACCCCGGCACAATCAGCACGCGCTCAGCATAGGCAATGGTCACAGCTGCATCGTAACTGTCGATTTCATTCACGTGCCCATATTGCGTGGAGGCTTCCGTCTGCTCATGCGGGATGCCAAAACCCGAATACATAATTTCACTTAAACGCCGATTCACGGCACGGGCCATCATCCGTGTTAACAATGCACCCGCAGCGCACACCAGTGCGCCCGCAACCATCATGGCTGGATTGCCTAGCGCAAAGCCTTCAAAGGCAACCGCCAAACCAGCTGCCGCATTGTATAAGGAAATAAGCACTGGCATATCACCTGCGGCAATGGGCAGCGTCATCAGGCCGCCGAACATCAAGGCAACAATAAAGAACAACAGCAACAAACCAGGGTGTACTGTATTTGAAAAGGCCAACACCAAACCCAGCATCAATGCAACCGATAACATAGACACGTATGCAACAAGCCGATTAGACGGAACGTGCTTTGCTGAGAGTTTGCCAGATAGTTTCGCGTAGGCCATGACAGAACCGGCAAACGCTGCACACCCGATGAGTGCGCCGAGTACAGCCAATATACGTTCAGACGCACCGTGTTCGGCTGCCCGTAACAGCACAACCGCAGCGATGGCTGCAGCAGCGCCACCACCTAAGCCGTTATACAACGCGATATGTTGTGGAACCGCGGTAATTTTTGCGCGATGCGCATGCACGAAAGCGCAGATGCCACCAATGGCCATCGCGATAACGATGAGCGCATGATTGGCCAGTAACTGTGGGTGTACGAACGTTGCGCCAACGGCCAGCAGCATGCCAAACGCGGCATACCAAAAACCCACGCGCGCTTTTGCAGGCGAGCTCATTTGACGTAAACCGAATATGAATAAGCCGGCCGCCATAAAATAGCTTAGGTCGATCAGGAACGACGACGAAATCATGATACTGAGTTCCCGTTATCATCGTTCGCAGCATTCGATGCGTCGGTATCGTTGATATCGTCATTGCCAGAGTCTGCCGAGCTATCGGCATCCTTTGAGCGACGCTTGCCTGTACTGGCAGACGATTCAAACATAGCCAGCATGCGGTCGGTGACCACATAACCACCCACCACATTGGCGCTTGCTGCAGCCACAGCGATAAAACCCAGCGTTAATTGTAAGATGCCCTCGGCATGTCCCAGCACCACCATGGAACCAGCCAGCACCACGCCATGAATGAAGTTTGAGCCCGACAACAAGGGCGTGTGCAATATCGATGGCACATTTGCTATGAGCACATAGCCAGTAATGCCAGCCAACATAAACAGATACAACGCGACAAAGCCATCCATTATTGATATTTCTCCAATTCTTTGGCCTGTGCAACCCACGCGGACACATCGAGCTCGCTATTATCATCTAACTGACGTTCCAGTTTTTCGATGCCTTGTGCATCAAGGTTTGCAAGATCAGCGTAAGTTCTTATTTGAAACGCATACAAACGGTTCTGCAAAGCTGGACCAATACCTTTTATTGCCATTAAATCGTCGCGTGGTTCATCATCATGAGAATCGCTGTCGCCTGAGCCTTCGTCAGTTTTAGCGTCGACGTCTGCTTTTGCGGACTGAGGCTGGGCATCTTCTGACGCGGCAGAAGGTGATGAGTCTTGCACGGCA
>CAYMHU010000018.1:50525-53755 GCA_964390335.1 uncultured Granulosicoccaceae bacterium | reverse complement strand
GGACTGAGGCTGGGCATCTTCTGACGCGGCAGAAGGTGATGAGTCTTGCACGGCACTCTGTGAGCCACCCACCGATTCCGAACCATACACTGCGGCCGTAGTATCAACCGCATCCGATAAAACCTTGTTGTCAGAATTCGGGGTAGTGTCTGAATCAGCATCTACAATGCTTTCCTCTTCAATCCAACCCGACGTTTGGTCCGGACTTTCATCTGAGCGTTGCAGATTGCCACTAATCGGGGGGGCTACTTCAATATTCATTAGGTCGGCGGTGTGCTTGTGATACACATTTCCATCCAGCGTTAACAAGCAGCTACTGATAATCTCGTCGCTCCAATCTAAATGCAGTTGGCCACGTTCGTCGAGTAACAACTTTAATAAGTTATACACATTCAATGCATACATTTCAGTTGCGTGTACTGCACCGCTACTGGGTAAATTAACTGGACCAACAATAAGCGTATCGCCATGCCAATACGACTCACCAGGCTTGGATAACTCGCAGTTTCCACCTGTCTCTGCTGCCATATCAACGATAACAGTATCCGGCATCATGCCCTCAACCATGTCTTCGGTAATTATGAGTGGCGCACGGCGTCCAGGTATGGCAGCAGCACAAATAACCGCATGGGCACGCGACATATGATCAGCCAAAACGTCGTGCTGTTTTTGTTTTTCTTCGGTGTTCAAAGCACGAGCTCGTCCACCGGGGCCTTCAGCATCAACTCCGGTATCGATCATGCTGGCACCGAGTGATTCAATTTGCTCTCTTGCAGCGCTACGAATATCGTACGCTTCCACTTGCGCGCCTAATCGTCTTGCAGTCGCGATGGCTTGCAAGCCGGCAACACCTGCACCAATTACAATAACGCGCGATGGTCTGATTGTGCCAGCGGCAGTTGTTAGCATTGGAAATAAACGCGGCGATAACTCAGCTGCTAATAACGCAGCTTTATAGCCTGCAACCGTTGCTTGTGAAGACAATGCATCCATCGATTGTGCACGCGTAATACGCGGCATTAAATCCATGGCCAATGTGGTGATTTTTCGCGTGCGTAAAATGTCAATAACATCTAAATGTAGATACGGTGTTATCAGCGACACCAACACGCTGCCGATGGGTAGTAAGTTGGCTTCATCAATGGTAGGCGGTCGCACTTTAACAACCAAAACCGCATTGGCAACACATTCTGAAAATGATCCAACCACGGGTACATCTTCGTAATCATCATCATAGAAGCCAGCCGCGTGACCGCAGTTGGCTTGTATGACAACGTTCACGTTATAATTCTTACGCAATCTGGCAACCACAGACGGGTCTAGCGCCACGCGCCTTTCACCTTCTGCACTTTCCAAAGGTAATGCTAAATTCAGTGCCAAACTTATCGCCCTCTACGGCTAAAACACGAGTTGCAGTTAATCGGGTTGATTTATACTACCAACTGGACTCTTAAGAACGCTTTATATAATGAAATATTTAGGTCAGTCCGACTACGAACACGGCACCAGTGAAAAACTGGGCATTCTGGTCGTTAATCTAGGCACGCCAGACGCACCTGAAACCAAAGCTGTGCGCCGGTATCTTGCCGAATTTCTGAGCGATCCACGAATCATCGAACTACCTCGCATACTGTGGAAGGCTATTCTACACGGTGTGATTCTGCGTGTGCGGCCGGCGAAGAGCGCGGAGGCCTATGAAGAGGTCTGGGATGAGCAAACCGGCTCCCCGCTTTTGTACAATTCTGAGAAACAGGCGGCCGGAATTCAGCACGCGCTACAAAGCCAATTTGGCGACAATGTCGTTGTTACTCTGGGCATGCGCTACGGCTCACCATCGATCGATCACGCAATCAGTCAGCTGGAGGCACAGAATGTGCGGCGTATGCTGGTGCTGCCCATGTATCCCCAGTATTCAGGCACTACAACCGCATCGGTGTTTGATGCTGTTACCACACGATTGCAACACACACGATGGATACCCGAAACACGGTTTATCAATCAATATTGCGATGAGCCGGCGTATGTAAAGTGCTTAGCAAACAGTGTTCGGGAAAGTTGGGATAAAAATGGCCGTGGTGAATTACTGGTGACGTCGTATCACGGGATTCCCAAACGGTATCTCATGAATGGCGATCCATACCATTGTCTGTGCCATAAAACGTCGCGGTTGTTAGCGCACGAACTCGGCATTAGCGACGATAAAATTAAGGTTGTGTTTCAATCGCGTGTTGGCCGAGAAGAATGGCTGCAACCTTATTGCGATGAAACCATGAAAAGCTTACCCGGCACCGGCGTTAAATCGATTGACGTTATTAGCCCGGCCTTTTCCGCAGACTGCCTGGAAACACTGGAAGAAATTGAAGGTGAAAACAAAGAGTACTTTATGGAAAACGGTGGCGAGCGTTTTCACTATATACCGTGCCTTAATGATCGGGCAGATCATATTGATATGCTGACGCAGTTAATTGCACGCCATTGCCAAGGCTGGCCGGAAATGGATGTCAACAGAGACAAAGCCGCTGAAGCTGAGCATTGGCGAATCTCGAAAGCGCAAGCGAAAAAGTTGCTGGCTACCTGACTATAGCTTTTAACACAGCGCTAGAGAACATGGCTGCCGAAGGCCTCCACCAATTACTCGAACATTTCATAAGCTGCCGACATCATCGACAGGCCCAATGGCGTTGTTGAACCAAGATATTGGGTCATTGCAATACCGGTAATATCGTTGGTTCTGTCTATCCAGAAATACGTCGACGCCGCGCCCGACCAACCGCCTTCACCGTGAACGGTTTTAAACTGCGCCTCTTCTGTGTTAATCATGAGCCGACCTGCCAAATTCCAGCTGTATCCCATCATTAGATTAAAACCAACACCAATAGGCAGTAGCTTAGAGTCGAGCTGATCAGCCCACATTTCGTTGAGTGTTGCATCAGCCATAAAGCGCTGACCATCGGGCGATACGCCATGTTGTAGCACGTGCATAAACTTCATATAGTCGCTTAAGGTAGAGAACAAACCATGACCGCCGCGGTAAAAGCCGGCATCTTCAGAGAATGGATAGCTACTATTAACATCAATCTGCGTTAACTGATTGGGCTCTGTAGATTCCACAACAACATCCCCCAGATCTCTTGGTCCATACATCGGGAACAAACGTTCTTGTTTGTCGTTGGCCACATGGAATGCGGTGTCTTGCATGTCCAATGGTTTAAAAATTAATTCAGATAACA
>CAYMHU010000018.1:0-50425 GCA_964390335.1 uncultured Granulosicoccaceae bacterium | reverse complement strand
ACATGGAATGCGGTGTCTTGCATGTCCAATGGTTTAAAAATTAATTCAGATAACAATTCAGGTAATGACTTATTCGTCACGTTCTCGATAACATGCGCAAGCACATCAGTTGCAACACTGTATTTCCAACTACTGCCCGGCTGATACGCTAAGGGCAACGTCGTTAACATACCTATAACTTCTGCCAAGGAGCGAGTTGCATCACCACTTAACTTAACGTCTCTGTATTGTTCGGCCACTTTGCAGTTGGGCTGAAAGTCGTAGCTGAACCCGGCAGTGTGTGTCAATAAGTGCCGAATAGTGATGGGGGTTTCCAATGCATCTAAACCACCCTGATTATTAAGCACCTTGAGTGCACCCATTGCCGGAATGTACTGACTTAAGGGATCATCCAGTGCTAAATGGTTTTGCTCGACAAGTTGCATCGCCACAACCGAGACAATAGGTTTGGTCATGGAATAAATGCGATAAATGGCCGGAGCATCAACGCTTGCTATCGTTGCAGTATCTACCGCTTGCAAGCCTGCACTAATGGATTGATTTTGCTTAACGACCTGCCATTCAATGGAGCTGAACAATTTCTGCTGTACCAAACCTTCAGCAAACGCATGAACCGCTCGACTGTTGCTTTTATTCAGTTGTAAATTCATCGCTCGCAATTACTCGTTTAAGATGCCAAGCCCACATGACAGCCGAGCTGCTATTGACTGACCGAACGTCTGCTCATTTGTTGCAATGCCGCGTTCACACGTGCTAACGACGCATCGTCCAGCCCTTTATTCTTCAGCGCATATGCGGCACCGCGACGTAAACCCTTGGACTCGTTCTGATCTTCAACAATACGCATTAAACGATCAATTGCTTGCGGATTCTCATAGGGAAATTCTGCATAGGCGAATGCGGCTGCTTCACGCACCGAAGCATCATTATCGTCAAGTGCATTCACCAGAATAGGATCAAGATTAGAATCATTCGAGATTCTCGACAATATCGAAATACTCTGGCGCCGCACGGCCACCGACTCATGATTCACCATTTGACTGATCTGCGCTTCAAACAACGCAAGTTGGTTATCGTCTGCATTTTTAGGAATGGCTAACACGTTCATGGTTGCAACCAAGACGTCGGGCTGTGTTTCGCTACTTAATAAATTTGCGGCTACATCGAACGCCGCCGGATTATTAGGTGCGATTCGACTCAGTAACCCTAAACCTGCGTCACGGGACTCATCAATTCCCGAATAAATCATTTCTTCAGCCAGTGTTAGGGTTTCTTGCGTTGCCGTTAACCCCAGAATCATAGTGAGTCTGTTAAGACGCTTCGGATCGGTCTCGGCACGGTATTCGTTGATAAGATCGATGAGTAATTGCTTGTCGTTTCGCAAACGAAACACTAAAGATTCCACTGTCGCATCATCGACTGGTGCTTGTGCTATATCGTAGGCGTTTAGCGGTGGGTATTCGACGGCAGGCGTGTTATCGACACTCGGTGTTGATTCAGTAGCGGTGCCGGACGTTATTTGCGTTTCAGTTTCAGCTAGCTCGAATGGTTTTGATTCGAGTTCAAACGCATTGGCATCCTCTATAGAGGCTGTGGTCGCTATAGCATCGTCAGATGCATTTGCCTGCCCGGTTGCTGATGGATCTGAAGGATTGTGATAAACGCGTTGATACCCAAACACAACCGCGGCCAGAACGGCCGCGGTGAGTACTGCTTTTAAGAATAACTGCATCCGGCTAGTATACCGCTAGCAATCATTAGATTGCCCGACGATGTGGGCAGACGTTATGGCTCAGCGATGGAAAATGAACCCTGTGCCGTGCTGCCAGGCTCTGCCGCGAGTTCCCAAGATTCGATAATAAACTGATCATTCGTAAAGGCATAGAAATGAGCTTGCTGTGTACAATTGATGCCCGAAGCTGCATTAGGTTCAGCCACTTGCGCTACGCCGTACGCATCATAGTCCCCGTTTGTGGAAATATACGTATCGTCAGTATCAACCAAGGTTTGCATGCGGTTCCAAGTTTCAGGACCAACAATGCCGTCAACGGATAACCCTTCTGCAGTCTGGAACGCTCTGACTGCGTTTTCAGTATTGGGACCATACACACCATCGGACCATGCATCTTGTGTGAATGCACCTGCCTCTTCACGACAATACAATATGTATTGAATACCTTTTGCATAGGTACTTTTGTAGAACGGCCCTTTGTATACAGTACCGCTATCACTATCAGAAAATTCATACTCTATGTGACAGTTGTCGATCCATTCTGCATTCCTAGAACCTGGGTCGCTACCACCTCTACCTTGACATGGTAAACCTTCATCTTGATTTGGAATACCGTCGGAATCATCATCCGGCAATCCGAATACAAAGCCGTCATCGGTATTGCCAAAATCCGTTTCACCCGCATCAAGACCCAGCCCTGCATCAGTTTCGCCACCATCGGTCAGCAAACCCTGTGAATCAGTGGTTCCACCGCCACACGCAACCAGTAACGCAGACAGCGCAGAAGCAGTTAGTAATTTAGATACACCACTCAGTGCACCATTCGCATTGCATTTCATAGAAAACCTCATCAATTGTGGAAGAAACCCGCCTAGAGTGCCTTTATTGTACGCGGCTCAAGTGTTTGCGGATATCCGTGTAAAGAGTGTAGTGCAAGCGCTCAGCATCAATCTGCAAACCCGCGTTACAGTTTATGGAAAAAAGCAATATAGTTCATCTATTGCTTTTATTTTGACCTATTGCTGAGTGCAGAAGCCGTTGACACAAGGGCGATTTAGAAGTGATACCGATAGTTCACGCCAAACGCGGTTGTTCCGGACTTGGCCTGCGATGAAGTCACTGTTTGGGAGTCGTGCGATAAACTAAAACCGAGCTCATCACCACCCAGTACCCGAACCCCTGCGCCAGCATTAACCTGTACGCCAATATTTCTTGCAGGCCATGTGTGTGCAACGGACGCATTTAAAAAGTAGCGCGGTGAACCGGACTGCGGAAAGTCCAAACCGACTCCGCCACGCTCCAAGCTAAAACCCAAGCCCAATCTGGCGCTTTGCTTAGCAATAATGGAATCCATGCTGGAACCAGCGCTAAGTTGCAGCTCAGACGGCAAGCTATCCGCTCGATCATAAACCGTGTTTTGCGCTTGAATACTGGTTGACCAGTTGTGCGCACCATACGCTCCCCGATAACCGAACTCCGCGCGGGATTGAACACCTTTTGCGATCTGTTCGTGATCAACTCTGCTGGTGATGTCATTGACATCCGCACCTAGCTGTAAGTATTCGCGCGCACCTACCGCCATGTCCAGGGTGACACCAGCGCGATTTTGCTTTGCCGCGATTTGCAGTTCTTCGGCACCACTTGGTGTTTCGTTATAAGCAAGGTCAGCTGTTAGCTTCGTGGTTCCGCGCGTGTTACTCACATGATACTCACCGTCAGCGAAGGTCAGTTTATTATCTTCACCCGATATAAGACCCGCAGTAACCCGAGCACCATGCTGCCGATCACCCAGATACAGCGACATGGCTATTTCAGATTCTTCTTGATTACCCGCAAGATTCAAGGAGTCTGAACTATAGCTTCTCTGTTTTGCATCCAACCCATAACCAATATTGCGATTAAACAGTGTGTGTCGAATAGACAAACCGCGCTCATTAACAGCAAGCCGTTTCGTTGATAACGAATTAACACGTCCAGTTGTATGACTTGGCCGATTCGCCCGTAGCAATGCATAAGACTGTTCGGCAACCGTTTTGTCAAAAATAGATGCCGGGTTTGATAATGTTTTTGTTGTCAGGGTATGCGCTTCGCGCTCCTGTCCCAGTTGACGCATTGCCAGGATTTGATCACCTACGGTAATACCAGTGCCGGCCTGCAAAATTTGCGACACCACTTGAAGGTTTTCAGTTTGCATTGCAATGGCTAACGATTGCCATTCTGGTTGTGCTAATCGATCCCTGTGCATCTCGGTCATTACAAGCCGCGCATATTCGTGCCTTTGCGTGCTCATAAGCCAGGTAATAGCCATGTCTTCACGCCAAAACCTGTTCTGGGGACGAACAGTGGCATTGTCGCCCAAAACCACTTGCGTCCATTCAATTTTGTCTTGCGCTGAGCCGTAGCGGGTAACCAACGTAGTGTACTGTTGTAACAGCTTGTCATGATCATCACGACTGCCCTCTGCCAATAACGGACGCAACGTATTCACAGCATGTGCGCGCAGCTTGGATGCATCTTCAGTGTTACCGGCAAGCTCTAACGCATCTGCGTAACTGAGCAACAAGCCATAGTCGTTACCCAGCGCGTTTTCTAATCGATCAAACCATTCCAGACTACTGGTAGCATCTCCTTGTCGCAAATAGGCCAAGGCATACGGCGCCCATAACACTCTTGATTGTATGGCTTGAGGTTCATAAGTGGCGAGTAGTTCATCCGTTGCATCAAAATCATTGTTGCCAATGTGCATCCACAGCAAACCGGCGATAGCGTCTATGTTATTCGCATCCAGTGATAAAGCGCGGCTGTATGATTGCTGTGCTAATTGAAACTTGTTTTGTCGTAGTTCGGCTGCCGCACGCAAGTTCCAATATTCCGGCGAATCCATTAGTACCGCCGTTTGTTCGTTTTCTTGTAAAAACTCATTAACGACAGTATCGTCAACGCGCTCATAGGCAATGCGCATTGTTTGTAAACCAAACTCTGCCAAGCCTGATTCCTGCCAGTTCTGATAAGCCTCAGCTTGCGCACTTTGCTTATCACCCAATGCAAGCGATGCGTTTACCAAGCGTAAATTTTCACGAATTAGAGATTGTCGGTCTTGCACTGAGGACAGCATGGGTTTTACGAACAACGCGAGCTCATGCTCGCGATACCGCCATGCTAGTTCTGAGATAATGCGCACTTGAATGTCACTGGCATCACTGATCAAGATACCGCCTTGTATGTCTTTGGCTATAGCCAGCGCTTTTTCCGGGTTATTTAATCGCCAGTTAAGCTCCATACGGGCAAGCATTCCCTGACTGGACGGCCCGACGGTATTGCGCAATTGCTGCCATGCATCAAGCGAACGTTCGAAATCCTGATTTTTGTAGTGCAGGTTGGCCAACTCGGTTAATACATGACGATCAGCACCGTAGGTGTCTGTAAGCTCTTGTAAAGCTTCTGCCGCTAATTGAGGTTGTCCATCCAGTTCGTAAAAATCCACCAATTTTGATACTTGATCTGGGGTGGGTTTTTGTTGCGCTGTTAATCGACGCAACGCTGTGGCTGCCAACTGTGGTTGCAAAGTCATTGACGATAAGCGGACCACTTGATAAATCGCTGCGGCATCATCATGATTTTCCACCAACCATTGCCAATGAGACGACGCTTGGATGGGCTTACCTGCCCACTCACTGACATAAGCATGCTTTCGACGTATATCGGGGTTTTGCGGGTCAAGCTCGACCGCTGCGCTACTCCAGCGTAAAGCTGATGACAAATCTGACTGCCCCAACGAAAGCTCTACCTGAGTAAGCACTGACTCTATATTTTCTGGTTCTAATTGCAGTAATTTTTTATTAAGTTCAAACGCCAGCTTTTCGTTGCTTATTTGTCGAGCAAGCGAAATAGCTATGCTTAGAATCTCGGTATTATTTGGATGAGCATCAATCGAAATGAGTATCCGCTCCAAAGCTTCTTCGTTCTTATTAGCAGCTATTAACAAGGTTTGAATGCGTTGTTCGATTTGTGCATCCGGCGCTTCATCACGATAAGCTACAGACTCATCAAGGTATGCAACAGCTTGGGCTGGATTGTTAGCAGCCTCGGCCCATTTTGCAGCTGTGAACAACCATGCTTCGCGTTCCGAGGTATCAATTCGCGATAACCGTGCATAAAGTGGATGCGCAAGGTCTGCACGTTCATATTCAAGCAAAACTGAACTGAGCACTTCTAGCTGGGATGAGTCGAGTGAAGCGTCTTGTACGAGGACCTGCTGCAGTTGATCTACCTCAGGCTGATTACCCAGCTTATAGAGCTGCCGTAATACCGCGATGCTTAAGTCGAACTTATTTTTATCCGAAGCACTTTGTAGCGCGCTTTTGTAACACGACAATGATCGCTGGGTATCGCCATATCCCGTGAATGTATCGCCACACGATTGCAACCAGTAAGCCGCGTTATCGGAATCGTTCTGCGACAGCAGAATATAAGTATTAAACATGAGCGACTGTTTTGTTGCATCATTCTGCACAGGTGAATTCTCGGCCCTACTCAGTTCAAGCACGCGCTGAAGTACTTCTCCTGATTGCAGTTGACTACGATTGTGCACAGTTTCAAGTAAATTCAGTACTGCGGCACTTTTCTCCGCACGGATAGAATCGTCACTACCCGATACGTTTTGCCACTGTGATACTGCCAACTCCAAGTCCAATAAAAAACGTTCAGATTCCGACAGCACTATCTGTGGATTAGCATCGACTAAATCGCGGGCATCTTCCACCCGACCGCTTTGAACCAAAATTTGTGCAGCTGCACCTAGCTCTACACCAGACTTATCACCATTGATATGGGTTGCTTTTAAATACGCGAGATCAAGTGAATCAACTGGCTGCACTTTTCCATTGTGCTGCACTGCATTAACTTCATCAAAATTCTGCCTTTTTGGCGCTAGAAGAATAAATGCCACAGCAAACACCGCCACAATGATGGCGATGTGCAGCGGCTTTACCAGCTTCTCACGCTTGACAGTTGAGGACTGCATCGAAGCTATCTCTGGTTGGAAGTTTATACAGGATGTTGCCGTTGTTAGTACGTGTACCGCGAATCATTTTGCCCTGACTAATAATGCTGCATCCCTGCGTACCTCTTAGTTCAACTTCTAACGGCACATGACCACTGATTCGAAAGCGAACACTGCTGCCGTTGGTATTCCAATACTGCACACGTCCATTGGCGGAAACCAAGTGGTAGTCGCTGGGACGTTTATCGTTAAGATTGAATAGCACGGTGTCATTACCCGCAGTGTGGATATACACACCGTCATGCAACGCAGTGGCGCCACTGATGCCCACACTGCCCGCCACCTCCGGCCATGTATCTTTATCAAGAATTCTTAACGACTGAATAGGTCCTAAGGAACTGACTTTCCATGTGCCATCTAAATACCTGGACACACCTGCTTGTCTGAAAGCCGGCACCAATTCGGCGTATTCACTGGCATAAACCGGGTGCACTTCTTGCGCCAACGACCATTCGTACACTTCCTCGAGTGCACGCATAGCTGCTATCTTGGTACCGGTATAAAAGTGATAGTAAATATTCACCGGTTTTAAACGGCGCGGTTGATCGGTCATTTCAAAAGTTTCAATAACTCGCCGAAACCCATCGAATGGCCCCGTCCAATCGTTTGTGTAGACATTTTCATTCATGATGGGTGCATACACCTGCGTGTAACCGCCCACGGTCCGTGCCATCGGACTTACCGCACTGATACTCGCTTTTGACTTAGATATGGTTGTGTTACCACCATTTAAATTGTGCAGATTATTTCGGCTAAGTATGCCTAGCACTTCCTCACCGGGCAATGCATCACCACTCCATAACAGTAGCTCGGCTTTCTTACCGTTCTCGAGCAATTGATTATTTATAAACGCGAGCGAGCCTAAGGTTTCACGTTCGAACGAAAAGGAGTATCCGGGTACTCTTAAATTGTATTTACCGGATTCCTTACGGCCCGCAACCTTCTTCCATTTAAACGGATGACTATGTGTATGAGATGCAGCTTCCACATAAGGGGCGTTTAATATTTTTCGAGCGACATCAAACATGCGTTTTTTTCGATCGATGAATTTTGGAAATGCCGTCAGCTCAGCTTCCACAACTGAAATGGAGTGTGGTAATTGATAGGGCTCTAAAATTTCATCGTAAATCACTTCTGCGCCTAAACGCTTGCCGGGCATCTCTGCCCACGACGGCAATGCATCACCATCTATGTGCGCTAACCACAAACGTTTACCCGTCAGGGTCGTGACATCGGGCATGGGCAAGAGCGGTAGTTTCAATGCCGTTTGTAAAAAGTCGAACGGATTGATTGTCCAGTAATCAACGCCGTCGGGGTCAAAGGCCGCGGCAAAGGGATCTAACGCAACACCACCCCACGGACCCGTAATCACTGCGTCCAGCTTGACGTCATTGTTATCAACAAATCCTAAATGGACATTGTTCGTTTCAGAAGCACTGTGAAACCCTATGCTAATGGAATCGAATCGAGGTATAACATTGCGTTCGAATCCGATCAAGTTATCTTGAGTACGAATGGCCGCACTGTTAAAGTCGAATTGAGCTAGCGGTGCAACAGCCAGCTTTTCCAGCACAAATTCATCAGCAGCAATACCGAGCGAACCAAATAACGCCACGGGCACATCGGATTGCATTTGCTTCTTTAGCCACGGCTTATAGTCATCGCGTGCAACGATACCGTCCACCCAACTAACAACACCTGCGACGACGCCCTTTAGTTCACCACCTGGCAAGTTATCGCTAGCAATATCCACATACACTGGCACATAACCATAATATTCCAGTGGAGTGGCTATCAGTTTATGAACATGACTATTTTCAATACCCTGTGATTTGGCCCCATCATAGATAAGAATAACTTCACGCGGCATGACTTCCTGCGCACCCACACCGATATAATCTAATGCCGGCGTTGAAACCCAGGGTATAAACCCTAAATCGACAATATCAGATGCAATTTGGCGCGCCTCGTCACGACGCTCTGGCGGCAGGTAATCTATTGCAATCACATCTAGTCCAAACTGCTGTTTAGCTGCAGTCAGTTTATTCGTCAACCATTGTCTGTCTTGCGTATTAACTGGCTGATACTCTTGAGCACTGTTATTCCAGCCCACGAATAACGACTCTGCCGCTATGGCATCCAGATGTTCACCAATACCGTCAAGCACTTCGAAACCGCGATTAGCGATTAGTTTGAGTTGCGGATGACGTGCTTTAATACCGCTGATAATGCTTTCTAAGCCACGCTGCTGGACCTCTCGTTGTTCTTCGGTTTTTGCGTAGATTAAAAAGCTGTCCATCGTGTCGAGAAACAGTCCGCCATAACCTTGAGCAACCAACTCATCCACACGTTGATACAAAAAAGAAACCCAGCCGGCATGGCCCAGATCCAATACCGAACTGCCCCAATGCTCATTTACACCCAACACCCACGAAGGCGATATCTTCGATGCCCAATCGCGATCTTTCCCGATTTCACCTACACTGACATAGGCAAACAAATCAGCTTCGCTAACCTTCAGTTGGGCTAATTCTTCGTTAGTAATGTTGTCCGATTCAAGTATGATACGATCGAACTGACTTAGCACTGATACTGGCGGTTTAACACCGTAGTAAAAAGCCACACTCTTTCCAACCACATCAATATTAGTTTGTTTTGCATTCAGATAAACCGATGCTCCACTAGTTCGCAATGCACTGGACACACCCGAAACATTGCCAGAATTCGACTCGTTCAGTAATTCGCTACCAACGACCACCGATGAATTAGTGTTCTGTGCCAAATTCAATGTTGTTGGTGCTTTAATATCTACTGCATCAATATCGCGTTTAAATTCAGCAATCAGCTCAGCAACAACTTTATTGCCTACACCTGATAAAGTTTTAATTAACCTACCGGTATGAGAGTGACTACCGCGCCAAATGACATCACCTGTTGCGACTTCTTGAACTGCTAAATCCATCGACACAGTTGGATAACGTTCCATCGCAGGATTGTTGTATCGCCATTCGTGCAACTTGCCCGATATGGCATAGTCTGCACGACGTTGATTCAATCGCTGAATGCCGTTTGCGTACAACTGTGTTTCAATCAGTGAGGCAACCGTGTCTGATGCCGTGGCATACCTAGACCCATTTACCACTGGCTTAACGGCCCATGTCGCTTGCGTCAGCTGGACTGGAAATGCTTGATTCCCAGTACGCATTGACGTTGCACACGCGCTCGCAATAATGACTAGCGCAAGCAGTAAAAACACTCGCGTACATCTGATAAATCGCCACTGTCCCACTGCAGAACTCATGATGATTGCACCGCTGAAAGCTCACTAGCCATATAGTCGGTATCCGGCGCTGAATCCGCTGTATTACGTTCGCGCATAAACGTATGAAATTCAATATTGTCCATTTCACGAGACAGCATTAACACGCCGGTTATTGCTGTAACCACCATGGACAAACCAAACCCATACCCATAGTACTGAGGCCCTAGTTGCAACGATATCCAGGTGAATAGTGTATTAGTGATAAGCAACATGGCAGTTAACACCAAAGCATCTTTTAACCTATCAAGATAAAACGACACGTTTAATACAGCCAACATTAAAACTTGCGCAGCCACACCGACCAAATCAATGTAATAAAGATGCACATACTTTGGCGAAATATTGAGCCAGGAAATAATGCTGGGGCCGAGTAGATACAGAATTAGCACGGTGACACCTTGCACCCGTACAATCTGAAATAATCCTGCGCGTACGGCCAGAACCATTTCATTTCCCAACAGCTCAATTTCCTGCAAGGTGGCGTTGCCACGCACTGCTTTAAAAAACCCTTCATAAGCCAACGCAAAATCAGTTTCAATACGCAGTAAAAAAACCGCCATACCCGGAATGATGCTTAAGTAAGCAAGAAAAATTGGCATGTCATAGATGATTGAGCTGCGTAGCGGGCCGATAACAGCCTCAGACGTACCCGGGTTAAGCCAGAAAAGTAATTTATCAACCCAAATACCCAGGTTATAGAAAAAACCAATAGCAATAAGGATCGGAAAGATGTTTTTGCGCAGCAAGAACTCTCGTGACAATGCATGCGTCACGGGGTATTCAGGAATAATCACACCCAGCATCAGAAACAATAGAATTGCATGCCCAATTAACAATCCAGCCAACAGCCCGACTAGACCAAACGGGATAAATACGAAAGACAACAATACGGTTGCGACGTAACCCGCAGCAAACGCATACAGTATGAGTTTAAATTTCTTGAGGCCAGCGGTAAAAATTACCACTATCCAAATATTAGACAGCGCCGCAAAGTTGGCTATCATCAGCCACTCGTAGGCCAGCGATTCATTGAATACCGTTAATGCCAGTAAAACCGCAAACACAACACTGACCAACGTGGTTAGCAACAACGCGCCGAACAAATTGGGGTTAACGATTTGATCGCGACCTTCAAACAAGCGATCTGCAATAAAACGGGTGAACACCAACTGCAATAATCCGGTGAGGATCAGTGAGGCGCCCATCATCCACGTAACGGAGGTTGTAAACTGTTCTATCTGCTCACCACCTACCTGTTGCGCTAGCGCAATAATGCCAATCAGCATAACGCCAATAATGGACAACACCCATGGACCGGCACTGATTAATCCTGCAAAGCCATATGCTTTAAGCGATCCGGTGAATGAATCGTCATCCAGGTATTTGCGTAATTCAAATCCAATTCCAGCCATCGTGCTACCCTGCCTTCCTTACAGCAGACTTACCAAGCGCTATTTCGGATTCATAAATGTCCCGATAGGTATTAACCATATCGTTCTCGTCATAGTAGTTTTCTACGCGCTCTGTCGCCACCGCACTGGCTGCGTCCCAAGCGTGTCGGTCGCTTAGTAGTCGTATTGCAGCGTCGGCAAATTTCGCTGGGCTGGCAATCGGCACTACCTCACCTGCAGACCCCATTGCTTGATCTTCTTTTGTAATCCCATAAACAAGCTCAGCACAACTACCAACATCCGTGGTTACAGTTGGAATGCCTGCGGCATAACCTTCAAGCACAACTAACGGCTGCCCTTCAGATACTGATGTAAGTACGTTTAATCCTAACTTTGGAAACATGTCGTCAGGCTTTTGAAACCCCTTAAACAGCACCACATCTTCGAGATCCAGGCTTTTTATTAGTTGCTTACATTCTTCGGTGTACTCAGGGTCTTCATCTACAGGGCCTATCAACCATCCTTCCGCACTAGGTATAGCCTCACGAATAATGCGCATGGAACGAATGAAATTCTTGATGTCTTTAATCGGCACTACCCGTCCCATCAACCCTAATACTGGTGGAACAGGAGCATCGACTGCCCGGCGCACCTTTGCGTATCGAACAACATCAACCCCGTTAGGAATGATGCTTAACGTATCCGGGTTAGCGCCATCTTGAATTTGTCTTAATCGATTACCATTAAACAGCGTAAAAACTTGATTAGCCGAACTATACGACATGCGCCCCAACGATTTAAAAAAACGTATCCAAACGCTACGCAGATAGTTCATGTTGTCGTTCAAACCAACACGAAAAGGGTCAAGGTCCGCCGGTATCCAATCCACTTGTGCAAGGTCCAACTCGCGCTCTTTGGTGTAGATACCGTGCTCACTTATAATATAGGGTTTCTGAGTCTGGCTTTGACACATAGCACCAAGGTAGCCAGCATAGCCGGTTGATACCGAGTGATATAAATCGGCCGATGGTGCGTTGGCAGCAATGGATGCCAATGTAAACAAAGGCTCGTGCATACTACGCACAGTCCAAAAAAAATGATTGAAATCGAGCCCCGCTGGCGCATCATGATATTTCTCTCGAATGACTTCCCATGCATGGCGATTATGGGCAAGGTCATGTGCTGTCAATGCATCCTCGCCAATTAACAATTCGGTGAACGAGTCAATAACGCTTGCTTCCAGCGGACTTTCCTCGTCCTTTAGTTGCGCATGCGCGTGGCTACAGACCTTAAATTGATTGGCTTTCTTGTTATTCTTGCCTAACAGATTACTGGCAACTGAGTGCAGTAGTGTCGAACCACGCAGTTTGCCATTGTCGTTGACTGCGTTGTCCAGCAAATAGTGAATTTCTATGTGGACAATGTTGTCGGCTATTTCGTAGGCAGGCTCATCGTAATCACCGGGATTCGCGCCTAAAAATATAATTGAAAACCGTAGCGTAGGCATACGCTCAATCAACTGCTTTACCCAGGTGGATACCCCGCCTCTTACATACGGGTAGGTCCCTTCAAGCAATAAACACACATCGGCATGGGCCATTGGGTTGTAACGCGGCGAGCCATTCATGACCAATACTCCATGACCGGCTTTAGTGGCGGGTATTTAGTAAACGAACTATCAATCAATGACAACAGTTTTTTTACATCAGTGTACTCGCCTTCCTCAAAAGCAACTTCTGCCATATACGGCAATAACACTTCTTTAGGCATGCCATGTTTAGCTGCGTTCACCAGTGATTTTTTAGCTAATGCAAGATCACCCTGGAACAAGGCAACACGTCCAAGCGTAAAGTGAGCATTACGATTCTCAGGCATGATCGCTATAGCATGAGATGATGCAGCAGCGGCTTTTTCAAGCAACAGACGACGGGCAACAGGCTCGTCTTTTTCAAGCGTTAGCAACTCCCAATAATTACTGGCAATTTGCAACCAGGTGTTGGACTTATCCAGACCCTTCTGCGCAGCAACAGTCGATTCGAGTTTCTGTATCTCAAGGTTCAAACTGGTGACTTTTCTATCCAGCGACTGATAGGCCGTTAGCCGGACACGCTCATCAGGATGCAGTACCGCCTTTTTTAGCGCATCCACCGACAGTGAACTTCGAATATTGGCTGCCGACAGTACTTTGCGATAGATATCTTGATGATCTTGACTATACGCAAATTGCTCACTAAATCCCCGGTTATCATAGTTTGTGGATTGCCTGCCAATCGGCGTGGTAAACGGCAAGTCTGGATTATCGGTAAATTGCCAAAACACGCTTTGACGATGACGCTTCTCAGCAAAATGAATTCCACAAACCAACGACGCGAACCCACCCAGGGCGCCAATCAAAGGCAACGCCCAGCTAAAACTGAATGCCAGCGCGAAAAAGTGGATAAAGCTGCCACGCTGACGTCCATCAGACGATAGACTGACATGCAAGGCGATAGCCACCGCAGCACATGCAGCAGCGACCGTATGCAATGCAATCCACACAACACTGTTTAACGTTACCGGACTTGCACCCAGCAGTTGCAAGAACAAAATCGCCTCTACCAGTACAGCCAACAGCAGTATTACAACAGCTATGGATTTATGCTGCACGTTCTTGCGCCATCTCGTTATAGTTATCGTCTTGCACCGAAGCGTTAACCGGACCGGTATGATTACGAATAAAATCAAGACACACTTGTCGACTATCATGCGCATCAATCTGCATAATGGCCACGGATTCGGTTAGTAGCTGCAAGTCAGTTTCAAACTTCTCCTGCACGGCACTGCGCAATCGAAGCAAATAGGCTTCACTTTGCATCTCAGTCATTAAGGGCAATAGCACAGCGGCGGACGGCGTTGCGTAATCTTCGGGAGGCATCCAAGCACTATCAAGACTACGAATACTGGCGGTTATAAAGTCCAGTACTGCTTCACTCTGGTTATGCTCTATTAGGCGAATACACACTAATGTTGATTGAACACTGTGCGAACGTGCAAATCGAAGCGCAGTGTCCAGCTCTGCTGAGAACAATCCAGTATTAGATTGGCTCTGGCCACGCGATCGAGTCAACATGTCCCCAATGTAGCCACCCAATAATGCCAATATATTCAAGTTGTCTTGCTGAAAAGCCATGAAGTGCATATCTTTGATTGCCAGCACGCCGTGCAGTTGGCCTTGGGCATCCACCAATGGCACAACCGCCAACAATGCAGATTCATTCGCATCATTGGCAAGTGACTCAACCTTAACGCTAACCAGCTTGCGCTCTGTAATAGCAAGATTTAATAGCGGGTCGTCTTTAGGCAAGGCGACCATATCGCCGTGAGTAGCAACAGGTTCAACATTCAATTGGGCGCCGTTTTCAATAGGGTATAGCCCGGCGATTTGTACCGAACAAAACTGTGCGAACACTGCCATAAGCTCACTACCGGCTTTTAGCCCATCGTCTGACGAGGATAAAACCGGCTGGAGTTGCTGTAGCGCGGAGCGAAGACTCAGTCGTTGCCCCGCCATGTATTCTTCTAGCTGACCATGCGAGACTTTCAGCACGTGATAGTCGTTAGAAAATTCTTTTAAGCGATGCCGTAAATACTGGTTTTCAGCTTCTGCTTGCCCGCTGCGACGTCGCCACGCAGTTGCCGAATCACCAACCACTACACATAAGATTACGGTACCCACAGCCAAAACAACGAGTGCACTTGCCTGACCTTCATAAGCCGCCCATGGATAGGCACACATTAACGCAGCAATAATCCCACAACTGATTCCCCAGCCACTACCGTATCGCGCAGCGAATACCACTGGCAATGCAGCTAGCCATGGAAATCCGGAGTTCAAACCAAGAGGGTCGTTGGAAAATACCTGCGCGCCGACAAGTGGAACAAACAGCGCAAAGCCAATCATCTCCATTAAGCGCACACGCTCTCTGGCATCGTTTAACACATGCTTGAGTCGTGACAGTGACAATCCGTTTTTAACGGACATCATTCTGGATTTGATCGTTGCCATTGGATTCATGGTTGGCAGCTACCGCGGAAATTTAACTTGTTTCAATAAATCCTGGATGGCTTTATCCGCAACGCCGGATAAATTTGCATAGGCCCAGCCAGTCCTAGACGTACTGCCTTGCCAAACAATTTGTGAAGACGCAAGATCAATAACCTTTAGACTGACACCAACTGCCGGTTCTCTGTCAGGGCCACTCTTATAGTGCCATTCGTGCACACTACCAGTAATACCGTAACGAAAACCCATTGAACGAGCTTTAGCGATTAGCTTGGCATTATCAGGTGAGCTATCTAACAAACTCACCAGGTTCATTGGTTTTTGCTGCTGGAAGGTTTGCAGCTGTGCGACGCCTCTGGAACGCAGCTCGGTTTCAACCAATGTAGCCAAGGTGTTGTCGGCTTTAGGCGTTGTCGAGTAGTTGGCTATCGGAAAAATAGCCCAAGGACTACTGGATTCGACTGCAACAGGGCCAGTCGACGTCATTGTGTTACACGCACTCAGCATCGATATAGCTGCAGTGCAGATCACCGCAAACAGGAACTTCGACATCCCACTTCCTTCAATGAATTGTTGCTTGTTGAACGCTCAACGAAGCAATCGCTGAGCCAAACATGGCAAGGAAATGACATGAAACGTTAAGTTACATGTGTCAACTTTAGAGCGGTTATCCGTAGCATTACTGCGGAGTAGTGCCAGTTCTTTGGCAGCTAGAACGCAACCCGATCAGCGCCTTTTAACTCCAGTATTTCTCTGGCTTCATCCGGCGTGGCCACTTCGCTCCCTAAGTCTTCAACGATACGCCGAATCTTTGCGACCTGTTGCGCATTGCTTTCAGCAAGCTGACCACGGGATATGAGTAGGCTGTCTTCTAAGCCGACCCGCAAATTCCCGCCCATCTGGCTAGCGGTGGTGGCCAATGGCATTTGCGCACCACCTGCGCCTAGAACCGACCAATGATAGTTATCACCGAAAAGTCGATCTGCGGTGCGCTTCATAAAAATGAGATTATCAACCTCGGGACCAATACCACCCAAGATCCCGAATATAAACTGAATAAAAATAGGTGCTTTAAACAAGCTGGCATCCATACAAAATTTCAGATTGTATAAATGCCCAACGTCGTAACATTCATGCTCAAACTTAATATTGTGCGGCGCTAGGCCTTCGGATACGGTGCGAATATCCCGAAAGGTGTTTCTGAATATATAAGAGTCAGAATTTTCCACGTACTCTTTTTCCCAATCAAACTTCCATTCCTTATAACGATTTGCCAAAGGATGAAACGAAAAGTTCATGGATCCCATATTTAAAGAGCACATCTCAGGTGAGAATTGCATGGCTGGCGCAATACGGTCCTCTATAGATGTTTTAAGACTACCGCCAGTGGAGATATTCAGTACAGCGTCGGTTTGCTGTTTAATGCGCGGTAGAAATGCGCCGAAGTGATCGGGGTTTAATGATACCGAGCCATCTTGTGGGTCGCGAGCATGTAGATGCAGTATGGAGGCACCGGCTTCTGCGGCTGCTACGGCTTGCGATGTAATATCGTCCGCCGTATAAGGCAAGGCATCAGACATTGTGGGCGTATGGATAGCACCCGTGACCGCACAGGTAACAATGGTTTTTTGTTTTTTGGCCATATTGATAACCTTTAATTAATTGATCTTTGTTAATCGATCTTCTGTTGTTTGTTTGTTGAACCTGCAGCGCGATCAACCATTGTGTATCCGTAGGGAAACAGTTGCCAATTAAAACGCTGCCGCACATAGCCCCATACACCGGATGGAGCTTTTAGCATAATGACAATGGCAATAATGCCCAAGACCAATAAGTAGGTTGTACCCAGGTCGGCGAGCGTTTCCCTTAAAGCGAAAAAGAGTAATGTGCCGATTATCGGCCCCTCGATGGTACCCAAGCCGCCAATAACCACTATAAAAATGACAAACGCAGTCCAGTCATTAACTGAAAAAGCAGCATCGGGGGATATTCGCAGTTTTTGCATAAAGATAATTGCGCCAACACTCGCTGTTAAAGCACTGGTTACCACATAGACAACCAACTTGGTTTTGTTTATGTCTATCCCCAATGAACCTGCGGCAATTTCGTTATCCCGAATAGCCGTTAACGCAAGGCCATGACGCGATCGTAGTAATAGATACACAGACAGAATAATAACGACGGCCGCACCTAACGCTAACCAGTAACTCAACGATTCACGCACGGCACGCGATGGTGCCAAGGACTTCACAATGCCGATGGGCAAAGAGGTTCCGGACCCTCCACCTAGTGCTGAGACCTGAGCAAAGCTCAATCGAAAGACTTCTGCTATTGCCCATGTTCCAATGGCAAAGTATGCACCGCGTAATCGAAATATTAGCGCCGCTACTGGCAACGATATTAATGCGCCAAGTAAACCCGCTGCAAAAATGGCAGTCATTGGATGCAAGCCGCCAAACATCGTTAGCGCAAACAACATGTAGCCACCGAATCCAACAAATGCCTGTTGCCCAACCGAGACAAGACCGGCATAGCCCGCCATTAAATTCCATAAGCTGGCTAACGCGAGATACAAAAACAGCTCACCCATTAAACGCATATCGGCACGCCCAGCCCACCACGGCGCAAGTACCAGCACAATCACTATAAGCAAACTTATGACGGCAACATATTTAGCTGACGGATTAGCGCGAATTACCTGATACTGTTGCATGCTCATTCACGAATCCTCGGAAATAAGCCATTAGGTCTAACAGCTAAAATGAATAAGAAAACCAAGTGTCCTGCCAGCAATTGCCAGCCAGGGTTAATTTTTGCACCAACCGTTTGCGCAACACCAAGAATGACACCACCCACCAGTGTTCCCCACAGATTACCTAGCCCACCGATGATCACCGCTTCAAAGCCAAAGATCAGTCGTCCTGGACCGATGGATGGGTCGAAACTTGTCCGAATACCTAATAGAATTCCAGCGATTGCGGTTACCGCCAAAGCCAGCCCCATGGCAACTCCATACACATGACGCCGATTCACCCCCATTAGCTGAGCAATATGTTGATTATCAGAAACAGCTCTAAACACACGCCCTAATGAAGTTTTATAAAATATCCATTGCAACAACGCGATAACAACCACAGCAACAACAAAGGTGAGTAGCGGCAACACGCCAAGAGACAAACCTGCCATATTGACACTGGCTGTTTCAATAGCGCCTGCATTGATAGATTGAGGGTCAGCTGAGTAGGATTCCAATAGAGCATTTTGAATAATTACGGATAATCCAAATGTAACTAACAACGGTGGCAGGATGTCATCACCAAGGGTTTTGTTTAACACCGCACGTTGCAACACATACCCAACGATGGCCATAACCAAAACCACCAACGGCAACGCAACAAACGGATGAATATTTAGGGTTAGCGTTACCGTTAAACCAAGATACGCCGCCAGCACAATGAAATCACCATGTGCAATATTAACCAGCCGCATGACACCAAAAATCAAGGACAAACCACTGGCAAACAAGGCATACAACCCACCCAGTAAAATGCCTTGAACGATTGCGTTTACCCAATCCATGCTTAGTGAACTCCAAAATAGGCGTGACTGATTTCATCGCGAGAAACTTCTTCGGATAATCCCTCAAGCGATACACGTCCTTCTTGCAAACAATAAACACGCTTTGATACTGACAGAGCCATGTTGATATCTTGCTCAACAATAATGGCGCTTGTTCCTTTGCTGATTACGTTGGGCAGGGCTTCATATATCGTTTTTATAATTACGGGCGCTAAACCAAGACTAATTTCATCGAACAAAATAAGATCGGGGTTAGCCATTAATGCGCGACCTATTGCAACCATTTGTTGCTGCCCTCCCGATAATTCAGTTGATGGCACGTCGCGACGCTCTTGTAGCACAGGAAACAACGCGAATATCGTTTCAAGATTCCAAGGGCCTGGACGTTTAGTCAATCCACCGATCAGTAAATTTTCTTCAACGGATAATGATGGAAACAATTGTCTGCCTTCCGGCACCAAAGCAATGCCGTGCTTGGCTACTTGGTCCGCGCGTAGCGAACCAATACTACGCTCACGATATTGAATTTGATCTGAACCATTACTGATAAGTCCGGCAATCGACTGCAACATGGTTGATTTACCAGCGCCGTTCGCGCCAATAACAGCAACCACCTCACCTTCAGCAACATTTATATTGACGTCGAACAAGGCTTGAAAATCACCGTAAAACGCATTCAACGAATTAAGTTGTAACACCGGATTAGGCATCGACAGCAATTCCAAGGTATATTGATTTTACTTCCGTACTTTGCATAATCTGAGTGGGGTCACCAGTAGCGATAAGTCGCCCAAAGTCAATAACTGCCAACCGCTCTACCACGGCTAACAGTGCATGTACAACATGCTCAATCCAGATAATGGACACGCCAGTCTTATGAATATCTTTTATCGTGGCAATTAACGATTGGCATTCGTCTTCTGTTAAGCCACCAGCGATTTCATCCAGTAACAACAAATTTGGTTTTGCACACAATGCACGACTTAATTCCAAGCGTTTGCGCTCAAGCAATGTTAGCTTGCCTGCCTGCACATTGGCTTTAGCAGCCAAGCCGGTTTGTTCCAACACATCAATACACAAGGAGTTCGCTGATTTGCCGCTCAGACCAGCAGCCTGAGTTGCGGCCACCATGACATTTTCCAACACACTTAAACCACCAAATGGTTGAGGAACCTGAAAACTGCGAGCGATACCAGAACGACATCGCTTTGCTGCCGAATGGTGCGTTATATCCTGACCGGAGAATTTTATCGTGCCCGATGTGGGTATAACGGTGCCGGTAATTAAATTAAACATGGATGTTTTACCAGCGCCATTGGGACCAATAACACCCAAGGCCTCACCGGGCTGCACGGACACACTCAGCTCATCGGCAACTTTGACGGCGCCATATGATTTCACGAGCTTATCGATTTGCAATATGGGAGACATATTGTCAGATGCATGCTGCTGTTGTGAATTTTTTAGCTGTCAAAAATCGTTGTACTGAGCCGCGCCAACCGACACGGCTCAGTACAACCCAGACTTACAGCAGTTTTAGCTCACCGTTAACAGGAATTTCCGGTGCTGCCGAATTAGCAACAATCTTCAGATCAAGATTGTCGCCATCCTTTTGCCATTGACCAGCAACCAACGGAGTTTTGGTGACGTTGTTAATAGGACCATTTGCCCAGTTAACCGAACCCACTATTGTGTTTAGTTTGGTGGACTTGATAGCCGCTATATTTGCAGCTGGGTCTTCAGGGTCTGCTGAACGCTTTACAACATCTGCGACTACTTCGAACAGTGCATGTTTAAAACCAATGGGTTGTGTCCATGGTCTGCCAGATGCTGCGGTGTACCCTTCCGCTAATTCTTTCGCACTGGCGCCTGTTAATGAAGAACTGAACGGATGGTTTGGTGACCACCAAACTTCAGAGGTTAAGCCAACGCCACGATCACCCAACGACTCTATAACCGATGGAAACAGTAATGCTTTACCTATGGTTACAATCTTTGGCGCATAGCCTTGTTGGGCACACTGAGACCAGAACGTTGCGAAGTCTGGCGGAATCATATTACCCGTGATGATCTCGCAACCAGCCTCTTTAAAGGCAGCAATTTGATTGGAGAAATCATCTGATAAAGGTTGATAACGACCTGGATCAATTAAATTATATCCGGCAGCAGCTAATGGTTTTGGTAAACCGTTTTCGGCATCACCCCACGCATTCCCATCGGCATCGTTTGGAAATAGACCGCCAACGGTTTTGCTGACATCAGTTGAGCCCCACATATCAAGAAACGCACCGATAACATCTTCTAGCCCCCAGAAGAAATGGTAGGTATTTTCAAAGCCTGTTCCGGGCACACCATTGCGGCCAAAAAAGTACGGTTGCCATGGACAGTCAGTTGTTATGCAAGGTACTTCATTAACTTCAGCCTGATCGGATACAGGATTCACCGTATCCGGGGTAGACGCGGCAACAATAATGTCAACACCATCACCGAGAATTAAATCGGCAGCTACTTCCGCCGCGCGGTTAGGGTTGGATTGACTGTCTTTGGATATAATTTCAACAGTCCAATTCTTGCCATTGTTTGCTATGCCATTGCCAAATTGCTTGGTGATAGCTTCGAGCACAAACTCATCAGCTTCTGCAAAACCTGCTAATGGTCCGGTACGTGGACTTACATGACCTACTCGTAAAACCGGTTTTGCCGCATACGTTCGAGTGTGCTTCAAGATTGCAGGAGCGGATACGATAGCAACGCCCGTCGTTAAAAATTTTCGTCTGGATAGCGACGATGTTAGTACTTTTTTCATTATTGCCTCCTCGTTGGTTTTACCCTTTTTTTTCCAAGTTTTTAGCTCGTCATTTCGTTCTTTTTCTATTCTCTTAGTAGTCGATTTTTTTATTCTCTATTATTCACTACCAACTTTTATGCTGGTTCAGCCTGCATAGATTTGTAGTCCACCGATTTTGAAGTGAGTCGTGTTACAGAATTTTCTCCAACTTTGCTAAATGCTCAGTCACGTTATTGCGTACCCGATTTGCAGTCTCCTCGGTCCATGCACGAAATCCGTGTCCGCTTTTCATGCCGAGCCGACCCTGTTCGATAATTTTTTCTAAGTACGGAGATGGACCTTGCCTGCTCTCAAGATCGAACAGTACGTTCTCATGAATATCGAGTGTTAGTTCGGTACCCACTAAATCTGCATTCTCAAGTGGCCCCAAAACAGACAGCCGACGACCGAAACTTGACTTAACTACCGTATCAACTGCCTCCGCATCGCAAATTCCGTTCTCCACCAAACTAATGGCTTCACGCCACAAGGCGTGTTGCAAGCGATTACCTATAAAACCAGGGACATCCTTCTCCACCATCACCGGGGTTTTGCCAACTTCAGCCAGAATGTCAAACATACGTTGCGCAACAACCGATTCTGTCCATTGTGTTTTTATAACTTCGACTAACGGAATCATATGCGGTGGGTTCCACCAATGTGTCCCTACAGTCCGATGTGCGGTTGATAGGTTTTGCATAATTTGGGTGATCGGTATGACCGAGGTGTTTGATGCGAGGATTGCATCGGCAGATGCATGCTGTTCGATTTGCGCAAAGATACGTTGTTTCAATGCCAATTTTTCAGGAGCCGCTTCGATGACCACACCCGCACCCGCTACTGCATCGCTCAATGCTGGCGAACAACTGATATGCGCAATCACGCTGGGTACGTCAATGGCAGCCACACCCATCACACCAAGCGTTGTTTCAATGCGCTGCAAAACCGAATCGAGTGCATCGCTCACGGGATCGTGGATCACAACCGACCAACCAGCTCGAGCAAAAGTTAACGCGATGCCGTGCCCCATTAGACCGGCACCGATAATACCTATAGTGCGAGCTTGGCCCATGGTTTATCCCGCGGTGTAGCCGCCGTCGGCATATAAAATATGACCGGTATAAAAGTCGGATGCGGCCGAGGATAAAAACAGCAATGGTCCTGCTAGGTCTTCCGGCTCGCCTAAGCGACCCTTGGGAACACGACTTAAAAATCCATTGCGCACCGCGGTTGCTTCATCGGTGTCTTCAAACATCCACGCAGTTAACGGAGACCTAAACACTGTGGGTGCGATTGCATTAACCGTTATCCCCAACGGCCCTAGCTCGCAACCCAATGCTTTGGTCATACCATCTACAGCGGCTTTTGACGAGCAGTAAGCCGTGTAACCTGCAGGATGACCAAGTAGTCCTCTTGCCGACGACACCAACACGATCTTGCCGCCTTCGCCTTGCGATTTCATTTGCTTAGTTGCTTCGCGCGCAATAAGCCATGACTGCGTAACGTTTGCATCCATCACGTTCGTGAATGTGTCTGGTTCCATATCGTCGATTTTTGCGACTTTATTCATACCGGATGCAACAACCAAAATATCCAACCGCCCAAATGCTTTGATAGTATCTGCAACCATTGCCGCGCAGGCAGCTTCGCTATCAGGACGCGCATTAATTTGCAGGGTATCTCCGCTACAGGCATCCGCAACGCTCTGCATGGCATCTTGATTGCCTGCCGCTAACGCAACATGACATCCCGCATTGGATAAAGTTTGACAAGCAACTGAACCAAACGCACCAGAAGCGCCAGTGACTAAGGCGACTTTGCCTTTCACACCAAACATAGCCAACGGGTCTTGCAGGGATTCAATTTTCTGTGTCATAACATTAAGCCTCGCCTTTGCCACCAGGGTAGGGAATTACCACCAACATTTTGCACACATGTTTGGAACGATTTTCGATTAAGCGTTCCTCGTTGGGTGGAATGGTGCAGCTGTCCATGGCTGACAGCACAGTCTCTTTACCGTCAACAATAACGGTCATTTCACCTTCAAGTACCACATACACTTTTTCGAATGGCGTGCTGTCCGGGCCAGCACCACCACCGGGTAAAAATTGAGAAAAACCCACCCATTGATTTTCAGGTCCGCCATCTTCAAACCCTTGTAAACGCAAGCCAGAAACACCCCAATGATTGGGTGCCTCATAAGGTTCAGCATCCGCAAATTTCTTAACTAGCATTAGAACTTCTCACCGGTTTCAATACGATAACTTTGGTTTTTATCCATCATCGCAACCAAACGGATAACACAACCATCACCACGGTCCCAGTTCCAAGGGAAAAATGCGAACGTACAACGCTTACCGGTAACGGAGTCAAGATCACCACCAACGTTTTCAATACCCAGAATACCGTTACTGAATAGTTTGTTATGCACAGGCTCCCATTCTGGAAAATCATCTGCCCAGTCATTACCGCCAGACCATTCTTTATATTCTTCTGCCAAGTGAGGCAAGATAGGACCGTTGCGTTGCGGACCGATGGCGGTAGCTAAGGGGTGATCATTCGCTTGTGTATCGTGACCAACAACCTTAACGCCTTTCTCTACCATCCAATCTGCTGCAGACGGTACCAAGCCAGGGCAATACGCAAAGTAATCGCCGTCTTCGTATTGTTTGTGCCAACCCGTATTAATGATTAGGACATCGTTTTTCCGAATAGCATGACCACAAGCTTTTTCCAGATCGCCGCCCGTAATGGATTCCCATTTTTTCTTTGGAATATCGACGACTATCCCGCTACCGAAGAAATGTGGCAGTGGCACTTCATCAATAAACGGCGTGCCCTGAACAACATGCGCTGGCGCATCGATGTGGGTAGTCACGTGCATTGAGGTGGTAATGGTTTGACTAAGCACACCGGATTTAGCCATGTAGTGCTTACGATCAATTTTTACATCTTCAAAGTACGGCCAGTTCGGGCACTGAAAGCCAAATCGGTGGCTAAGATTGACGAATTCCAACCCCATATCGTTGTTGTGATTCTCTTGAAAGTCGATTCCGCGGATGGTCACGCTCATGCCCAATTCTCCAAATAGCAGCTTAATAGTGGTGTACCTCTGTACGATACATGTGTATCATATAGTGGTCAATACCATTTTAGACAAATTTTTTGCAAGCCCACTAGACGCCTATTTTCATCATGAGTGCACACGCCAAACAAAATTCGGAAGAGCTTCAATCGGTGCCTGCCAAGCTCAGCTCGAAAGAGAACGACGGACAAGGCATACAGGTTCTGACGCGCGCTGTTGATATATTGCGTGTTATCAGTATTGATACGACTGGCCTGAGCCTCGGCAAAATCGCCGCTCAAGTCAATTTGCCGCGCTCGACGGTACAACGCATCGTTGCCGCATTGATGGCAGAAAACCTAATAATCGCAAGGCAAAGTGGAAAGGGTTACACCATTGGTCCTGAAATGCGCTTGCTTGCCAATTCCAACAGCAAGGATGTACTGCAATGTCTGCATCCAGTTATGGAAAAATTATCGGAAGATACCGGCGAGACTGCTGATTTGGCTATGTTTAGAAATGAGCAAATGGTGTTTGTTGATCAAGTGGCTGGCAGACATCGCTTGCGCACAGTTTCAGCTATTGGCGAAACATTTCCAATGACGGTAACCGCGAATGGCAAAGCGGCACTGTGCTTATTAAGCGATGTTACGGTTAACCGAATACTGCAACACGAGACCAACCACGGTACGGTACAAAAAACTCCAGCAAAGTTATCGAAAGAACTAAATCGCATAAAATCCGAGGGCTATGGTCTTGATATAGATGAGCACACCAAAGGCATTTCAGCTGCGGGCATCGCATTTAGAGTGGGAGATGCCATTTACGCTATATCTATCCCCACTCCAACACAGCGATTTAAACAAGATAAAACAGTGTTGATTGAGAAACTATTAGCAATCAAAAGCGACATTGCTAAAGTGCTTCCGGAAACACAGTTTGTATAGAACTAAACGCCTGAGCGATGGCGTTTCGCTAAGGCATTTCCTACCGGCTGGAGATTACTTCACCTCGTGAATTACGCTATATTGTGAAGCACCGAAACCAGAGCATCAGCACTCATGATTATCGATTGTCACGGACACTACACCACAGAACCCGCTCCACTTAAAGTTTTCCGGGAAGCGCAAATTGCTCACTTCGAGAATCCAAGCAACCCGAAAGCAGTTTTAGGTGATATCAGCGACGATCAAATTCGCGAAAGTATTGAGAATAATCAATTGCGGGCGTTAAAAGAACGGGGTGCCGACATGACGATTTTTTCACCGCGAGCTTCGGGCATGGCCCATCATATTGGCGACGAATCGGTATCCATGGAATGGACGCGCATTAACAATGATTTAATTCACCGCGTAACCAATCTGTTCCCTGATAATTTTATTGGCGTGTGTCAATTGCCGCAGTCCACCGGCATGCCCATTAGCAATTCAATTGCGGAGCTTGAACGGTGCGTTAACGAACTTGGTTGCGTTGGGTGCAATTTAAATCCCGACCCTTCCGGCGGCATGTGGTCAGGCCCGCCTTTAACTGACAAAGAGTGGTATCCGTTTTTTGAAAAAATGGTAGAGCTGGATGTGCCCGCAATGATCCATGTATCGGGTTCTTGCAATCCTAATTTTCATGCAACCGGTGCGCATTACATTAATGCTGATACCACCGCCTTTATGCAATTTATCCAAGGTGATTTATTTGGCGATTTTCCGGAACTACGATTAATCATTCCACACGGTGGTGGCGCTGTGCCTTATCACTGGGGTCGTTATCGTGGCCTTGCTGACATGATGGATAAACCGCTATTGACTGAACATGTTATGAAAAACGTGTTTTTTGATACCTGCGTTTATCACCAACCCGGTATCGACTTGTTATTTCGGGTCATCGATGTAGATAACATTCTGTTCGCATCTGAAATGTTTGGCGCAGTGAAAGGAGTTGATCCTGAAACGGGACACAACTTTGATGATACCAAACGCTATATTGAAAATTTACAGTTGCCAGAATCAGATCGACACAAAGTATTCGAAGGCAATGCAAGACGCGTGTATCCACGACTCGACAAAGCGCTGAAAGCAAAAGGTCTATAACTAAAACGGGCGCACCCGATACCCGTTTTAGTCTCTCAATAATCCAAGCTGAACTTAGTGAGCCAAAATCTGGCTTAAGAACAATTGCGTACGATCGCTTTGAGGATTATTAAAGAACTCTTCCGGTTCGTTCTCTTCAACAATTTGCCCTTCATCCATAAAGATAACGCGGTTAGCAACTGTTTTTGCAAATCCCATTTCATGCGTTACACAAATCATGGTCATACCTTCATGTGCCAGCTCTATCATTACATCCAATACTTCTTTGATCATTTCAGGATCGAGTGCTGACGTTGGCTCATCGAACAGCATGATTTTAGGGCTCATGCATAAGGAGCGCGCTATGGCTACTCGTTGTTGCTGACCACCTGAAAGTTGGCCCGGGTATTTCAATGCCTGTTCTGGAATCCGCACTCGCTCCAGGTATTGCATTGCTACTTCCTCTGCTTCGCGCTTGGGCATTTTCTTTACCCAGATTGGCGCAAGCGTGCAGTTTTCCAATACCGTTAAATGCGGGAACAAATTAAAGTGCTGAAACACCATGCCGACTTCACGACGGATAGCATCAATGTTTTTTAAGTCGTTTGTTAACTCGATACCATCTACGTTGATTGAACCCTTCTGGTGTTGTTCAAGTCGATTAATGCATCGGATTAGCGTTGATTTACCCGAGCCAGATGGACCACAGATAACAATACGTTCACCACGATGCACGTTCAGATTAATATCTTTCAGCACGTGAAACTGACCGTACCACTTATTCATGTCGGCAATACGGATGACAACTTCGTCGCTAACAGCCAGTTCAGCGCCAGTTGGATTGATTGGATCGCTCATATTAGTTACCTTTTCTTGTGTCGCGATTAACGCTTATGGCCAGTATGGAGTTTGTCTTCCATATACCGGCTATAAAGAGCCATGCCATAACAACATACCCAGAAAACAATCGCTACAAATACGTAGCCCGTATAGGGTACCGATTTAATAGACCAATTAGGATCTGCAATAGACGCTTGCACAATACCCAATAAATCGAACAGCGCAATAATCAGTACCAACGTAGTGTCTTTAAACAGCCCGATAAACGTATTCACAATACCGGGTATAACGATTTTCAATGCCTGTGGCAATACGATAAGTCGCATCATTCTAGAGTACGGCAATCCTAACGCCATGGCCCCTTCGTATTGACCTTTAGGTATAGCTTGCAGACCACCGCGCACCACTTCTGCCATATAAGCCGACGCAAACAGCGCGACCCCGATGATGGCACGCAGCAATTGATCGAATTGCCATGTTGGAGGCAAGAACAATGGGAACATGATGGTGGCCATAAACAACACCGCAACCAGCGGAATTCCACGCCAAAACTCGATGAAGATAGTACACAGCAGACTGATCACTGGCATGCTGGACCGACGACCCAAAGCCAGCAATATACCCAAGGGCAAGGATGCGACGATGCCGCTGAGCGCTATAACCAACGTCAGCATAAAACCACCCCATTGAGGCGTATCAACAATGGGTAAGTCGTATTTCTCGTTACCGGTTAACGCGACTAGCTGGCTACCCAGCCACTCGTTTCCGTATAACAGGAAAAAACTCATTACCGGGAAAATCACCAACATAAAAAACGCGATGTAGCGTCTGAGCGGCGTTTTTTCAAATGCCAACAACACGATACCAATGGCTAAAATCACCAGTAATACGTTGACTCGCCAGCGCTCTGAATGCTCGTAAAATCCATATAAAAATTGCTCCCAACGGGCGGTGACAAAAGGCCAACAAGCAGCATCCGGATTGGCTCGGCAAGCATCATTCCCACCGGTCCACACGGCATCGAACACTAACCAGTTCAGTGCCGCTGGCACTGTGTAAAGTAACAGACCTCCAACGACCAAAGTCAGAATGGTGTTGAACAGCCCATTGAACATGTTGTCTTTAAGCCATGCGACCGGACCTTCAGACATATCAGGAGCCGGCAGGTCGGGTAAATTACCCGCGTTAACCACACCCTTATTTGGCAAATTTGATTCAGTGCTCATGTGATCGCTCCACTCATCGCTCAACCAATGCCATACGCGAGTTATACCAATTCATAAACGCGGATGTGAGTAAGCTTAATGTCAGATAAACAGCGAGTGTCATGGCCATTATCTCAACTGCCTGACCAGTTTGATTCAAGGTGGTTCCCGCAAATACGGAAAACAGATCAGGGTATGCAATGGCTGTTGCCAAGCTGGAATTCTTGGTTAGATTTAAGAACTGACTGGTTAAGGGCGGAATAATAACGCGCAAAGCCTGCGGCACAACAACTAAACGCATGCGATGATTTGGCTTGATGCCCAACGCCGACGCAGCCTCGGTTTGTCCATGGCTTACCGCCTGAATACCTGCTCTGACAATTTCTGCGATAAACGATGCGGTATAAATAACCAATGCCAATAGTAAGGCGATAAATTCAGGAATGACGGTAACGCCGCCTTTTAACGAGAAGCGAGTCATCTCTGCTGGAATAAAATCCATCGGTTGCCCAAGCGCGAAATACGCAACCAGAGGCGCACCAATAATAAGTAGTAAACCAGTTAAAAATACCGGAAACTGTTTTCCGGTTTTGATTTGTCGAATACGCGCAAATTGACTGACTGCAATAGTGAGCAAGATACCAATAAAGAACACCCACCAAACGTACTGCATGGCAGCTTGTCCAACCGGCTCTGCCACAACCAATCCACGATTATTCAGTGATATAAAAACCTTATCGCCGGCCTCGTGCAGGCTACGTGGTCCTGCCAACGGTTTCAGTACAGCGCTGTACCAAAATAGAATCTGCAGTAATAAGGGAACATTTCGAAACAGCTCGATATAAAAAGTGGCTGCTTTTCGTACCAACCAGTTAGTGGATAGCCGAGCAATACCAACAACGAAACCGAGTATCAACGCCAGAACACAACCAACCAAAGCAACAATAATTGTGTTAACCAGCCCAACTAGAAACACAGTGAAGTAATTACTGGCTTCTGAATATTCGACAAATGGTGTTGAAATTATGCCGAAGCCTGAATTGGTTTTAAGAAAGCCAAATCCCGATGCGAGATTATTTTTCTCCATATTGGTTGCGGTATTGTGAACAATCCACCACACAAAGCCAATCAGTAAAATCAGTACTACTGCTTGATACAGTACGGCACGTTTATCCGGGTCTCGCCAAAACGAGACCTCCTCTGAACTTTCAACTGAAGCAGGATCAGACATAGATTACACAGCAGATGGTTGAGTAGAACTAGAAAAGTATTGCACAGCGTAGGTCATAACGTAAAAGGGAGCCTTGCGGCTCCCTCTTTTACCACTATTAACGCATTGGTGGAGCGTACAGAATTCCACCTTGAGTCCAAAGTGCGTTCACACCTCGGTCAAGTTTCAATGCAGTATCAGGACCTACGTTACGATCGTAGCTCTCTGCATAGTTACCCACTTCCATAATGACGTTAGCGCAGAAGTCGTTACCCAAACCAAGCTTCGCACCCAGATCACCTTGAGCACCCATCATGCGAGCGATACCAGGATTTTCTGAACCTTTCATATCAGCTGCGTTGGCAGAAGTAATACCAGCTTCTTCAGCACCGATCATGCAGTTCAACGTCCAACGAGCGATATCGCCCCAGTTGCTGTCGCCATGACGTACTAATGGACCCAGAGGCTCTTTAGAAATAATTTCAGGCAGCACAACGTGATCGTCTGGCTTAGACAATTTAGTACGTTGTGCAGCTAGACCAGAACGGTCAGTAGTGTAAACGTCGCAACGACCAGCATCGTATGCAGCTACAACTTCGTCAGCTTTTTCAAAAGCAACAACGGTGTAGTTCATGCCGTTAGCACGGAAGTAATCAGCTACGTTTAGTTCTGTGGTAGTACCAGTGTTAGTACAAACAGCAGCACCGTCTAATTCCAAAGCACTGGCCACACCTAATGCTTTAGGTACCATGAAGCCTTGACCGTCGTAGTAGTTAACACCAACGAACTCACCGAAATCAGTATCACGGCTCATAGTCCAAGTAGTGTTACGAGATAAAACATCAATCTCACCCGAAGTTAATGCGGTGAAACGAACTTTCGCAGACAGTGGAGTGAACTTAACTGCTTCGGCATCACCGAAAATGGCAGCAGCCATACCACGGCAGAAGTCAACGTCCAGACCAGTCCACTTACCTTGATCATCAGGGTTAGAGAAACCAGGTAAACCCTGAGATACACCACATTGTACAAAGCCTTTTGCCTTTACAGCGTCAAGCGTTTCAGCCGCTTGAGCGGTTCCTGCTGTCGCAGCAAGTGCGACAGATACCGCTAAAGTTTTCATTATTTGCATTTGTTGAATACTCCAATTAAATCATTCAAACATTTAGATTTACGTAAAATAGCGACACTAAAAGGCCTACTATTCCGCCAGCCACCGATAATAGAAACTCGTGATGAACTGACTTCCAAACCACGTTTCATTGCTAGTATGCTGAACTCGCAGCCGACGAATCCGAAAACACAGCTCCCGGACCGTCGCCCTAGAACGGCGAACACGCATGTTACCCAAACGATGCTGAATATGCACCTGTTTCGCCAATATACATTTCAAATAATTACAAACTATTGCAAATGAGTGTCGTACTCAGAGCAACTGTCATGTTGTGTGAAGGTCGTATTTGAATAAATATGAACTGGTTCGACAGCGTGCTCAGCGGCTTTTGTGCCTCAAAGATGCAAATGGAGCCAGCTGGCACTAAAACAGTGCAAAAACAAACAAAATAAACCATTGCCTGACCGCAGGCTTACCGCATCATTAAACATTGTATCTAGTCGCAATTAACCGCGAGGGTTGTCTGCGCAATTTGCCGAGCTAAGGCACCCGTTGTATATTTTGTGCGACTGATATCAACACCGTATATGCCAACGATATCCAGCGCGTTGGAGTGCAGCGCATACTCTACGATGTCTTCCGGTGACAACGTTTGCCTACCAGCGCGCTCGCGCAGCGTAAACTTTATATTACCAAGACCATCATAGGCTCTGTAGACAACTTCAGAACAGACCAATCGATCAGAACTAAAAAAATCGAAATCAAAATTGTAAAGCTTGCCCTCATGCTGACAAACTCGCTCAATCGCATTAGCAATCTTTTCCCGATTCAAGTTGGGTCTTATAACGACAAAGTTATCAACGGCGAGCGTCTGACTAATAGGCCTGAAACGAACACCGTCTTTTAATGCTTCCAATACACATGCATCACCCGACCATCTGTGGCAACGATCAGCACCAAGTTGAATTTGCATCTGATTTCGTTGATGCTCGTTTCCAATAAATAAAGCGGCATGCGGCCAAAAGCCAGGTAAAAATAAATTAGTTAATGCGGTATCGTGGCGGGTAACAAGGATATCGCCTGGCTCCAGCTGCTGCGCCATCTGATGACGCAGCTGAGTGCTAACCCTTTTAACCGTTGGCAAATGGATTTCTGAGACTGTTCTGCCCAAATTTTCTACCACGGTCGATAAAGAATTATTGAGAGCAACCACGCCTTTGCGTCGCCACTTGTGACTTAGGAATCCGAATAAACGAAGAAAGTAATTTCGCTTACTGACATCAAGCCAGGTTTCAAAGTGTGGTATTCGGGTTGCTACATGACCTACTATAGGATCGCGACACAGACGTTCCAATATATGGCGATTGTGCTTTGCATCAGTAACAGCGTTAAACAGCCGAATAGTATCGTGTCCATCGACAAATGCCGCATAAATATAAGTGTACTGCTTACGCGGAATTCTAAACTCCGGAAACGCTTCATTAAACTTACGCTGCACCACCGAATGATTGGCTATGTCAAATAAAAACAGTCGATCGTTTCTGATTAATAAACATGCTGCAGAATAACCGACAACAAAGTATGACCAGACCTCGTCATCGCTTAATTTAAATGTGGTGCGATCACCACGCTCCACACATTCTGAAATAAGATCCCACAACTCTTGTCGAATTGATAAATACTGACCGAACCAAAAACCAACACGCTCATTATCTATTGGTCTGATAAGCCTATCTTCAACTATAGTCTTTAGTGTGTTTTTTGATGGGGCTTCAGCATGCAATTGCTCCGAAGCCTGTAGTAAGGAGTCGAATGATGCAACCAGGCGATTCATATACCTGGCTGCGCTGCTAACGCCGCAGGGGATAAGCGATCAACAACGTTATGTTTCTGGATTAGCGCCGCTACCCAGCCAGAGCTTACGGATTCGTGCACAAAAGATTGCAAAAACGCATGTGCTTCCGGGTACTCTGGCTTGCAACCAATACATTGCTGAATAGCCGTAAAACTTTCCTCTAACAATACAGAGCCCGGTAGTTGCTTTTGATCTTCAATCAACCTTGGTCTCAGTCCAGCCAATACATCTAACGACTGTTCGGTGAAAACATGCAGAGATTCATCCATACTGACAGACCGGACCAAGGTTGCGTGTTTCAAGTTATCCGTTAACCATAAATCGTAAGCAGCACGCTCTTTTACACTAATCCGATTACCTGCTTGATCTACATCGGTCATGGACTTGATGGGTGAATTTGCAGGTAACAAATAAGTTGCTTGAATCTCACAGTAAGCATGACTAAACGCAATGGTTTTTGCGCGTTCCGGTTCGGCCGCAATATTGGCTATATCCCATTCATCATTGAGTATGGCGTCGGCGACATCACCAGGCCCCTTATACGTAATAAATTCAATCTCCACACCCAGTTTAGTGGCAACGCCTTCGGCGATATCGGGCGATACGCCGATTGGATCGCCAGTTGTTGACTGATCGCTAACTAATAAAAAATTACTTAAATTGATTCCTGCACGTAGCACCCCGTTTGGGGCAAGTTGCCGTTTAACTGATTCCAACATAACGAATCCCTAAGCGTAGGTTTGCTAAGATACCACGAACTTAATCAAAGCATATGGTTATGAAACTCTACGGCGACGCCCAATCCGGGAACTGTTATAAGGTTCAGCTACTGCTGTCTTATTTACAAAAAAGCTACGACTGGATTGCAATAGATATATTAGCCGGCGATACACAAACAAACGATTTTCTAGCATTAAATCCCAACGGAAAAATTCCACTTTTGGAGCTTGAGAACAATCAATGTTTGGCTGAATCCAACGCTATTCTTAATTACTTGGCTGACGGCACGCCCTTGCTGCCAAGCGATGCTTGGGATCGCGCACAAGTGTTATCCTGGCAATTCTTCGAACAGTACAGCCACGAACCCAATATCGCTGTTGCGCGATTTATCAATAAATACCTTGGCCTACCAGACGAGCGCCTAGACGAGTACAACAGTAAACAAACCGGTGGTCACAAAGCATTGTCAGTAATGGAAACACAACTCCAACAATCAAACTATATTTGCGGTGACACAATGACCATCGCCGACATCAGTTTATATGCGTATACGCACGTGGCCGACGAAGGTGGTTTTGATCTTACAAACTACCCTGCATTAAATCGGTGGTTAGATGAAGTAGCTGCGCAGCCCAACCATATTCCGATGCAAACACACGGTTAAGCCGACACCGTAAGTCTACCGCGTAAGTCAAGCACGCGATTCGTCTACAACAGTAATAAACAACGTAATAAAAGGTTACAAAGAGCACCTAACTGCTTGCAATGATTCACTTTTTTCAACGTTAGATAATTCTGCATCCTGTATCATTAGGGCACTGCCGCAACGATCTGATCAGCACGCATTTTTGCGTAAGAGTCTATTCAGATCACACCGGATTTTATCGTTTTATCGGAGGACATCATGTCATTCAACATAGTTAATTTAGTAAAAGACCAAATTCAAGATCAACTGCTAGGCCAAATTAGTGGCCTACTTGGTGATGAGGGCAACAAAGCTTCTGGTGCTATCGATAGCATGATCCCCGGAATTCTAAGCGGCTTAAGCGGCGCGGCGAATCAACCAGGCGGTGCGGATTCGCTGTTTAACGCTGTACAAGATCAAGATGACTCATTACTCGATAACCTCGGCTCTTTATTGGGTGGTGGTCAGGCAGCGTCTGTTATCGAAAACGGTAATGGTGTGCTCAACAGCCTGTTAGGAGGCGGCGGTTTAGGAAAACTCGCAGGTGTTTTATCTGCGTTTTCTGGCATCAGTAAGGGTGGTACCAGCTCGTTAATGGGTATCCTTGCGCCCATCATCATCGGCGCTATTAAACGGAAAGTCTTGGGCGATGGCTTAAACGCTGGCAGCCTTGCCAATCTACTGGGTGGGCAAAGTTCAAATATTGCTGCCGCTATGCCACAAGGTTTTGCTGATCAACTCAGTAGTTCGGGCTTACTCAGTAGCTTTAGCAATAACGTTTCAGGTACAGCATCTGGCGCAGCTGGTGCGGTTGGCGCTGTTGGAGATACCGCGAGTGGTATCGGCGACGGCATTTCTAACGCAGCCAGTTCGGTAACCGGTGCAGTAGGCGATGCGGCTGGCGACTTAAAAGATGGCGCTGCCAATGTGGCCGGTTCGGTTTCTGATGCTGTTGGTGATGCAGCTGGCGGATTGAAAGATGGCGCAGCTAATGTAGCGGGCTCAGTATCTGATGCAGCTGGCGGCTTAAAAGACGGCGCCGCGAATGTAGCCGGTTCAGTTTCCGATACCGCCGGTAACGTTGCCGACTCAGTTGGCGATGGCGTTAAACAAGGTGGTTCAATGTTTCGTTGGTTGCTACCGCTTGTCGTACTGGCTGGATTGGCTTGGTTAGCATACAAATTTCTATTAGGCGGCGGCATCGACAATACAGTTGATACAGCTGCAAATGTCAGCGACAGTGCCACCGCAGTGGTTAGCGATTCTGCAGACGCAACCAAAGAAGCGGTTTCAAGTGCAGCCTCAACTGCAACCGACACCGCCGCGAACGCTGTCGATAAAGTGGCCGATACTGCAAGCGATGCCGTATCTTCAACAACTGATGCTGCGGCAGGTGCTTTAGACATTGACCCAAGTGCAATTGGCGAACAAGTTACTGGCTTATTCAGCGGTGCAACAGATACGCTTACTGGCATTACCGATGCCGACAGTGCGACTGCAGCTCTGCCTGCAATTGGAGAGCTGGGTTCTAAAGTTGACTCTGTGTCTGAGCTATTTCAAAAAGTACCTGAAGCTGCTCGCGGCCCGATAGGTGAAATTTCTCAAAAAGGGATGGGGGCACTAGAACCTATCTTTAATAAAACAATGGAACTACCAGGGGTCGGCGATATCATTGGCGGCACTATGGGCCCAATTATGGAAAAGCTCCAAGAGCTTGGTAGCTAATACCTGTTGCCTACAGATTCGCGCTAACTCTGGAGCCCACAACTCCAGCCATCAGCTAAATGACAACAATACCCACTTGCGTGGGTATTGTTGTTTCATCATAGACCTTGATCGGACCAAACCGCATACTCATTACCATGCGGATCAGTAAAGTGAAACCGTTGACCTCCCGGGAAATCGAAAACCGGCGTTTTGATTTTGCCACCAGCCTCAAGGACATTACGTTCGACTTCCGCCAAATCCAATGCGTAAAAAATAACGAGTGTCGCTCCGGCATCGCTGTTAGATATTAAATCTGATTTGTAAAACCCGCCATCAATATTGCCATCCGTAAACGCATGATATTGTTCGCCGTAGCTTGTGAATGACCAATTAAATACCGCCTCAAAGAAACGTTGTTGGGAGTCGAAGTCCGCTGCCGGCAACTCGACGTAGTCAATTTTCATATTGGTAGGCATAGGTTCAAAACCCTTCTGTTAATATTTTGATGTTACCTGCTTGCTAACAGCCGTACCGGAATCCGGACTGCTATGCGAGCTCAATTCAGCACTTGGAAATATAATATCGAACCTCGCGCCACCCAGCTCTTTACTGTCACTGATAACAAATCCCGCATTGTGCCATTGCGCAATACGACTAACGATGGCCAGTCCCATCCCGAAACCCTTACTGGCCTTATTGTCTTTATGATACTGTCCGCGCACAAAGGGTTTTAGCATTTCATCTCTGTTGTGCGCTGGTATTCCGGGACCATTATCCTCCACTGTTAGTGTGGTACTAAAGCGTTTTTTAGATAAAGACACCTTAATTTTTCCATTGCCGTAATTGGCGCAATTTTGTAATAAGTTATTCGTTAGCATCCTGACATAGCGCTCCTGTGCCCGAGCAACGAAGGTATTAGCTTGGAAGTGCCAATCTATCTCTACTGGCGCATAGGCTTTAATCGCTTCAACGCTATCACTTACAATCGAATTTAAATCAATGGAGCTTGTTTGCATATCACTAAGTTGCTGGTCGAGACGAGCGTACTCTAATAGCACCTCAACCAGGCTTTCCATTGCGCTTAAATCGTTACTTAAACGTTTTTGATATTCGGCTCTAACCTTCTCATCATGTTCATCGTCGAGTAAATCGATTCCAAATCGCAGCCGCGCTAAAGGGGTTCGCAAATCGTGTGATACCGCACTGGCCAATATCTTGTTATCTGCCACAAGACTTTGGATTCGCTGCGCCATACTATTAAATTCTGTCTCAATGCCATACAGAAAACTGTATCGATGAGTGGAGACGCGCTTTTCGAGCCGCCCTTCTCCAAATGCTCTAGCCGTTCTACCTAAAGCAAGCAATCGTCGGGCTATTGGATATATCCATAAAAGCACCAGTAGCGCCATGCCTCCATAGAACAGCATGGTTAACAGAAAGCGCAGTGGTGCTTCATTCTCTATGATGGGTGGCGATACCGATAGCACTTTGTCTGAATCCGGAATCGCAAACAGCAGCGTGACTTCAGCTTCAGACTCAAGTACTAAAGGCTCGCCTTGCAAAATTTGAAGCGATAGTTCTGCCGGCAGCGCAAGCTCCTGCATATTGAGTACATCGAGCGAGGCAGCATCAGTAGAATCAGGCCATTGTTCAACCAGAGCTGTTAAGGCTTCTGGGTCTTGACTACCCGCTATGAGGCCTGCACCCAATTGCCGATACAACGGAAAAGATGTGCTTACCGGCTCAGCCAGACCCACAAATAATCTATCGATTGCCCATCCCAAACCAATAGTGGATAGCAATACAACAATAAGTAGGGAGATACTAAGCCGTCGCATTGAGTACTACCAAGCATCCGGCGCTAATAAATAGCCTTTACCACGAATGGTCTTAATTCTTTCAGGTGCGGACGCAACATCCCCGAGCTTTTTGCGCAATCTGGAAATACTGATATCAATGGAACGGTCAAGTCCGTCATATTCTATACCTCGCATTTGGCTCACCAGATTTTCTCGGCTAACTGGCGTACCAGCGTGAGAAGCTAGAATAGTCAGTAAATCGAATTCATGAGACGACAACGGAACATCACTGTTATCAAGCGTGAGGGTTCTGGAGGTTGGATCGATATACAAACCACCAATACGAATAATCGAATTTTGATCATCCGATTGCTCCCTTCTTAATAAAGCTTTTATTCGGGCGAGCAGCACTTTCGGCTTTACAGGCTTCGGCAAAAAGTCATCCGCACCAGTTTCAAGCCCTCTAATCTCGTCTTCTTCCTCGCTTTGAGCGGTTAACATTAAAATGGGTTGGGTATAGAACTTTCTAGCTTGCTCACACACTTCTAACCCGGTTAATCCAGGCAACATGACATCAAGCACAAGCAAATCAGGCTCGTCTGTTTTTATTAATTCCAGTGCGTCGTCGCCTCGCGTTGCGACACTCACTTGATAGCCTTGAGAATTTAAGTAATCCGCTATCCAAGCTGCTAAAGACTCATCGTCTTCCACAACCATAATATGCGGCAGTTCATTGGCTTCTGAGTTCATTAAAATAATCTCCAACGCCTTCTGACGCTTTTTTTCTGATAGACCCAAGACACCGTCACTTGCGCCTCGCCCAACACTGTACCCTCTTCGTTTATCAGTAAAAAATTAGTGGTTCCCAGTAAATTCAGCGGTAACGTCACGTTTCCTTCCGACCGCGAACTCCAGCACTTTATTGGCTCATCATTTGATCCTTGTATGCAGACCTTTTCAGCTTCTACGACTTTCCATTGGAAGTAGAGTCTGGCGAAACACGGCTGTCCGGCCCGCAGCGTTACACACCGCTCTGGAGACACCGAGAACAAATTGGTAGCTGCTAGTGAATGGTTTGAAAAGAAAGCGCTGGTTATGAGCGCGGCACAAAATACTAATCCGCTAAAAGAATTTAGATTTACCCTGTCCTTATGAGTAGATAGGGACACAGCCATCAATAAACAAAAAACATGGAGTTCACTAATGCATAGTATCCGTCATCGGTGATAAACGGACTATCGGCGATACTGTCAGGGAATCTCCAATACCTGGCAGTTGCTTTATAAATGAAATACTCGTTTAACGGATACGTTAAACCAAGTTCTACGACGGCAGTGGTTCCGGCATTAGCGCTATACGCGGGGTATTCCTCCGTGGCTTGGCTCTCGCTTAATCCAAACTGATAATTTAATGAGTCGCTTGATTCATACCGCAGACCCGCCAGTGCGTGGAAATTCCAATTATGAAACAACCATTGGCGCGCAATAGTCGCTGTTGCCAGATGTCCGCCATGCGCACCAGTGACATCTCGCATGAACTCAAATTGCAAAATTAACGGGCCGCTATAACCGGTGGCACGCATCCCAATGTTGGTACCAGGCTCCCGGTTAGTAAACTCTTCCAGTGTTTTATTCAGTTCACTTTGCGCACCAAATTCACTGGCGGCAAGTAAGATATCAAAGGACCAGTCTCTACCCGAATACGCATTTAACCCGACTTGAAATTGACTATAACTTTCAGCATTAGCGTCTACGAAAAACCGTTTAAAGCGGTAGTGTCCACCAACGGAAATCCCGCCAATGTTATCTTGCGTGCCCGGTACAGGGAAATCTTTGTGGCTATAGAACACGCCTATTTCCAGGAAGCCGCCATGAACCGATTCGTCTTCGCGACCTTCTCGAACATCTCTTGAGATATCAGCAGAAAAAACTGGTTGGCTAAAGCACGCTAGAGACAGCAGCACTGCTTTAATCCAGCACTGATTGAGCTTTATATCTGAAAACTGAGCCATGACCGCAGTTTACCTTGATATAGACCTATCCGTTTAGTAACGCTGTGTAACTGATTCGGTATCGGGCCACACAATCCCAAATTAATAAGAAGTGAGCGAAGGTTTGTACTACCAATTTTTAGGTAGTCGTTTGGAAATGTGCACCACGCCTTCATGTAATTCTATGTACTCACCTTTAATGAGTTCAGCCATGACCTTGCCGACCATCTCACGAGAAGCGCCAATCATGTTTCCCAGTTCCTGGTGGGAGTATTTTCTATCCAAATGGCCGAACTCGCTACCATCTTCTATTCGAAGTTCCTGCAACTTATCCGCAAGACGCCGATACACGTTATCCAAGGCCAAGCTGCGACTGCCTTCGGTGGCGTGCCGCAAGCGTTGCGTCAATGATCGGATAATTCCCAAACTCATCTCAGGACTCTGACTTATACACTGCTTAAAACCTGACTTAGCAACCATTAGCGCCGTGGTCTTTTCCAATGTAGCAACCGATGCAGATCGCGGTTCATCGTCTAATAATGCGATGTCGCCAATGACTGCGCCAGCGCCCTGTTGGTATAGCACTAATTCTTTGCCATCATCATCACTAACAAATACCTTGACTTGGCCTGAGATAATGACATACATGGATTCACCACGATCACCTTCAGTCATGAGGATGGCGTTCTTCTTAAAAGTAACCTCACGTGATTGCTCCGCCAGCAAAGACAATTGTTCATCGTTAAGATGCTGGAACAATTCAACGGGTCGTAAAATCTCAATTGCGTTTGTCATAACCAGAACACTTTAGGGGGTACCCGAAATATACTACAAGCGGGCTCAGCGTTTCTTGGGTTTCTTTCTTTTAACATTTTGTTGCGGGTCTTTAGCCGTCGGAGCGGATTTCGACGCATCCGGTTGCTCTGCATGACTGTCTTCGACCGCTGGTTCAACCGATCGAATCATGCGTTGATGAGGTAAGTCTACTTCTCCGGAGCGTGGTTTAAATGCAGTGGTTGGCAGCCATTCACTGAATTCATGCCCATATAGTTCCCAAACAGTGACAAATAACGCTGCAATGATAGGCCCAATAACAAAACCCATAAACCCAAATACCATCAACCCCCCCAGGGTGCTAAAAAAAATCATTAATTCGTGCAAACGTGTATCGCTGCCAACTAATTTAGGTCGCAAAATGTTGTCGATGCTGCCAACCACCAAAGCACAGTACACTGCCAATATGACAGCCGTTAGATATTCACCGCTTACCAACAAATAAATAACAGCCGGCCCCCATACCAGCGCAGTACCTATCCCTGGCACCACCGATAAAAACATCATAGCCACTGCCCAGAACAACGCGCTAGGTATGCCTGCAACATGTAGAGCTGCACCCGCCAGTATGCCTTGTAAAATTCCGATGACTGCCGTGCCTTTCAGCGTTGCTTTAGTAACCGAGTTGAATCGCACCAACAACTTCTTCTCGTCTTCGTCATCTAATGGGAGGTAGTACAACAGGTAATACAGGAGTCGATCACCGTCCATCAAAAAGAAGAACAGGGTGTATAAAATGATAATAAACGACAACAGCGCACTGAAAGATCCGAGCGTTATATCTTTAACAGAATCAGCTGCGAACTTGCTGAGCACGCTCGTTAAATTACCAATCCAATCGAGCGCCATTTCCCTGTAAGGTACTATCTGCTCATAAAACGGCAAGGCTTGCAGACGCGCGGTAATGGCGCCGGGTTGCATCAGCTGTTCCTGCACCCACGGCCTAGCCGATTGCGCCACCTCCAGGGCTTGCGACAATACCGCTCCAAATACAAAGAACAACGGCACAAATACGAAACACAACACCGTGATTAGTGTGAGTATTGACGCTAGCGCTCGTCGCTCGCCTACGTGTCGTAAAAACCATCTGTACAGAGGTGTAAACAGGGCGGCAAATAATGCAGCTACAAATATTGATAACAAGAACGGCTGAATTACCCAGAAAAACATCGCTGAAATAAACACCAGCACTAATATCAAAACTGCCCGGTTTACTAGAACTTGCTGCATGTGGACCCACGGATAGACGGATATAGCGCAGTTTAATCGACATAACAGAAACTGTCACTCTCTGCCCGCACTTGTCCAATTAATGATATGGTTTGTAGCTGTTCGACGGATTTAGAAGAAGGGGAGTTGAAAGCTCAATATGATCATTGTAGTTATGGGTGTCAGTGGTTGTGGCAAATCAACTATCGCTTCGCATATCGCTGAACTGCTGGGCGCACATTTCAAGGATGCAGACGAACTTCACCCAGAAAAAAATATCCAGCTTATGTCTAACGGCACACCACTAACCGATGCCGACAGATTACCCTGGTTGCAAGACGTACGAGCTTACGCCGCCAAGCAACAGGATTCCCATGATATATGCGTTATCGCCTGCTCAGCATTAAAGCAAAGTTACCGCGAATTACTTCGCCAAGCGCCAAACGTGCATTTTGTTTTTCTTAAAGGTGATAAACAAATGATCAGTCAGCGTATGCATCTACGCAGCGGACACTTCATGCATGAAAGCATGCTCGACTCGCAGTTCGAAGCACTTGAATCCCCCGAAAACGAACCACTCGTTGTTACAGTAGATATAACGCCGGCTCCGGATGTCATTGCAAAAAATGCGGTTACCGCTATGCGAGACGCATCGTACCTATAAACTAATCAAGTCTAAACACACAAACTACTACAGATACATCTACATGAGCAAAGTCATTCTACTGATGGGACCGCTGTTTGATGCAACGATGCAGCAACTGGAAGCCGACTACACAGTACACCGGTATTGGGAATCATCCGACGAAAACTCATTGCTTGCATCTATCGCGAAAGATTGCGTTGGAGTAGTCACTGACGGTGGCAAAGGTGTGTCCAACGATATTCTGCAAAAATTGCCAAATGCCAAAGTGATATCTGTGTTCGGTGTTGGCGTGGATGCAATCGATTTAGAATTTTGCCAAGCTCAAGGCATTCAAGTTGGTAACACACCCGATGTACTTAGCGACGACGTCGCCGACTTAGCTGTGGCACTCGCACTAGCAAGTTGTAGACAACTAGTCACAGGTGATCAATATGCGCGTCGTGGCGATTGGGTCAGTAAAGGAGCAATGCCACTGACTACTCGCATGATGGGCAAGAAAGCCGGCATATTTGGCATGGGGAGTATAGGTGAATGCCTCGCAAAACGTCTCAGCGGCTTTGATATGTCACTAAGCTATTGCAATCGTTCAGAGAAAACAAATTCGCCTTATGACTTTGTAGACAACTTGGAGGCACTGGCCGCGCAAAGTGAATTTCTATTTATTACTGCCGCTGCAACATCAAGCAGTGTCGGCGCAGTAAACGCCAAAGTGCTCGATGCCTTAGGCTCGACCGGATACCTCATTAATGTGTCGCGCGGTACATTAATAGACGAGCCGGTATTAGTGGATTATTTGTCTAATGGAAAAATAGCTGGTGCAGGATTAGACGTTTTCGAAAACGAACCTACAATTCCCGATGCACTATTGACACTAGACAACGTTGTGCTGCAACCACACAACGCCAGTGGCACCTGGGAAACCAGAAAAGCAATGGGCGATTTAATGCTTGAAAATTTAGCATGTCATTTTAACAACAAACGGATGACCACTCCGGTTGTATAGAACCTTGTACGAGATCTACTTATTGTATCAATACACCCAACAACAGCGGCAAATAGACAATTGCCGCTATGTGTGTAACCAGTATTAATCCGGAAATTTCCTCGCTGTTTCGATTATGCCGCACTGCCAGCAAGTAGTTAAATACGGCAACAGGCACGGCTGTTTCTATTACCAACACGCCTCTGGCTACCCCGTCTAAACCGAACGCCGCGGCAGTACCAAATCCGATAAACAATGCAATTGCAAGACGCACTAACGAGTACACAACTGTGGTAGGCAAACTCTTTACACTTAACCCAGCCAAACTGACACCGAGCGTTATTAGCATAATCGGTATGCCTATTTGACCCACTAAAACCGCGGATTCCATAATAAAATCCGGAACGGGCAAATTGAACGTTCGAACAACAATACCAAGCCAGATTGCATTCAGAATTGGTGAACGCAGTGCGGGTTTAATACTTGCGCTACCTGATAACACGGCTTCGCCTAGGCTAAACAGCAACACGCATTGGACCGCAAAGAACACCATCCCATAAGCAAGACCATCATCACCGAACGCAAAGTAGCAAACCGGCAATCCCAGATTTCCCGTATTCCCCACAACATACGCTATGGATAAGCGCCAATCCTTTTTCATCATTTTCAACAGATACGTTGCAACTACTCCGAACACAATATGAACCACAAACGCAGCAACCGCTAAACGGCCAAGTGAGGATAATTCAATTGAACTGCTTGCCAGCGTACTGAACAAAAGACCTGGCATAGCCACATTCATAACTAAGGTAGTTACAAACGCAATGGGGTATTCAGGACCTTTTTTCGCCCACACAATACCGATAACCGCCAGTATGGCGGGCGGCGCAAGTATAGAGATAATTTCAGCGGCAAGACTAAGCATGGCAGCTAGCCTACAGTGGCAAGAACGGTTTTGCTATCGGTTTATTTAATGGCAATACCCATTCATTAACCGGATGGGTTCTGGGGATTGATGTTAAATCTACTAATCGGTTTATCAACGTTGCAGGTTCCCGTGCGTTGAGCGAACAGGATGCATCAACATACACCTGCACATTATCTGTGTCCGCTTTTTGATACTGCTGCTCCAGAAATTGACCATATTGCCAGATTAAATCCGGTATACATGACATCTTGAAAATTTGCTTGCGGCTTAAATGGGTATTTGGATTCACTTTAATCGCTGGCGCATCATTAACAACGACATAAAATTGCGCATAGCCTCGCTTGGCTCGCAACTTCATGCGCCAGCTAAAGCGGTGACCGGCTTCATTCCATGCAACGTTACCGGGATAAAAATGATGCCGCAGCGGTACGAGCACTTGAGCTATCAGCCAAAGAGTCATGCAAACAACAATCAGCGTGGCAGGTTTACCCGCGTTTTTGGTTCCGGGCGCCATCGAGGGCGGAATCGAATACGACCCTAGATAACCTTTGGTCTGCAACCACCGACCAAACTGCTTAGGCCAATCGGGGTCAAACACTAACAGCGTTGCAGCAAGCGTCATCCACGGAAAAATGCCGATATTGAATACAAACGCATTGATCGTATGAAATACAGCGTACACACAGAATACGAGAAACCGGGTTTTACGCCACAACAACAATGGCGCACCAAGCAGGTGCACAAGAATCACACCGTAACTGGCCGCCGCTATACCCCAATCCTGAGTAAGCCATTGAAAAATGACTAACGAATCTTGGCTTTGCTCGTTCATCCACAAACGCATAGGCTCAAGATTCAACCAGTCCCAATTTAGCTTTACGAGACCGGCATACAGCAACACTATTTCCAATTGGGCAAGCAGCCATATACGAGTCCAATTGGGAACAGTGGCAGATGCGATCGCCGAATTCCGTTTTGCATCTAATGACCAGTAGGCATTTGCCGGCAGAAAAATTAATATGCCGCAAAACAGCAACACGAGATAAAAGTGATTCAGGTACAGAACCTGATCCAGAAAAAACAGATACGCAAAACCGAGCGTAAATAGAATTAGGCAAAATCGATAGTAATACCCAAGCATGATCCCAACGGCGCAAATCGCCATGATCATGAATTGTATTTCCAACCAATGACCAGGCCACAAATTGACCCATTCAAATCGGTGGTACTTAAACAGCATATCCGTTTGCCGATACATGCAGTCTAGACACAGAAACAAACCGTAGTTAATGCTCTCGAAAAGCATCAAACCACCGAACATGATTCTAAAGACGGCCAATGCACTGGCATCAATCGGTTTATGTAGCACTTTATAGAGCTGGGTTAACACGGCATTTCAACGACAAATTAGTAAGAAACAATAACCTTTCAAAGGGCAGCGTATGCTTAACAGAATGCGATACGGCTGTGACTGCTTGCTCATTCTTCAACCCCCTATGGTAGCAAGCCCACACGGGTACGACTTCACATTTATATAGGGATTTACCACACAATTTAACAATGCAAGTGAAATTTCGGTCCTGCCCTAGCCGCTACACATCTCTGTACGTGTGCGCACACGATAGTTAAATCAGGGAATAATTCATGCTGTCTATACGAAACACCGGGAAAAAAGTGCTTATAAGCGCTGCTATTTCGGCGGCAATCAGCTTACCCGCTGCAGCCGATGATCTAGATGTATATAACGCTATCTTCGCTAACCAGCTCAAACCAAACCTGCTGTTCGTACTCGATTACTCTGGCAGTATGCAAAGAGATGTCGATGGCAACTGGCTTGCTGATCAAACCGACCCAGCATCAAGAATCAGCATTCTGAAGGAAGCCGTTAAGGATGTGCTGCAGCGTAACACTGGCCGTATTAACGCCGGTATTGGCAGTATTTACGACACGTATCCGTCTGGCGTTAAATGGCCAATCACTGATCTTGAAGATGATGCTCACATTCACGACTCAGCTATTCCACCCAATACAGTGAGTGTAGCGGATGTCATTTCATCGCAATTGGAACGTGTTGGTGCCGGCGGCAGGACAACAACCGTTAATGCGCTGGCCGAGGCCGCAGCCTATTTCCGAGGCGATCAAGTATTTGATAATGACAGTGATGTGCTCGATACTTGGGACCATACACCCGATGTATGGCAAAACGGCATTAAGCAATATGGGGGAGGCAACCAATACGCCGCCCTACCACAAAGCTATACACCATCGAATGCATTAGATCGGACTAACGATACCTGGACAACACCGACATACAACTCCCCGATTGTTAGCGCTTGTCAATCGAACTTCATTGTACTCATATCAGATGGTAGACCTAATGAGGTTAACGACACACCTACAATGCAAACGGTGCTGTCTGCCGCTGGTGCCTCACCCACAGATCCAGCAAATATTACCTCTGGTTGTGAAGATTTAAAAACGTCAATTTTCGGGTACTCTGCAGTAGATGGTGGCACTGAAATCACAGAGGGTAACTGTGGACCAGAGATCACAAACTATCTGGCAACTAACGATATTAATCCGGAAATTCCAGGCTCCAACGTAAAGACATTCACGGTCGGATTCGCCACGTCAGGCACTGGTTCAGCTTACCTGGATGAGCTTGCAAAAAAAGGACAAGGAGACTTTTTCCAAGCCACACAACCATCTGAACTAACCGAGGCGTTGGACGAGGTTATCAACAGTATCCTGGCGGGTACCCATGCGTTTGCAGAGTTATCGTTGGAAGTTGACAGGGCAAACTATGCGCACGACAACAGAACTTTTTATTCACTGTTCACACCCACCAACAGGCCAAGTTGGACCGGTAACTTAAAGGGCTACTTTATCGATCAAAGCGGACTAGTTGATATCAAAGGTGACAGCGCCATCATCAATGATGGCTCCGGCGCGCGCTTTGCTGACACCAGTCACAGTTTCTGGTCCGCACTGCCCGATGGTAACGAATTGGCAATGGGTGGTTTTAATGAAAGTGTATTAGAACAAGGTGCGGCGGCTAACAGGAATCTATATACCTACACTGGCGGAGCCGTTCCTGCGGGCGGCGTAACTGTATCAATGGGTTTAGCCAACACACTGCATAAAGACAATACGTCAATCACAACTGAACTGATGGGCTTAAATAGCGGCCAAACAGTAGAAAGTGATGCGGCTTTAGATTGGATTCAAACAGCACCGATGGGTGCACCACTGCACACGAAACCGGTCATGGTGAACTACGGTGGCCAGCAAGTACTGTATGTAATGACAAACCAAGGTTTTCTACATGCTATCGATGCATCCAACCCATCTGCTCCTGACAACACCGCACCAGATACAACTGGAGGTGAGGAGCTGTTCGCATTTATGCCCGGCGAATTGCTGGACAACTTACACAAGCATTACACAGGTAAAGTGGGTGATCCGCATATCTATGGTTTAGACGGCGCGATTACACGTTGGCATGATGATGCTAATAATGATGGGATTGTTAACGGCACTGATACCGTCTTGCTTGTGTTCGGCATGCGACGCGGCGGCAACACATACTATGCAATGGATGTCACCGACCCCACTAGCCCATCATTGAAGTGGAAGATCTCTGGCGGCGACGCTAATTTTGCAGAATTGCAGCAATCTTGGTCACGTGCGTCACTGGTGCCGGTTAAGTTAAACGGCGTAAGACAAAAAGTATTGATGTTCGGCGGTGGTTTCGATCCAGCAATGGACAATATCCTTGAAACCACACCAGGCAGCGGCAACGCTATATTTGTCGTATCAAAAGCGGGTAATCTGATTAAGAAAATTACCCATGTCGATATGATCTACTCGATCCCATCTGATTTAACAGTTATCGATACAAACAGTGATGCAATAGCTGACAGAATCTATGTGGGCGATCTGGGTGGTCGAGTTTGGCGAGTAGATTTTCAAGATCTAGGTACTGCGGACCCAGTAACCGTAACGCAACTCGCCGATCTAAGTATCAACGCAGCCGATCATCAACCCATTTTTTATCCGCCTAGCGTGGCAATGAATAATCAATCTGGGAAACGATTTTTATCCGTAGCAGTAGGAACCGGCGATAGAACGCAACCTTTGTTAACCGATACGAACAATCGAATCGTTATGCTTCGCGATCTTGATTACGGGTTTGGCGCGCCGGCTACACCAGTGACTCCGATAACTCCGAATGATTTGCATGATGCAACGCAAAACAATATCGGTTCTACCAATGACACGGTGAAAGATGCGGCTCGCGCAGACTTAGCGGCAAAACACGGTTGGAAAATTGATTTGAATCCAGACGAAAAGTCTTTGTCGCAGCTACTGACGTTCGAAGGCAAGATAATGGCAACTACTTTTGAACCTTTACCGAACTCAGGCGCTGACCCATGCGGATTTGAATCAGCGGGCAGACTGTACACAGTGCGTGTTGCAGATGCTCGACCCGTAGTCATTTTGCCAGATGGCACTGAGGACACTTCGGACCAACCTGCATCAAGCAGGATCACGCCACTAGAGGCTCCTGGCATACCAAGTAAGCCGGTTAAGTTTTTTAGCTCTGACGATAGCAACGGAAACGGCAGCGGCAACAACACCATGGTTGGCACTGAAGCCATACCAGGCTCAAGCTCGCAAATTAAAACCGTTTTCTGGCATGCCAGATAACAACTGACGCCCTGTTCCCCCTGAAGGTTAATGCTTTTGGGGGGAGCAGCATCAATTCTATTTATAGCACCCGTCCCCCATGGGTTCCGCCCATCCACATTGTTGTTTTACCCCGCATTACCCACAAAAGTATTTCTATTGTTGGCCGATAACCCCCCTAGAGAAGACAACAATTTGAGCTGCACTTATGGATTTTAACGCGCTATTAAAACAGCTGGTTGACGGAGACGGATCTGATCTCTATCTTGCGACCGGAGCCCCACCCAGTGCTAAATTTGCTGGAGAACTCACTCAATTAGGTGGTAAGCCATTTGAGCGCGGCGAAATTGCGAAGATAGCAAACGAACTAATGAATGAAGACCAACGTGAGGAGTTTGAACGCACGCTGGAAATGAATCTGGCCATTGCTATAGACGATATTGGTCGATTCAGAATTAACATTTTTATTCAACGCAATGAAGTATCCATAGTTGCTCGAAATATTCAAACAGAAATTCCTAACCTTGATGACTTAGGTTTACCAGAAGTACTTAAAGACGTTATCACCGCTAAGAACGGGTTAGTACTTTTCGTTGGTGGTACCGGATCAGGTAAATCGACATCACTTGCTGCACTGATTGACCATCGCAACAAGGCGCGCGGTGGACACATCATTACCATTGAAGATCCGGTGGAATATGTGCATGAACATAAAAAATGCATAGTGAATCAACGAGAAGTTGGTGTGGACACTCTGAGTTTCCACGATGCATTGAAAAACACGCTGCGCCAAGCACCCGACGTTATTCTGATTGGAGAAATCCGCGACCGAGAAACCATGGAGCACGCCTTGGCATTCGCAGAAACCGGCCATTTAGCCATCTCCACACTGCACGCCAACAACGCTAACCAAGCACTCGATCGCATCAT
>CAYMHU010000017.1:1424-73711 GCA_964390335.1 uncultured Granulosicoccaceae bacterium | reverse complement strand
GATTTCCAGTCAGGCATGCTGTCGCGCAAATACGTTTGGATTCGATCAGCCAATTCCTGAAAGTAAGTACTACTGGTTCTACCGCAACCTGGGCATGCCGTTACCATCGGTGTAAACGAACGTAGCCCCATGGTTTGTAAAATTTCCTGACCCACGATGACTTCTTTGGTGCGATCGCCATTGGGTTCGGGTGTTAACGAGATACGAATAGTGTCGCCAATGCCTTGTTGCAGTAACACCGATAACGCAGCAGTGGATGCCACGATACCTTTGGAACCCATACCGGCTTCAGTTAATCCCAAGTGCAAGCAGTAATCGGAGCGCTTGGCTAAGGTCTCGTACACTTGAATAAGATCTTGCACACGGCTCATCTTGCACGAAATAATAATTTTATCTTTACCCAAACCCAATTCTTCTGCCCGTTTGGCACTATCAAGTGCTGAGCTAATCACCGCTTCACGGTTTATATAATCTAGGGGTTTGGGGTTCTCGCTGGCCGCATTTTCATCGAGCATGCGAGCCAGTAAGTCCTGATCTAGACTGCCCCAGTTCGCACCAATGCGAACCGGCTTATTGTTGCTAATGGCGATTTCAATCATTTGTGAGAATTGCTCGTCGCGTTTGCTGCCGCGACCAACATTACCGGGGTTAATGCGATACTTGGCCAGCGCTGCGGCGCACTCCGGCACCGAGGCTAATAGCTTGTGCCCGTTGAAGTGGAAATCGCCGACTAAGGGGACATCGACGTCCATTTTCAACAGTCGGTCACGAATCTCCGGCACGGCTTGTGCGGCAGCAACCGTATTCACGGTAATTCTGACTATTTCAGAGCCGGCTCTGGCAAGATCCGCTACCTGAGCCGCGGTGCGAACGGCGTCTTCTGTGTCGGTGTTGGTCATCGACTGAACGACAATAGGCGCTGCACCGCCCATGGTGACCTGGCCAACCTGTACTTGCTGCGTGTGTCTGCGTGGCATAAAGTGGTTGAATTTAGTGGCTGATAGCCATAGTTTAGCGTTATAGAGGCGATTCTGTACGCATCGGCGTCACAGGCTAGAATAGTGCGATGACTTCAAAACTGGATCTGGATTTTAGCGAACGCGAACAGCACATACTGAAGTTGCTGGTGGACCACTATATCGCCGAAGGGCAACCCGTTGGCTCGCGCACGTTATCGCGCCTGCCGGGAATCGATATCAGCGCAGCATCCGTGCGCAACGTCATGGGTGACCTTGAACAAATGGGGCTGCTTAAATCGCCACACACGTCAGCTGGTCGGGTGCCTACATCCAAAGCCTGGCGCATTTTTGTCGATTCGATGTTGGAAGTGCGCACGCTGGATGAAAACTCCGTTAATGAATTTCGTAGTGCGCTCGACCCCAAACTCAGCGAACAGCATTTGGTCAAAACCGCGTCTAACTATCTGTCGGGATTCACGCGTATGGCAGGCATGGTCACGGTGCCCAAACACGATGGCAAGCCAATGCAACAAGTCGAATTTCTGCCGCTGTCCGATCGCCGAATATTGGCCATCCTCATTATTAACGATAAAGAAGTGCAAAACCGCATTGTCAGGGTAGACCGCGATTATTCTAAAGCCGAGCTTGAAGCTTTTTCGCGCCAACTCAATGAAGAATATTTGGGTCGTCCACTGCATGAAGTGCGCGACATGATCCGAGCCGATCTGCAACGCAGCCGCGATGCGATGAGCGAGTCAATGCAATCCATGATCGATATAGCGGGTGAGGTTTTCTCTGAACCTGACGACGCATCAGACGACAGCAACGAAATGGTGGTGGCGGGGGAGACCAATCTTATGCGTCACTCCGATCTGAACGATATGGACACGCTCAGGGAGCTGTTCGATGCTTTTCACCACAAGCGCGATATCTACCATTTGCTGGAGCAATGCGTGTCGGCCGACGGTGTGCAAATTTTCATTGGCCGTGAATCTGGCTACGATGCGCTTGGCGAATGCAGTTTAATCACAGCGCCGTATGCCAGCGATAACAAAGTGTTAGGTGTGCTGGGCGTGGTTGGCCCCAAGCGTATGGCATACGATCAGGTTATTCCGGTTGTAGACGTTGCATCAAAATTATTGAGTGCCGCCTTGAACTCTCGTCAGTAGCCCTTATAGTGCTCACATTTGTTATCCAGTACCCCCGCACAGACGCGTTCGTGCGATAAAATGCTAGGTTGACTTGTTTATCGCTGCCAACCCGATTGGCTGCTTAATATTGGATTGGAGATGGTATGACGCCCGAAGACGACGTCAACGATGAGTTGGAAAAAAATACGGACGGCGAAGCCGTGAGTTCAGACAGTGCCGAAGCAGCGGCCGGTAACGATTCGGCCACAGATTCAAGTGATAACGTTGTGAACGAGCAGGTCGCCGGTGATGAGACCGATGAAGCCATCGACGGGGCTGATGCATCCAACGCAGAATCTGCTGCAGATATAGATGACGACCCGCTTGGCTTTGGTAAAAAGCGTATGGATGGCGACTCCGAAGAGCAAAGTGAGTTGCAGGAGTTGCAAGCACAGTTAGCTGCGGCAGAAGAGAAGGCTGCGAAACATTGGGATCAGCTGCTTCGCTTGCAGGCTGATATGGAAAATCAGCGTAAACGCGCCCAAAACGATATCAGCAAAGCGCATAAATTCGCGCTGGAGAATTTCGCTAACGAATTGTTGCCGGTTAAAGACAGTCTGGAAGCCGGTCTGCTGGCCGCGACTGCCGAAGAAGCTGAGGCCACAAAAATCATCGAAGGCACCGAAATGACGCTCAAGTTATTATCGCAAGCCCTTGAAAAGCATAAAATTGTTGAAATTAACCCCATTGATGAGAAATTCGATCCCGAATTTCATCAAGCCATGTCCATGCAGGAAGTGGAAGGCAAAGAGCCCAATACGGTAGCCAGCGTGATGCAGAAGGGTTACACCTTGAACGATCGCTTGATTCGGCCGGCGCTGGTCATGGTAGCGAAGTAAAAAGGCCGAAAAACGGACAAATTTGAGTGGTTTTTGCTGAAAAAGGCGCATCGGTTGCATTGGAAACCAGCGGATCGGCAAACCACAGCAAAAAGTGCTTGAAAAATTCAAGCAAGGTATTGAATTAGCTCAATAGAGCCACACGTTCACAGTCATTACCGGGAGGCGTCTCTAATGAGAGTCTCCTTAACATTAAAAGTTCTAAAGGCAGATAGAAAATGGGTACGATCATTGGAATTGACCTCGGTACGACGAATTCGTGTGTCGCGGTAATGGAAAGCGGAAAACCACGCGTTATTGAGAACGCAGAAGGGGATCGCACTACACCTTCAATTGTAGCGTTCAGTGAAGATGGTGAGGTGGTTGTTGGACAACCTGCGAAACGCCAGGCCGTGACTAATCCGGCTAATACTTTGTATGCGGTAAAGCGATTGATTGGTCGCCGATTCGATGAAGATGCCGTTCAAAAAGATATTGAGCTGGTTCCCTATAAAATTATCAAAGCCGACAACGGCGATGCATGGGTAGAAGCGGCGGGCCAGAAAATGGCGCCACCTGAAGTGGCTGCGCGTGTGCTCATGAAAATGAAAGCCACGGCCGAAGAGTATCTAGGTCAAGAAGTCAGCGAAGCGGTTATCACTGTGCCTGCATACTTCAATGATTCTCAGCGTCAGGCAACTAAAGATGCTGGTCGGATTGCTGGCTTAGACGTTAAGCGAATCATCAACGAGCCAACCGCTGCGGCGCTCGCCTACGGTATGGACAAGCAGCGTGGTAACGGCCAAATCGCGGTATACGATTTAGGTGGTGGTACGTTTGATATCTCCATAATTGAAATTGCAGAGATCGACGGTGAGCACCAGTTCGAAGTACTGTCCACCAATGGCGATACGTTCCTCGGTGGTGAAGACTTCGATAACCGGTTAATCGATTACTTGGCAGAAGAATTCAAGAAAGAATCCGGCATCGATTTACACAGCGACCCTCTAGCGCTTCAGCGTTTAAAAGAAGGCGCTGAGAAAGCCAAGATTGAATTGTCCAGCACAACTCAAACTGACGTTAACTTACCGTACATCACAGCTGATGCATCAGGCCCGAAACACCTGAACATCAAAGTGACTCGCGCTAAGCTCGAATCATTGGTTGAAGATTTAATTCAACGCACTATCGAGCCGTGCAAAATGGCACTGAAAGATGCTGGTTTAAGTGCATCTGATATCAACGATGTCATTATGGTCGGCGGTCAAACTCGCATGCCTCAGGTTCAAGAAGTGGTTAAAAACTTCTTCGGCCGTGAGCCGCGCAGAGACGTCAACCCCGATGAAGCGGTAGCTGTTGGTGCGGCAATTCAGGGTGGTGTATTAGGTGGTCAGGTTAAAGACGTATTGCTGTTAGACGTAACGCCATTGTCGCTAGGTATCGAAACGTATGGCGGTGTTATGACGAAGCTTATCGACAAGAACACAACCATCCCAACTAAAGCACAGCAAGTGTTCTCTACAGCGGATGACAACCAAACTGCAGTAACCGTACATGTGTTGCAGGGTGAGCGTGAAATTGCCGGTGGTAACAAGTCTTTGGGTCGATTCGATCTATCCGACATTCCGCCAGCACCGCGTGGCGTGCCGCAAATCGAAGTCACATTCGATATTGATGCAAACGGTATTATGAACGTATCGGCGAAAGACAAAGCAACTAACAAGCAGCAGTCCATCGTGATCAAAGCCTCTAGCGGGTTATCGGATGAAGAAATCCAACGCATGGTTGATGATGCCGAAGCACATGCCGCAGACGATGCGAAGTTGCGCGAAATGATCGACACACGCAATCAAGCGGAGCAAATGATTCATGCGACTGAAAAGTCCTTGACTGATTTAGCCGATCAAATTGACGATGCAGAGCGTACAGATATCAATGCGAAGCTTGATGATCTGCGATCGGTCATGGACGGTGATGATAAGGAAGCCATTGAAACCAAACTGGCAGCCTTAACCGAAGTGACCAGTAAACTTGCAGAGCGTGCTTACGCCCAGCAAGCTGAAGGTGCAGAAGAAGCGGCAGCAGGCGGCGATAGTGATGCAGGTCCTGCTGGTAGCGACGATGATGCAGTGGACGCTGAGTTTGAAGAAGTTAAAGACGACAAAGCGTCATAAGACAGGCGTTTTAATTCGTCATTAAAGCACAGCATTACGCTTGGCCCGGACCTGTGTTCGGGCCTTTTGCGTTTACAATAACTGAGTAAAGACTCAGAACATTTATTTATATTAAGAAAGAATACCGACATGGCAGATCGCGATTACTACGAAATTTTGGGTGTATCCCGCGATGCAAGCGAAGGCGATTTAAAGAAAGCGTATCGCCGGCTTGCCATGAAATATCATCCGGACCGAAACCCGGACGACGCGGAAGCCAGTGATAAATTCAAAGAAGCGAAAGACGCCTTTGAAATCCTGAAAGATCCTCAAAAGCGCGCAGCCTACGATCAATTCGGTCACGCTGGTGTGAATAACCAGGCAGGCGGTGGGGCTGGTGGATTCGGTGGTGCCGACATCAACGATATCTTCGGTGATGTATTCGGTGATATTTTTGGCGGCGGTGGAGGCCGCAGTAGCCGAGGTGGTCCGCGTGTTTATCGTGGCGATGATCTGCAATACAACCTGGATATCACACTCGAAGAAGCCGTTGCTGGTGTAACCACTGAGATTAAACTGCCCAGCGCGGTGGCGTGTGATGCCTGTGATGGCAGTGGCTCTAAGCGTGGCACCAGTCCTTCAAATTGCCCGACGTGTCATGGTGTTGGTCAAGTGCGTATGCAGCAGGGATTCTTCTCTGTGCAGCAAACGTGTCCGGCGTGTCGCGGTAAAGGCAAAGTCATCACCGACCCGTGTCCAAAATGCCGAGGCCACGGTCGTACCAACAAAGAGAAAAAACTGTCAGTCAAGATTCCACCCGGCGTGGATACGGGCGATAAAATCCGACTCTCCGGCGAAGGCGAGCTGGGTGAGAATGGTGGACCACCTGGGGATCTATATGTTGCAATCGGTGTGAAAGAGCACGAGTTATTCACACGCGATAACGCTGATTTGCATTGCACAGTACCCATTAACTTTGCCACGGCAACAGTCGGCGGTGAGCTTGAAGTGCCCACCTTAAATGGCAAGGTAAAGCTGAAAATTCCGGCAGGTACGCAGTCGGAGAAAGTGTTTCGCTTACGCGGGAAGGGCGTTAAACCGGTTCGCGGCGGATCAATCGGTGATTTAATGTGTAAAGTTCGCGTTGAAACGCCAGTTAATCTGAGCAAAGAGCAGCGCGATTTGCTCATGGCATTTCACGAAACGATTTCCGGACCGAACGCGCATAAGCACAGTCCCCAAGCGCATTCCTGGTTAGGCGGCGTTAAGAAGTTTTTCGACGAACTGCGCGGATAAAAAATTATTTTTGCTGACTTATCGTTAACGATAGGTCAGCGGTATCGGCAACGCTGACATCATCCTGTTCTGCAAACCAATCACCGGCTTCGGCAATGGCGTTACCTGTTTTAGAGATGCGCGCACCCACCAATACGTTCGGAAACTGACTTAACTTCATGGCTGGCATCATAGCCATGCTGTCGTTTAATTCAACTGTTACAGGTAAATCTTTCACTTGCACTCTTGCCACGGCTAGCGGCATCGGTGGACCTTGACTGGCACGGGCGAATATAAACACCGTGTGTTCCGGGTCGCTTGCTGCAAGTGCGGCCTCGCTGGCTGTCACGGTGACTTTGATGTTTGCAGCAGCTTCGCTACTGGTAGTGGTTGCGCTGCTTGTTTCGGTATCAGTGTTGTTTTCGCCGCCGGTCACGGCCAATGCTTCGCGTGAACGTGCAACCAAGGAATCAATACTGCTAAGCGCTTCAGGGTTGTCGCCAACAATTTGCCGAAGGGTATCCAGCTGTGCCAGTGCCTCGTTATGCTTGCCAATTTGCTGATTCGCTACTGCTATTAACCAAATAGCCTGCGGATTAGCTGGATTGGCTTGCAAGGCCTGACGCAAGTACTCGGTTGGTTCCCCGGAGAGATCGCCGCCACGCGCTAACGCTGTGGCCTCGGCAAGCTTGGTCAGTAGCTCTGTATCGCCCGGCTGCAATTCGTTTGCACGAGCAAGTGCTGGTATTGCTTTGTCATAGTTTCCAATACTTAAATAACTATTACCCAGAAGAGTCCAGCCTTGAACATCATTCGGATTCGCTTTGAGTTTTTCTTCCAGAGCCGGAAGCAGTTCATCGATGGCTCCAGCAGGTGGGGCAGGGTTCGCTGCCGCTTGAGCGGCAAGCATCTCATTATTCAATGCTTCAGCATCTACAGCTTGAGGGGTACCCAAATTCAGATACAAAGCGCCCGATGTGATGGGAATGAACAGCGCGATAAGCCCGGCAGCAAACCACCCACTGCGTGACGACTCTGCCGTTTTGTCTTGCTCTTTGATTGCATTTGCCAAAGACAGCTCAATATCCTGAATTTGCTGTTCAAACGAGGCCGCATCGATCGTACCGGCCTTATTGGCTTGCAACAAAGCATCGCGCTGTTCGCGCGCAATGGCCACATTGGTGTCCAGCTGGTCGATGGTGTCGTCGTGTGACGAACGCAATGCCTTCGGAAGGATGACGGCAAGCGTTAGTACAATTAACACGCAAATTGTGATGAAGAAAATAATCATGGTTGTGTGCGGTTGCAGATTATTACTACAGTATACGAGGCAAATGCAGTTTCGGTAAGCCGTTAACGCAGGCTATACGCAAAAAAGTCAGCTTTTACGGCCGTTGTAATGTTTTAAGGTAATCACTGAAATGTTGTCCATGCCTCCCGCGGTCTTGGCTTCTTTGTTCAGCTTTTCACACGTTAGTCGGGCGTTTGAGTCCTGCTCGGCGATTATCTCAACTATGGCATTGTCAGATATCATTGCGGTTAAGCCATCGGAGCACAGTAAGTATATGTTGTCGGGTGATAGCGTTATAACGTCCATATCAATATCAACGCGATCAAACAGGCCCATGGCGCGCATAATAATGTTCTTTGGTGGAGCCGGCCCCACGCGACCTGCGTTTATCCAGTCTTGATACATCGTGTGATCAGTGGTCAGTTGTGTCAATGAGTCATCTGCAAAACGATACAGACGGCTATCACCCACGTTAAACAGCACCGCACGGTCAGTATTTCCTATTGCACACAGGCCAACCAAGGTGGTGCCCATGCCATTGCCTTGTGTATAGCCAAGCTCTGCATTGTGCGAGTAAATCGCACTGTTGACTGCAATAATGCATTGTTTTATCAGCTCGATGCATTCGGAATCGGATGGCTCGGAATCGATTAACTGCGCAACCACATCATGTTGTTGCAGTTGATTTTGTAATTCACTCAAAGCCAGTTTACTGGCAACGTCTCCAGACCCATGCCCACCCATACCATCTGCAACAGCAAACACATGCGCAGTGGTATCAATGAGAATCGCATCCTCGTTGACCATTCTGACCAAGCCGATATCACTTAGGCCATCAATATCTGTCTGCGGGTGTGTCGTCATGGAAGGGCAGTGTGCGTCAACTACCAAAACCTAGGAATCTGAATATTATTCAGGTAGGCAATGAACAGAATCAGTAAAATAAGCACAGTTAAAATAAAAATCCATCGAAACGCTGAGCTTCTACCAGTTGGTCGATTTGCGTGCCGCTGAGCATCAATGGATGGTGTGTGCCCACCTGGGCGTGAAGTTGCCGCTATGGGTTCATCTTGTACAGCGCCAAAGCCATCTAAATCGAATTCCTCGTCAACAGATTCAACGATAGATTCATCAGTGCGTTCTTCAATGGGCTCATCGATAGCTGCCGGCTTGTCATCCAACACTTGAATAGCTGGTTTGATGTGTTCCGGAATGCCGATTTCGGCTTTGTTTGCAATGACAGTTACGTTTTGGCTGACATCTGTCGTGCTTGGTGAAATTGCAATCCGGTATTCTTGTTTATCGAACAGTACAACGTCGCCATCGGCAAGTTGAACCGGGCGGTGTATTTCATGTCCATTCACCATGGTCCCGTTAAGCGAGCCTAAATCCATCAGCACAACCAGATCATCTTCGAGCGTAACGCGAGCATGTTTGCGAGAAGCACCACGCTCGCCATCTAACACAAGATCGCAGTCTTCATGGCGGCCAATGACGGCCGGCACTCGAAGCTCATGAACTTCGTGTGTAAGCAGATTTTCCAGCGAGATGTTGATGACAGACGGATCGCTCATGCGTTTCAGGTGTTGGGTGCACCAAAGCCTTTTAAGTTCAAAAAAGTATCCTGATTAAGAAGGTAATACGTGTGGTGCTATGAGGCAAGGTAAAACTACCTCAAAAGCTTAAAATTACGCCGTTTTAACCTCTTCAAGCTCTATCAGGCAGCCGTAGAAGTCTTTAGGGTGCAGAAAGATCACCGGATTACCGTGCGCGCCAATTTTTGGATTTCCGTCGCCCAATACCGTTGCACCTTTTTGTTGCAAGTCGCTGGATGCTTGCTGAATATCCTCTACCTCGTAACAAATATGGTGTATCCCACCGCCTCGGCTTTTTTCTAAAAAATTACTCACGGGAGAGTTATCACCCAACGGTTCAAGCAACTCGATGCGAGTATTGGGTACATCCACAAACACGACAGTTACACCGTGCTCCGGTAACGCTTGCTGTTCGGATACCGTTGCACCTAACAGATCGCGATAAGTTGCCGTCGCTTGTTCTAAATTTTCTACCACTAACGCAACATGGTTTAGGCGACCTATCATGCAAACTCCAGAATGATTGCGTCGACGGCCAAATTATCGCCAGTAGCAGCAACAATTTTTTCTACTGTCCCGCTGACTTCAGATTTCAGCGTGTTTTCCATTTTCATGGCTTCGATCACGGCAAGATCTTGTCCTATGGTTACGCTATCACCTTCTTTAACCAGTAGCTTCATGAGCAAACCAGGCATTGGCGATAACAAGAACCGTGATAAGTCTTGCTCAATTTTTTCTGGCATGTGTTGCAACAGTTCAGCTATATGCGTTGGGTAAGCATTAAAGTGTTGCACCGTGCCTCGATGGCTTAATTGCCAGTCGGTATCGTTTTTCTTAACACCAATAGTTATAGGTTGATCGTTGAATTGCGTATGTAACAATGCATCGCCAGGTGCCCAGCTTGATGTAAATTGTTGTCGATCTGTTGCGCTCACCACTTGTGTACCAGCGCTGCTAATCACGTGCAGGTCACCCAGTTGATCATCATTGATATCTTGCATGCGGGTGCGCATTTTGCTCTCAAGGATGGCCGCAATGACTGGTAGCTGTTCGGCAAAATCAGATTGATAAGTGGCGCTGTTAAATCCATCGGCAAAGTGATCTTCAATAAATCGCGTGGTTAAATCGCCTGACTGTAAAGCCGGATGTGCAAACAAGGCCGACAAAAACGGAATGTTGTGCTGTACACCTTCAATTTCATAATTATCGAGTGCCGACTGCATGATGTTGATGGCTTCCATTCGCGTTGGAGCCCAGCTCACCAGCTTGGCAATCATTGGGTCGTAATACATGGAGATTTCACCGCCAGCATGAATGCCGGTATCCACACGCACGCCAGAGCTATCGGTTAACACATTGGTTTCAGGTGGTGCGTATCGGGTGATGCGACCAATCGACGGAAGGAATCCTCTGTCAGGGTCTTCGGCGTAAACCCGTGCCTCGAATGACCAACCATTTAGCTTGATATCGTCTTGCTTGAGCGCAAGCGCTTGTCCCTCGGCTACATCGATCATTAACCCCACGAGATCAAGCCCGGTAATACACTCGGTAACAGGGTGTTCCACTTGAAGCCGGGTGTTCATTTCCAGAAAGTAGAAGTTTTCTTTTGCATCAACAATAAATTCGACCGTGCCTGCTGATACATAATTAACAGCCTGCGCAAGACGCACCGCCTGTTCGCCCATGGCTTTACGGGTTTCAGGGCTGATAAACGAGGAGGGTGCTTCTTCAAGTACTTTTTGATGTCGGCGCTGAATGGAACATTCACGCTCACCTAAATACAAACAATTGCCGTGTTGATCGGCGATAACTTGTATCTCTATATGGCGAGGTTGTTCAATAAACTTTTCAACAAATACTCGATCATCGCCAAAAGCAGTTCGGGCTTCATTTTGCGCGCTGGTAAAACCGTCGCGTACTTCATCGAGCGTGTTGGCTACGCGCATACCTTTACCACCACCACCGGCAGATGCTTTTAGCATAACCGGGCAGCCGATTTTTTCAGCAATGCTGTAAGCGGTATCAGCATCGGGTACCGCATCAGGGTGCCCGGGTACGGTGTTGACATTGGCTTCATTAGCGAGCTTTTTTGACTCAATTTTATCGCCCATGGCTTGCATGGCGTAGGAGCCGGGACCGATAAAAATAATCTTCTCGCTTGCCAGGCGTTCGGCAAAGGCGGAGTTTTCGGATAAGAATCCGAAGCCTGGATGCACGGCATCGGCGCCTGATGTTTTTACGGCATCGACAATCGCATCGATGTTTAAATAGCTTTCGCTGGATGCGCTGCCACCGATGTGAATTGCTTCATCGGCTTGCAATACGTGTAATGCAAACTTATCGGCATCTGAGTACACAGCAACGGTTGCAATGCCGCGCTCTTTAGCGGTTCTGATAACACGACAGGCAATTTCGCCACGATTGGCGATCAGAATTTTTTTTATGGTTTTTATACTCATAACGTGGCCGCCCTACAGTGGAATGTTGTCATGTTTTTTCCACGGATTCTGCAATTGCTTATCCTTCAGCATGGCAAGATCGCGGCACAGATGAACGCGGGTGTTAGCAGGTGTTATGACATCGTCTATAAAGCCTAAGCTTCCCGCCACAAACGGGTTTGCAAATTTCTCGCGATACTCTTCAGTACGTTGTTCAATAGCTTCTTCCGAGTCACGGTCAGCGCGAAAGATAATTTCTACCGCTCCCTTTGGACCCATAACCGCTATTTCTGCCGATGGCCATGCGTAGTTAATGTCGCCGCGTAAATGTTTGGATGCCATAACATCATAAGCACCGCCATACGCTTTACGGGTAATCACTGTTATTTTTGGCACCGTGGCTTCCCCATACGCAAACAATAATTTTGCGCCGTGTTTAATAATGCCGCCGTATTCCTGAGCCGTTCCTGGTAAGAATCCCGGTACATCCACGAAGGTTACAATGGGAATAGAAAACGCATCGCAGAAGCGTACAAAGCGGGCGGCCTTGCGGCTTGCGTTAATATCGAGACAACCGGCCAACACCATGGGTTGATTTGCAACAAAGCCAACAGTCTCACCGTTTAATCGGCCCAGGCCGATAATAATGTTGCCCGCGAAGTCCTGTTGTAATTCGAAAAAATCGTTCTCATCGCAAACACCGGTGATTAATTCGCGAATGTCGTAAGGCAGATTCGGGTTTTCTGGTACAAGCGTGTTTAGAGCAGGGCATGTGCGTGTTTTGTTGTCGCTGGTTTCAAGTGTCGGTACGGGTGTGCGATTGTTTTGCGGCATAAAAGACATGAAACGTCGAACTTGCTCCAGTGTTTCAATGTCGTTATCGAATGCGCAATCGGCTACGCTGCTTTTTGTTGTGTGTGTACTTGCACCGCCGAGCTCTTCTTGAGTGACAGTTTCGTGCGTAACAGTTTTAACGACATCGGGGCCTGTAACAAACATGTAGGAGGAATCGCGCACCATAAAGATAAAGTCGGTCATTGCGGGTGAATAAACTGCACCGCCTGCACACGGACCCATAACCACTGAGATTTGCGGCACTACGCCGGAGGCCAATATATTTCGTTGAAACACATCGGCATAACCACCCAGTGATGCAACACCTTCCTGGATTCGCGCACCGCCGGAATCGTTTAAGCCGATAATAGGTGCGCCAACGCGCATGCAATGATCCATCACCTTGCCAATTTTTCTTGCATGAGCTGCCGACAGGGACCCACCGAGTACGGTGAAGTCCTGACTAAACGCGAAGGTCACACGACCATTGATTTGTCCGTAGCCGATAACAACACCGTCGCCAGGAATGCGGTTTTTCTCCATGCCGAAGTCATGACAATCGTGTTCAACAAACATGTCCCATTCGCGGAACGTGCCTTTATCAAATAAAACGCTGAGCCGTTCGCGTGCGGTTAATTTACCTTTGGCATGCTGCGCTGCAACTCGTTTTTCCCCGCCACCAGCGAGTGCTGCGGCGCGTTTGTCAGCTAGTCGGCTATGGATGTCTGTCATGATTTATTTGCGTATCCTAGTTGTTGCAGTGCGGAAGTGACATCGTCCAACGCGCTGGGATCTTCGATGGTGGCAGGCATATCCCAGTTAGCAGAATCTGCAATGCTACGCATGGTCTTGCGTAGAATTTTCCCGGAGCGGGTTTTTGGCAAGCGGTTCACTACCGCTACAGATTTAAACGCCGCCACGGGCCCAATGTACTCACGCACGCGTTTCACTAACTCTTGTTGAATGGTTTCGTGTGGTTTCGTGCAGCCGTCGTTAAGAATAACCAGTCCGATGGGCAGTTGACCTTTTAAGTCGTCGGCGGCACCCATAACGGCGCACTCAGCCACATCGCTGTGTCCAGCCAGCACTTCTTCTATAGCACCGGTGGATAATCGATGTCCGGCAACATTAATCACGTCGTCGGTACGCGCCATGACAAATGCATAACCGTTTTCATCAATATAGCCTGCGTCACCGGTTTCGTAATAGCCTTTATAACTATCGAAATACGCAGATACAAAGCGATCGGGTGCACCCCATAAAGTGGTAAACGTGCCCGGGGGTAATGGAAGTTTGACAACCAACGCGCCAATCTCACCAGGCTTGACCGGATTGCCGTTGTCGTCGAGTACTTGCAAGTCATAACCGGGTACGGCTTTAGAAGGTGAACCTGATACAACCGGGAGATTTTCAATACCCAAACAGTTAGCGCAAATCGACCAACCGGTTTCGGTTTGCCACCAGTGATCGATAACGTCAACGCCCAGTTTAGTTTGAGCCCATTCCAGCGTGTCCGGGTCGCAACGTTCTCCAGCCAGGAACAAATTTCTGAAATGACTTAAATCGTATTTTTTTAGCATTTCGCCATCTGGATCTTCTTTTTTGATGGCACGAAACGCAGTAGGTGCGGTGAATAGCACACTGACTTTGTGTTCATCAATGACACGCCAAAATGCACCTGCATCTGGTGTACCCACAGGCTTACCTTCGAACATCACAGTGGTGCACCCATGAAAGAGTGGCCCGTAAATAATGTAGGAGTGACCGACAACCCATCCAATATCGGATGCTGCCCAGTACACTTCGCCCGGCTCAACACCATAGATATTTGACATGGTCCATTTCAACGATACAACACTGCCACCGGTGTCTCTGACAACGCCTTTGGGTAAACCGGTGGTGCCGGATGTATACAGAATGTAGAGCGGGTCGGTACTTTTGACGGGTACGCAATCTACCGGTGTTGCGTGTTGCATGGCATCTTGCCAATCAATATCGCGACCGTCTTCCAGTTCAACGCGCAATTGTTCGCGCTGATAGATGATGGTGCGCGGTACTTTGTGTTTTGCGAAAACTTGAGCTTCATCGAGTAATGGCTTGTATTCAACTGTGCGTGATGGTTCCAAACCACATGAAGCACCGACAATTAACTTTGGCAAGCAATCATCGATTCGCACAGCAAGTTCTTTAGATGCAAATCCGCCAAACACAACTGAATGTACGGCCCCGAGTCGTGCGCAAGCCAACACAGCAATAATGGCTTCAGGAATCATGGGCATATACACCAATACCCTATCGCCTTTTTCGACACCTTGCGCACGCATGGCACCGGCGAATGTGGCAACCGATTGTTGAAGTTCTCGATACGTGATTTTCTGTTGCGTACCCGTGATAGGGCTGTCGTGAATAATGGCGAGCTGATCAGCGCGGCCGTTTTCTACATGGCGATCGACCGCGTTGTAACACGCGTTAATTTCTCCATCGGCGAACCATTGGTTAAACGGGCTGTTGTCGGTATTGAGTATTTGCGTTGGGAATTTATCCCAGTGCACATCCTTGGCGGCTTCCAACCAGAATTCGGCGGGTGATTCGAGTGATGTTTTATGGACAGAATCGAATTTGCTCATAATTGCTCTCAAGTGCACGGCCCTGAGCCAATCAGGACCGTCGGTATGATCAAGCAATCATTATAAGCGCGAGATGTCTTGCGCGGGGAGTAATGATCAGCATTAAGTACTTGATTTTCGCGTTTTACGGCGATAGAACAGCCCTGTTAGCACCATCAGTAATACGGCAGGATGCAGTGCGCCGGTGTATTCTGTGATGACGATACCCGCGGCGGCATTGTTAGGATTCTGATCAAACCCATCTTCGTCATAATAGTCGTCGTGATTATCCTGATCGTCCGGATAATCGGAGTGCGCAGATTCATTGTTGGCCGATTCCAGAGGTAAAGCGTCTAAATTGCTGAATAGTCTGGCGTTGACTGTATCCAATATCGCTTCTGACCAGGCATCATGTACATCAATGGTGATGTCATAGTAATCGGTTGGAAAGTTATTACGCAGTTCGGTGTCAATACGGTACTCGTCACCAATAAGCGACCCATAAATGGTGAACCGTTCGCTGGTGTGCAATAAGTTTAGTTCCTCATTCGAGCCTGCTAGATAGATGGCCGTGTAAACATCGGTATCACCAAACTCGCTGTCCACATCAATGGTTAAACTAAAACCACTGTGATACCCATCGCCATCTAAATCATCAAACAACAAAGTCCCGATATTCGCCACCCAAACCAGCGGTTTGTGTGTAGATGCGTGACGACTGGAGCGACGCACGCTGGTTTGAGGCTTGTTCTCCCGAACCTCTCTCGTTTGCGCAGACCATTCTTCAACAGACAAGTTGTAGCCTTCGGACACATCTGAGTTGAGGTTTGTGGTTTGGATTCGTACTTGGGTTTCAGCCAGTGCGTGATTTGTGAGCATTGGTGTTACCGCAAGTGCAAAGCCAGCTAGGGCAGTCTTGAGCGCTTTCATTGTTGGTGCCGTTGATCGTCGCATCGTTTTCTCCGGTTCATTATTTTGACGTTTTCAGTCTAGTGCTCACTGTCTGAACACCTGCTGAACCGCTGGAGATCTCCGTGTAACGGCGATATGACAAAACCCGAGCCGTAAAATTACCTAAGCTTTTGATGTAAAAGAATAGTTCGCAGTTTCCACATTGACATTGGCGGCAATAAAAGCGCACAATTGCCAGAGGTTAAGCATTGGTTTTGCGAACCAGGTTACTCTCTGTTACGCGCCCAACTATTAATGACGCTTATTGCTGACGCTAATTAAAAGGATAAAAGAACATGGCGAAAGGGCAGTCTCTACAGGAACCATTTCTCAACGCGTTGCGTAAAGAGCGGATTCCCGTGTCCATCTATTTGGTAAACGGTATTAAATTGCAAGGTCAGATAGAGTCATTTGACCAATTTGTTGTGTTACTAAAAAATACGGTCAATCAAATGGTATACAAGCACGCCATCTCAACGGTGGTGCCCAGTCGACCAGTCAAAATAGCTATACCGGGCGAGGAAGACGCCGCGGAAGAGGGTAGCTAAATCTTTTGTTTGACGGGCAATTGCCCAGGAGTTTTTTGCGCAATTGTTTGACCGACCCGATACAGGAGACAACGCTCTCCTTGTTCATATAGATGTCCAACAGCACAGCTCTAAGCGTGATTCGCCCCAATCCGATCTCGATTCTTCGCGGCAGGAGTTTTTGGATTTGGCCTCATCTGCCGGGTTGACAATTGCCGACTTTGTAACCGGTAAGCGGTCCCGTCCCGATCCTAGGTACTTCATAGGTAAGGGAAAAATCGACGAAATAAAATTGCTGTTGAAGGCGCACGAAGTGGATGTTGTGTTATTTGGCCAGCGTTTATCTCCTAGTCAGGAACGTAATCTGGAAAATGAGTTACAAGTTCGGGTGCTCGACAGAGCATCGCTGATTCTCGATATTTTCGCTCAACGGGCTCGTACTTTTGAGGGTAAATTGCAGGTTGAATTGGCCCAACTCACCCACCTTTCGACTCGCTTGGTGCGCGGGTGGACTCACCTTGAACGGCAAAAAGGGGGGATTGGATTGCGCGGACCAGGGGAGACCCAGCTGGAGACAGATCGTCGATTACTCAACGAGCGAGTAAAAACCCTGAAAGGGCGTTTGAGCAAAGTGCGCAAGCAGCGCGAACAGGGCCGAAGTCAGCGTACCAAGTCCGGAACGGCTACTGTAGCGCTGGTTGGCTACACAAATGCAGGGAAATCGACACTTTTCAACCGTTTGACTGACGAAAAAGTCTACGCGGCGGACCAGCTATTCGCTACACTTGATCCCACGCTAAGACGCCTTACATTACCAGGTGGGACTACGGCCATTTTGGCCGACACTGTTGGCTTTATTTCCGATCTACCGCCTCAGTTGGTCGAGGCATTTTTATCTACGTTGACGGAAACACGCGAAGCAAATTTGTTGCTACACGTTATTGATGTTAGCGACGATTTGAAAGACCAACGGGTTAGCGATGTTGATGAGGTACTCAAAACGATCGGGGCCGAAGACGTTCCACAGCTGATCGTGTATAACAAAATAGATCGGGCCGGGCAATTGGCTCGTATAGATAGGTCAGAGTCGGGCGAACCGGTTGCGGTTTGGTTATCGGCCATAAACGGCGACGGGCTTGAGTTACTTTTGCAAGCCATAGCCGAGCGGGTGTCGCGACAACGAGTCATTGGATGGCTACATTTGCGGCCCGAACAAGGTAAGTTACGTGCCATGCTGTTTAATGCAGATGCCGTAATAGAAGAGCGAATAGAGACTGATGGCAGTTCGCTTTTACACATAGATTTAGACAGTATTGATTTTGCCCGTTGGGAAAATGAATACGACTTAGCTAAAAATTTCACACCGGATACACCGACAAAGGCTGTGTCCGGACAAGCTTAATACACTAGCTGGCGAGACTGGCTGCGGAGCAAAAACCTATGGCTTGGAATGAGCCAGGCGGGAACGATAACGATCCTTGGGGCAACCGGAAAAATTCCGGTGGTGGTGGCAACAATAACGGCGGACCACCCGATCTCGACGAAGTTTTCAAAAACCTGAAGAATAAACTTGACGGCCTATTTGGTAAGAAAGGCGGTGGAAACGGCAGCAGTTTTGGTTCCGGTGGTGGAATGTCCGGAGGCCAAATCGGCGGTTTGGGTCTGTCAATCATTGCCTTAGTTGCGCTTGGATTCTGGGGCGCATCAGGCTTTTACGTTGTGCAACCCGCGGAAGCGGGGGTAGAAACGCGCTTTGGCAAGCACACAGAAACTACAGCGCCGGGCTGGCACTGGCACATTCCTTGGCCGGTTGAAACGGTTGAAAAAGTGGATGTGGCGCAGGTTCGTACTGCCAAAATGAATCAGCAAATTGCGTTAACGCAAGATGAAAATCTAGTCAAAATTACGCTGTCTGTGCAATACAACATTCAAAGCGCCGAGCAATACTTGTTTAACGTTAAGTTCCCAGACCAAACGCTTGAGCAAGTGGTGGAAAGTGCGGTGCGCGAAGCCATCGGTCAGGCAGATATGGAAGCGATCATTACAACCGAGGTTGTGGAAGCGGCAGAAGGCGATAGCGAGCCAGTCGAAGTTGAAGACCTGCAATCCATAACGTCAACGACTGTACAGGCCATATTGGATCAATATGAAACCGGGCTTATTGTCACGGCGGTCAGTTTAGAAGAAGCCCAGCCACCTGATGAAGTACAGGCTGCGTTCTCGGATGCGATCAAAGCGCGTGAGGATAAAGAACGTATCATCAGTGAAGCAGAGGCGTACGCCAACGAGATTCTGCCTGTCGCACGTGGTGACGCCGCACGAATCATCGAAGAAGCTGAAGGGTATAAAACCCGCGTAGAGCAATCTGCACTGGGTGAGTCCCAACGTTTCTTATCGCTACTGAAGGAATACAAAAAAGCGCCAGAGGTTACCCGGGAGCGACTGTACATCGAAGCCATGGAAAGTGTGTTGGGTAATACCAGCAAAGTGCTGGTTGATCAAAATGAAGGTGGTGGAAACAGTCTGATGTATTTGCCAATTGATAAATTAATCGGGCAAAGTAATTCCTCGGGCACAGCTTCCGGTGCAGGTCGAGTTGGCGTGCTGGACAGCTCTGCTAATGATGCGCCGCGATTCAGCGATTTACCTTTGGATCAGACAGACATTAATCGCAATAACAGTCGTTCACGCGATCGAGGAGTAGTACGATGAATCGTTTGTTAAATCCTATTACGCTAGCCATCATTGCGCTGTTATTGCTGTTTTTATCATCGTTTGTGTTTACGGTTCACGAAAAGCAAACCGGTATTAAGGTGCGTTTAGGTGAAATGGTTGAGCAAACCTATGGGCCTGGATTACACGTTAAATTTCCTGTTGCTGATAGCGTTTACCTATTCGATGCACGCATTCTAACGCTGGATGTAAAGCCTGAACGAATGCTGACGGCCGAAAAGAAAAACGTGATTGTTGATTTCTTCATCAAATGGCGTATAGCGAACCCTCAGGAATTTTATAAGCGTATTGGCGCGGTGGAATCTCGCGCAGATAGCCGTCTGACTCAGCTGGGTAACGACGCCGTGCGAAACGCATTCAGGAAGCGCACCATAAACCAGGTGGTATCGTCGGCACGATCAAAACTGATGGATGAAATCCGGATTCAATTAGATTTACCGGCTGAGGGCTTGGGTATAGAAATTGTCGATGTTCGCATTAAGAAGGTGGAGCTTCCAGAGGACGTTCGAGACTCAGTGTACGAACGAATGAAAAAAGAGCGTGCCAAAATTGCTCGCGAAATTCGTTCTGAGGGTGAAGAGAGTTCAAAACGAATTCGCGCTACGGCTAACCGCATCCGAGAAGAAACCCTGGCAGAAGCCTACGCAGAAGCAGAGCAAACCCGTGGTGCCGGCGATGGTGAGTCAGCTAGAATTTATGCTGAAGCATTTACCCAGGACCCAGAGTTCTACAGCTTGTATCGCAGTTTGAGTGCGTATCGACAGGCGTTCAGTGGTCAAAACAACGTGCTGATGCTGCAACCGAATTCGGAGTTTTTCCGATACTTTCGCAACCCGACGCCCGGTGCTATACAGTAGTGTTCGTACACTTAACGAAGGTCCGTATCGCTAGCAACACGGGCCTTCGTTTTTGGTCAAACTGTCAACGACTATAAAGCCGCTTTGCAGCAAATTTTACGCAAGAAGCCTGGACTATCATGTGGACCGAAATCCTGACGGCGCTAGCGCTCGTGCTGGTGATTGAAGGCATGCTGCCGTTTCTGAGTCCCGATACATTTCGGACTGCGATGCAGTCGATCCTTTCTAGATCAAACAACAGCATGCGCATTATTGGCTTGTCCAGTATGATGGCAGGTGTGTTAATACTCGCTGTTGTGCGATAAGAATTCCCCGTGACCGATATTTCAACAGATCGCTGGCAATTGCCAGATGGCGTGGATGAATTGCTGCCCGATGCCGCGTGGCGCGTGGAGCATTTACGTCGGCGAATCGTGGATTGTTGTCACGCATGGGGGTTTGAGTTGGTCATGCCACCGATGATCGAGTACTTGGACAGTTTGCTGACTGGTACGGGCGAAACCATGGACCTGCAAACCTTCAAGTTGGTTGATCAGCAAAACGGACGTACTTTAGGAATCCGCGCAGACATGACGCCGCAGGTGGCCCGGCTCGATGCACACGCGCTGCGCTCCCATACGCCAAACCGATTGTTCTACACCGGCACCGTGTTACGCGCCCGCACCGATGGCTTTGGTGGTAATCGTAGTCCCTTGCAATTTGGTGCTGAGCTATTTGGTCATGCCGGTTCGGAGAGCGACATCGAGATCATTCGCCTGATGCTCGCAACGCTTGGCGAAGCCGGTTATCAGCAAAACGATTTGCTACTTGATATCGGGCATGTCGGCGTTTATCGCGGCTTGACTGAAAGCCTCGACTTATCTAATGATTCCCGCGCCCAGCTGTTCAGTGCTGTACAAAATGGTTCGCTACCCGATGTTAAAGCGATTGCCGGTAGCATGAGCGATAGCAATCAAAGTGATGTGTCAGCGTTGCTTGAGCAACTGATGACGCTGCGCGGAGATGAGTCTATTGTTGAACGCGCTCGTACTGCATTCTCCAATGCACCTGATCGGGTTCAGCAGTCTTTGGATTCTTTACAAGCAGTGATCGAAGGCGTGAAAAGAACGCACCCGGGCATTAAAGTCAATATCGATCTGGCAGAACTGCGCGGGTATAGCTATCACACAGGCGTACTGTTTGCGGCATATACACACGATGGTGTTGAACTGTCGCGCGGTGGTCGTTACGATGCCGTCGGCGCTGCGTTTGGACACGCCCGACCTGCTACCGGGTTCAGTGGCGATTTAAAGAAGCTGGCAGGCGATGCTGCAAGCACGAGTGAATCAGCCAGCGGTATTTTTGTTGCGGCAGATGACGTGACAGACGCTTGGTCTGAGATCGTTAAACTGCGCAGCGAAGGATATCGGGTGGTTACCCAGCTTGGTGGAAACGAGCAAACCGCGCAAATGCTCAATTGTGATCGTCAATTGGTTCGCCAAGGTGACCAATGGCTTGTGGCGGCGGTTGCAGATTAATTGTTAAGAATACGTCGTCTTTTTAGGAAAACGAACTCGCATGTCAAACAGTGTTTTAGTTATCGGCCTTCAATGGGGTGATGAAGGTAAAGGTAAAATTGTCGATTTGCTGACTGAGCAAGCGTCAATTGTGGTGCGTTTTCAAGGCGGGCACAACGCCGGACACACACTGGTCATTGGTGCTGAAACCACGGTCCTACATTTAATACCCAGCGGCGTTTTACGAGATGGCGTTAAGTGCATTATCGGTAATGGGGTTGTTGTGTCTCCCGAAGCCTTAGGCAAAGAGATTAAGATGCTTGAAGAGCGTGGTATTCCGGTTTCCGATCGCTTGGGCATCAGTGGCGCGTGTCCGTTAATTCTGCCACTACACACTGCACTGGATCAGGCGCGGGAAAAGGCTGCTGGCAAAAATGCCATTGGCACTACCGGACGCGGAATCGGGCCAGCTTATCAAGACAAGGTTGCGCGTCGTTCGTTGCGAGTGCAAGATCTGTTTAATCTGGAACGCTTCGATGAGAAACTCGAGGCGCTATACGCCTACCACGAAGCGAACTTATCTCGCTACGATGTGAACACCGATAGCCTTGACACACTGAAACAACGAGCGCGCGAATATGCAGAGCTACTGACCCCGTTTGTGTGCGATGTACCTGGATTAATTCATGAGACTCGACAGGCAGGCAAACGAGTTTTGTTTGAAGGGGCACAAGGCACATTGCTTGATGTAGATCATGGTACTTATCCGTATGTCACATCATCCAACACAGTAGCTGGTGCTGCGTGCAGTGGGTCAGGTTGTGGCCCTAACGCGATTGAGTATGTACTGGGTATTGTTAAAACTTACACAACACGTGTTGGAGAAGGGCCTTTTGTAACCGAACTGTTTGATGATGTGGGTCAGGAACTAGGCGAGCGCGGGCACGAGTTTGGTGCAACAACAGGACGTAAGCGACGTTGTGGTTGGTTCGATGCGGTCGCTGTTCGTCGCGCCTGCATCACTAACGGCGTTACCGGTATGTGTTTAACCAAGCTCGATGTGATGGACACATTAGAAACCGTAAAAATTTGCACAGCCTACGAGCTTGATGGTAAAACGATTGATGTACCGCCTGTGGGTGCCGATGAGTATGGCCGGTGTAAGCCAATCTATGAAGAAATGCCCGGATGGCAATCTCAAACCGCAGGTGTTACCAACGAAGCCGATTTACCTGCGGCAGCCGTTGCTTACATTAAACGTTTAGAAGAACTGGTTGGCGTACCTGCTCACATTGTATCAACAGGCCCTGAACGCAACGAAAATGTTATCGCTGTAAATCCGTTTGCATAGTGGTTATTGCTAAATCATGACATCGAAGCCGCCAATTGAGTTGATCATATTCGACTGCGATGGCGTATTGGTGGACTCTGAAGTTATCTTTTTTGATATCTTGTACAACGATCTGTGCAAGCGCGGTTTGGAGTTGTCGGCAGATGAAACCATGCAGCTGTTTGTTGGCGGTTCCATGGAAGCTGTTAAAGTTGAACTGGTGTCGCGTGGATTGGAATTGCCCGATAGTTGGATTGAAGATCTGTACGCAAGAGTGCTGAACAAACTCAAACAAGGGGTCGACCCGGTAGACGGCATTCACGACCTACTGAACTTACTGGTTCAGAATGAGCTGCCTTTCTGTGTTGCGTCCAATGGACCCGTGCATAAAATGGATGTGACCTTGGGTAGTACCGGCCTAATGCCGTTTTTTGAGAATGCGGTTTTTTCGGCGTATGAAATAAACAGTTGGAAGCCGGAGCCGGAATTATTTTTGGCTGCTGCAAAACATTTTAATGTGCCGGCAGCGCGTTGCATGGTAATCGAGGATAGCCACAACGGTACGCTCGCGGCTAAAAATGCCGGTATGCCATGTCTGGGTTACGCGCCGCACGGACCGGATGAACGATTAACGAATAATGGGGCAGTGTGTTTTACACACATGAGCGAAGTAGCAGGCTTCCTAAATCTAAGAGATGGTGCCGAGAAGAGGACTTGAACCTCCACATCCAAAGGATACATGCACCTGAAGCATGCGCGTCTACCAATTCCGCCACCTCGGCAAAGGTTTGGACTCTGGAACACCAGAGAGCGCGAAATGTACCGAAGCTTGAGCGCAATGTCAATGCTGTTGTTAATTTGAAATAAATAAACAAAGAACGTGTGCGAAATTGGTAACTCGATTTTGCGTACCCTTAACGAATCCTGTCGGATCAATTTGTATATGAGTCAGTCCAAAAAACGGTCGAATTCAAAGCGCAATTCGAAACATAAGCATAATTCGAAGCACGGTAATAATTCGAACCCTAACAATAACTCTAAACCCAAGAGTCATTCTAAACAGAAGCACAAGCACCATTCGAAGCGCAAAAAATCGTCCGATCCGCATCGCGCAAGAGAAAAGGCTAAATATGGCCAACCGATTGCCAGTCGTGAATTTATTTTATCGTTGTTGCGTGAAGAAAAAGCCCCTATTCAATACAAAGAGCTGGCAGACAAACTGGGTATTTCACACGACCCTATCGCGATGGAAGCGTTGAGCCGGCGTGTGGGTGCCATGCAGCGCGATGGACAATTAATCGAGAATCGTAAACGTGGCTTGGTGCCGGTGGATGCCGAAGCTTTGCTGGCCGGCCGAATCTCTGCGCATCCTGATGGTTTTGGTTTTCTTGTACCGGAAAAGGATGATGGTAAGGGCGATATCTATCTAAGTGCAAAACAGATGCGTCTGGTACTGCACGGTGATCGATCGATTGTATGCATTACCGGTGTTGACAGACGTGGCCGACGAGAGGGTCGAATTGTTGATGTGGTTGATCGGGCGAACCATACGATAGTTGGTCGGTTACAAGAAGAGAAGGGCGTTATCGTTATTTCGCCCGATAACAAACGTATTCATCTGGATCTTTTAATACCCCCTGATCAACAAGGCGATGCCGTACACGGCGATATTGTCGTAGCAGAGATAGTTGAGCAGCCCACACGACGTCATCCTCCCATTGGCAAGGTAATAGAAGTACTCGGTAAACACATGGAGCCGGGTATGGAAATCGATATGTCATTGCGCAGTCACGACATCCCATTCGAATGGCCGGATGCTGTAACTGAACAGGCCGATGGTTTTTCAACCGACGTGTCACCCGTAGACAAAATGGGTAGGAAAGACGTAACGAGACTACCGCTCGTCACTATTGATGGCGCCGATGCGCGTGATTTCGACGACGCGGTGTATTGTGAAAAAACCAATAATGGTTGGCGTTTGCTGGTGGCCATTGCTGATGTTGCTCACTACGTGCAGCCAGATTCGCCATTAGACTTGGAAGCAGTTGCGCGCGGCACGTCCGTGTATTTTCCCGGGCGGGTTGTGCCCATGTTGCCGGAAGTCTTGTCAAACGGACTGTGCTCCATAAACCCGCAAGTTGAGCGCTTGTGTATGTTGTGTGAAATGACCTTAGACGACACTGGTTCAGTTAAGCGTGCTCGTTTTTATAATGCTGTTATGTTGTCGCATGCACGCTTAACCTATGCGCAAGTCAATGAGATCTTGACCGACGAATCCAGTCAGTTGCATCAAGAGTTTTCTGAAGTGGTGCCGCATCTAAAATCTTTGCATGCTTTGTATGTAGTGTTGGCGGCTAATCGTGCCAAGCGCGGTGCGATTGAATTCGCTTCCACTGAAACTCGTATCTTATTTGATGAAAACAAGAAGATCAGTGAAATCGTACCGGTCGTTCGCAACGATGCGCATAAGCTGATTGAAGAGTGTATGATTTTGGCCAATGTGTCGGCGGCAGGCTTTTTAGAGCAGCACAGTATTCCGGCGCTATTCCGAGTGCATCATGGTCCTAAGTCTGATCGTCTTGAAGACTTGCGTTCATTTTTGTCGTTACGCGGGCTGTCGTTGGGTGGTGGCGAGAGACCAACCGCGCTTGATTACGCAACACTGAGTCAGCAAATTGAAGGGCGGCCTGATCAAAGCGTGGTTTCAACAGTCATGTTGCGCTCCATGCAACAAGCGGTCTATCAACCTAAAAATGAAGGTCACTTTGGATTGGCGTTAAGTCAGTATGCTCATTTCACGTCTCCAATCAGGCGTTATCCTGACTTACTGGTGCATCGCGCCATAAAACATATTTTAAAACGGGAAAGTGTCATCAGCTATCGGTTCTCCAGAGAGGAGATGAACGCGCTTGGTGAAAGTTGCTCTACGACTGAACGGCGAGCAGAAGAAGCAACGCGTGATGTTGTTAGCTGGCTGAAATGTGAATACATGCAGGAGCGGGTTGGTGATGAATTCGACGGTGTCATTACGGCCGTTACGTCGTTCGGTCTGTTTATAGAGTTGACTGATATCCATGTTGAAGGGTTGTTGCACGTGACCAATCTATCGCACGATTACTATCGCTTTGAACAGGCAGCGCAAGCCATGGTCGGCGAGCGTACTGGAAAGCAGTATCGGCTTGGAGACAGCATTACGGTGCGAGTCGATGATGTGAATTTAGAAGATCGCAAAATCGATTTTTCCGAAGCTGGTGTTGGCGCTGGTAAGGGTGCGAACAAGCGCAGCGGTAAAAAGTCTGATAAAAAATCTCGCAAAGCTGAGGTTGAGGCTGATGTAGCGATGCCTAAACCTAAGAAAGACAAAAAAGATAAAAAAGATAAAGCCAAAAAGCAGGATAAAGCCAAACGCAAGCAAAGCAAAACGGAGAAAAAAACCACGGCAAAAAAAGCGGCATTGAAACAAACCTCAGCCGAAAAAGCAGCTACGTCTAGCAAGAGAGTGACGAAGAAGGCGTCAGCGAGCACTAAGAAAAGTGCAACCAAAAAGTCTGCCGCTAAGAAGTCAGTCACCAAAAAAGTGAACTCAAAAACTTCGACGGCTAAAAAGTCGAGTAAGAAAACGTCAGCCAAGAAAACCGCAGCCAAAAAAGCCACGGCTAAGAAGACCGCCACTAAGAAAACTGCGAGTAAGAAAACTGCGAGTAAGAAAACTGCGAGTAAGAAAGCAGCAGCTAAAAAGACAGCTACCAAAAAAACAGCAGCCAAGCGTGGTGTCAATAAGAAAGCGGTTGCAAAAAAGGCGTCTGCTAAAAAAGTGGCGCGTAAGAAAACTCAGTGACAGAGTCGAGCTACATTGGTGGCCTGCATGCTGTGAAAGCATTGTTAAAGGCCAATGCAAAGAACACGCAGCAATTACTGGTTATGCAAGGCCGTAATGACTCGCGGCTACAGGCTATTGTCGATTTGGCTAAGCATGCCGGTATCTCGATTAAAACCATCACCCGGCAAGAAATGGATGCTCTGGCGGGGCAGCTTGAGCACCAAGGTGTGTTGGCTGCATACACGGGTGTTCCTGCGGGAAATGAGCAAACACTGTTGGCTTACATTGCCAACCACAGCGAACCACTGCTTATTTTGATTCTTGATGGTTTACAGGACCCGCATAATTTAGGTGCCTGTATCCGCAGCGCTGATGCCGCAGGTGCGCATGCCGTTGTTATTCCAAGCGATAACAGTGTTGGCGTAACCCCGGTGGTGCGTAAAGTGGCATCAGGTGCGACAGAAACTGTGCCTTTATTTCAGGTCAAAAGCCTGAAACGCACACTGCAGCAGCTCAAAGATGCGCATGTCTGGATTTATGGGGCCGACGGGGACACCGTTACGCCCATATACGATCTGGATTTGACCGGGAACGTCGCTTTGGTGATGGGATCGGAAGGCTCGGGCCTGCGCCGCCTAACCCGCGAGAACTGCGATGGTTTGTACAAAATACCCATGCACGGCAGTGTGGGCAGCCTGAATGTGTCGGTTGCCACTGGAATCAGCCTGTTTGAGGCCCGTCGGCAACGTCAATAAGCAACTTACTTGTACAGTTGGTCGTAGTGCTGTAAACTCGGCGGGCTTTGTAGTACGGCAATATTGCCATTCTCCTTGTTCTCATCCGGCGACACGAACCGGTTAGACAAAACCCATAGGGAGCATAAAATGCGTCATTACGAAATCGTGTTTCTGGTTCACCCGGACCAGAGCGAGCAGGTTCCTGCCATGGTAGAACGTTACCGCGGCATTATCGAAGGCCAGGAAGGCGTGATTCACCGCCAGGAAGACTGGGGTCGACGTCAGTTGGCCTATCCCATTAACAAAGTGTACAAAGCTCACTACACGTTGTTGAACATCGAGTGCAATCAGGCAGCGTTAGACGAACTCACCAGTGCGTTCAAATTCAACGATGCTGTTATTCGTCACATGGTGCTATTACAAGACAAAGCAGTAACCGAAGCCTCACCGCTGATCAAGAAAGAAGAAACCCGCGGTGATGAAGAGCGTCGTGCTCGCAGCGCAGAAGACTTCGACGATGTCGAAGATATGGCTGAAGACGATGATGCCGAAGCTGTTCCAGCAGCAGACGTCAACTAAAACCAAAAGGAGCATCGGATATGTCACGTTATTTTCGCCGTCGTAAATATTGCCGTTTTACCGCTGAAGGCATCACGCAGGTCGATTACAAAGACCTCGAATTGCTTAAAGGTTTCGTCACAGAAACCGGCAAGATTGTCCCCAGCCGTATTACGGGTACTAAAGCGCGATACCAAAGACAACTGTCGACGGCAATCAAACGCGCGCGTTATATTGCGTTGTTACCGTACACCGATCAACACTAGTTGTTCGTTTTAAGGAGCTGCAACACCAAGTGTGTTGTGGTGAACCGCCCGTATGATAGGCATAGCCAGGATTGCTGAAAACGGAGTGGTTGCTGCGGCGGGAATCGCCGCGGCATTGTTATTTTTAGGTGTGTTGGTTTTCGAAACGGTGTTACCCATCGGAATCCTGTTCACGCCGGTAGTACTGACACTGAGCAGCGCAACCATTGCTTTTGTTGTGTTGCGACATGGCCAGAGCGCAGGCGTAACCACGGCGTTGCTGGCCGGTGCTGTAGTGTTAGTCGCAGCGTTTGTGTTGCAGTTATTATCAATAAAAGTAGTGTTGTTCATGGGCGTTGGCTGGTTGGGTGCCTTCGTGCTTGCGCTGGTACTCAGGCGCACAGTGAGTTTGGATTTCGCGGTATTAGCTGCGGTGCCGGTATCAGCAGTTGTTGCGCTGGCTGCAACGCAGTATCAAAGCGAGTTTATGGACTTTTGGCAGGCTGAATTCACCAAGAGTCTTGGGCCGGGTATCGCAGAGCTACAAGCGAATCCAAGTGCATCGGTTACGGCAGAGCAGTTTTCGCAGCTGATAACTGATATGTCCCGGCTTATGGCTGTGTCGATTGGTAACTGGGCTATCTTGGTGGTGTTATGTGCCTTGTTTATAGCTCGGTATTGGCAAGCGCAGTTGTTTAATGCGGGTGGATTTCAAAAAGAATTCCACGCGTTAAGTTTGGGTAAGCATGCTGCTATAGCGTGCGTTATCTCGATCGTACTGGCTATTGCTTTTGAAGGGCCAGTTTGGTTGTCGTTAGCGTCAGCCATGGTATTTGTGTTTTTTTTACAGGGTTTGGCCATAGTGCATTCCATCGTAAAGCAACGCGGTATGAATCCTCGTTGGTTAGTCGGTATGTATGCATTGGTTATATTGCCCAATACGGTGCTTCTGTTAGGGGCCCTGGGAATGGCGGATAATCTGTTTAGGTTTCGCCAACGTTGAATTTGTATCTAGGGGATACACATGCAAATTATACTTCTTGAAAAAATTGATAATGTCGGCAACCTTGGTGACCTTGTTGATGTTAAAGCGGGCTTTGCGCGCAACTTTTTATTGCCACAAGGCAAAGCAGAGCGAGCAACTAAAGACAACATTGAAGCATTCGCTCAGCGTCGTGCTGAACTTGAAAAGCAACAAGCAGAAACGCTTGCAGTTGCTCAAGGCCGTGCGGAAAAACTAAATGGTCTGACTGTGACCGTTCCTTCTCGTGCTGGTACGGAAGGTAAGCTGTTCGGTTCGGTTGGCACTGAAGAAATTCGTGCCGCAATAACCGATGCTGGTGTCGAAGTGGAAAAGAAAGAAATCCGCATGCCGGACGGCCCATTACGTAGCGTTGGTGAACATCCGATCACTTTACATCTGCACACGGATGTCGACGTAGAAGTCGTTATCGCCGTTGTTGCTGACGAAACTGAATAAGACGCTTCAAGCGTTAAACAAGGTCTGGTAAGGTGTATGCAGCATGGATAACGTTGCTGTGAGACCCTAATGGCCTATATTCCCGACGACTTTGCATTAGAGCTAGAGTCAACCAGCGAGTTGGCCTCGCAGCTCAGTGCTGCCCGCATGCCTCCGCATTCCATAGAGGCAGAGCAGGCTGTGTTGGGCTGTCTCATGCTCAATACGGAGGCCTTCGACAAAGTATCGGAGCTCGTTACCGAAAACGATTTCTACCAATACAACCACCGGCTTATTTTTCGTGCCATCAATTTGTTGGTAGCGGAAAACAACTCCCCTGACGTGGTAACCGTTACCGGCCAATTACAACGAATGGGATTGTTGGAAGACGCGAACGGTGTGCATTATGTTGGCGCTCTCGCTCAGGAAACGCCGAGCGTTGCAAACATAAAAGCCTATGCCGATATCGTTCGCGAACGATCAGTACTACGTCAGCTGATTTCGGTGGCTAACGAAATAGCAGATAACGCGTTCGATAGCGACGGTCGAAGTAGCAAAGAGTTATTGGATATCGCAGAATCGAAAGTGTTTGCCATTGCTGACCAAACGTCACGTGTGGGTAGCGGTGGGTTTAGCAATATCAAAAACGTGCTGGCCGAGGCCATTGAACGAATTAACTTTTTGTATGAGTCAGATGCGGCCATAACCGGTTTATCAACAGGCTTTGACGAGCTGGATGAAAAAACCAGTGGCCTGCAAGCATCCGATTTGATTATCGTTGCTGGTCGTCCTTCAATGGGCAAAACCACGTTCGCAATGAATCTTGCGGAACATGCAGCCTTAACCGCTGACGGGCCGGTTGCCGTATTCAGTATGGAAATGCCTGCCGAGCAATTGGGCATGCGGATGATTTCATCGCTTGGACGGGTAGAGCTGCAAAAACTGCGAACTGGTAATTTAGCAGAGCAAGATTGGCCACGGGTAACCTCTGCGATTACGCTGTTAAATCAAAAACGCAATTTGTATATCGATGATACGCCCGCGCTAACACCGAACGAGCTACGTGCCCGCTGCCGACGACTTGCGCGCGATCAAGGTATTAGCTTAATCGTGATCGATTACTTGCAGCTGATGCAGGTGTCGGGTGGCGGTGAAAACCGGGCCACTGAAATTTCAGAAATTTCCCGATCATTAAAAGCCTTGGCAAAGGAATTATCGGTGCCAATAGTTGCCTTATCGCAGTTAAATCGTAGTTTGGAGCAACGCCCGGATAAGCGTCCGGTTATGTCTGATCTTCGCGAGTCGGGTGCGATCGAGCAGGATGCTGACGTGATCATTTTTATTTATCGCGATGAAGTCTATAACCCGGAAGACGAGGAAAGTAAGGGCAAGGCGGAAATTCTTATTCGTAAACAACGAAATGGCCCGATTGGCTCTGTTGTATTAACGTTTCTTGGTAAGTACACCCGTTTTGAAAACTACTCACCGGAAGTGTTTTCAAGCGAATTCCAGTAAGCACGCATAATTGAAACAAGCGTTATGAGTGATTCGAGGCGAGAGCGCGCGGTTCATATTTCCATCGATTTAGCCGCGGTTGTCCATAACTTCAACATTGCCAAAACCCGGTCGGGCAATCAGAAACTATTTGCGGTCGTTAAAGCTGATGCTTATGGACATGGTGCGTGCCAGATAGCGGCGGCTTTAACCAGTGCCGATGCATTTGCCGTTGTAACCCTGGGTGAAGCACAGGAGCTTCGCGAATTCGGGATTACAAAACCCATTCTGATTTTGCAGGGACCAACCAGCGCACAGCAATGCGCTGCTTTTGTAAAACTGAATCTATGGCCAGCCATTCATACCCATGAACAGCTGCAATGGATTCACGAAGCTCAGGTGCACAATCAATTAAATTGCTGGTTAAAAATCGATACCGGTATGCGCCGCTTGGGTTTTCAGGTGAGCGAAGTGCATGATGTTTTAAGCGCTAACACCGATGTGAACTGGGTTGGCGCGTTAACTCATTTTGCGTGTGCAGATGAACCGGCTCGCGCACAAACCAGCAATCAAATTGCTAAATTCAATGCGATTGCAGATATAAATTCATTGCAAAAAAGCATGGCCAATTCGGCCGGCGTGCTCGCTCATGAAACTTCGCGTGCCGATTGGGCACGTCCGGGTATCATGCTCTATGGTAGTAATCCATTACTGGCTAATGCAGATTCTGAACTCATCGTGCAAGATGAACTTAAACCGGTGATGCGCGTAACCGCACCGCTGATCAGTAAGAAGCGTGTGCCTGCGGGTGCCGAGGTGGGTTATGCGGCGCAGTACATTTGTGCTCAAGAAATGCAGATAGGCTACCTGGCGATCGGGTATGCAGATGGCTTACCCAGAGTGCTCGGTGAAGGGGCAAGCGTTTTACTGAACGGGGTTGTTTGCCCGATCCTTGGGCGAGTCTCGATGGATTCCATTGCCATCGACCTAACGGGAGTACCAGATGCCCAGCTGCAAGACCGGGCCATCATCTGGGGGCCGGAACATCCGGCCGAGCTCATGGCGCGTGCAGCAGGCACGATTACCTACGAACTTTTTACTTCCATTCGTGGATATCGCAACTACAGTTCTATGTCGTCGTCCAAGTTACAAGCCTAAAATTACCGTCGGCCACCGGCAATGCAACATGCCTGTGAAAGCCGGTTAAGCATTGTTTCGGGTAGGATAAATAGGTGTTTTAGGATTGGGGTTCGGATATATACTGCAAGCAAAGCTGATGGTCAGAGAATTGGCACTCTGACCACCGTAGTGAGTAACTTAGTTAGCGCTCGAGGTGTTCCAGTTTCCCGGGTTTGTCTTCCCACTCTTTGGCGTCAGGCAGCGGGTCTTTTTGTACCGTGATAACGGGCCAGATGGCGGAAAGTTCGGCATTTAGCTCCAGGAAGGGCTCATCTTCGGGTTTCATGTCCTCTTCTGCGACGATGGCATTAATTGGGCACTCAGGTTCGCAAAGGGAGCAGTCGATACATTCCTCGGGGTCAATGACGAGATAGTTAGGACCTTCGTGAAAGCAGTCTACTGGGCAGACTTCCACGCAGTCGGTGTATTTACATTTGATACAGTTCTCAGTAACTACGAAAGTCATCGTTTTTCTCGTGAATTGTTGGCTTACTAGTTGCAGATAGTATCAAAAATAGTGGGTTTCGGGTTTCGAGCACATTAATGAGTTGCGACTCCGGATACTAGAAAAATACTTCTCGGTAGGAGAGTAAAGTTGAAACAAATTAAAAAAGCGGTATTTCCAGTAGCGGGTATGGGTACGCGATTTTTACCTGCAACCAAAGCCAACCCCAAGGAAATGCTGCCGGTCGTTGATAAGCCCCTGATTCAATATGCCGCAGAAGAAGCCGTGGCTGCGGGAGTGGATACGCTGATTTTTGTTACTGGTCGTAACAAGCGATCGATAGAAGATCACTTTGATACCGCCTATGAGCTAGAGCGTGAGCTTGAAGCCAAAGGCAAAGAGAAAATGCTGGAAGTGCTTCGTGGCATTCTACCTGACCACGTGAACTGCGTTTTTATTCGCCAATCTGAAGCGTTGGGTTTAGGGCATGCTGTGTTATGCGCAAAGCCGGTTGTCAATGATGAACCGTTTGCCGTGATCCTTGCCGACGATCTGGTTAACTTTAGTGAGCAACCTTGCTTAAGCCAGATGGTTGATGTATTCAATTACCAGCACTGTTCCATTTTGGGTACCGAGCCTGTACCCAAAGAGGATGTCAGTTCTTACGGTATTGTTGCCGGCAATGAAGTAAAGCCCGGCTTAATGGAAGTTTCAGGGATTGTTGAAAAGCCTGCTGTAAAAGATGCCCCAAGTAATATTGCTGTTGTTGGCCGCTATATCCTAACGCCTCGCATTTTTCACTTACTGGAAAATACGCAGCGCGGCGCAGGCAATGAAATCCAGCTAACCGACGCCATTGCGGAACTGCTTGCCGAGCAACGTGTACTGTCTTATAACTTCGAAGGCACACGATTTGATTGCGGCAGTAAACTCGGTTATCTAAAAGCGCAAGTTGAGTTTGCGTTGGCGCATGACGAAGTCGGCGCTGAATTCGGTGCGTATTTGGATGAGCTGCACGCACGCGGTGAGGGTAAAGTCATTCCTATGGTTAAGAAGGGCAAGAAATAGGCTGTACGATTTGCAGCATTAGTTTAGTTTGACCAAGCCAGCAAAGCTGGCTTGGTACAATTCTTAAGCCCGAAGCAATTCGTTTTTCGGATCGTACGCTGGCTCTACAACCACTTGAGCCGATGCGGTAGTCCCTAATATGCCAATGCTGAGCGCCGTGCCCGTTTTTGCATATTGCGCTTCAACATAACCTAGTGCAACGCTTTGGTTGAGTCTATAACCGAATCCACCACTGGTAGTGTAGCCAACCGCTTTGCCATCAACGCTAATTGTGCAACCGTAAATGGCGTCGAACTCGGGGTTGTCCAACAGCATTTGCACATACAGCATTTTCGTGCCGTTGTCGCTTTGTTTTATAAGCGCATCTTTGCCCGGGAAATCAGCTGCTTTATCCAATGTAATAAATCGATTTAATCCCGCCATAATGGGCGAGGTTTCATGATCGAGTTCGTGTTGCATGGCACGATAACCTTTCTCGAGTCGCATAGCTTCCATTGCGTATTGTCCGAAGTCTATGAGTTCTACGTTGGCTTTCTTTGCTGACTCGAACAGTGCGTTGTACACGCTTAAGGCGTCTGCATTACCCAAATGCAACTCCCAACCTAGCTCACCTAAGTAGTTCACGCGCAAGGCCATGACGGTGTGCCCGTTAATTTGAACCGACTGCATGGTTAGCCATTTGAAGTTCTCGTTGCTTAAATCTGCATCGCAAATGGGTTGCAATACTTCACGCGATTTTGGTCCAGCTAATACGAGCGTGCTTTGCGAGTCAGTGATATCGTCAATAGTAATGTCAGTGCTGTCTGGTAACGATTTTTGTAACCAGTCAAGATCATGCACTCGGGCAGGCGCGCCACCAATCAGTACGTAGTGATTTTCATCTATGCAACTGATAGTCAGCTCGCACGCGATACCACCATTCGCATAACAAAAATAGCTCAGTGATAAACGACCGGGAGGTGGTACGCGGCCAGCGATATTGCTGTTGAGCCAGTCTTTGGCACCAGCACCTTGTACTTCAAACTTGGCGAAGCCGCCCATATCCAACACGCCGGCATGGGCGCACAGGTGTTCGCATTCACGTTTAGCCGCATCGAACCAGGGGCCGTGCCCATAGTTATGTTCAGCGTCTGTGTTATCGGCATCTGTTGCAAACCACTGTGGTCGTTCATAACCACCGCGGGCGCCAAATTGTGCGCCTTTCGCTTTTAGCGTTTCATACAGCGGCGATGTGAGTGCAGGGCGCCCACCTGGCCATTCTTCATGCGGCAGCATAATCGCGTATTCACGACCATAAAGTTCGGTTGCACGCTCCACTACATATTCTTGCGTGGCATAGTGACCAAATCGACGTGAATCCATGGACCACATGTCCCACTCCGGCCGGCCATCAATAATCCATTCCGCAATGGTTTTACCCGCACCGCCACCTTGGCAAATGCCGAAACTGAAGCTGTTGCAATGGAAAAAATTCTTTAAACCGGCCGCTGGTCCAACATTAGGAATACCGTCTGCGGTGTAGGGAATAGGACCATTAATCACTTTTTGAACACCCACTGTGCCCAGTATGGGCATACGGTTACAGGCTTGCTCTATGTACCACTCTAATCGCTCAAGATCATCGTTATACAGTTCGTATGCGAACTTCTCTGGTAGCTTGCCATCGGCCCAATGCGGTGTAGCTTGTTTTTCATAAGGTCCCAAAATGAGGCCGGTTTTTTCCTGACGAAGGTAATACGAATCGTCGGGATCGCGAACCAGTGGAGTAAGCTCACCGTGCTCTGCCAGTTCCGGTACAGGTTCGGTGATGAGATACTGATGCTGCATAGTGACAATTGGCAGAAACTGCCCGACCAGTGCGCTGACTTCATGCGCCCGATAGCCACCAGCATTGATCACTGTTTCACACGTATAAGAACCCTCAGGTGTAGTGATTTTCCATTGATTGCCGTCGCGCTCAATACCGGTAACTTGTGTAAAGCGTTTGATACTCGCGCCAGCTTTTCTGGCCGCTGCGGCCAGTGCCTGAGTGAGCTGGCTAGGATCGATGTCGCCATCGTGCGGATCCCACAGCGTGCCTACCAGACCCTCAACGTTCAGGAACGGGTGCCGAGCACTGGTTTCCTCTGGCGTTAGTAATTCGTAGTCCAAACCCATGGCGTTTGCCATATCGTGTACGTGCTGAAACTCTTGCCAGCGCAGGTTATTTTGCGCCAGCCGTATTGAACCGGTTTGGTGGTAATTAATAGGGTAGGCCGGATCGTTGGCCAACTTTGCATACAACTGGGTGCTATAGTGCTGCAACTTGATGATGTTGCGGCTACTGGAGAAGGTGGGGATGTTACCTGCAGCATGCCAAGTAGACCCGGACGTGAGTTCGTCCATCTCCAATAGCAAGGTGTCGGTCCACCCGCGCTCTGCCAGATGATATAGCGCGCTGCAACCCGCAACGCCGCCGCCAATAATAATTACTTTAGCATCAGCCATAACGTACAATTTCTGCTTTAAAGGACTAGCCAGTCAGTACAATAACAATAATGCTTATTGTACGTACTAAGTGGAGCCAGACTGGCTTACTCAATAGCGACAATGACGTGAATTTAGTGTTAGCAGACCACCGGACCACCTTGTATGACATCTGAACGAAAATCCGTGTGGGCCATATTCATCGTTTTTTTCCTCGAATCGGCGGTGTTGGGCAATTGGATACCCCGAATCCCGGATTTAAAGCAACAACTTGGTTTAACCGACGGGTCACTCGGTTTGTGTTTGCTGGCCATTCCACTGGGCACCTTTATCGGCTTGATCGTTGCCGGCAAAATGATTGAACACACGGGATTGCGCCGTGCCTGCCAAATATCTTTGCCTGCTTGGGCTATCTCATTCGTGTTTCCACCGCTGGCGCCGAACCCGATCGTGTTTGTGATCTTTTTATTTATCGCAGGGGTTGCCGTGGGCATGATTGAGGTTGCCATGAACACCGAGGCGGACCGTATCGAGCAGCATATAAAAAAGCGAATTATGTCGCGTTGTCATGGCTTCTGGAGTTTAGGGTCGATGGCGGGCGCGTTAATGGGCGGGGCGCTTGCCCAAGTCGGCCTGTCGGTCGCCGTGCACTTTGCGATTGTGATGCCGATTTTAGCGCTAATTGGATGGTGGACTGCGTCTCAGTTACCTAGAGTGGCATCGGTAACCGCCAGTCACGAAGATGCACCGTTATTCCGATTGCCGACACGAGCCATTATTCTGTTATGCCTATTGCCCATGGGAGCCATGGTCGTAGAGGGCGCGTTTATAGATTGGTCGGGAGTATTTATGCGATCAATCATGGATGCATCACCGTTGGTTATTAGCATCACCTATTCATTCTTCGCCATTGTCATGGCTACCGTGAGGCTGTGCGGTGATGCAATCGGTGAACGTGTTGCGGCGCGTACCATCGTGCAGTGCTCTGGTGTTGCATCCGCTGTCGGCATAGCTGTGTTTGCATTAGCGCCCAATTTAGTTGTGGCGTATATCGGTGCTGCTATCAGCGGTATTGGTGTGGCCATTGTGTATCCCTTAGCGGTTACCGCGGCGGCGCGCAGACCAGGGCGATCAGCCGCTGACAATGTGGCCGCTATCACCATGATCTCGTTTACCGCCTTTATGATTGCACCACCGGTAATCGGATTTTTATCTGAAGCATTTGGCTTGCGGATTGCGCTGTTGATGTTGGCACCGGTTGCATTAACCACAGCCTTGCTATCCCATGAAGTGCCAGATCGCCAATGATCTAAATACTGACAGCTTTGACTGTCGGCTTGCGCTGCCAAAATATAATTACGTTACCCAGTAACGTTAATACAATACCCAGCGCACCTGTCCAATGCCATTGGTAGTCTTCATAAACAGTCGACAATGCTAACGCCACAATAGGAAATAGCACGGTAACGTATGCAGCTTTTGCAGAACCCCAGCGATCAACCAACATCAAATACGTGGTAAACCCAATAACCGAGCCAAACACGGCTAAATAGAACAGCGACGATAGATACTTAACGTCCATTGGCAGTGCCATTGGTGATCGCGTAATGCCTACAAGTACAAGCAGGATGATTGAGCCATAGGCCATGGCCCATGCATTAGCCGTTATAGGCGCAATGCCCTCGCGACTGTTGCGCCGCGAAACCATATTACCCAGTGAAAACAAGGTGGTGCCAAGTAAACACAAGCCCATGCCCTTCAGCGTATCCATGTCAAAATGCAGAAAAATATCCCGTGCAAATAACAACACTAAGCCGGTAATACCCAGCATTGCGGCAATCAGAGTTCGAGCGGTTATCTTGTCGCCAAATATAAAATACGCGTTCACGGCATTAAGAATCGTGGCTAATGAGAAGATCACCGAAATTAACCCGGACGGTACGAAGTGCGCAGCGTTATAGAAACAAATAAAATTAAAACAGCACAGACAACAGCCTTGTGCAATGAGATACGGTTGTTCTTTTAGTGGTAGATATCGAAGTTTGCCAACGGCAAATAAGGCTACCAGTAAAATTAACCCGCCCAGCAAAAAGCGATAAAACACGGAAACCAACGCTGGAACGGGTCCTACCTGCATAGCAATCGCCAGCCAGGTTGTACCCCAGATAAGCACAGTGGCTACGAAGAGTAGAAAATTCACGCGTTAGAAATTGATTATTAGTATTCGTCGATTTCTATTAGATGGTTCGGCAGCTCATCGGGTCTGCCTTCTGGTGCAGGGAAGTGTTCCCATAAAACTTCGCGGCAGTGTTCAATGGCACTGGAGAAACCATTTGCGATTTGACCGCGTTTAACGTTGGCGACAAAATCGTCCACTGTTTCTTGCCAAACGCTGTTATCGACGACGGCAGCAATGGATTCATCGACGATAATTTCAACATAGTGTTCGGCTACAGATACGAATATTAATATGCCATTGTTCTTATCGGTAAGATGTAGGTTTTGTACAAAAAACAGTTCGCGCGCGTGGCGTCTGGCACGTTGGCGCTGCACCGATTTTGGCACTACAAGAAATCGAATGTTGCCCAACTGCAACAGCATGCCCAGGCCCAAAAATACCAGAACCTGAACTTGATAAACGCGAGCTAATGCAAAGGTTGAATCGCCCGGGTAATTCCAATTGCTTTGCGTTAGGTATTGATACAGAAAATACAATCCAGGAATACTTAATGAGACTAAAGCAGCCCACATCAACGGGATGTAGCGATAGCCATCACTTTGCTGCGCGATAACCGTGACTATTTCACCGCTGGTTTTAGATTCGGCTGCATGAATTTGCTGTTGCAGAGATTGTTTTTCAGAGTCGCTGAGAAAAGCCATTACCAACCTCCCGACGCGCCGCCGCCGCCGAAGCTGCCGCCACCGCCGCTAAATCCACCGCCGCCACTAAAGCCACCACCGCCAAAGCCGCCGCGCCCCGATCTCCCACCGCCGCCACCCGGTCCCGATACATTTGGGTTGATCATATAAATTAAGCCGAACATACCCAATCCCACCAGAATGCCGATAACAGGGTTTCCGCTGACGAGTGTTGCAAATAGACCTGCAAAACCTGCAGGGAAAGCACCATTCGCGGCACGTTTTAAACCTTTGCGTCGTAACAATTCGGGAATGGCCACCATGCCAATAAAAAACAGGGGTATAAAACCCATTGGCCCGCTGGGGCCGTTGCTCCTGTTGCCACCGGGCTCGGCTGTATATTCACCGACAACCGCTTGTAATATGGAATCAGTACCTGCTTTAATTCCGCCGGCAAAATCGTTCTCTTTAAATTGAGGAATAATCTCGCGACGAATAATTTGCCCGGCCAAACCGTCAGGTAACGCACCCTCTAATCCGTAACCAACTTCAATGCGCACTTTGCGCTCTTTCGGCGCTACCAGCAACAACACGCCGTTGTCTTTTTCAGCGGTGCCAATACCCCATTCGCGTCCTAGCTTGTTTGCATAGTCGGCGATGTCATAACCATCGAGTGAGTTGACAGTGATGACAACAATTTGATTGGAGGTTTCCGCTTCGTGTGTTTCAAGTTGCGCAACCAACTCTGCTTCTGCTGTGGCATCGAGTAAGTTTGCTTGATCCACCACGCGACCCGTTAAGGGTGGGAAGTTAGGTGATTCTTGAGCAAAGCCAAGCGGCGACAACAGGCCCAGCCACAACAGCGTGGCCAGACCCAATAGGCGGGAGGTTGCGCGCATTAAATACGTTTACTTATTTATGTTGATTTACAGAAGCGACACAATAGGCGGCTTAGTTAAAGTTCACGCTTGGGTTAGCGGTATCAGCCTCGTCAATTTTGAATGTCTCTTTCGCTGTGGATTCAGAGTACATGAATTTTTTCCACCACCGACCCGGGATTGTACGTAGCTCCGTGTTGTAGGTTTGTACGGCTTGAATGTAGTCACGACGTGCCACAGCAATTCGATTTTCTGTGCCTTCAAGCTGATTTTGCAGTTGCAGGAAATTCTCGTTGGACTTTAAATCCGGGTAGTTTTCCACAACCAGCATCAATTTAGATAACGCGCCACTCAATGCGCCCTGATTCTGCTGAAACATCTCAAACGCAGCCGGGTCTGATAACATTTCAGGGGTGATATTCATTTGAGAGACCTTGGAGCGAGCTTCAGTGACCTCAATAAAGATATCTTTTTCTTGAGCTGCAAAACCCTTGACTGTTTCAACCAAATTGGGCACCAGATCGGCACGGCGCTTGTACTGATTTTGTACCTCGCTCCATGCACCGTTGACTGCCTCGTCATAGGTGGGAATGTTGTTAATGCCGCAGCCAGCCAGCGATAGCGTGAGTGCTGCAACTGCAATTACTTTAGAAGCCATTTTGATCATTACTGTTCTCTCCGAGTCGATATGCGAATAATAACAGGAAGCGTCTCTACGGACACGCCTGAGTGTCTCAGTCGTGTAACAATATCGCATGCTTAGCTTAAACAATATTGCTTGTCGCCGCGATCGCGAGCTGCTGTTTGACGGTGTTAGTGTTGTTGTGCACCGAGGTCAAAAGGTTGGCTTAACGGGCGCCAATGGCTGTGGAAAGTCCAGTTTGTTTGCCATGATTCAAGGCGAGCTGGAACCAGATGATGGCGAAATCTCATTACAGCAACAGGTCACGGTCACGCACGTGGCGCAAGAATCTCATGTTTCAAGCTCACCGGCGCTGGATTTTGTTATCGACGGTGATAAAAAACTTCGTGCTCTTGAGTCCCAACTGGAATCTGTACAGAACGATGGAGAAAAGCACGCCGAACTCTTAGCAGAGCTGGAGCAAGCAGGTGGCTACACAGTTAAATCCAGAGCCGGTGCCTTGTTGAATGGTTTGGGATTTACAACCGACCAGCATTCACTGCCGGTATCCGGTTTTTCCGGTGGTTGGCGCATGCGATTGAATCTGGCGCAGGCGCTGATGAGCCCCAGTGATTTATTGCTGCTTGATGAACCAACCAATCATCTGGACTTGGATGCAGTGTTGTGGCTTGAGCAATGGCTTCGGCAACGCGAGGGCACCTTACTCATGATTTCTCACGATCGTGAGTTTCTGGATCGCATTACGACGCACACGCTACATATCGAACAAAAGAGCGCGCATTTATATACGGGTAATTATTCCGAGTTTGAAACCCAGCGCGCCAGTCGCTTGGCTAATCAGCAAGCGCTGTATGTAAAACAACAGCAATCGATTGCGCAAATGCAATCGTTTGTTGATCGCTTTCGTGCGAAGGCAACCAAGGCGCGGCAAGCACAAAGCCGCATTAAAATGTTAGAGCGCATGACCAAGCTTGCGCCGGCTCATGTTGATTCGCCGTTTCAGTTTTCATTTCTAAAACCAGAATCGTTACCCAATCCTCTGTTGTTACTACGAGATGCGGATATCGGTTACAACGATACGACTATCCTTAACAACATTAGTTTGAACATTCAAAGTGGTGATCGGATAGGTTTGCTGGGTGCTAACGGTGCCGGTAAATCCACACTAATTAAAGCCATCGTGGGTGATCTTGCTTTGCAAAGCGGCGAACGTTTACCAGCGCACAAATTGGTGATTGGTTACTTTGCTCAGCATCAGGTCGATCAACTCAGGGATGACCAATCGCCACTGCAAGCCATCCAGACGGCTAACCCAGCTCTAAGCGATACGGACGCTAGAAACTACCTCGGGGGATTCGGGTTCGTCGGAGATCAAGCTCTACAAAATGCCAATACTATGTCAGGTGGTGAACGCGCGCGTTTGGCATTAGCATTAATTGTTTATACGAAACCCAATTTACTGTTACTGGACGAACCGACTAACCATCTCGATATTCAGATGCGTGATGCCTTGGCTCATGCGCTACAAGAATACGGTGGCGCATTGATGGTGATCTCGCACGATCGCAGCTTACTCCGATCGGTAGTTGATGACCTTATTTTGGTCACAGATGGCAAGGTTGACCCATTTGACGATGATCTTGACGGCTATGCCCGATGGCTCAGCGATTATCGCAGCAAAGCCGGTAGTGCCAATTCTAAACAAACTGTCACTTCAAGTTCTCCTGCGGTTGACCGCAAACAGCAAAAGCGCGATGAGGCGGCAGCGCGAGCATTGCTGAGACCATTAACTCAGGCAGTGCAGAAATGTGAGCGTCAATTGGAAAAAGCATTAGCCGAATTGTCAGAAACTCGAACCAGTTTGGCGTCGAATGAGCTATACCATTCAGAGAACAAAACAAAATTGACCGAGCTTTTGGCTAAAGAAAGTGATCAAAAACGCTCGGTTGAACATATTGAAGAGCAGTTGCTGGATGCCATGCAAGCGCTTGAATTGGCGCAAACTGACAATCACGACTGACAAACCGGACAAAGGAATCAACAATGACCCGTATACTGATCGCATTAGCGTGTTTATGTTCAGCGACCACCCAGGCTGCGTCTTTCAATTCGCTAGATGCGTTGTCGCAGTCGCAGTTTAGAGCCTTTGCCGAGAATGTGTCGGCTGCCACTCAATACAAAGCCATTGCACCGGCTGAGCCCTTAGGTGTTGTCGGTCTCGATGTAGGTGTCAGCGTGTCGTACACACCCATCGACGATTCTGAAGATCTGTTCGATCTTGCCAGCAGCGGTGACTTTGAGTCGTCGGGATTGATTCTACCGCGCGTCAGTGTGCAAAAAGGTTTGCCATTTGGTATCGATGTTGGTGCATCGGTCAGTGGCGCCCCGGATACCGATATTAAAGTGATTGGTGCAGAAGTTCGGTATGCATTGTTGGAGGGCGGGGTGGCATCTCCTGCGGTTGCGCTGCGTGCCAGCTACAGCCTGTTACAAGGCGTGGACGAACTCGACATGAACACAATGGGAGTCGATTTATCTATCTCTAAAGGTTTTGTGATGTTAACGCCGTATGCTGGTGCGGGAGCCATTCGAACTACGGCTACACCGAAAGATTCGGTGACGTTGGGTGAAGAGGTTATTAATGAAACCAGACTGTTTGCCGGTGTCAATCTTAACTTAGGTATGAACTTCGTCTTGGAAGCTGATAAAACCGGCGATCACACTTCTTTTAGTGTGAAGGCGGGGTTTCGGTTTTAGCGCAGACTTGGGCGGCAGGCGTTCAACAGTGGAATTCTGAAACGACTTGGGAAGGCACTCAAGCCCGCTCAGACGGTTCTATTCATTAATTATTGTTTGTGTACACGCGTATAGCCAACTTTTTATCACCTATCGATTTTCACCGATAAATTTCATATTGAAAGAAAATAATTGCGTAGATCAATTTTGTGTTTCAATAAGATAAAATTAATCCACTACAAAGCTGCCACCGATAACGGTGTGGGTTTGATACTTACCAGAGATAGGAGATACATCTTGATACGCGTCATTGCTTTTGCTTTACTGAGCTTTTTCTACTGCCAATTAGCAATCACCGAGGAAATCATACCCATAGAAAAGCTTACTAGCGGGATGAACGTTACGATCCGCGGAGAAGTAACAAGGATGCTCGATGAGGACGAGTTTCGAATTGCGGACTCGACCGGCAGTGTGAGGGTGTACATTGGTTGGAAAAATCGCATGCCAGTGCCCGTCGGAGAAACAGTCACTGTGAGAGGCGTAGTTGACGACGATCTTCTAGCCCGGTTCCGTCCTGAGATCTATGCTTTCGAGATTACTCGACAAGACGGAACAGTAATTAAGCTTAACTGAGACTTTACTGATCGCATTAGCGTGTTTATGTTCAGCGACCACCCAGGCTGCATCTTTCAATTCGCTAGATGCGTTGTCGCAGTCGCAGTTTAGAGCCTTTGCCGAGAATGTGTCGGCTGCCACTCAATACAAAGCCATTGCACCGGCTGAGCCCTTAGGTGTTGTCGGTCTCGATGTAGGTGTCAGCGTGTCGTACACACCCATCGACGATTCTGAAGATCTGTTCGATCTTGCCAGCAGCGGTGACTTTGAGTCGTCGGGATTGATTCTACCGCGCGTCAGTGTGCAAAAAGGTTTGCCATTTGGTGAGGAAGTGATAGAAGAGACCAGGCTGTTTGCCGGCGTTAATCTGAACTTGGGTATGAACTTTGTCTTGGAAGCAGATAAAACTGGTAATCACACTTCGTTTAGTGTTAAAGCCGGGTTTCGGTTTTAGTTGTCAGCCGTAATTAAACCGGTGTAACGCTTATGTCAGAGTCCACTGAACAACCACAAGAATCCGGTGATTCCACCCGCAGTGGCACCGGATTTCTGGCAGTAACCCAAAGCGTATTAGCAGCCATGATTGGCGTGCAATCGCGCAAGAATAAAGAACGCGATTTTAAACACGGCAAACCAATTCACTTTATTGTTGGTGGTTTAATCGGAACGATTTTGTTTATCGCCTGCATATGGTTGTTGGTTCAGTACTTAATGGCTACTGCTTAGCCGGGCGCATATCCGTGACTGCACTTTCAAGCCATTAAATAATATCTGTTCCATTAAGAATAAAGCAACCTTCAGCTATACTTCCACTAACTAGCTGCTTTCGGCCAAAGAACTAAACCGCTACGCAGTAATTTCATCTTCACCATCTGATATAAGCTAAACGGACTATTTAAAACTGGGCTCTTCTCATGTTGTTCTGTGGTTCCCCAACCATTCGAACTACATTAGGAGAAGAGCCCATGACTAATACTAACAAGCACTGTCAGTGCATTACGACAACGCATGATCGAAGATATGAGCATGCGTAAGTTAAACCCCAAAACCCAGTCGGCGTACCTTCGGCATGTCACCGCTTTAGGTGAATATTTGGGCTACTCGCCGCACCGGGCCACATCAGAGGACTTACGCAAGTATCAGTTGCACTTAGTTGACAGTGGTCTGGCATCGGGCAATATCAACTCACAATTATCAGGCTTACGCTTTTTATTTGAGGTGACGCTCGATGATGTGAGTCGCTTGAAGAAGATCAAGCGTGTACAAACGCCTCGTCGCATTCCACAGATTCTTAGTACCGAGGAAGTAGCACAGATCATTGATGCAGCCAGTAACGTAAAACACCAAGCTATTCTTTCTGTTGCTTACGGTGCCGGTCTGAGACGTAACGAAGTGGCCCATCTGAAGATCGGTGACATCGATAGCGATCGCATGATCATTCGCGTTGAACAAGGCAAAGGTGCTAAAGATCGTCATGCAATGCTATCGCCTTCACTACAAAGCGGACGCTCATTCAAACCTTTCCGATGACAGCAACGGGCACTTAACTGCCATATAGGTTCCACTTTCACTACCACCCAGCAACCCAACTCTGAACTCAATCTAAATTGCTCCAGTTGAAATGCTGTTGTCGTAGTTAGCTCTATCGTCATCGTTGAAAACTGTAAAAATATACAGTTTAGAGCTGCAATAATGCAGTTAACTTGCTACGATGAGTTTCGTCAAGGGAGAACTGTTTTATGGATAATTCAAACCACCCTGGTAACACAGAAAATCAATGCTCATCCTCCATCCAACTCGGCATGAATTCATTCAATGCCGCTGATCGTGAGCAGTTTGGTCAGAGTGTTCGGGTGGCGATGGCTTGTATTGAAGGTATGCCAGACCGCAAATCCGAACAAACCAAAGGCAACGCTATCCCGCAGGATGCTCAATCCATCCGAGAACGCTTGAAGCTACTGTCGCAAGAAATGAGCTCTCAACATGCCGATCTGTTAGATTTGCTGGTCAGGTTTGATGATCAACAAGCTTGGAAACCCAGTGGTGCGAGCCATTGTGCTGCATGGATGAACGCGGAAATCGGCATCAGCACTCAATTAAGCTGGGAATATCTGCGAGTGGGGCGCCAACTGCAATCTTTGCCCACGCTACGGTCATTGTTCAGGGTAGGTAAGTTGTCTTGGTCAAAAGTACGTCTGATCACCCGTGTGGCCAACAAAGAGAACGAAAACACTTTGTGTCACGCCGCGTTGGATGCTTCCGTGTCGGACGTGAAACGCTTGTGTGAGGGTTATCGATGGAGCGAGTGCGACGAAGAAAACGAGAGCAACGAGGAAAACGCCCGCGCAATGCAACAATGGAACTCACGCTCGTTTACGTGGCGCGAGGCTAGCAACGGCAGTACTCAAATTCAACTGGTTTTACCACCTGAGCTTGCGCAAGCATTTCTTAATAGCGTTGAGCATTGTCTGGGTGAGTTGGGTTCCGCCGACAATTCGATGTCGCAACGCAGAGCAGACGCGGCTGTTTTAATGGCAGAGTCCAGCCTGCAAGGTGCAGGCAAAGCCATCGCCACTGCAGATCGATATCAAGTTAGTGTTACTGTTGATGACAGTGAGCTTGCTTCAACCAATAACAGTGCATTCAATAACAACAAACCCGCCGCACCAACAAAACGCCCAACACTAAACGGCGCAGATCCCATTGGCCGTGAAACAGCCAGGCGCATTGCTTGCGATTGCTGTATCTCGGTTACTAAAACAAGCAATGGCGAACCCATCGATATTGGTCGTAAATCCCGTGTCTGGCCAAGTGCCATGGCACGAGCGATCAAAGAGCGTGATCAACAATGTGTATGGCCAGGTTGTGATCATTCACGTCACTTGCATATCCATCACATGAAACACTGGGCCGACGGTGGTTCAACATCGGTTGATAACGGTGTTTGCCTTTGTTCTTATCATCACACGCTGGTACATGAAGGTGGGTATAAAATTGAAGCTGTTGCACAGGATAAAGACGGTGTGCATAAGCAGTTTTTTCAACAACTTAATTTTCATGATCTCAATCAATTCGAATTTGAAGAATCGTTGCGTAACAACAGAGAGTCATTCGATACGATAAGGCAGCTATCACCGGCGCGCTTTCGATTTCGCATCTTGGATAACAACGGACATGATATTATGAATGCAGCAGTTGCTGATACTAGCCATGTACAAAAAACAGACGGCGACTCTACACGTGTAGAGTCGAGTATAAAGTCGCAAGCATCATGCACAGATTCAAAAACACCTTATGACTTTAAAACCGCTACAGATATATGCTGTACCGAGTCTACAAATATAGACTCGACTTACCATTCAATACACTGGCAATGCAAAGAACCACCGCCTGCAACTTACTGCGCTTAGTTCAAGGGAGCTGGATACGATGAAATATCTTTAAATTCGCTATCTAATATCTGTATCACTTTGCCATTCTTACAACGCACCGACCACATGCCTTCAGTCCGTGCTTGCCCGTCGTACTGCTTAATAGGGGTTACAGAGTATTGCGTTTGGCGACTGCTCGCTGCCTTCATTTGAGTGCATCTGTTCTGCATATGTTTGCAGGCACCGTTCGCGCAGTCGTCTTTGTACTGTTTTGGTACTCCCGCGCAAGATTGAATAAACCCAATAAATACAAATAAGAAAATGACCTTTAATCTCATTTCGTGGCGCTCCTATATTTACGATGGCTACAATGTAGCTATTTTCTCAATCTGATTTTCAATCTGCACCAGCGCGGCTTCGGCATCGGCAAGCTTTTGTTTTTCGGCTTCCACAACCTTTGCAGGCGCTTTATCGGTAAAGCCCGAATTGCCCAGTTTCGCTGTTAGTTTTGATACCTCAGCACGCAACCTGTCCTGCTCTTTGTTTAAACGCTTCAGCTCTGCTTCCTTGTCGATAAGGCCAGCCATGGGGATTAGCAGTTGCATGTGATCAACCAGTGCAATGGCTGAATCGGGTTTGTCGTCGTTGTCGTTCAGTACTTCAATATCAGACACACGACCCACGAACATAAGTAGCTCTTTGTGACGTTCCAGCTTTTCAAGATCGTTGGCATTGGCATCAACCACTTTAACCGGCAGTTTTTTACCTGGACTGATATTCATTTCAGCACGAATTTTTCGCACACCCAACACACTGCGTTTAACCCAATCAATATCGCTTAGCGCTTCTTGATCGATCAGGCTTGCATCGCTTTCAGGGTAGGGTTGTAAGGAAACACTTGGGCCTTCAACAGCCGCCAACGGCGCAACTTGTTGCCACAACTCTTCGGTGATAAACGGCATGATCGGGTGCGCCATGCGTAGCGTAGCTTCAAGTACTTGTACTAGTGTGCTACGCGTTGCGTGTTTTTCATCGTCACTGGCGTCGCCGGTTAATATTGGTTTGGCAAGTTCCAGATACCAATCGCAATACTCATTCCATACAAATTCGTAAATAGTGGTAGCGGCAAGGTCAAAGCGATACTCACCAATATGCGTTGCAACTTCCGCTTCTGCTTGTTGCAGCAAACTGGTAATCCAGTTATCGATTATGTTGCGAGACGTTGGTGCTTGCGTTGGATCAAGACCTTCGGTGTTCATTAATACATAGCGCGTTGCATTAAAGAGCTTATTGCAGAAGTTTCGGTATCCTTCAACGCGTTTCATATCAAAACGAATGTCTCGCCCGTTTGATGCTAATGATGCAAACGTGAAGCGCAGTGCGTCAGTACCGTATGATGCAATACCATCCGGGAAATCTTTCCGCGTTTGATTTTCGATTTTCTCGGCCATGAAATCTTGCATCAAATTACTGGTGCGCTTTTCCACCAGCTCTTCAAGCCCAATGCCGTCGATGATGTCGAGTGGGTCTAAAACGTTACCCTTAGATTTAGACATTTTATCGCCGTTAGAATCACGTACGAGGCCATGCATATACACATCTTTAAATGGCACTTCGCCATCCATAAACTTGGTGCCAAACATAATCATGCGAGCCACCCAGAAAAAGATGATGTCGTGGCCAGTAACCAACACCGTTCCAGGGTAAAACGTTTTTAATGCATCGGTTTGTTCAGGCCAGCCCAAGGTTGAGAATGGCCATAGCGCAGATGAAAACCAGGTATCGAGTACATCGTCGTCTTGTTTTAATCTAACGGTATCATCAATAGAATATTTAGCGCGCACTGCTGCTTCGTCTTCGGCAACATAAACATTGCCAGCGTCGTCGTACCACGCGGGTATGCGATGCCCCCACCAGATTTGTCGGCTGATGCACCAGTCCTGAATATTCTCAAGCCATTTAAAATACGTGTTTGCATGATTGCCGGGTACAAATCGGATATTGCCTGAGCGCACAGCTTCAATTGATGGGTCGGTTATTTGTGCTTTACCGCCGGGGCGGCCATCTTCCTGAACTTCGCGAGTTAAATCGACATACCATTGATCTGTTAGGTACGGTTCTACAACAGCGCCAGAACGATCACCGCGCGGTACCATTAATTTGTGCGGGTCAACCTTTAGCAGCAAGCCCAATGAATCCATTTCCGCAAGGAGCTTTTTACGTGCTTCGTATCGGTCTAGGCCGCGATAGGCTTCGGGTACTGAATCGTTTAGTGCTGCATCGTCGTTGAATACGTTGATTACGGGTAAGTTGTGGCGTTGGCCGAGTGCGTAATCGTTGAAATCATGTGCAGGTGTGATTTTTACGCAGCCTGAACCAAATTCAGGGTCAACATAGTCGTCTGCCACAATTGGAATTTCACGGCCAACCAAGGGCAGGGTAACTGTTTTGCCAACCCAGTCTTTAAATCGCTCATCATCAGGGTGCACAGCAACAGCGGTATCACCCAAAACGGTTTCGGGCCGGGTGGTTGCAACCGTGACCATACCGCTGCCATCAGTCAACGGATATTGGAAGTGCCAGAGCGATCCGTTTTCTTCTTCTGAGATCACTTCTAAATCAGACAGCGAGGTATGCATAACCGGGTCCCAGTTAACCAGTCGCTTACCTCTATAAATAATGCCTTCATCATGTAGCTTGATAAACACGGCTTGTACGGCGTCCGACATGCCTTCATCCATGGTGAAGCGTTCGCGTGACCAGTCGGGCGATGCGCCTAAGCGACGTAGTTGGCGCGTGATCGTTCCCCCGGATTCTTCTTTCCATTCCCAAACGCGTTCAATGAATTTATCGCGACCCAGTGCATGCCGGTCGGTTTGCTCGCGTGCGAGTTGTCGTTCGACCACCATTTGAGTTGCTATCCCCGCGTGGTCAGTACCCGGTTGCCACAGGGTGTTGAATCCGCGCATCCGGTGATAGCGAATCAGTGAATCCATGACGGTGTCTTGAAATGCGTGTCCCATATGCAACGTGCCGGTTACATTGGGCGGGGGAATCATGATGCAGTAGGGGTCGCCGGAGCCAGAAGGTTTGAAGTAACCGTTGTCTTCCCAGGTCTGGTACCAACGTTGTTCGATAGACGTGGGGTCGTAAGTTTTATCCATGAAATGCGGGTTCGTCAGGTTTGTTGTTTTATGGTTGTTAGCAAACGGCGAATATCGCGACGCAGCTCAGTAATGTGGCGATCCACAACTTCGTCAATCATAAGCTCTATTGCATCGTCTTCGGGCATTGAATTGAGATTTTTATTGGCTGAATCGTCCATCATGAGCGCTATTTGGCTATCTGAACCCAAAGCTGTGTCGCCTTCTTCCTCTTCAAGCAGGTGATCTTGCAATTCAAACTTCACGGGCTCCGTCTGCTGCAGAACTTCGAGCTCACGTAACACCTCGCGTCCGAGGCGGCTGGATTGAATAATGGATTCGTTGCCGGATTCGATTACGGCGTTCAATACCGGTAAGCTGTCGTCTTCGTCGCGGTTCACGAGAATCTCTCCTGCTAACTTCGTTGTTAAGAGAGTATAGGTCTACATTTTGTGGTGTTGCAGCGGATAACCCCTGTGTTGGTAGTATCGATAGCGTTCTCTGCCAGTATCGCGCACCGTTTCTGCCTGGTTAACCACTTCTAATGTGCGCTCAAACCGGCTGAAAAATGGTGGGACCTTCGAAGACAAGTTAATGAGCACACGGCGGTCATTGGCAGGTTCGCCGGTGGATAATTGCACTGGATCGCTGTCGGTTTTATCCGGAAGCGCGTTGGCATCGAGTAGTCGGTGTGGCACAAAACTATCCGGCCGAAACGTCCATAACTGCTCGTCTAATGCAGACAACAAATCCGGGTCGTCGGAGTGGATGAATACCGTTTTATCGTGCCGAAAGGCTTTTTCGGCTAATTTGCATATCAGCCGGTAACGATTTTGTTCGTCGGAGTCGTCTAAAACGTAGAAATCAACGCGGGTCATCAGGTTCTCTATAACGTGCGACTTAAGCTTTGGATAGTAAGTAGTTTAATAATAAAGGCACTGGACGACCACTGGCGCCTTTTCCCGCGCCACTTTGCCAGGCGACACCGGCAATATCCAAATGTGCCCACTTAAACTCTGCTGCAAAGCGTGATAGAAAACACCCAGCCGTAATAGCGCCGGCTGGGCTACCGCCAATGTTGGCCATATCTGCAAAGTTTGAGTCCAATTGTTTTTGATATTCATCGAACAACGGTAATTCCCATGCAAGGTCACCGGTTTGCTGGCCCGACTGCACGAGTGCTTGCGTTAGGTCCTTATCATTACCCATAACGCCGCTGGCAACTTTACCCAGTGCCACAACGCACGCACCTGTTAATGTGGCAATGTCGATTACGGCCTGAGGTTTATATCGTTCGATATAAGTCAATGCATCGCACAGCACCAAACGACCTTCGGCATCAGTGTTCAATATTTCAACGCTTTGTCCTGACATCGTTGTGACAACATCACCTGGTCGCGATGCATCACCGTCCGGCATGTTTTCAGCTGCGGCTACCACACCAATCACGTTGATGGACGGCGAAATTTCGCACAGGGCTTGCATTGCCCCGAACACGCTGGCAGCGCCGCACATATCAAATTTCATTTCGTCCATTGAGGCAGAGGGTTTTATGGAAATGCCGCCTGTATCGAAAGTGACGCCTTTGCCAAGCAATACGATGGGTTTGGATTTGCTGCTGGCGCCTTGATACTCCATGCAGATTAATTTAGCGGGTTGTCGGCTGCCACGGGATACGGATAAAAATGCACCCATACCCAATTTTTCCATTTGCTGTTCATTCAGGATTTTGGTTTTCAGCTTTGGGTTTTTCTTCGCCAGTGCTTGTCCGCGTTTGGCAAGATAGTGTGGAGTGCAGATATTGGCAGCCAGATTGCCAAGGTTGCGCGCTTCGGCTTGTCCGTTGGCTACTGCCTTACCAATCTTGGCGGCTTTCTTTGCGCTACTGAGTTCGGCTTTGGACACGACAATAATGCATTTCTTGCAAGCGGGTGGCGCTGCTTTTTCTTGGCGTTCATGCAGCGTAAACATGTATTGCTGAGCAATCAGGGCTTGCACTAGCTCTTTAACATGCCATTGTGTGGATTCTGTTGCTGCGAATTGCTTACTACTGACATGGACAACCACTGTGCCTGCGGCATTGTCACTTAATGACTTTGCTGCTGCCTGGCAAAAAAGTCGGTACTGTGAGGTCGTTAAATCACCCGCTTTCTCAGCACCCACCAGTATCACGCGTTCAATGTTGACGTTATCCAGTTCAAATAATGTGACTGCTTCGCCAAGCTCACTTTTCGCATCGCCACGCTTAACTGCACGGGAAATCGCTTTCTGACTTTTCTTATCCAGCTCTTCTGCCATGCCAGCTAACTTGCGTCCCGAATGCAATGGCACAATCATGCACCCGTTAGCGACTTTAACCGGGGCGCTTGCTACAACCGATAGTTCCAAAATTGACTCCAATGAATAGTTTTGCTGCAGTTTAGTGTTTCCGAACGCTAACGTCACGCAGCAATGGTGTTCAGGAAGTGCTAGATTGCTAGGGTAGAGAATAAAGTTTGGAACAATCAATACGCGACCGTGCGAATTCTTGACCGTTATTTGATGAAAGAAATGCTGGTGACCTGGATTGCGGTCACGCTGGTATTGCTTGTCATTATGATAGGTAATGTACTTGCTCGTGCGCTGAGTAAGGTCACCGATGGTGCAATTGCGGCCGACGATTTACTGATTTTGGTTGGCGTGCAGTCGATCAGCTTGTTGGTCACGCTCATCCCGCTTGGTTTGTATTTGGGCATTTTGTTGGCGCACGGTCGGTTTTATCGCGATAACGAAATGACTGTTATGCAAGCTACCGGCTCCGGCTGGTTAGATTTACTGCGTCCAACGGCCATGATTGGTTTACTCGGTGTAGCGCTGATTGCGCTGTTAACCATTTTTGCGTCCCCGAAAGCTGCGCGCTATGAGCAACTGATCAAGCAAAAATTTCAAGAAAAATCAGCCATCAGTTTGCTTACAGCAGGCAAATTTGTTGAATCCAGTGATGGCAGCTCGGTGTTGTTCGTTAAAGAGATTTCAGCGGATCGTACGCAATTTAACGATGTGTTTATGTACCGCAAACGGGAAGACACACCACCCGTAATCGATACAGCGCGCATTGCGTCTTATCAAGTAGATGGCAGCAACGGCAACGAATACTTGGTTTTCAGTGATGGCCAAACCAGCATGGGTAACCCGGGTGACAGCGCCTATACCGTGACAGAATTTAAGCGCCAAGGCGTGTTGCGACCCAAAACCGAACTCGGTGAACCGCGGTTGCAACGTCGCAGCAAAACCTTAACGCAGCTACTGGAAAGTGAAGATTTGGTTGATAAAGCTGAAGTTCAGTGGCGGATTTCCATTCCGTTAGCCGCATTGTTGCTGGCATTGTTAGCTGTGCCGCTGAGTTACACTTCACCGCGCGAAGGTCGTTTCGGCAAGATTGCGATTGCCATACTTATCTATATTCCGTATGCCAACTTTCTCGTGCTGGCGCGCAAATGGATTGCGAACGGTACTATTCCACCCTGGGTTGGCTTATGGCCTGTACATATTGCTGTAGCAATATTAATTGCATACTTATTAATCAAACGCGTTGGTTGGGGTTGGTTTTCAACACAGAGACGTAGCGCAGCATGATATTTGGCATTTTAGATCGCTATATCGCTCGCGCCATACTGACTACCAGCATGCTTGTGCTGTTAACCCTGGTTGCGTTGGCTGCCATTTTTGGTTTCATTAGCGAGTTGGATGACGTTGGCAAAGGCAACTATTCGGTTACCAGTGCGCTGCAATATATCTTTTTAACGTTGCCGAGTAAGGCGTATTTATTGTTTGCGCCAGCTGTTTTGCTGGGTAGTTTGCTTGGTTTAGGTGCGTTGGCATCTAATAGTGAACTCACTGTTATGCGTGCGGCCGGGATATCCAATGGCCGAATAATACGTTCTGTACTGCTTACGGGCTTTGTTTTGATGATCTTAATCGCAGTTCTAGGCGAAACGATCATGCCTAAATCGGAGCAAATTGCAGAAGAATTAAGACTTACGGCATTAGAAGAGCGCTTATCGGTTAAAGGTAGAAACGGTTTATGGATTAAATCAGGACCCAGATTCGTCAATATTTCAACGGTTATGCCTGATTTCACGTTATTAGATGTGCGTATTCATGAGTTCGACGGTGTTGAACTAGTCCGATCCATACGCGCAGCGCGAGCAGTACAAGCTAAGGACACGCAAAACTCGCGTGATTGGGTACTTCAAGAGGTTGATGTGACTCTTTTTGGTGCTGGCTCTGTGCAAACACAGGAGATTGAACAGCAAAACTGGAGTGAAATTAGCGGTGCGGAGGAATCTAACCAAGCAATACCGAATTTAATCAGCGTTGATGTGCTAAAAAGCCTGAAAGGCTCATCTGAAAGCCTTTCAGCCCAAAATTTATACGATCAAATTCAATATTTAAAAGAGAATCAGCTCGATAGTCGCAATGTTGAACTCGCTTTTTGGACAAAAATAACCAGTCCGATCGCGACTATCGTCATGTTGATGTTGTCTTTGCCATTTGTGTTTGCATCGCAGCGTTCTGGTGGAGCAGGGCAGAAGATTTTCATCGGAATTATGTTGGGAATTGTTTATGTGCTGTTAAATAAGTTGCTCACTCAACTTGGATTAGCGAATGGTTTATCTCCTTTTATCAGTGCTGCACTACCACTAATGTGTTTTTTAATAGTGGCTATTCTTGGAATTCAACGTAGTGCTTAAGCATGTTGTTATAGAAAATCCAGTTTAATGCTTAGCAAAATCAAACTTGTCTTTTAAAACGCGCTTGAACGCAAAATAGCATCAAAAAACAGCTTTTTTCGACTGCAAAAAACTAACTTAACTCTTTGTTTTTAAATACAATTTTTGTATTGGAGAGTTTGTCGTGAATACCTTGGCCTTGCGCATTAAAAACAGCAAAAATCAGCGTAAATCCGAATAAAAAAGTACCCAAAACGAAGCGTTTGAAGCATTGAGAATACGTTAACGCTTCGTTTGTTTCACTAACCACTTTTATACGCCACGCTTGCATACCTAACGTTTGACCACCATTACGCCAAAACCAACAAAAGAAACAAAATGTGACGAGGAATAAAACGAGTTTGAACGCGTGATTTGCTATCGCTTCACCATCGTTGAAGGCGATTGCGATGCTTGTAACGACAAAAAAAAGTGCCAAAAGCAATAAACTGTCGTAAAGAAATGCGAAACAGCGTCGAAATACATAAGAAGAAAAAGATGAATTGTTTTGCATGTTCTGTGATTGCTTGATATTCATGAAAACACTGCATATGCAGCATATTCTGCTTTTGGGACAAGGTTGTTTTTGTCTGCTGAACGCATTTACATTTGTATAATCAGCAACTTCAACTAAATTAATTTTAATAAAAAATATAACTTGTAGTTGAAATAAGTATGAACTATGTGGACAATGCGCAACTTAGAAGTTAAATGTATTTTCAAATTTTGATTGTCGTTTAACTTTAAATTTTACTTCTTGTTTATGTTTTGAACAGGAAGTTAAGCGTTCTAAAATGAAGTTTGAGGTTATTGTTTATAACGTTGGCCTACATTTTGGATATAGGTAAACAGTCTTAATTGACTGTCTGAGGAGTCTGGATGTCCTGGCTCCGAATTTTTTGTTTAACAATTCATTCGTTCAGGAGTTTTTCATGGCTCGAATCAGTAAACCGGCGAAAGCATCGCCTGCCAAAGCTGGCAAAAAGAAGAAGGCTACCAAGAAGAAGGCAGCTGGAAAGAAGAAAGCTACCAAGAAGAAGGCAGCTGGAAAAAAGAAGGCTACCAAGAAAAAGGCAGCTGGAAAGAAAAAAGCAACTAAGAAAAAGGCAGCTGGAAAGAAGAAAGCAACCAAAAAGAAAGCCGCTGGAAAGAAGCGCGCCAAGAAGAAGGCCGCTGGAAAGAAGCGTGCCAAGAAGAAGGCCGCTGGAAAGAAGCGCGCCAAGAAGAAGGCCGCTGGTAAGAAGCGCGCCAAGAAGAAGGCCGCTGGAAAGAAGCGCGCTAAGAAGAAGGCCGCTGGAAAGAAGCGCGCTAAGAAAAAGGCTGCTGGAAAGAAGAAGGCAACTAAGAAGAAAGCTGCTGGAAAGAAGAAAGCAACTAAGAAGAAGGCCGCTGGTAAGAAGCGTGCTAAGAAAAAGTCCGCTGGTAAGAAGCGCGCTAAGAAGAAGTAAAATTCCGGTTTATGCCAGAGCCCTCCAGGCTCTGGTATGTTCCAGGCTTTTTAGTCTTCGAAAAAAGGGTACCAACAGGTACCCTTTTTTGTGTCCGCTTTTTAGCCCCAGTTGAGCCGCGCTATGCAAAGTTATCCACAGGCCTGAACTGAGATAATCACGACATTGTCAGATCGGTGAATCAGCAAATAGTTGAAACGGCACCACACTCACTTCTTCACCAATCGATGCCCCTTCAGAATCAACACCGAGTTCAACAAAACAATTGGCTTTGTGTAACGAAGAGATCACATGCGAATCTTGCAAGCCAGTCGTGCTAACCACCCACGAGTCGTTTTCTTGTTGTAAAAATCCGCGCTGATATTCAATGCGCCCCGGGAGTTTAGAAACATTGCTAGCTAAAGTTGCGCGTATCTTTGGTATTGCCGGGGTTGGCTGGCCCAACATGCGTTGAATTGCCGGCAATACAAACATAACGCAGGTTACGGCTGCGGAAACCGGGTTACCGGGCAACCCAAAGTAGGGATGTTGCTCGCTGAGTTTGCCAAACGTTAGTGGTCGACCTGGTTTCATTGCGATTTTCCACAGTTGTAAATCGCCGTGTTGCTCCAACACGGTGCGTACAAAATCGGCATCACCAACTGAGACTCCTCCACTGGAGATTGTCACGTCTGCATTTTTTGCATTTGCAAAGGCCTGATGCAGTGCCTCCTCAGAATCTTTAACGATTCCCAGATCGATAATCTCGATTGCCGGTCTGCACAATAACCCACTGAGTAAGGCGCGATTCGCATCAACAATGCAGCCGGCAGGTATGTTGTCGCCGGCTTCAACCAGTTCATCGCCAGTTGAGAAAACAGCGACTTTGATTTTTCTCAATACCGTTAACTCAACAATGCCGTGAGAAATTAATACAGCAATTTGCGCTGCCCCTAAAACTTGTCCGGCGGCTAGTAGCGGACTGTTTTTACTGCTGTCCGAACCGGGCTGTCTGATGTGATGACCGACAACCGGCAATTTTTCGATGTTGATAACACCATCTTGTACGCTGACGTTTTCCTGCTGAACTACGGTGTCTGCAAAGTCGGGTACCCGAGCACCGGTTGTAATACGTACGCATGCATTTTCATCAGCGTTATCTGCGCTTGGGTGACCTGCAAGCGAATGTCCCGCAATTGTTAGCTTTGCATGTCCTTCACTGTGCCTGAACGCATAACCGTCCATAGCGGATGCGCGAAATGATGGAACATTCATTGGCGAAACTAAATCTTCAGCGCATACCCGTCCGAGTGCTTCGGCCACCTGAATTGTTTGCGTAGCTTCAAACGCGGGTACTGAGCTGAAAATAAATTCTTGAGCGGTCTGCATGGAAATAGCGTTTGGGTCGGCGTCGCTTTCTGTTGTGGGTATCTTTTCGGTCATGGTTTTGTTGATTGAAGAAGTGGTTTGTTTGCTTGTTACTCGCTATGCTTGTTACATGACTGAAACAGCCGTCGATATCGGTTCAGACTCTCGCCGACTAATGCTGCAATTTAGCGACATGTTGCTAGTTGAGCGCGGATTAAGTAAAAACACTGTGTCTGCATACGATACTGATATCAAACAATTTGCGCAGTATCAAATCGCGAATAATGCGAATTTGCGTGACGCAACTCGCGCTGACATCATGGCGTATTTAGGTACTCGCGTCGATAATGGTGGAAGCGCACGCAGCGCTGCGCGCATGTTGTCCGCATTGCGGCGGTTTTTCGGATTTTTAGTTCGTGAGCGCCATATCAAGGATAACCCCACGGTACTTATCGATTCCCCCACTATTGGCAGACCACTTCCGGGCACGCTCAGTGAAACGGAAATTCAAAAATTATTGACCGCTCCTGATATCAGTCTGGATATCGGTTTACGTGATCGGGCTATGTTGGAGCTGCTTTATGGTTGCGGATTACGTGTCAGCGAGTTGGTAACGATAACAGTTGATCAAGTGAACTTGCAGCAAGGGGTTGTTCGTGTGTGGGGCAAAGGTTCAAAAGAACGTATGGTGCCCATGGGAGAAGCAGCAATTGATTGGATCGCGCGTTATATGAAGACTTCACGCGATAATTTGCAAAAAAGTCCAACTAGCACTTTGTTTTTATCGCTCAGAGGCCGAGAAATGACGCGTCAGAGCTTTTGGTATCGTATTAAGCTCTATGGAAGGGTAGCTGAAATAAACGCTAAGCTTTCGCCTCATACGCTTCGACATGCATTCGCAACACATTTGGTTAATAACGATGCAGATTTGCGGGTGGTGCAGCTATTGCTAGGTCATAGTGACTTATCCACAACACAAATTTATACACACGTAGCGCGTGAGCGGCTTAAACATATGCATGCACAGCATCATCCGCGCGGTTAGTTCGCAAAACTTGCGCACAAGTACTGTATAACGGAACTTTAGTGCGTAAATCTACTCGGACTTGAACGTATATCAGGGTTTCTTCATGTTTCCACAACATCATCAACGCAAAATTATAAAACCGCTATTGCTCAATTTGTTGTGTGTGGTGGGCATCATCTTCAGTGCGCACAGCCCATTGGTAGTGGCTGCGGAATTGGAGAAAGTTGCCGCGGAAACAGAGGATCGTGCGGCGGAAAAAGCGGAAGGTATAACGATAAAAGAGGAAGTCGCGGCACCGTCCGATCCGGTATTAAATGAACTGTATATCAAGCTCAAGGAACGTCTGCCGAACCTACCGATTTCGGAAATCCGCGAAACACCTTACGCGGGGTTTTATGAAGTGACCTTCGGTGCACGGGTCATTTATGTCAGCAGCGATGCGTCTTTCTTGTTTCAGGGCAGTATGGTTGATTTGAACGCACGAATTGACTTAACCGCAGAGAGACAAACCGTCTTACAAATGCAGTCCATAAACAATATGGGCGAAGATAATATGCTGGTTTACACTGCAAAAGAGAATAAAAACCGTTCTATAACCGTATTCACTGACGTTGATTGCGGCTACTGCAGACGATTGCACTCAGAAATTGATACTTTGCTGGAAAACGGGGTAAACGTAAGGTACCTAATGTTTCCACGAGCAGGCATTGATTCTTCATCACATAAAACATTAGAAAGCGTTTGGTGTGCTGATGATCCCTTAGAGGCAATGACAGCGGCGAAAGCGGGTCAGCCGATTGAAGAAAAATCGTGTGAAAATCCTATTTTTGATCATATGGAGCTCGCCAGTGATGTCGGGTTACGCGGTACGCCTCTGATTTATCTTGATGACGGGACGATGATTCCGGGTTATCGGGAAGCCGCCGAGTTGGTCACACTGGTACACAGCACCGCCCCGATGCAGCAGCCGATGGAACAGCCAATGGAACAGCCAATGGAACAGCCAATGGAACAGCCAATGGAACGGCCAATGGAACACCAGATGGAACAGTAGAAAGTGTTAGCAAGGTGAGTTGTGCTAATTTGGGGTTGTTGATCTGAGTAGACTGATCTATGTATGCTTAAACAGGGTATACAAAAATACGGTGAGTATTGATGAAGGCCCCCATCGGAGGAAAGCCAGTGACTGTGCGCAAAAAACAATCGCTTTTTCATGTGCTGTTAACGCAGTTACTTGTGTGCTCCGCCTTGCTGAGTCTGCCACCTTACGAAGTTCGCGCCGATCAATCTGCAGCAGAGCTCGATACATTGTTTAAAGCATTGGGTAACGCCACCAGCAACTACGAAACCAACCAAATTCAAAATGAAATCTGGCAGCAATGGTTAATTGCCCCGGATGACAATGCAAATTTATTAATGTCGCAGTTGCATGCGGCGATGTCTTCGGGACAACACAAATTTGCACTCGAGATTTGCAATCAATTGGTCGACAGTAACCCCGAATACGCAGAAGCCTGGAACAAGCGTGCAACGGTGCATTACTTGATGGGTAGTCATGCCTTATCCATTGCTGATATCAAGCAAACGTTGTTGTTAGAGCCTCGTCATTTTGGTGCGCTATCCGGATTGGGACTCATCTTTACTGCATCCGGGCAGTATGAAGCAGCATTGGATGCCTTTAACGAAGTGTTGAAGATCAGCCCGGCTTCGGCCAATGCCAAAGGCAGTGTCGAGCACGTGCAGTCCCTATTGGGCACCGAAATTTAACAGGATCCGTCGAGTTGTCTCTGCGTTTTAACCTTTACGCACTAGCGTGCGCAATCCTCGCTCCTGTGACTTGCGTTTTGGCAGAATCTAATCCTGTTAATGCCAATTTTTTCCAGCAACGTGCACAACACGTGATTGCTTTACAGCATGGCTTGCCCGCTGCAGCACCCAGACTCTCAACTAAAAGCGAATTACAACTGTCTGTCGTGCACAGCAACGCTTATAGGGGCGATGCTAATGCGCAGGAACTGCTGCTGCTCGATGGTGAAACCAGTGTGTTGAATCTGCGATATCGGTGGCAGGCAACACCCTGTTGGCAATTTAATTTGGATAGCGAATGGATTGCGCACTCGGGTGGATGGTTCGATAAATCAGTTGAATCGTGGCACGCGTTTTTTAACTTGCCGAATGCGAATCGGGATCAATCCGAAGCCAATCGAATACTGTTTAGCTATGTCGGTCCCGATCAACAGGCGCGCATATTGGAACAAAGCTCCAGCAACCTGGGTGATGTACAACTACAGGCTCAGCGACTGTTAGGTTGTACACTGGGAGCGAGTATTGTGCGGGCAGGGGTGAAAGTACCCCTAGGGGATGTGGACACATTTAGCGGTGGTGGCGAAGTGGATGTATTCGCCGATATTCAATCTCCTTGGTTTAAACCCTCCGCGGGATCTCGTTGGCAGTGGGCAGCCAGCGCAGGCTTGTTAAAGCCGAGTCAGCCCCAGGCGTTTCCAGAATTAACAGGCGTAGTCGGGTTCGGAGTGGCTGGTTTGAATTACACCCTTAACCATCGCGTGCAACTGATAGCGCAGCTAGATTGGTACACGCGATTGTATAAGAGCCGCATTCGCGAAATTGGTCAAGGCTCAATGCAGTTGTCTTTGGGATTACGTTACGCGAATAAGCAGGGCAGTAACGTTGAAGTAAGCTTTACCGAGGACATCGTGATTGACACTGCCCCCGATATTGGCGTTCGAATAGCCTGGACTTACGGATTTAACTAATTTCCAGGCTAATTATTAACGCTAAAACAGAATTTTGAATACATCATCGTACTGCTTAGCGAAGTGAATTTTTAATCCTTTGGTAATGTGCTTTGGCAGTTCTTTTACATCACCTTCATTCGCGCTGGGCAAAATAACTGACTTTATACCGGTGCGTTGTGCCGCAACCAGTTTTTCCCGAATACCACCAACAGCCAACACTTCGCCTGTTAAGGTGATTTCACCAGTCATGGCAAAACCTTTTTTAGCAGGCTTGTTCAGTGCTAACGAGATTAATGCACTGGTCATGCTGATGCCCGCACTGGGACCGTCTTTAGGTGTGGCACCTTCCGGTACGTGCACATGGATGCTGTTTTCAATGAAATAGTCGGTGGGGCATTTATACCGAGCGCTGTTCGTGGTCACAAAACTGTGCGCAATCTGCGCCGATTCGACCATGACGTTACCCAGCTGTCCTGTGAGTTTTAAATTGTGGTTTTTGCCGTGCACGCGAGTGGCTTCTATTGGCAAGGTAGCACCGCCCATAGCCGTCCAGGCCAATCCGGTGATCACACCGACACCGCTTAAGGTTTGCTCCTTCTTAAAAGGCGGTTCACCTACAAATTCGGTAAGATTTCGGGCAGTGATACTGACCTTTTTTGCTTTGCCCAGTAATTGCACCACGCTCTTGCGCAGAATTTTATTTAATAATTTCTCCAGATTTCTAACACCGGCTTCGCGTGCATAACCTTCTATTAAAGCCAGCACAGCAGATTCGGAAATTTTAACTTGGCTGGGTTTAACTTTATTACGCTCTAACAAGCGTGGCCAAAGATGCTTTAGGGCGATGTCCATTTTCTCTGATGTGATGTAACCAGCCAGGCGAATGGTGTCCATACGATCGAGCAGGGGGCGCGGGATGGTATCAAGTTGGTTTGCTGTGCAGATAAACAATACCTTCGATAAATCCACCCGTAAATCCAGGTAGTGATCAAGAAACTCACTGTTTTGTTCAGGATCAAGTACCTCCAGCATGGCCGAGGCCGGATCGCCCTGGAACGATTGTCCCATTTTGTCTATTTCGTCGAGCATGATGACCGGGTTACTGACCTCAACATCTTTAAGCGCCTGAACCAGCTTACCTGGCATTGCACCGATATAAGTGCGCCGATGCCCTTTGATTTCGGCTTCATCGCGCATGCCACCCAGACTGAAACGGTAGAACTTTCGTCCAAGGCTCTCGGCAATGGATTTACCGATGGAGGTTTTACCCACGCCCGGCGGACCGACAAACAGCAAAATGCTGCCTGAAATTTCACCTCTGAACGCACCCATCGCCAGAAATTCAAGAATACGATCTTTGATATCGGTCAGGCCGGCGTGATCTCGATTAAGCACGGTGCGGGCACTGCGTAAACTGAATTTATCCTTTGAATAAATACCCCAAGGGACCGAGCTGAGCCAATCGACGTAGTTTCGGGTAACACCATATTCGGGCGAGCCGGTTTCAAGCACCGACATCTTCTTCAATTCGTCATCAAATCGTTTCACGACGTGTTCTGGAGCATTGCGGCTGTCCATGCGTTCTCGGAATTCATCGATATCGGCAGTACGATCGTCCTTTGCGATTCCCAGTTCACGCTGAATAATTTTAAGTTCTTCTTTTAAGAAAAACTCACGTTGATGTTTCGACATTTTCTGTTCTACTTCAGAGCGGATTTCGCTTTGAAGTCGCGCTACTTCCAATTCCTTTTGTAGCAGCACCAGAACCTTTTCCATACGCTTTTGCAGCGGTACCGTATTGAGTATGACTTGAAGGTCGGTTCCAGCAGCTGTGGTAATTGCCGCGGCAAAGTCTGCCAATGGCGATGGCTCGTTTAAGTTGAAGTGGTTAAGAAAATTCTTTAATTCCTCGTTATATAACGGGTTTAACGGAATGAGTTCTTTGATAGATTGAATCAGCGCCATGGCATACGCTTTAATCTCTGGCGTTTTGCCGGTTTTATCGGGTGGGTAACTTACTTCCGCTGCAAACGGCGGTTCGTCATTAATCCAATTTTTAATTTTGAAGCGTTGTAAACCCTGCGCGATAAATTGAATTTTACCGTTACTGTTAACCACGTTGTGCAGCTTTATCACGCAGCCAATTTTTGCAAAATCGCTGGTTTTAGCCTTGCCGCCTTCTTGGTCACCGGCATAACTTAAACCTAAATGGTGTGAGTCCATTTTTGCCAATGTGGCAAACGTTTCCTGCCATGGGTCGGCATCTATAATTAGAGGTTGAACCTGAGCCGGGAAGAACGGGCGCTCAAAGATGGGTAGCAGCATTAAGCGATCTGGCAAGTTTTGATCTGGCAGGATAAGCCCGGTTTGCTGCTGCTGTTGATTGTCTGGATCGAAACCGTCTGCATCAAAGCCATCTGAGTCAGCTAAATCCGTTTCTGCATCTGGGTCCATGATGATGTCGTGTTCGTTATCGTTATCGTTGTTATTCATGCGGCCTCAGCGATTAGTGCATACACCCATATAAACATATGCGATTGAATCTTCTTTTCAAGGCGCGTGCCGGTAGCCCGTCTTTGACACCAACGTTTCACACAATAGTACGGTTAGTCGTCTGACAACATGTCCATCAGGCCCTGTAAGGCCTGTTTACCGGTCTCGCGTCTTTGTTCGGTGTTATCTGCGTCTAACTCACCTAACAGTACAACATCCGAAACGGGTAGATCATCCAGAAATCGACTCGGTTCGCAAGCAGTTAGTTCGCCATACTTCTGACGCGATCGCGCCCGGGTGAATGTGAGTGAATGACGTGCGCGCGTCATACCAACATAGGCTAGTCGCCGCTCTTCTTCCAGTGCGCCATCATCCAACGAGTTTTTGTGCGGCAGAATTTCTTCTTCCATACCGACCATAAACACATGCGGGAATTCCAAACCCTTGGCGGCATGTAATGTCATGAGTTGAACCTGATCCCCAACATCATCTTCGTCATTGCGGGATAACATATCTTGTAAGCTGAGTCGGGTCACCGCTTCGCTGAGTTCGACGTCCTTGCCATCCTCGTCAACTAACAATCGTTCAATCCATTCCAGAAACTCTTCCACGTTGGCAAGTGCGCGTTCTGCTTGTTTCGGCGTATCGGCTTGTCGCTCCAACCAACCGGTGTAATCCATATCGTGAAAAAAACTGCGAAGCACAGACTTGGTATCGCCGCGCTCTGAATTGTCGGCTGTCAGCGTTATCCAGTTTGCGAATTTTTGTAAGCGCGCCAATCCGCGGCCACTTATAAACGATTCGAGTCCCAGGTCGTGGCATGCTGAGAATAGGCCGCTGTTTTTTTCACGTGCATATTCGCCCAGTTTCGACAACGTGGTTGGACCTATTTCACGCCGTGGTGTGTTGATGCAACGTAAAAAAGCGGTGTCGTCATCCGGGTTTACCAACAACTTTAAATACGCCAGCATGTCTTTAATTTCTGCACGATCAAAAAACGAACCGCCACCGCTAATAGAGTATGGAATTTGTTTTTCGCGCAACGCTTGTTCAAACGCACGGGACTGAAAATTACTGCGGTACAAAATGGCAAAGTCTGAAAACTTGCGTCCTTTTTGGAAGTGTTGTGTCATGATTTCGGCCATGACCCATTCGGCTTCATCAATACCATGCCGGCACGCAGACACGCGCAGTTCATCGCCAATACCCAAAGCGCTCCATAAGCGTTTTTCGAACACGTGCGGGTTGTGACTAATAACAGCATTTGCGCATCGTAGAATGCGCTGGCTGGAGCGATAATTTTGTTCCAGCTTAATGATCTGCAGATTCGGATAATCTTCTTTTAAAGACAGCAGGTTTTCCGGTCGCGCACCGCGCCACGAATAAATAGATTGATCATCATCGCCAACCGCTGTTAATGCACCGAACTTATCAACTAACAAGCGTATAAGTTCGTACTGTGCTGCATTGGTATCTTGATACTCGTCAATGAGCATGTGCCGTGTTCTACCTTGCCAGCGTTGATGAACTTCCGGGTGTTCTTTTAATAGCTGTACAGGCAGGCTGATCAAGTCGTCAAAGTCGACCGAGTTGCAAGCACGCAGCAGTCGGTTGTAGTCGTGATAGAGCAACGCAGCAACACGTGTTTGATCATCTGCCGATTCAGCTAGCGCCATTTCTGGTGACACAAATTGGTTTTTCCAATTGGATATAAACGTTTGTGCCGTGCGCTCTTCCATGGCGCTATTGTGCTCGCTGATTATTTCCCGAATCGCCGTTAAGGAGTCGAACTGGTCCATGATCGTGAAGCCTTTACGCAGGCCAATGGCTTGACCATCCTTGTGCAGCATATTCAAACCCAGGCGGTGGAACGTGGATATGGACAATCCACGTACTGCCTTCGCATCCAGTTTGGTGCGAAGGCGGGCTCGCATTTCCAGTGCGGCTTTGTTGGTGAACGTTACTGCGATGATCGAACTTGGCTTGTATTGCTTTTGCTCAATCAGGTGCGCAATTTTCTCGGTGATAACACCGGTTTTACCGCTACCGGCGCCTGCTAATACAAGCACCGGTGTATCGGTGTGCAAAACAGCAGCGCGTTGTTGGGGATTTAGATGATTCATTGAGCTGACGAAATTTCCGGACGGTCAGTCTATCGACTTCCGATCGAAATGTTCAGTCTTGACTTGTGCTTTTTATTCAGGATTGTTGTTGGCTTGGGGTAGGGTGCACTAGTGCATGAACAAACCGCCGTTGACTGAGATCTCTGAGCCGGTAATGTAGCCGGCATCGTCGTCCACCAGGAAACGCACTGCGCGTGCAATATCAGCCGGGTCGCCAATTCTACCCACCGGTATGGAATCGATAATGCCTTGGTGCATGTGGCTGGGGATCGCTTGCACCATTGCGGTATCAATCATGCCGGGTGACACTGAATTAACCGTTATGCCGTGTCTGGCTGTTTCTAATGCCAACGCTTTAGTAAATCCATGCACGCCTGCTTTGGCGGCGCAATAATTAGTTTGCCCAAATTGTCCTCGCTGCGCACTCACCGACGAGATATTAACAATCCGGCCAAAGTGGTTGTCTTGCATACCATCCAGTAGCGGCCGACACACGTTGTACAAACTGGTCAGGTTGGTATTGATAACAGCGTGCCATTCATCAGCTGGCATTTTCTTTATTGTTGAGTCGCGCGTAATGCCAGCGTTATTGACCAGTACTTCGATGGTGCCGTAGGTATCGCTTAATTGTTTAGCCATTGCTTCGCATTGCGACAGATCGGATACATCTGCTGCTATGAGGTCTACCGAAATCCCATCATTTGCTAGCTCTGCCTGCCATTGTTCGGCAGACTGTTTTGTTGATGGTAAGTAATTGGCAATGACTCTATAGCCGTCGCGAGACAGGTGCGCGCAGATCGCAGCGCCGAGCCCGCTTGTACCACCGGTGATTAAGGTTGTTCTGCTCATGCGGGTGCTCTTGGTCATGCTGGAGCACCAGGATTTTCAACAGCCAGAGCGACACCTTGTCCGCCGCCGATGCATAATGTGGCTAAGCCTCGACGTACATTGCGGCGCTGCATTTCATGTAGTAGCGTGACTAGAATTCGAGCGCCCGAGGCGCCAATGGGGTGTCCGATTGCAATTGCGCCGCCGTTAACGTTTACTTTGCTTTGATCAAACTTTAACTCGCGCGCAACAGTTAAGCTTTGCGCCGCAAACGCTTCGTTTGATTCTATTAAATCGACTTGATCAAGTGTCCAGTCCGCCCGGCGTAAACATTGGGTGACGGCTGGTACTGGGCCGTAACCCATGATGGCAGGGTCGACTCCTGCACTTGCACTGGCAACGATTTTTGCCAGTGGCTCTAATCCTGCTTCGCGTGCTTTACTCGCGCTCATAACCAGCACAGCAGCTGCGCCATCATTGATGCCTGAGGCATTGGCCGCACTCACACTGCCATCACGTTTAAATGCAGCACGCAATTGCGAAATCTCTTCCAGGGTGGAATCAGGCTTCGGGTATTCGTCGGCGCTCATGATTTTAGGATCGCCGCGACGTTGTGGAACAGCGACCGGTACTATTTCAGCATCGAATTTGCCAGCATTAATAGCTGCTGCTGCATTGTGTTGCGAGCGAATGGCAAACTCGTCTTGATCCTCGCGGCTAATAGAAAATTGGTCGGCCAGATTCTCGGCAGTTTGACCCATGTGGTAATTATTAAACGCGCACCACAAGCCATCGGTGATCATGGTATCGATGAGTTCCCAGTTGCCCATGCGTTGACCTTTGCGCGAAGCAGGTAGTGCATGCACAGCAGAGCTCATGTTCTCTTGGCCACCTGCAATAATGGCGTCCGCGTTGCCAGCTATAATGGCTTGGCGGGCCAATGCAACGGCATCCAAGCCGCTGCCGCAGACACGGTTAATGGTTAATGCGGGGACTGACTCTGGTAATCCGCCGGCAAGCGCTGCTTGTCGGGCGGTATTTTGTCCGGCTGCAGCAGTTAGCACGTGACCAAGAATGACGTCGTCGATGCTACCGGGAGCGATGTCGGTTTCTTCGACTAACGCGCGAATGACTGCGGCACCCAAATCGCTAGCGGCCATTGACGCCAGTGAGCCGCCAAAACTGCCGACGGGTGTGCGCCGCGCCGCGACTATTACAACATCATCCATTGTAAAAACCTGTTAGTAAGTTGACCACTTTAAGGTCGAATTGATAGGGACATTTTCACGCTTTTAAGATACCACGTTGCGCTTATGCTAACCTTCGCCATACGAACGTTTTTCCGGCATCAGTTCAGTCTTGATCATTCCATACTTCAATCCCGCCAGACGCAATTTAACGTTTTCACTGTTGCTGCTTTTAGCGTTATTGCTGTTGGTGCTGACTGGCCTTGGCGTATTCCGTCTGTATTTCAGTTTCGATTGGGCAGGCGATCAGTCGGATTCGGGACAGCTTTTCAATTTCAGCGTTCGTGGTGGAAATTCGTACAATTTATTTGACGCCGCGCCATTTGGATCGATCTTTTGGAGCACCCAGCTCATCACCTTAATATTGGCGATAGTGATGCCCTGGTTTCGATTAATCGGCGGCTCCATTTTGGCAGTGCTCGCAGCGCTGGGCATTTTCGCACTGCATTTACAAACGGGCGAGGCAGTGCCGTCAATACCGCTTGAATTTGAATTGCTGATCGTTCTGATCTTGTACATTCTGTATGTGCTATTGCAATATTTTGCTGAGATCAGGGACCGTAAACGCTTCGCGAATGTGCTGAGCCAATATGTACCTCCAGAACTGGCAGCGGCGTACAGTCGAGACCCAAGCAGCATGGGTATGGATGGAGAAGAACGAGAAATCTCTGTGCTGTTTTGCGATGTTGTTGGATTCTCGGCAGTCACTGAGCAGCTGGAATCGAAACAAGTGGCACAATGGCTCAACGGCTTTTTTACGTTGGTCAGTAAAATCGTTGTGCGTCACCGCGGCACCATTGATAAGTTCATGGGCGATAGTGTCATGGCCGTGTGGGGTGCTCCGGCTCCAACACGAACCCACGCATTCGATGCACTGTCGGCAGCGATGGATATACAAAATGAGATTGATGACTTGAATACGCGGTTTCAATCACAAGGAATGCCAGGCATCCGAGTAGGCGTTGGCGTAAGTACTGGCTTGGCCACGGTTGGTCCGTTGGGGTCTGAGTACCGAATGGATTACACCGTTGTCGGAGATTCAGTTAATATCGCGCAGCGACTGGAAGAGCAAACTCGCAAGTACCAAGTGCCTGTGATTGTGTCGGATAAAACGGCCGATGCCTTACCCGATATGTTGTTTCGAGAATTGGATACAGTGGCAGTGAAGGGACGTAAAAACCCCGTCACCATGTATCAGCCGTTAGGGCTGAGTTCGGAAGCTGATGTCACCATTAAGAAGCAGTTGACCTCGCATCGGATTGCTATGGAAGCGTGCGAAAGTAAAGATTGGGCCAAGGCAGAAAAAATCTTCACTCAACTGCGCGATGAATGGGGTCCTGCAGAAATGTACGATCTATACCTGAGCGGCATTAAGCAAGCGTCGAAGTAGGTGCTTAAATTAGCTTGAAATTTGCAGTTTCTTTTCATACTCCGACCAAACGTTTCCGTCGAAGTGTTCCTGGGGCGAGTAATCTGTTTTGTACTGCATTTTCTGACAACCATCTACCCAGTAGCCCAAATACAGATAGGGCATAGACATAATTTTGCACAACTCAATCTGCTGCAAAATACAAAAGCGACCCAGACCGCGACTGGCATTGTCAGGATCAAAAAAGGTATACACAGCAGAAAGCCCCTCAGTTGTGGCATCGGTTACCGCTACTGCAATGAGTTTGCTGTGGTATCTGATTTCCACAAACAGAGTTTCTCCCCAAGGATTCAACAAAAATCGCTCGAAGTCGCCAGGTTCAGGATCGTCCATACCGCCGCCGGGGTGGCGTGAATTCAAATAGCGTTGGTATAAATCGAAATATTCATCTGAATAACGCGCCGTGGTGAAGTCCACAGCAAGATCGGCATTCTTTTTTAAATTGCGCTTGTCGGTACGGCGCGGTTGAAAATCGCTGCACCGGATTCGCACCGGCACACAGGCCTGGCAATCGTTACAACCAGGTCGATACACGTATTCCCCTGAACGACGAAAACCTTTTTTGATCAGTTGGTTGTAAACAGCACGTGGATTTGGGTGGTGCGGATCAGCATAAATATTGATGGCTTCCCGCTCATCAAGGTAGCTGCATTCGTTTACCGAGCCCTGATAGAGTTTGATGCGCTGTTGAACCATTGGAACTAATGTTAACAGACGTATTAGACCAATAGTTTATTGGTTTGCAGTTGAGCTAAATGGTTCAACTGTGATGAGAAGCCCAAGAATGACGGGCAATGTAAATTCCGGTTAATTCAAATTGTTAGAGGAATACAAAGTTCACAAATAGCCGGATTGTTGCGGGTTACAATCGGACGCACAAGACAATGAAGGGTGCTGGGTGGCATTCGAACACAGCATGCCAGGGATGGGGAATAGAGAAAAAAATGAACATCTCCGCCAATCGATTTGTGGTTAGTACGTTTAATCTGCTTATCGAAACTCAAATCAAGCAGTTCAGTTTTCCCACGCCTTTTCGGGCGTTAATTGAAACCTGTATGTTTGCAGGTATTTTTTTCGCAGCTGGCTACATTAGTCTTGGATTATCGATTACACAAATGCTGGCGCCCATGGTGCCGGTTACATTGGTCTTCATGCTAGCCAGTGTTTCCAGTGGTGTGTATCGCCGGGATATCACCCACTCAGTTCTGAATATTTACATACATTCGGTTTATGGGTTTTTGTTATCGGTAGTTGGCTTTCTATTGGTAGTGGCGCTGTTTCTGCCAATATTGAATAATCAAAAGTTTGTCTTTTTCTTCTTGTTCTTCGCATTCTTTGTAACCAATACCATTAGGCCACTTATCAGCGGCACCGACTTTATGGACGGTGGTGGTCGACGTACAAACTGAGTTAACGACCAGCGACTGAACGAGTTATGACATTGTCCGCATAGCTCAACAATGACTGCTTCAATTTATGTTCGTCGGCTTGCCAGTCTATTGCTTTCATTTCTTCATAAAACTGATTGATGCTAAGCCATGGAGCTTCATCGTTGTTTAGTCGTTCATGAATTGAGTGCTGCCAGATTGCTTGCTCGTCTGCGTTCAACGTTTCTGGGAAGTTTCTCGCGCGATAGCGAAAGAGCATTTTATCTGCGCGAGGATCGTCAAACAGGCCTTGCAATTGAGCAAGTTTGTCCGGTGACGACAACCGAATTTGCGCAAAACGCTGTTTATCATCTGCGCTGGAGAATGAACCACTGTATAGAGTGCCATCAACATCGTCGCTGGTTTGATCCCATTCTCTGGTAAGCGCTTTTCTAATAGTCTCTGCGAACTCGTCTGTGTAGCGTGATTCAACTCGTTTAGCACGTTCCAACTGCTCGGACAAGTCGATACCGAGACGTGCCGCATCTGTCTCCCGCATGGTGCCAATGGGAACAAGCACCGGGCATTTGTTGATTTGAATTGTGCGTAAATTGATACGCGTTAGGTTGCCTAGATCTTCGTTTTTAGCAAATACACGTGCGGCTATGGCCTTTGCATCGAGTGAGAAGAGCTCATCCGGGT
>CAYMHU010000017.1:0-1324 GCA_964390335.1 uncultured Granulosicoccaceae bacterium | reverse complement strand
GCAAATACACGTGCGGCTATGGCCTTTGCATCGAGTGAGAAGAGCTCATCCGGGTCTGTTCTGAGATCCAGCACGATCACGCCGTTTTGATTGATTGGATGACGAGCCACGGGTACAACGATCGCAGCGTGCCCATGTTCTGATGGAATCATGCCGGAAATTTGGATACAGGGCTTTCGCCGTTTAACGTTGAGCATTTCAGCCACGCTTTTTTTGTCGCGGTTGTTAAACGCGTAGTCGTACAATTTCGGTTGATGTTGTTTGATTAAGCGTGCAACTTCAATGGTGGCTTCCACATCGGCTAGTGCATCGTGGGCGTTGGCATGTTCTATACCGTTAAGCACCGTAATAAGTTCGAGCTTGTTAACCGGCGTTCCGTCGTCCAGCACCGGCCAGTTCAATCCGTCTGGTCTAAGCGCTCGGGCAAGTCTGACTACATCCAGCAAGTCCCATCTTGAATTACCGTTTTTCCATTCGTATTCATACGGGTCATGAAAGTTTCTGAATAGCGTGTGTCGCGTAAATTCATCATCAAACCGAATGCTGTTATATCCGACCGAGCATGTGCCGGGCTTACCCAGCTCTTCGACAACGCGTTGAATGAAGTCTGGCTCTGACATGCCTTGCGCTGCAATTTCTTGTGGTTGCATATGGGTTACCCGGCAAGCGGCAGGGCTTGGAAGGTAATCTGCCGGGGGTTTGCAGTAGATGAGCAGCGGTTTACCAATTGGCTGCAAATCCATGTTGGTTCGGATACCTGCAAACTGCGCTGGTTTATCCCACGCCGGTGAAATGCCAAACGTTTCGTAGTCGAACCAGTATAGGGATTGTTCTTGAGTTACCACTGTAAATCATCGGGTACCTGATAATCGGCATAGTCATCATCCTCTGATGGCGTATCGGAAGAAGCTGGCGTTATGACTATCCAATCCGGATTGAGTGACAGCACCTGATCACCGATATCTGCCGGTATTAAATAAGTGGAGCCGTTAAGCCGGGTAATAACAAGTTCCCCTTCGACAATTTTTTTCCGCGTGTCTTCATTTACAAACAGCTGCTTGATACGCTTACCAACCAAATAACTGTGGGCAATTTCCCCAGAGGTTTTCTCTGCTTTGTTTTCTTCAATTAATTGTTTGATTTGAGCCTTAAGCTTCTTTTTCGCAGCGTTCGCAATGTTCTCGGCGATAAGTGCTGCGTTCTTGGCATGCGGCTTAGCTGCGCTCGAAGAGTTCGCTGCCGCTGATTTCTTAGCGCGTGTTTTTTTTGGCGGTTTCTTTTTAGCTGATGCGGTTTCCTTAAAGCCCGCTTTCAGCATTTGCTC
>CAYMHU010000016.1:0-73857 GCA_964390335.1 uncultured Granulosicoccaceae bacterium | reverse complement strand
GGGCACACTTCAGCCTCACAGCTCACGCCAGCTTATTGAAAAAATCAAACCCTACCAACAGCAGCAACGAGCACCTTGCCTGCATTCTAGCCCTCGGCATTTACTTGTAGAACGCCAAGCACAACAGTTACAAACTAATTACTGTTAGAGAGCATTCACTTTCTTCGTATTATACTGGTATAATATACAGTATATTAAAAATCAAGCGAGTAAACAGCATGGACGCCAACCCTGATTTTTCCTCCGTCACCACAGACGATATCGAACAATCCATAACCAGCCTGTCGGCCAATATCAATGCCGCCACGTTCGAACAACTTATGCTCATTGCCGAGTTCGATTCGCGCCAAGGCTGGGGGCACGTAGGTGTACGTTCTTGTGCGCATTGGTTAAATTGGCGCTGCGGTATTTCAACCACAACAGCACGCGAGAAATTGCGCGTGGCGCACGCGCTGCAAACCCTGCCACTCACACGCCAAGCGTTTGCAACAGGCGAGCTCAGCTACTCTAAAGCACGTGCCATTACGCGCGTCGGCACAGTTGATAACGAAGAACATTTGCTGTCAATCGCGCGTTACGGAACCGCCAGCCACTTAGATCGCACTGTAAGACTTTTTCGCAAACAGTATGTAGGTGCAAACGGCGATATCGTCGACCCGCTGGAAGCGGAACGCCAAGCTGCGGCAGCACAATATAATCAACGCCAGGTTGATACCTTCTGGGATGAAAACGGCTCTTTAGAAATCCGCGCAAAGCTCACCGCAGAGCAGGGAGCTATTGTATTAAAAGCATTGGAGGTTGCGCTGGAGTCTATTAAAAACGACGAAGAAGCTAATGAGCAAACCGACGAACAGAATAATGAGCATCAGAGTACAGAACACACAGACTCAGCCCACTTGCAAAGCCACTACCCTAGCGAAAATCCTCCCGCGGGAGCGTCCGATTCAGAACAAGAGCATCTTTTATATCGAAACCGGCGTGCCGATGCCTTGGTGTTAATGGCGAATCAATCGCTGCAAAACGCAAGCGGCGAGGGAAGTACCACAGACCGTTTTCAGGTGGTGGTTCATGTTGATAGCCAAGTGTTATCAGGTGAACAAGCCTATAAAACCGGCGGCGGTCCCGATTCCTACATCGAGAATGAAGTTGCATTACCGGTGCCGGCAGCACGGCGTTTAAGCTGTAGTTGTAATAAGGTCACAGCTATCGTCAATGGCTCCGAGCCTTTGAATATAGGCCGCAGTACCCGAGCCATACCAACGGGCATCCGTCGAGCATTGGCCATCCGCGATACGCATTGCGTGTTCCCCGGTTGTGATTGCACTAAGTATTTAGACGCCCACCATATAGTGCATTGGTCCAACGGCGGGGAGACCTCTATGGATAACTTAATGCGTGTGTGCCATTACCATCATGTGTTGCTCCATGAAGGCGGGTATACCGCGAAGCGCTTAGCAACCGGAGAGCTGCGCTTTTATAAACCGGACGGCTCAATTCTTAAAACCAATGTGGAGCCCACAAAAAGCGATGAAGCTATTAAACCCAGCACCGAGCCAATGTGGCACTGGTCGGGTGATAGCATGGATTACAGCATGGCGCTTTATGGTATTGCGAAAGCGACGGAATCAAATAGCGAGGCTGATGCGTTGGTTTAGTTCTTTATTGCTAGGTTTTCCCGCCACATCATGTAAACACCGGATGCAACGATTAGGCTTGCCCCGATCAACATGATGGCATCGGGTTTTTCTTTGAATACGACAATGCCCAGAATCAATAAGAAAATGATTCGCGAATAGCGGTACGGCATAACCACCGAAACCTCCGTCGTACGTATTGATGCGATTAACAAAAGATAGCCAATAGAGCCCAGCCCAATCATTGGGATCGTTAAGGCCCAGTTAATGGTGTTTGGTATCAAAGGTTCACCGTTTAATATTATCCAGCCAATGGTAAAGGGTAATGAGGCTGCCATTGCGTAAGCTGCCAAGCTTGCCGATGCGATATCGTTAGGTATAAGTCGGGTGGTTAAATCGCGAACCGACAAGGCCAGCAACGCAAGAATGGCCCACAGGATCGAGACATCAAAATCCAGCGCGCCAGGTTGCACAATTAATAAAACCCCAATAAATCCAGCAACAATGGAGCACCATCGGCGCCAACCAACGTTTTCATTTAAAAAAATCACTGCACCAACGGTCACCACAATCGGAACGGCCTGAGTAATAGCGCCAACTGAAGAGAGCGGAACCTTGGCAAGAGCGGTGACCATCCCGACCATACCGAGAATCTCCCCGATGTACCGGAGCAGCATTATTGGTGCGAAGGCTCTTTTATCCAGTAGTCGATTGCCTTGAATAATGGCAACAAGTGTAAAGATCACGAAGCCACCGCCCATAAGGATAAACATAATCTGAGCGGTAGAGAGTAGTGACGTTGATAACTTCACCAAGGTATCGGCAATGGCAAAAGCTGCCATTGAGCACACCATCAAGAGTATGCCGCGCGCGTTAGTATTTGACATCATATTTCGTGGTTATGAACTCACATCAATAGCTTGATCGCTTTCTCGCGAAATTCTAACCACCAGGTGCTTTATCGAATTAGCGTAGTAGTCCAGTAGCGGCTGCTCCGACTTATTTAAAGAATACATGCCATCTTTTTCGATTAACACATTGCGCAAGGTAAACATTCGCACGCCAACGGCCACCGCATAGTCTCTGTCTGATCTTGGTATATACGCTCGGTAGCCTGCATCATTTAAGGCTTGCAGCAGGTTAAAAACTCGGTGTTTTAATTCGAATTCACTTAAGTGTGCCTCGGGTTCGTCGGCAAACACTGTCGCAACCAATGCGACAGGTAAAATGGGAGTAATATTCCCAATGCGTTGCATTAGATCAGTTGCCAATTCAGACACATCTTCTAACGGTTTGCTTGCAGATGTTTCGGGAGAATTCACGGTAATCCACTCTTTCAATGAAACGGGCTCACCGAAATTTACACAGGCATATCCATAGCGATATCGTTTACCAATTGCCGCCTGCCAAATATTCTTTAAGATAAACGCGATAGTTTTAGCAGTGGTATAGCCCATACCACGCTTCGGCAATTTCTTTGCGTAACGTAATAAACTTCGATCTTCCAATACTCGGTCATAATTAATACCGACTGGAATGAACGTTATGTCTCGATCGGACGCGGGATCAAATCCGCGCACGAGATAACCAAGCAACCCAAGCTTGGGTGCTCCGAGCACGCCGTCTCTTGATAGTCTTCCTTCCGGAAAAACGGCTTGCGGCACACCACCTTCGGCGGCCATTTGAACGTACACTTCCAACACGCGACGATACAGCGGGTCACCCGAATCGCGTCGCACAAAATAGCCACCCATAGAACGTATTAATTGTTGCAATGGCCAGATTCGCGCCCATTCACCAACTGCGTAAGATAAAGCAGTGCGTTCAGCTGCCAAATAGGTGGCAAGAATATAATCCATGTTGCTGCGATGATTCATCACAAACACAACACTGCTATGCTCGCCGATTTCAGCTAAGGCGTCATCGTCGGCAAAACCCAGCCTGACACGGTACAAAGCATGCACCACACGACGCGCTAGCCAATACGCTGTCTTAAAATACAAAAAAGCGTTGAACGCCGGAACAATCTCTTTTGCATATATTTGAACATCTTGCATCAGAGCCTGGCGAGGTAATCCTTGTTCATCGGCCACTTGATCAACCGCTTCCATGACGCGATCGTGATACACGAGTCGATCAATCAGCACTTCACGGCGGGTTAGTTTGAACGACGGAATACGTAAGGCGAGCTTGTTGTTTACGTCATCAATTAGCCTATTGGCCCGGCGTCGAACAAACCATTTTGCTGACGGCAATAAAAAATGTTGTAGAACCCACAGTGTCGCAAACACCGCAAGTAAACCAACGACCCACACCGGTAACGCAATAGAGTTGCTCATAATTTGTACAGAACTGTCATGAGTATGAGTGTCGCATGTTGATTGCGGTTAACGCAACGTGTCAGGAATACGCCATTTGGTGCCAGAGCAGCTACAATTCTATTATGAGCTGTTCGGTGCACATCCGATGGCTGACTCCTGACTGACCAATCTTGAGCTTTTCGAAATGACTAAAACGGTTGAACTGCCAGCTTGGCAGGCTCTGGGCGAACACTATAATGAAGTCAAAGACCATTCGTTGAGAGCGTTGTTTTCGGCTGATGATAAACGCTTTGAGCGTTTTCAAACTGCCGGTGCGGGTATTTTTCTGGATTACTCCAAAAATCATCTCTCCGAGAAAACGCATCAATTGCTGTTATCACTTGCAACCCAAAGCAAGGTAGAGCAAAAAATCGAAGCCATGTTCAGCGGCGATGTAGTAAACCCAACGGAGGGCCGGCCGGCGTTACACACAGCGCTACGCAACCGTTCAAAGAAACCCGTCATGGTCAATGGCGAAGATGTGATGCCCGGTATTGAATCAGTACTCACCCGTTTACGCATATTTTCAGACAAGGTACGTGAGGGTGATTGGCGTGGTTTTGAAGGCGATCAAATTACCAATGTGGTCAATATTGGTATTGGTGGTTCTGATCTTGGACCGTTGATGGCAAGCGAAGCCCTAGCTGCGTTTGCCAGTGAGCATCTGAATCTGCACTTTGTGTCTAACGTGGATGGTTCGCATTTAGCCGAAGCGCTTAAAAAGTGTAAGCCCGAAAACACCCTGTTTATTATTGCGTCCAAAACATTCACTACTCAAGAAACCTTAACCAACGCCCATTCGGCAAAGCAATGGTTTCTGGAATCTGACGCAAGCGAACAGGATGTTGCCAAACACTTCGTGGCGCTTTCAACAAATATTGAAAAAGTGTCTGAATTCGGTATTGACCCTAAAAACATGTTTGAGTTTTGGGATTGGGTGGGTGGTCGATACTCGTTATGGTCGGCGATTGGCTTACCGCTTATGTTATGTGTTGGGTACGAACGCTTCGAGCAGTTTCTGCAAGGCGGGCACGACATGGACGAGCATTTCAGAACTGCGCCGCTTGATAAAAATCTGCCGGTGACACTTGCGTTGCTCACGGTTTGGTACAACAACTTTCACGGCGCGCACAGTCATCTGATTGCGCCTTACGATCAATACCTGCATCGATTTCCGGCCTATTTGCAGCAACTGACAATGGAAAGTAATGGCAAATCTGTGCATGTGAACGGAGAGCCTGTTGAGTTTGATACCGGCCCGATTGTGTGGGGTGAACCCGGAACCAATGGCCAGCACGCTTATTTTCAATTAGTGCATCAAGGAACGCACCTTATTCCCACAGACTTTATTGTGCCAATAGAAAGTTTGAACCCAATTGGTAATCACCATGAATTGTTGTTGGCCAATTGCTTTGCACAATCTGAAGCCTTAATGATGGGTAAAACCCTGGAAGAACTAACCGTCGAAATGCATGATCAAGGCGCCACACCAGACGAAATCGATGCGATTGCAGGGCATCGAACTTTTTCAGGTAACAGACCCAGCAATACCATAATGATGCAACGCTTGGATGCTCGCGCATTAGGTGCCCTGGTGGCGCTCTATGAACATAAAGTGTTTGTTGAGTCGGCCATCTGGGATATAAACCCGTTTGATCAGTGGGGTGTGGAGCTTGGTAAACAATTGGCAAGCAAAATCGCGGCGGAGATCAGTAGTGGTAATACGGCAACCGGTCACGACAGTTCAACGAACGGTCTTATAAACCGAGCACTAAAATTTAGAAACCTACAAGCATAATGAGCGACGAGCTTTTTAATCAACTCACATATTTCTCTATAGAAATCCCGGCTGTAATCTAAGCAATGGCAAAGAAAAAAATTACATCAAAAAAAAGTGCTGCGAAGAAAGTAGCTAAGAAGAAAACGAAGCCAACGGCTAAATCGACGGCAAAGTCGTCTTCAAAGAAACGTGCTGCTGCCAAACGCAGCACAGAGCTGGTTACACCCGATCTGTTCGGGGAAATTTCCGTTGAAGAACTGTCGCTGAGCGATTACACGGAAAAAGCGTACCTTGATTACTCGATGTACGTCATTCTTGATAGAGCGCTGCCGCACATTGGTGATGGTTTAAAGCCGGTGCAACGACGCATAGTGTATGCGATGTCTGAGCTAGGTTTGTCGGCCACATCTAAGCATAAAAAGTCGGCCAGAACGGTGGGTGATGTGTTGGGTAAGTACCACCCACATGGTGATAGCGCGTGTTATGAAGCCATGGTTTTAATGGCGCAACCGTTTACATACCGTTATACATTGGTGGACGGGCAGGGTAACTGGGGCTCTCAGGACGATCCTAAATCGTTCGCAGCCATGCGCTATACCGAATCTAAGTTAACCCGGTTTTCCAAATCATTATTACAAGAGCTAGGACAAGGTACCGTGGATTGGGCGCCAAATTTTGATGGCACAATCGAAGAGCCGAAGCTATTGCCATCGCGCTTACCCCACATACTGCTAAACAATACAACGGGAATTGCGGTTGGTATGGCAACCGATATCCCGTCTCATAACTTGGTGGAAATTGGTAAAGCGTGTATTCATTTGTTGGATAAACCGAAAGCCAAGCTTGAAGACCTGCTGACCTATGTGAAAGGGCCAGACTATCCAACCAATGCAGAAATCATTTCTACGCCGGAAGATATTCGAACCATTTATGAAACTGGCCATGGCGGTTTACGTGCTCGCGCCGTGTTTGAAAAAGAAGGCGGCGATATTATCGTAACGGCGCTCCCGTATCAGGTTTCCGGTTCAAAAGTGCTTGAGCAGATAGCTGCTCAGATGACGGCGAAGAAACTACCCATGGTAGAGGACCTGCGAGATGAGTCCGATCACGAAAATCCAACTCGGTTGGTCATTACTCCGCGCAGTAATCGAGTCGATGTCGATAGCTTAATGCAACACCTGTTTGCGACAACCGATCTTGAGCGCACCTACCGTGTGAACATGAACATGATCGGTCTGGACGGTCGCCCGCAAGTTAAAAGCCTGGTGAAAATACTGAAGGAGTGGTTGAGCTTCCGTCTTGAAACCGTACGTCGACGTTTACAGTGGCGTTTGGATAAAGTTGAAAAACGCTTACACATTCTGGCTGGCTTACTCGTTGCGTATTTAAATATCGATGAGGTCATTCGCATTATTCGTAAACACGAAGAACCAAAACCGGTATTAATGAAAACGTTCAAGATCAGCGATATACAAGCTGAGGCAATTCTTGAACTAAAACTGCGTAACCTTGCTCAGCTAGAGGAAATGAAAATACGCGGTGAGCAGGAAGAACTGGAACAGGAGCGGGATACCTTGCAAGCCACGTTGGGTTCTGATCGTCGTATGAAAACGCTGATTAAAAAAGAGCTTGCGGCCGATATCGAAACCTATGGCGATGAGCGGCGATCGCCTATTGTGCAGCGTGAAGCGGCGCAAGCCATTTCTGAAGCTGAGCTTATCCCAAGCGAGCCAATTACCGTTGTTCTATCGCAACGCGGTTGGGTGCGTGCAGCCAAAGGATTGGATGTTGATCCAACGTCATTGAATTACAAAGCCGGTGATGAATTTCAAAGTGCAGCGCAGGGCAGAACTAATGGCACTGCGATGTTTCTGGATTCAAGCGGCCGTGTGTATTGCGTGCCAGCGCATGGGTTTCCATCTGCGCGCGGTTTGGGCGAACCTATTAGTGGTCGGCTCAAGCCACCTGATGGTGCGCGGTTTATTAGTGTACTGATGGGTGCTGATGAAGATCGGTACTTGTTTTCAACCAGCGCCGGTTATGGTTTTGTCGCAAAGCTGGGCGATTTGGTTAGCCGTAATAAAGCTGGTAAAGCAGTCATTTCAGTTCCTGCAGGCGCAACGGTGTTACCGGCAGTGCGTGTTGATTCCTTAACCGACGATATCGTGGCATCCATTAATAGTGGCGGCAGTATGTTGTCTTTTCCGGTGGGTGAGTTACCCGAGATGGCAAAAGGCAAAGGTAACAAGATATTTAATGTGCCTTCCAAGAAATTTAAATCGGGTGAAGAATCCATGGTGGCATTGGCAGTTGTGCCTCCTAAAGGCAAACTGCGCATTGTCAGCGGCAAACGCCATACCACGGTTAAGTATTCAGAGTTAGAACACTATGCCGGTAATCGCGGCCAACGCGGAAAGAAACTGCCGCGTGGTTTTCAGAACGTGAATAGTGTTGCATTGGAATGAGCAGCTGGCGTTCATTGAGCGCGTACTTATAACAACGGAGACGGAGTCTTGCTTAAATCTTCGACAATGGTTGGGTTTATAGGCACGGCAAAGCCTGATGAAGCACGACGCTTTTACGAACTGTCTTGGCTTAACGCTTCGAGAGGACAGTCCATTTGCCTTAGTGTTCGAGTGCGGGGATACCGTTATAAGGGTACAAAAGGTTGAGTCTTTACGCGCTCACCAATATACAACGCTGGGTTGGTCAGTCTCCGATATAAAAACGGTGGTGCAACATCTGGAATCTCAGGGTGTTGAGTTTCAACGTTTCGATAATCTGCCTCAAGAAGAGCTTGGGATTTGGCAAACGCCCGATGGATCCCAGGTAGCATGGTTTCAAGACCCTGATGGGAATGTGCTTTCTGTTACAGAACATATAACATAGACAAGCATGTTCGACACTAAGGACGTAATAGCAGCGGACCGTTTAAGCCCGTCAAGACTCATCAAAATGAGTTGATCTTTTATCTAAAATTTAATCTCTCAGTCATATCTATACACCACACTTTCGGTATGAGTGTCTTTACCAGTGTTTTGAGTCTCGACAGACGCATTCTGTTATGGTCGCTGAAACAGCGCGATAGAAAGGCTTTTATGCAGATCGTTCGCATGATTTCTACCAGTGGTGACGGGTATGACCAGGTGGGGGCAATTGGGTTGCTTACGCTGTTTAAGCATTATCCTACCGCGCAGTTGCTGCTCTTTCTATTTGCGATAGAACGAATCTTGTTTTGGGTATTGAAAAACACGTTAAGGCGTCCGCGGCCGCAGGAAAGTTTTTCATCGTTCCAAGCTGTTATCGAAGCATCAGATCGTTATTTTTCGAATCTGGTAGCTTCAGTGTGGTCACAGGTAGAAAACCATCCACAATCGCCCGGTATCTCGGTCCCTGCTTAAAGTTGATAAGATGACGTCTGCACTCCAGTCAGAATCAAGCTATATATTTATGAAAAATGAAGCCACCGGTCTAAAGCGATTAATAGCCGCTACCCGCTTTTCATTAGCGGGCATGAAGTCCACATTCACTACTGAAGCTGCGTTCCGCCAGGAATGTTGGATGGCACTGATAATGGTGCCCCTGGCGTTTTGGCTGGGTGATAGTGCAATGGAAATTGCACTCATGATCGGCGTCTTGTTGATACTAATGATTACAGAGTTATTGAATACCGCGATAGAGTTAGTTGTAGATCGAATCGGATCTGAGTTTAATGAACTATCCGGGCGTGCAAAAGATGCGGGCTCAGCGGCGGTGCTGTTGTCGCTATTGTTGGTGCTCATTGTCTGGGTAAGCGCGTTGATAGGGTAATTATTCTAATGATAAAAATAGGAATCAATGGTTTCGGTCGAATTGGCAGACTGGCATTCAGAGCGGTAGTCGAAACAAATGAGCTAACCGTGGTCGCCATCAACGACCCCGCAGGCGATGCTCATGTGCATGCGCATCTGTTGAACTTCGACTCCATTCAAGGTCGCTGGCATCACGAGGCGGTTGCGCAAGATGATAAGTTGATCGTCGACAGGCATGCAGCACGCTGTACCAATAATCGTGATATCAACGATACAGACTGGAGCCAATGTGATGTTGTTTTAGAAGCCTCAGGTAAAATGCGGCAGAAAGATTAATTAGAAGTTTATCTTACGCAAGGTGTAAAGCGAGTGGTGGTTAGCGCGCCAGTAAACGATCCCGATATTCTCAACGTTGTGATGGGTGTGAACGATCATCTTTACGAACCCGGCAAATATAAAATAGTCACTGCGGCCTCTTGTACAACCAATTGCCTTGCGCCTGTTGTGAAAGTTATCCACGAAAATATTGGCATTACGCATGGCTCTATAACAACTATTCACGACATCACCAATACTCAGTCGGTGCTTGATCAGCCACGTAGCGATTTGCGCAGAGCCCGATCGAGCGGGTCAAACTTGATTCCGACTACTACCGGTTCGGCTAAAGCTATTGCGTTGATATTTCCCGAACTGGAAGGTCGGTTAAATGGTCATGCAGTCAGGGTTCCCCTGGCCAATGCATCTTTGACCGACTGCGTATTCGAGATGTCACGCGCTACTACCTCAGAGGAAGTCAACGATCTGCTGAGTCAGGCCGCTGAAGGCGATCTGGCCGGAATACTCGGTGCAGAGCATCGACCACTGGTTTCAACTGATTATTGTGGCGATCCACGCTCTACAATTGTTGATGCATTATCAACCATGGTTATTAACGAAACCCAGTTAAAACTCTACGCGTGGTACGACAACGAATGGGGCTATGCCAACCGCACTGTTGAGCTTATGCAGTTAGTAGCGCGCAGCGATGCATAGTCCAATAGGGCTCGAATTTGAATAAACAGCACTCCTTACGACAGTACGGCTCAGTTACGCTGTGCTATTGGCTGTTTACTATTACCGACGGCGCGTTGCGCATGTTGGTGGTTTTGCATTTTTATAACCTCGGTTATAACCCACTCGAAATCGCCTTTCTCTTTCTACTCTACGAAGCATTTGGTGTAGTAACTAATCTATTAGGCGGTTATGCCGGTGCGCGTTTCGGCCTTAACAGGTTAATGAATGCGGGGTTGCTGTTGCAAGTAGTGGCCTTAGCCATGTTGACCGTTCCGGACAATATGCTCAGCGTTGTTTGGGTAATGGCGGCCCAGGCGCTTTCAGGGATTGCGAAAGATCTTAATAAAATGAGCGCGAAGAGCTCCATGAAATCGTTAGTACCTGCCGATGCTGATTCAACTTTATTCAGATGGATTGCATTACTGACTGGCTCAAAAAACACGCTGAAAGGGGTCGGGTTTTTTGTTGGTGCGGTACTGCTATCGCTGGTTGGATTTCGCAATGCTATTCTGGTCATGATTGCATTAGTCGTGTTTGGGCTTCTAGTCAGCCTAGTGTTTCTTGAAAGCGGGCAGGGTAAAGCATCTACGAAGCCAAAGTTTAATCAGCTTTTTTCGCGCAGTGAGCAGATAAATTGGTTAAGTGCGGCTCGACTATTTCTGTTTTCTTCCAGAGATGTGTGGTTTGTAGTCGGTCTGCCTGTGTATTTTGCATCTACGTTGCAATGGAGCCACTGGAAAACCGGTGCGTTTATGGCCACTTGGATCATTTTGTATGGTGGTGTGCAAGTGTTGGCGCCAAAAATCGTACATGGAAAACAAGCGAATAGCAGTGATGGCAGCGCCGCAACAAAGTGGGTTTTAAAATTGTTTATTGTGACCGGTTTGGTGGCTGTCGCACATGCTGTGTCGATACCGGCTTACCTTGGCATCATTCCAGGCTTATTTCTGTTTGGTGCTGTGTTCGCGGTGAACTCCTCTCTACACAGTTTCTTGGTAGTACACTACGCAGAGAGCAATGCTACATCGATGGACGTCGGTTTCTATTACATGGCCAATGCCGCCGGACGCTTGCTGGGTACCTTACTGTCTGGCTTGCTTACACTGCAAGGTTCTTTGATTGGATGTTTGTTGGGTGCGTGCGTGCTGCTATCGCTGTCTTTGTTGTGTTCACTTAAATTGCCACGCAAAGGACAACACATTTCTGGCTAATTTCACGATTGACTGGTATCTTGTTAGTTGGGTTTGGACTATCAAACCTAATCTACGAATGGAACCAGGATAGATAGTAATGACCAAAATCGACATTAAAGTAGGCATGAAAGCCACAACAGAAATTGTTGTAGGTACCCGAGACACCGCTCACCACGTTGGCAGTGGCAAAATAAAAGTTCTTGCCACACCGGTGATGGTTATGTTGCTGGAGGAGGCTGCGTTAAACGCAGTTGAGCAGCACTTACCAGCGGGTTTCCAAACGGTTGGTACACAACTCAATATCAGCCACATCGCTGCAACACCGGTTGGCATGCGCGTTGTTGCACATGCAGAGGTCATAGAAGTTATGGATAGAAAGGTGGTCTTTAACGTATGGGCTGAAGATGAGTCAGAACGTATCGGCGAAGGCACGCACGAACGAATTGTTGTAGATCTTGTACGTTTTGATAAGCGTATCAGTGCAAAGGCCGGTAAGGATTAACGTGGCGCGTAGCATTGTTGTTAAAGCGATTCTAAGCGCTCTACAGCCTCTTCGGCAGATAACTTACCGCTGTTGCGCAGTGTCAGCGTATTTATGCGCACATCCTTTTTGGTATCGCTAATACCTTCAAGTGAACTTAATAAATCACGTACCTGGTTCGCGGTATCCCGTGAAGTGTTTTCTTTATCGGTGTCTTGCACAATCACCAGTGCATTGTCATTCAATTGGCCCATCACGGTGGCCTCACGTAGACGAGCTTTGAGTGCTTGCGCTGCTTTGTGCAAAGTAGGTGTTTGAGAGCGTTTCGCAGAATCGCCAGGGCTGGCTTCATCGGATTGCTTTAACACTCGAACTAACAAAGCGGTGTACCGTTTTGGCTTTTTATTGGACTGTAAAAATGTTTGGAACCTGTTGAGTAAGTTTGCACGGGTGTTGGATTTGGATATATCCGATTGCGGTTCAACATGTTGGGTTTTATTTAGGTGCTTAAAGTTATAACGACCTTTAATCGTGCGCAACGCAACTGTTTGTGTTTTCTCTACGTGGGGAGATTGAGTTGCAGTCGTGCTAGATTGAACCCTGTTGGACATAAAGCGTGAACCCCTTTCCAGTATTTGTTTTAAATACTGATTTTGTAATTGCGTATCTTGCACTTGCTGTTCAAGAACCGCTAATCGTTGCTTGAGTGAGTGCTCATCGATCAATCGGCTAATCGCATGTTGCACGGTCACTGTGTTTTGAATGCTCACGACATCCGTGGCACCTTGCTGAAACCATTGTGCCAGATCACGAGGCTCTTTGTTTTCGGTAAGTACCAGTACCGGTAGCTCGGCGTGCTGCTGTAGGCAGGCGGGCAGGGATTGGCTATTATCGGACACCACTATAATGGCTAAATCGCTACTGGCAGAGGCAAGGAACTTAGCGACCGCATTGTCAGTCTCCACCGACGTAACACTGCCCACGCGTTTACTAAACCCGAGCCATGTACTCACCTGCTGGTGATACTGGTCGTGCGTGGCGTATACCAGGCAGTTTAGTTGTGGAATTTCGGTGCGCATGGGGGTAATTCAAGCCCTGTCGTCGGTTCTGTCAAAGCGCCTGCAAACCGCTTTTATCTACTAAAGATTGTAGCCAGAGTCGTCCAATTTGCACGGCAATCACCATCATTTACGGCCCGTTTGCTGTGCTTTGAGCCGTTCGCGTCTATAATGAGGCCGATTTCAACAGACAATTCCAGTTTCAGGTCAATGGCTAATTACAATACAAATGAATTCAAAGGCGGGCTAAAGATCATGCTCGACGGCGACCCACACACCATCGTAGAAAATGAGATGGTAAAACCGGGTAAGGGCCAGGCGTTTACACGTACCAAAGTGCGTAACCTGAAAACCGGTCGCACCGTCGAGCGCACGTTCAAATCGGGCGACTCTGTAGAAGGCGCCGATGTAATGGATACCGAAATGCAGTATTTGTATTCCGATGGCGAATACTGGCATTTTATGGACCCCAAAACCTATGAGCAGTTAGCCGCCGACAAAACCGCCGTGGGTGATAACCACTTATGGCTCATAGAAGAGGCCATGTGCGAAGTCACCTTATTCAACGGACAGCCATTGGCTGTTACCCCACCGAACTTCGTGGAAATGGTGATCAAGCAGACTGATCCCGGTGTTCGCGGTGATACCGCAACTGGTGGCAACAAACCAGCTTATATGGACAGTGGTGCGGTCGTTAAAGTCCCACTGTTTGTTGAAGAAGGCGAGACGATAAAAATTGATACTCGCACAGGTGAATATGTATCGCGGGTTAAGGTTGGTTAATACAGTGTGACTGACACACTTTGGCGCCCAACCGCGTCACTAAACATATTAAAAACCCAAGCGCAGCTCCGGCAATGCGTGCGCGAGTATATGCAGTCTGAGCAGGCGCTTGAAGTTAACACGCCTGCGCTATCACAAGCCGCGACAACCGATCCCAATATCCACAGCTTTAAAACGTCGGCGGGGTACTTACATACCTCGCCCGAGTTTCCTATGAAGCGCTTAATTGCGGCGTATCAGTGCGATATTTATCAAATGGCGAATGTGTTCAGGGACGATGAGCAAGGCCGAAACCACAACGCCGAATTCGTGTTGTTGGAATGGTACCGCATGGGTATGGACCACCATGCATTAATGCAAGATGTCACGGCCTTGATGCAATCGTGTTGGCAACTTACCGGTAAACCGTGGCATGAGCCCCACACACTGAGTTACGTGCAGCAAGTGTCTGCTTTGTGTGGGTGCCCGTTTAGCACCATAACCGTTGACTTAATCGAACGCTATTTTACTAAGCATAACCGGTCTTACCCCAAAGCCATTGGCTTTGACCTTAATGCCGCATTGGATCTGTTTATGGATGAATTTGTGATTCGTGATTTACCGGCAGATCGCGCAACCTTTATCTGCGACTATCCTGCATCGCAGGCAGCCCTGGCACGAACCGGCATTGATATTAACGGAACCCCGATCGCGCAGCGCTTTGAGTTGTATTGGGGTGCACTGGAACTTGCGAACGGCTTTTATGAACTCAGCGATGCCAATGAGCAACGGCGTCGATTCAAAGCCGAGCAGGCTAAACGACGCGAGTCTGGATTGGATGAACTGGTTATAGATGAGCACCTGTTATCGGCGTTGGAGTTTGGGTTGCCCGATTGCGCCGGGGTGGCTTTGGGTATGGACAGACTGTGTATGCTGATTGCCGATGTCAATCATATTAACGAAGTGATTGCCTTCCCGAGCGATCGTGCATGAGTGTGCTAATCGAATGAACGTATTGAGAGTGAGCGATGTAGGCCTGGCTTGCCTTGAGTCATTCTTTAAGCCGTTTGGCTTAAACGTAATAAGTGTGCCAACACAAGTAGCCATTCCCGGCAGTCATTGGGGGGACGAAGAAGCGGGGCTTATTCGCCACAATCTGTACGCAAGAGACGATACACCGGTGCACTCTGTTTTTCATGAGGCTTGCCATTGGTTGCTGATGAGCCCGGAAAGACGAGATGCCTTGCATACCAATGCAGGTGGTTCAATGGCAGAAGAAAACGCCGTTTGTTATTTACAAATAGTGTTGTCCGAGCATCTTGACGTTATGGGGAAAGCGCGCATGCTGCAAGACATGGATGCGTGGGGATATTCGTTCAGGTTGGGTTCGGCGCAAAAATGGTTTGAACAAGATGCCGATGATGCACGCGAATTTCTACTGGCTAACGCGTTTGTAAATCAATTTGATTTACACATTCCCTAGCTTTTGACCCATTTGAACAGCGGTGCCTGTGTCCAACGTTGCTAACCAGTCCACGGGTTTTTCTATACATACAATAATGGTTGAGCCCATGTTAAATCGACCCATCTCCATACCGCGCGCAATTTTCAGTTGTTGTTCCCCACTGTAGTCAATCCGCGAGACCGCTTTTCCCGCAGGTGGTGTGACCAAGCCATGCCACATGGTTTCAATGGCTGCAACGTTTATGGCGCCGACTAACACCAAGGCCATTAAACCAAACTCGGTTTCAAATTGTGCGACTACGCGCTCGTTACGCGCAAACAGATCGGGTACACGCCTAACAGTGTGAGGGCCTACGCTGAACAAACGACCGGGCACGTGTGTTTGATTGATCAGCTTGCCGGACAATGGCATGTGCAATCGGTGATAGTCGCGCGGGGACAGATAAATCGTTGTAAAGCTGCCATGACTCAACCGTTCAGCGGCTTGTTCGTCACCGCCTAGTAGTTTCAATAATGAATAGTCTTGGCCTTTTGCCTGAAACACTTGGCCGTTTTGAATCGTACCGATCGCAGAAACACATCCGTCGGCCGGGCACGCAACATCGTGTGTTCCATCACTGATCGGTCTGGCAGCGGGGTTTAGTGCGCGCGTAAAAAAGGCATTAAAAGTCGGGTAGCTATCGGGTGAAGGCTCAACGGCATCGTGCATGTCGACATTGAACAGCTTGATAAATCGCTTAATAACAAACGGGGTAACAGCGGATTGGCGCCGCGTCAGCCAAAAGACTGCGCGTGAAATCAGATGATGTGGCAACGGGTATAACGGAAGAGTTTTTAACCAATCTGCCAGCATCATCTTGTGTTCGGTTTAGTTATAAGCGCATTTTGCCATGTAATGGCTTATTGCGTTGGTGCTTGACGGTTTAGTGCTTCATTTTCTTGTCGGAACTATGGCTATCATGCTTTTTGTCGCCATGTTTCATATCGCCATGTTTCATGTCATGACTGCCACCCATTGCATGTTTAACCACAGGCATCTGAAGTGCGATATCGCCACGGGATGTGTTCAGAGTAACGTCAACGTTATCGCCCGGTTTTAATGGCGCGGTTAATTCCATCAGCATGATGTGGTAGCTGCCATGCTTCAGCTCTACTGTCTCGCCTGCGGGTATAACTAACGAGTCCACTTTTTCCATCTTTGCTACATCATCAACAACACTGGACAGATGAATTTCTACTCTGTCTATAGTGCTGCTTTGAGCGCCGGTAATTTCTAAAGGCTTATCTGACATGTTCATGATTTTTAAGTAGCCTGCCGCAACTGTAGCGCCCGGAGGTGTGGCCGTAACAAACGGATTTATGATGTGTGGAGCCATATCAGCAAATGCGCTATTGGCGAACAAGGCTAATAAAAGGATAAATTTACGCACTAAGTTTTCTCTGAAATTTTGTTAAAGGGATGAATTTGTATCTAGCTTGCAGGACTCAACGCGTTATACAGCGCGGTGTAGTCGTTTGTTATGTTTTTTACCGAATGCGGCGCATTAATCCGAGCTCTCACGCGTAGCGACGGGTCGATCAATAACATGGACGCAGTATGGTCAACGGTGTACTGATTTGGGTCGTCTTCAGATGCGGTGTAGCTCGCAACGATTCCCAATGCTTGAGTGAGCTTGGTGATGTCGGTCAGGTCACCAGTGATGCCAATAAAATCTTCATTAAAGTACGCAACATATTCGGTAAGTTTTTCAACGGTGTCTCGAACTGGGTCCACTGTTACAAATATGACCTGTGGTTCGGCCACCGACGGCTCTAGAGACGACAGCACAGAGTTCATGGCAGCTAAGGTGGCCGGGCAAATATCTGGGCAATGTGTGAACCCGAAAAACGCAACCGTCCATTTATCTTCAAGTACTTGCTGAGTGATGGCTTGGTTATCAGCTGTGAGTAATGAGAATTCAGGTACTGTTTTAAAGTTTTCAGGTAACACCGTGCTGTTGATCAGGTTGGCCTGAATGGTTTCCAATTGCGCAATTTCTTTGCTTGTCTGATCTTGCTCGTCAGGACTCAGTGCCAGGTTAGCAAACACGCCAGCAGCCACTGATACAGTCACCATCAGCAAGATTGGCCACCATCGGGATAGTGGGCGGGTTTTCGTTTTTATATCTAAATCCATATGCGTTTTACGTGATCAAATTAGTGATTAGATTATAGAGTTCAGACACAGCTGAGGGTTCAAACGGCTTTTATTGGTGCATTAATAACACCTCAGAAAGCAGGTTTCATTATACTGCGTGCTTGGCATTTAAGGTTATTACCGATGGTACAAACAACTGTGTTAGCTGATGTTTTAGAAAGCGGCACAAAGCTCAATCTGGAAGCCGCCATCCGCGGCTGTGCCAGCGCGTTTGAGCAACATCAGCTCGAATTTGGACATGGTACCCACGATGCCTTAAGCGAGGCCAGTTGGTTGGTATTACATGCCCTGGATCTATCCCCATTGGAGGCGCCCGACTATGCTCGCGAGTTAAGCGATGAGGACATAAAGCGAATCAATGCAATAGTGCGCGAACGCATCACAAAGCGATTACCGGCTGCTTACATTACGGGTAAAACCTGGTTTGCGGGGCTTGCTTTTCGTACCGATGAGCGTGCGCTGGTGCCAAGGTCTCCTATTGCTGAATTTATCCTGCACGACTTTTACGAATTGATTGATGTGGACGAAACCACCAGAGTGTTAGATTTATGCACCGGGGGTGGGTGCATCGCTATTGCTTGTGCGATGCAGTTACCGCATGCAACAGTTGATGCGAGTGATTTGTCACAAGACGCCTTGGCGCTGGCTCAGCTAAACGTTCAAGACCATAAGTTACAGGATCGCGTCACGCTTATACACGGTTCTTTATTTGATGAAATACAGGGGCAGTACGACTTAATCATCTCTAACCCTCCGTATGTTGATGCCAACGATATAGACAGCATGGCGGATGAGTTCAGGCATGAACCATTAATGGGATTAGCTGCCGGGACAGACGGTCTGGACTTGGTGCGCTTGATGCTCGATCAAGCCGCTTCGCATTTAAAAACCGACGACAGCTTACTGGTCGTTGAAGTGGGCAACAGTGCCCCAGCGCTTGAAAGCGCCTATCCAGACGTTCCCTTTGTATGGTTAGAATTTCAAAACGGCGGTAGCGGGGTGTTCGTGATTAATAAGTACGAACTGTTACAACATGCTGATGCCATCAAGGCAGGGTTGACCGTTAAAAGCGGCTGATCGCAGTGATGCCGACCAGCCGAAGGGGGTAAACCTGACCTACTAGAATCTACTAATTAAGATTCATCTTGAATTGAAAGAACATCACACCGTTACTGTGTCCACCGGCGTAATCAATTTCTGGTGAACCGGAAACATTGAGTTTTGCTCGTTTGGTTAATGAAATTTCCATCACCGGAAACGGAACAATTTTGACTTCTGGTTCTGAATTCTTGTGGAATTGCTTCCGAACAACGGTTGCTCCAACCAGGAATCGAACACGATTTTTTAGGATTTTTCGGGTTCCGTAATTAACGCCTAAGTAAGTTGCCTGATAGCCAAAGCTGTCGGATAGCGTGCCAGCGTGGAAGCCGATCTTGCCAGTAGGCGAGTATTCCCAACCCAAGCCTGGAACAAATGCGTTGCGATCTTTGAAGTTCTTGAAATGAATAGCTGCTGTGTTGAACACGAGGTGTCCATCGTCAGCTGATGCAGTGTTTGCGTTAAGGCTGAGGCCCAAAATGGCAGCCAATAAGATGTTTTTGCTTACTCGGTTTTTCATTGTTCTCTCCGATTTTTTATTTTTAATTTTCTCGAAGCCGATCTTTGCCGGTCCGGATTACCCCGCCACAACGCTGTGCGTCATGAACTTGGCGTGCACTTTACTGCCGGTGTGGGTTCCTTGCAACTGAGCAATAATTTCTGGATAAAGTCATTAAAAACAATAGGATAGAGGTACAGCAGGGGTGTGTCATAAAATTGTCATTGCATTGGTAATGCAGCTAACTACGTGAATTTAATAGATATTTTTTGGCGCAAAACGCCTTTGAGAAGCAACGCACGAATCGAACGAACGCATTTCTCAGAATGGCTGTTGTTAATGCGAAGTGTGGGGGAGTTAACACGATAACAATTAAGTTGGCGCGTTGAAGGAGTTCTTTCGGGTGATTTAGCAGTGGTTTTTTGTGGGTGTAAGCCGTGTATATTTCACGGGTCTTTAAAATGTCAGACACCATTTCAGAGTTAGTAGGCCGTGGTGCAACAGTCGGGCTTGAAAGATTAAACGCTGGTGCGGCAATTGCGCTTAACGGTTGTGGTTTACAAATAGTAGATGCGCAACATGCAGTTGAATTTGCCAGAGCCATTAAATCCAGCGAAGAGTTGAAGTGCATAGAGGCGTCTTTGCGAGCAACTGAAATTGGTGTAGCGAAACTTCGTGACGCCATACGCCCAGGCCTATCTGAAAACGAATTAATTGCTTTAGATACCGATGTAGTAGGTTGCCACGGCTACTACTCTGACTTTTCCCGCACATTTCACTCTGGGCCCAGTAACCCAAGTGGCGAGCAGAAAACGCTATACCAACTAGCCTACGAGCAAGTTCATCATAATATGGAAATTATTAAACCCAAAATGAGTTTTCGGGATTACGCCGACAACGCCTGGAACATTCCAGATAAGTACTACGCTAACCGTTATTACTTATCTGCTCATGGATGCGGTATGACAGGTGAATACCCGTATTTGTATCACCATGGCGATTTTAAAGATGCCGGGTATGATGGCACCATTGAACCAGGAATGACTTTGTGTGTAGAAAGTTATATTGGTGCAGACAATGGCGCAGAAGGCGTTAAGCTTGAACAACAAATTGTTGTTACCGAAACCGGGACCGAGTTGTTATCGCGGTTTCCGTTTGAAGATGAGTTATTGGGGTAGTCAAGCCGCTAGTTTGTAGCTTATTGGCTGCGATTACCGTTTTCATCAAAGTAGAACACCTTATTCGGATTGAATCCTAGCTTTAGCGAAGTTTCTTCGGTGATAGTGTGTTGACCGAACAAACGCACGGTCAGGTTGTGCTCTGCTACTGACACGATTAGGTTGGTGTCTCCACCTAAGTGTTCAGTGTGTTTAACCGTTGCATTCAAAGATCCGTTGGGATCAATCAGCAAGTCTTCAGGTCGAATCCCGGCAGTATGGGTGTCATTGTCATTCAAAAAGCCAGCAGGCAGAAAATTCATTGACGGTGCGCCGAGGAAACCTGCTACAAACCGGTTCTTCGGATTGTTATACAAATCCATGGGCGTCCCGGCTTGTTCAACAACACCGTCACGCAACACTACAATTTTATCGGCCAGGGTCATCGCTTCGGTTTGATCGTGGGTGACGTACACCATGGACGTTTTAAGTTGTTTATGTAAGTCTGCAATTTCGAGTCGTGTGTTCATGCGAAGGGCCGCATCGAGGTTGGACAGCGGCTCATCGAACAGAAACAATTCAGGCTTCCTGACTATCGCGCGAGCGATTGCCACTCGCTGGCGCTGACCGCCTGATAATTCTGACGGATAGCGGTGTAGGTAGTCCTGCAAGTTCAGCATTTGACTGGCCTTTTGAACTCGCTCTTCAATGGTGCTCTTACTTTGCTTTTCCTGCTTTAACGCTAACGTCATATTGCCCTTAACATTCAAATGCGGGTAGAGCGCATAACTTTGAAACACCATGGCAATGCCACGTTTCGATGGCGGTGTTTGATTGACTAATTGACCGTTAATCCAGACATCGCCAGAGCTTGCTGTTTCAAGTCCGGCAATGACCCGCAACAACGTTGATTTTCCGCAGCCAGACGGACCAACAAACACCACAAACTCGCCAGCTTCAACTTCGATATCGATGTCTTTAAGAACATGAACTTCGCCAAAGTACTTGTTCACACCGCGAATGGATAAGGCACTCATGGCTTAGCTTGTCGGCAGGTTAATAATGGATGAGGTGCGGATACTCTCATCAGCTGCAAGACAGATGGCAAGAGAATTCACGGCATCGGCCATATGCTTGGATAAGTCGCTACCATCTTCAATAACCTGCAGCATATGAATCTGTTCCGCATCGCACAAAGCCTGATGTCCAGGTTCATCGGGTAGCGCTATAGTGTGATCGCCATGCTCGGTGTGTACTAGAATACTGCCCACTTTGGTGTGGCCATCCACATCGGATGAGGCGCCTTTGTTGCCTTCGGTGATGGAAACGGATCCTGCCGGTGACACTATGTCTTTCACGAAAAACGCCGTCTCAGACATCATCGGACCCCAACCTGCTTCATACCAGCCGACGCTGCCGTCATCAAAGATCACTTGGAATTGTCCGTAGTTATACATGTCTGGCGCGATTTCGTCGGACAGTCGAACACCCATGCCATGAACTCGAAGCGGTTTGGCATCGGTGATCTGGCACATCACATCGACATAGTGAACACCGCAATCCACAATGGGCGAGCAGGTTTGCATTAAGGCTTTGTGCGTTTCCCATTCAGCGCCTGAGGATTGCTGGTTTAAGTTCAGACGGAATACAAAAGGTCCGCCTAACGTTCGGGCTTCTTCAATTAAGCGTATCCACGAAGGGTGGTGTCTCAGAATGTAACCGACCACCAGTTGTCGTTGCGTCTGAATGGCTTTGTCCACCACACGTTGTGCATCGGCAACTGTCATAGCCAGCGGTTTTTCAACGAAGACATGTGCACCTGCATCCATTGCTGCGCACGCGTAATCGGCATGCGTTTCGGTGTAGGTGGCAATAACGACCAGCTCGGGATTGGTTGTCATCGCATTTTCAAACGAATTGAAGCGTGGATAGTCAGACAACTCCGCAGGCAGCTCAACCTCCGATCGATTGACCAACCCGACGATGTTACTTGCATCAAGCTTGTGATGGGCAAGCGCGTGGCCTATTCCCATCGTTCCCATACCCACAATTAATACACGCATTATTTAATGGCTCCCGAAGTAATACCGCGGATGAGTTGTTTGGAAAAAATCACATACAACACCAACACTGGCAATATCGCCATGGAAAGTGCTGAAAGTACCGCGTTCCAGTTAGTGACGTATTGCCCGATGAACACTTGCGAACCCAGTGTCAGGGTTTTGGTGGCTTCAGCGGGAGCCAGTATCAGTGGAAACCATAGATCGTTCCAGATCGGAATCATGTTGAATACAGCCACTGTTGCCAATGCCGGACGCATCAACGGCAGCACAATCAGAAAGAAAATTCGGTATTCAGAAAGACCATCCACCCGGGCTGCGTTTTTTAAATCCTGCGATACCTGATGCATGAATTCGCTGAGTATGAAAACCGCTAAAGGTAGTCCTTGTGCGATGTACACCAGGATTAATGCCCAGAGTGTATTTACCAGATTAGTTGCCACCATCATTTCTAAAATGGCGACCGTGCCGATACGAATCGGAATCATAATACCCAGCGCCAAATACAGCCCCATCCACTTGTTGCCTGGAAAGCGGTATTCAGATAAGGCGAATGCCGCCATCGCACCAAACAACAGAATAAAGAAGAGTGATGCAACGGTGACGATCATTGAGTTCTGAAAATATACAAAGAATTCACCTTGCTGCAACACGGTTTCATAACCGATTAGCGAAAAGGTTGTTTCGTTTGGTAGGCTCAAAGGTTCACGGAAAATTGCTTTGCGGGTTTTGAAGCTGTTGATCAGAATCACGAACACTGGAAACAGTGCGATCAAGGTGTAGAGTATCAATGCACCGTGCATCAGCAATGCATTAAGTGGATTGTATCTGGCTGTTTGCGAGCTACTCATCAAAACTGGTAACGACGTAAACGCGTTTGCACACCAAACAGATAAACACAAACGCCGATTAGGATGACGACAAACATGGCACTGGCAATGGCAGACCCCATGTGTGGATCGCCCAGTTGTAACTGGAAACCGAAGAAAGTTCGGTACATAAATGTGCCCAGAATATCCGTTGAATAGTTCGGTCCTGCCAACGCTCCTTGTGCCGCGTAAATCAAGTCAAACGCGTTGAAGTTCGCAACAAATGTCAGGATAGAGATGATACCGATTGATGGAAGAATTAAAGGCAGCTTGATCTTCCAGAATGCCGAGACGCCAGTGATACCATCGAGTTCTGCGGCTTCAAGCACCTCCTCAGGAATGGACAGAAGCGCCGCGTAAATCAGCATCATGGGTATACCGACAAATTGCCAGACCGATATCAGAGCCAAGGTGGTTAATGCATATTCTTCTTTACCCAACCACGGGGCAAATAACGATTTAAGACCAACTGCATCCAGCATGCTGGGTGCAATGCCCCAGATGGGCGATAAAATCAGTTTCCATGCAAAGCCCACAATCACGAAAGACAGAATGGTTGGGATGAATATGCTGGAACGATAGAGTGCGGCAAAGCGAAGGCGCGGGTGACTCAGGATTGCGGCAAGCGCAATACCGATTGGGTTTTGCACCAACATATGAATGATGAAAAACCAAGTATTGTTGGCCAGCGCATTCCAGAACTGCTCAGACCACACCGCTTCGCCGAACAGCGTACGAAAATTCTCCAGACCAACAAAAATGCGTTCCTGATCGATGCGGGAATACAGCGCCAGGCGCAAGGTGTTGAACAACGGGAAAATCATTACAGCCGTGTATACCACCACGGCTGGCGCTAGGAACACGGCGATGTGCCATTGTCGTGGGGTGCGTTCCATAACTTACGGAGCAAATGAGTGCAGCCTTTCGAACATGGTGTTTATTCGAAAGGCTGACGTGACTCAATAAGCGCTTTTACACCTTACGGTTTGTACCAGCTGTCAAGACCTTCCTGAAGTTTTGCACCGAGCTCTGCTGGTGTGCTGGTTCCTTTGATGGCTGCTACCGATGCACCCCAGGTTTCATTTTCAAGATTAGGTGTTCCACGCGACAGTATCTGATACGTTGAGCGGATGGTGCTCTCGCATTCTTCGCGCCAGCTGATAAATTCCTTCGCTAACGGATCTTCTAGTTCAACCGGTGTGCTTGAAAGTGGGAAGAAACCTGGCAGAGCGTTTCCGAAGATGGTTGCAAACTCAGGGCTAGCAACCCAACCCAGAAACGTTTTAGCGGCTTCTGCATTTTCCGATGCTGCGTTCATGCCCAAACCAATGTCGGTGTGGTCCGAGATGTAACACGTATCGCCGGCCGACTTTACAGGCGGCTTGAAAACACCCATTTCAAAATCGGCCAGATCGTTAAAGCCTGTGATTTCCCAGCTTCCTGCGGGGTAGATAGCACCGCGGCCTAGCGTGAACAGGTTCTGGCTGTCAGGGTAGGTTTGAGCTTCGTAACCATCGCCCATGTATTCACCCCAGCGGGCGAGTGTGGCGTAAGGTGCAGTCCATGCTTCATCGGTAAGCTTCTGTTCACCTTTAAGCAGTGCGAGTCGGCCTTCTTCACCGTTCCAGTAGTTCGGGCCAATATTGTTGTAACCCATGGTGGCTGCTTCCCATTGATCGTTGGTACCCATCACTAGGGGAATGTAGTTACCGTCTTTTTTTATCGTATCGAGAATTGCAAAAAATTCATCTTCGGTTTTAGGTACCTCAATACCCAGTTCGGTAAACGCATCTTTGTTATAAATGAACCCGTGGATAACGGAAGCCATAGGGACGCAAAAGCTTGCCGAACCATCGTCTGATTGCCAAGCAGACTTCGCCACATCGGAAAAATTTGACATGGCTTCCATATCACTTAAGTCGGCAAGATGTCCGGCATCGTATAAAGCAAGTGAAGCATCAAAAGGGCGACAAGTAATAAGGTCTCCAGCGCTGCCAGCTTCAAGTTTTGAATTTAGGGCTGCGTTGTATTCAGTTGGCGCTGACGGTGTGAATTTAACTTTAATACCAGGGTGATCTTTTTCAAACGCGGGGATTATTTTTTCCTGCCACAACGTAAGATCGTCGTTACGCCAGCTCTCAATCGTAATGGTTGTGTCTTGCGCCAGCGCCGTACCAGTAAACAGAACAGCACCAGCAAGTGTTATCGATATAAACGTTCCTCTCATAATGTCCTCTCTTCCTTCACTTTAACGTTAGAATACAATACCATTGTGACGTGTTTTGTCTAGATAAATTTACAAAGTGGACCACTCGGGCATGAATGTAATCGCTGTTGATGCGGGTGGAACCCGTTGCAGGCTGGCATTGATAACCGGTGATCACGTGCAATCGGTTGAAGCACGAAGTGCCAATGCGTCAACAGACCTTCAGGCAGCTGCAGCAGCGATTATTGCCGGATTGGAGACCCTCTCACGCAAAACCGGCCATTCCCCTGAGCAGCTGGAAAGTTATCCTGCGTATCTTGGGGTTGCAGGTGTTGTAGAGCCCAGTATCGGTGAGCGCTTGAAAGCGCTTCTGCCGTTTGCTTGTGCTCAAGTTGATGAGGATCGCATGAGCGCATTGCGTGGCGCTCTTGGAAATGACGATGGTTATCTCGTGCACTGTGGTACGGGATCGTTCTTTGCGCGACAACGTAAGCAGACAATGTCCACGGTTGGAGGATGGGGTGCGCAACTTGATGATGTCGCATCTGCACACTGGCTAGGTATTGAAGCGTTGCGGCATACCTTATGCGCTGAAGACGGACTAGAACCACACAGTGCCATGACGAAATCACTGGTTTCAACAGTGGGCAACAGTGCGGCCATTGTAGACTTTGCCCGGAAGTCACAACCATCAGTTATTGCAGAGCTTGCGACAACCGTGACACAGTGTGCAGATGATAAAGACGCAACCGCCATCGGTGTGTTGCAACGAGGTGCTGACATCATTAGCCGTAAGCTAGACCAGTTTGGCTGGACGCCGGACGACATCATATGTCTGACCGGCGGCGTTGCGCGTTATTACGAAACCTATTTTCCGCATCCCGTTCGGTCTTCTATTCGGCCTGCGAAAGGTACGCCATTGGAAGGTGCCATAGCATTGGCCAAAACTTTTTGTGAAGAACAACGTTCATGAGTCGTGACACGCTGGGCATCGTCGGCGGACCGATCTTTCACGAACACCAGCTGCTGCATGAGCATTGCGCGATATTTACTGAGGGTGTTTGTACCGCAGTAGTGTCTGAATCCAACGCGCCAATAACCACTCGCACGCTGGATCTTAAAACAAAAATTCTGTCTCAAGGCTATGCGGACATTCAGGTGAACGGTGGTGGTGGCATCTTGCTGAATAACGATCCATCCATCAACGCATTGAATACGATGCAAGTGGCGCACAGAGGTTTAGGTGTGACACGCCTGTTACCAACGTTGATCACCGCGACACCCGAGATAACTGAGTCTGCCATCGATGCAACTATCAACGCGATTAAATCGGGCATGTCTACCATTGCCGGATTGCATCTGGAAGGTCCGCACTTGTCCTTGAAAAAGAAAGGGGCGCATAACGCATCACTAATTCGTCCAATGAAGCAAAGCGATGTAGATACCTTGTTGCATGCAGCAGCACATCTACCGGTGTTGAAAGTCACGCTTGCCCCCGAAAATGTTTCACTTGAACAAGTTAAAACGTTGCATCAAGCCGGTGTGCGCTTGGCTTTGGGACACACGAATGCTGGCTATGACGAATGTTTGCAATATCACGCAGCCGGTGTCTCTTGCGTTACGCACTTGTTTAATGCGATGAGCTCGTTGGGAAGTCGGGAGCCCGGACTTGTAGGTGCAGCTCTGGATACACAGGGTCTTTCAATGGGACTGATTGCGGATGGTATTCATGTCAACTCAGCGTCTATCCGCATAGCCTTGAACAGCATGGGCGGCATGCACCGGGTGTACCTTGTATCTGATGCGATGGCGGTTGCGGGAACATCGGAAACATCATTTGAATTGGATGGCCGACGCATTCGTCGGCGTAAGGGTCGTTTAACGCTCGACGATGGCACACTGGCGGGTGCAGATTTGGATTTAACTACAGCTGTTCGGCATCTAGTGGAAGAGGCAGGTGTTGATTTGGCCGACGCATTAGGGTCGGCTGTGACTGTGCCAAGAACGGTTCTGGGGATGGATGCAAACCCCGCGTCGCTTTTGGGTGTCAGCATTGAAGACATGATTAGTATTGATGCTTCATTAACGTCGGCAAATTGCATTGTCGCTGCTTAGGCGGACTATTATCAAAGCGTTCGGTAGAAACAGACAGGGTAAAGGAGATGAGTCGTCTTACCTGCGCTTGCGTCCGATATTAATGTTTGTAAGGAGAAAGATAGATGCTAACCGTATGGGGACGTCGTTCCTCTTCAAACCTTCAAGCCGTAATGTGGTGTATCGAAGAGTTAAGAATTCCTTATAAACGCATTGATGCGGGGTTCACTTATGGCGTAACAAAAACTAAGGACTACCTTGCCATGAATCCTAATGGCACGGTGCCAACACTGCAAGATGGGAACAACGAACCTCTGTGGGAATCGGGTGCCATTCTGCGTTACTTGGCTAGCCGCTACGGAGATGAAGAGTTTTGGCCTCAGGATCCCGTCAAGCGTGCTTCAGTGGACAAGTGGGCTGAATGGTCAAAATTGAATATAGCACTGATGTTCACAGCACCAATATTCTGGAGGGTGGTCCGAACCCCGGTAGAGCGACAAGATCCCGAACTTATAAAAACAGCCGTAGCCGAATTTGAATCTGCCTTGGTAATAGCAGATCATCAACTACAAAATAACCGCTATATAGCGGGTAGTAGTTTTACATTAGCTGATATCCAATTTGCACATGTGCTTTTTAGGTATTTCGATATACCTATCAAACGTGCAAGCATGAATGCCGTAGCGGACTACTATCAAAGGATTTTGCAGCGGCACGCATATGTAGAACACGTTGCAATATCATATGAAGAATTGGTTGATACGAAATAGGGTTTAACGAAGCCGATGTTCGGCCTAATCAGAGAACTCTTCCAATGAATCAAAGAAACACAGGGTTCGATGTTGCGAGAGCTTTGGCCGTCTTCGGTATGGTCATTGTGAATTTTAATATCGTGATGCAAGCCGATGACGACTACACATCATGGTCAACTCTTACCGGTCTATTCGAAGGGCGTGCGTCTGCATTGTTTGTCATCCTCGCAGGCGTCGGGATTACGTTTCTAACCAACAAAGCCGGAGCTTCAACAGACGCTTCAATTGTTTCTAAATCCAGAATGATGGTAGTAAAGCGTGGGATATTGCTGATTATCATTGGATTGATGTACACACCCATTTGGGAAGCGGACATTCTTCATTTTTACGGATTCTACTTCTTGTTCGCGGCTACGTTTTTTACAGTGAGCAATAGAGCACTATTTCTCATTGCCGTAGGTTTTACCCTCGCATTTCCGCTGTTAATGCTCTTATTTGACTATGAAAAAAACTGGGATTGGGACACGCTAAGCTATATGAACTTCTGGTCCGTAGATGGTATGGTTCGCCACATTGCCTTTAACGGTTTTCATCCGGTTTTTCCGTGGACGGCATTCTTGGTTTTTGGAATGTGGTTGGGCAGACAAGACTTATCTCAAAAGGCCTTCAGAATAAAACTGGTTTTAAGTGCGTTTATAACGTTTGTTGTTATCGAAGCAGCTTTTTATTGGATGAGCATCGCTGTGGGTGACAATAGTTCGGTCGGGATGACGGCTGAAGAGGCTGGGTTCTTATTGTCGATTTCCGTTATTCCTCCTTTACCTCAATACATCATTTCTGCAAGCTGCACATCGGTTATGGTATTGATTGTTTGCCTATATTTTTCAGAGCAATTCAGTACTAGTGCAGTTAACAAGGTGTTATACAAGACAGGGCAGTTGTCTTTAACGTTGTATGTGGCTCACGTTATACTGGGCATGGGTATGCTTGAGTATCTTGGTCGTTTAGAAAATCAAACTGCTGCCTTTTCATTTCTTAGCGCGTTGGTGTTCTGTATTTTTGGCTTAGTGTTTAGTGTTGTATGGCTTAGCCGTTTCAAAGTTGGACCACTGGAATGGATTTTTCGAAAGCTAGCAAGCTAACTAGGAGTTGTACCTGAATGACTTCAACAGACCAACAAAAACCGTTATCAGTGGTCGAAAAGAAGATCGTTTTGTTTGTGGTATTTTATTCGGCGATTCTGTTGCTGGCGCATTGGTACTTCTTTGCCAGTTTGCATGGCGGCGGTGGGGTATTACGAGGGCTAAATGCAGTTTTTCAAATTGTCGGGAATCTATTTGCGATAGTGGTGGCAATTGCACTACTTGTCTCGGCGATCATGAAAAAGGTATCGCCTTATATCGGTGTCTTTTCAGCTTTGTTGCTTGGACTACTTGGGTTTTATTGTCTTAGAACCGCTTTCGCTATGATGATGTCCATATAATCATAGCAAGCGTTCTTGTTGGTAATTACTAGCGAAACATAGGTGGGCGTGCATCAACCCAGATTCCATCAGCTTTGCCTGATTCGGCAACCGCATTAACTGCAGCCATGGAGCGCAAACCATCCTCAGCGCGTGGGTACAGATTGGCAGCCGGGTCGATGTCACGAGATTCGTTCATCGCGTTAATAGCTTCCGCCATGTCTTTGTATAAATTGGCGAACGCTAATGGCATACCTTCAGCGTGGCCAATAGTAACGCGTGTTGCACGATCAGCTTCCGGTGATAGGTTGGCTTCGCCGCGCTCTATGATCTGTAAGCGTTCATTCAATGGCATCCAATACAACTGGTTTGGCTGTTCTTGCGACCAGCGGAGTCCACCTTTTTCACCAAACACCTGAATCGCTAATCCGTGTTGGCGGCCAATGGCAACGGATGAAGTCCATAAGCGCCCAACCGTACCGCCATCCATTCGAAAATTAACCATGGCATCGTCTTCGAGTTCACGAGATTCAATACATGAAACAATGTCGGCTTGTAGCTTCACGACTTCCTGGCCGGTAACAAAGCTTGCCATGTGCATGGCATGAATGCCGCAATCTGCAAACTGCGCAGATACACCTGCTTGCTTCGGGTCGTAGCGCCAGCGTACTCGTGGGTTATCGGCATCGGCAGCATCGGCGTGGTGACCATGCGAGAACTCTGCATTAACCAGGCGGATTTTGCCAAGATCGCCGCGAGCAATCATGGCTTTCATGTGTCTTACTAAGGAGTAGCCGGTGTAGCCATAATTGACCGCGCATACGCGGTTTGACGCGTTCGCAACCTTAACGATTTCTTCGCCTTCTTCCACGGTCATCGTCATGGGTTTCTCGCACAACACATGAAAGCCGTTTTCCAGAAACGCTTTGGTGATTTCAAAGTGGGTTGAATTTGGCGTGGCGACCGTCACCAGATCGATTTTATCGGCACGTGATTTTTCCGCTTCTAGCATTTCGCGCCAATCGCCGTACGAGCGATCTTTCGCTAAGCCGAGTGACACGCCGTACTGGCGGCCTTCATCGGGTCGGTGATCTAAAGCACCGGCACTAAATTCAAACAGACCGTCTAATCCGGAACCCAAGCGATGGGCTGGTCCAATTTGGCTGCCTTCGCCACCGCCAATCATGCCCCATTTTAATTTGTACATTAGTTAAAGCCTATTGATTCAAGGTACTCGCGATTCACTTTTGCATCGCGCAGTGGATCAACATCAAGAGTAGGGTCGCAGTCTTGCTCGATGGTGCACCAGCCTTCATAGTTGTTATCCACTAAGAGTTGCCTCACGGCGGGCATATCCACTTCACCATCAGCAAGGTTACAAAAAATACCCTGACCGCAGGCTTCATAAAAACCCGTTCTATTGGCAATAGCGTCTGCTTTCACTTTTGCATCGGTATTTTTAAAATGCACATAGGTGATTCTGTCCATGTGGCGTTGCATAAACGCGACAGGATCAAAGCCTGCATAAGTGCAGTGCCCTGTGTCTATGCAAATCTTTAGGATGTTGCTATCAACTTCAGATAACAAGCGTTCTACTTCCGGTTCAAAATCCATAAAGCCCCCAGCGTGCGGATGGAGCTCTGGAATTAAGCCGTATTCTTCAGCACCTATTTTTGCAACAGTGGCAATGCGGTCTCGATAAGCTGCCCATTCTTTATCATCCATTTGTTCTGCTTCATCGGCTCGGCCTGCGGTTGGTGCGCGACGCGGTGAGATTGAATCAATGAGTACAAAGTGTTTCGCACCATGAGCAACCAGCGCTTTGCAGGTACGGTGTGCGCCGTCGAGAACATCCGACCATTGATCAGGGTCGTGGAATGCTCTGAACACAACGCCACCAATCAATTCAAGTTTGTGTTTAGCTAATGCTTCACCCAGCATTTCCGGGTCTTCAGGCATGAACCCGACGGGTCCTAATTCGATACCGCCGTAACCAGCTTCACTGCATTGTTGCAGGACGGTTTCCCAGGTTGGATTGCGATCATCGTCGGCAAATTCAACTCCCCAAGAACAGGGTGCGTTCCCGATTTTTATACTCATGCTGGTGTCCATTAAAAGTGGTTGTAAACTGTTTTTCCGCCACGCAACATAGCATTAAACACAGCGTAGTTGGGCAGTGTTATCGGAGGGCGTTTTCGGGGGTGGCAGTTTAGTCAAATTAGTATGCAAGCAGTGGCAATTATTGTATCCTCTGGGCTGATAAATCGTCAACACGGAATGCCGCCGCGTTGCGTGTAATATCCCGTACAAACATTCATTATTAGTAGCCATTTCAAGGGCCTCTCACGGACTTCATAGCATGACTGATTCAGCTCCGACAATACGCCTAACAACTGCTCAAGCGCTGGTACGATGGTTGGCGCAGCAATACATCGAAATCGATGGCAATGAGCAGCGTTTATTCGGTGGGGGTTTTGGTATTTTCGGGCACGGCAATGTCACGTGTTTAGGCGAAGCGCTGTTTGATCATAAAAATGAAATGCCTCTATACCGTGGACAAAACGAACAAAGTATGGGGTTTGCTGCGGCCGGATACACTAAATATCATTTGCGCCAACGCATCATGTTTTGTACTGCATCAGCAGGGCCGGGTACCTCCAACTTACTGACCTCTGCCGCACTCGCACATGCGAACCGTTTGCCCATGCTGATGTTATGTGGCGATACCTTTCTGACCCGCTTGCCCGACCCAGTGTTACAACAGTTGGAAAACTTTAATGACCCAACCCAAGGAGTTAATGATGCGTTCAAATCAGTAACGCGTTATTGGGATCGTATCTCGCATCCTGCGCAAATTATCCATTCCTTGCCACATGCTATTGCCACTATGCTCGACCCGGCCGATTGTGGGCCAGCGTTTATTGGTTTACCTCAGGATGTACAAGGTTGGACTTACGATTACCCAGAATCGTTCTTTAAAAAAAAGGTGCATCGCATTCGACGCATCGCAGCAGATGAATTGGAAATAGCAGACGCTGCGGCACTGTTATCAACGGCTAAACGCCCAATGATAATTGCCGGTGGTGGCGTTCAATATTCTAAAGCAGTAAAAGAGTTAACGGCATTTGCGGAAAAGTACAATATTCCAGTTGTTGAAACCATTGCTGGCAGAGCCAACCTTGTAGCAACCCATCCGCTGAATATTGGCCCTATTGGGGTTACCGGTTCTAACTCAGCCAACGCAATTGCAGAAGAAGCCGATGTGATTCTTGCAGTAGGTACCCGATTGCAGGATTTCACTACGGGCTCATGGACTGCGTTCTCCAAAACCGCGCAATTTATCTCGCTAAATGTTGGTCGTTTTGATGCAACTAAACACGCCTCATTATCGGTTGTTGGCGATGCCAAACTTGGTATTGAATCGTTAAGTGCTGCGCTGAATAATTATCAATCGCCAGCGGCATGGACAGGCAAAGCGCAAGAAGAACGTAAAAAATGGGATGCGTATGTGGCTCAAAATGTTGCTTACGGTAACCGCCCCAATTCCTATGCACAAGCTATTGGTGTGGCGAACGAACTTTGCGATGAGCGAGATAGAGTGGTTGCAGCCGCAGGCGGTTTACCTGCCGAGGTCACAGCCAATTGGCGCACGTTGCAAACCGGTACCGTTGATGTTGAATTCGGTTATTCATGCATGGGCTATGAAATTGCGGGTGCGTGGGGCGCACGCATTGCGCAGTCCGAATCCGAACCCCAGCAAGACACCATGGTGTTTACCGGCGATGGTTCATACCTGATGTTGAACTCCGACATTTATTCCAGTGTGCTCACCGGTAAGAAACTTATTATCTTCGTGCTCGATAACGGTGGGTTTGCGGTTATCAATAAATTGCAAAACAACACGGGCAATGAAAGCTTCAACAATTTAATCAAAGACACACCAACGGTATCGACTGAACCCTTTGCCGTTGACTTCGAAGCACATGCGCGTTCCATGGGCGCTATTGCAGAAACCGTAGCCAATCCAACCGAATTGGGGGAAGCGTTTAAGCGTGCAAAAGCGGCTGATCGTACCTCGGTCATTGTTATGCAAGTCGATGCTTATGAAGGTTGGACTAATGAAGGTCATACGTGGTGGGAAGTCGGCACGCCACACATAACCGATAATGACAAAGTGCGTGCTGCGCACGAAGACTGGGAATCCAGTCGCTCAAAACAACGACAAGGAGTGTAATTGTTCAGTGAACGCTGCGACTGAATCAAACCTGTCTCGTTTATCTGGCAATAACTTTTTGGTGATTGGTCGTGCCGGGATGGATTTTTATGCCGACCCGCCTGGAACCAAAACGGAAAACGCGTCCAACTTCTTTGCTTGTGTCGGTGGTTCTTCGGCGAATATTTGCGTTGCTATTTGTAAGCACGGTGGTAACAGCGCGTTGGTTACTCGAGTATCCGATGATTCCGTTGGCCGATTTTGTAGAAACGAACTGCAGCAGTATGGTGTTGATCATCAGTTTGTAAAATCTCAGGGCGGTGAGTATCGCAATTCATTGGCAGTTGTTGAGAGCCGACTTGAAGATAACCAGTCTGTTATTTATCGAAATGGCGCCGCAGACTTTCAAATGGATGTCAGCGACATTGATTCAATTCCTTACGCTAACTACAGCGCGCTGATAACCACTGGGACGGTCTTCGCTGCTGAACCATCTCGCAGCGCTGCTTTTAAGGCATTTGAACTTGCCAAACAAGCACAGCTGCCATTAATTTTCGATGTGGATTACCGGCCCTACAGTTGGGTTAGTGCAGAAGACGCTGCTCAAACTTACTCTCGAGCAGGGGCCATGAGCGATATCATCGTTGGCAACGATGTTGAGTTCGGGTTTATGGCTGGGGAATACGACAAAGGCTTGGAAAAAGCGCGTGAGTTAGCGCATTCAACGGCCAGTATTGTTGTGTATAAAATGGGCGAGAAGGGCGCTATTACCATTACGCCCGACAACGAATTCCAAACAGGTATTTATAGCGTTAATGCGTTAAAGCCAACCGGCGCCGGTGATGGGTTCATGGGTGGCTTTGTATCATCATTGGCTGCCGGTTTTGAACTACTCGAAGCGGTGTTGCGCGGATCGGCATGTGCCGCTATTGTGGTATCAAAAGTTGGCTGCGCTCCAGCAATGCCAACCACTGCCGAGCTAAATGAATTTTTAGCAACGCACCCAGGGCCAAGCAATACGTAAGTCAATTCGAAACATCAATCATATTTAACTTAAAAGGAAAGCACTGTGCATATAGCGCCGTTTGATAACAAGAACCAACCTATCGTCGATGTCGATAACGCGTGTGTTCCGTTGAACTACTTTAATATCGTTAAATTAAATAAGGGCGATGCATTCGAATATCAGGTGCCGGGTTATGAAACCTGTATTGTTCCCGCCACCGGAACCGTGAATGTAGAAATTGAAGGGGTTAAATTTGACGCGCTGGGTAATCGCGGCGTTGATGTGTGGGATGGCGAGCCTGAAGGCGTGTATGTACCAGTGGGTGCCAAGGCAACCTTTAACTGTGTGTCAGACAACACTGAGGTGTTTATTGCCGGCGCTAAGTTCGACAAAGTGCTAGAGCCTTTCGATGTACGCACAGCAGAGTTAGACAAAGTGCAATACGGCTCGGACGATACAAAAACGCATCGTAAAATAAAACACATTCTGGGTCAGAAGCATCATGACAAAGTCGGCCGCTTGTTAGTCAGTGAGCTTTTCACTGTTGGTGCCGGTGGTTGGTCGGGATTTCCATCGCACAAACACGATACCGATCGTTTACCTGATGAAACCCGCCATGATGAAACCTACAACTTTCGCTTTCGCCCCAATCATGGTTCTGGTGTTCAAATGTTGCAACGCGTCGATAACGAACCAGGCGATGCTTACCATATTGTTGATGGTTCCACTATTTGCCTGGATAACGGGTATCACCCGTGTTGCGTATTGCCGGGTTATGAAATGTACTACTTCACCATTCTTGGTGGCTTAAGCCAGCGCTCGCTCGTACAGTATTTTCAACCAACGCATGCGGATCAAATTGAAACCATCCCCGGCATCAAAGACATGATTGCCAAATTCAAATGACGCTTGCCACACTTGCCGATGTGTTACAACCCGCGTTAAAAAATGGATACGCGGTTGCAGGCTTGGTGACGTTGGGCTGGGAAGATATGCGTGCCTTTGTTGAAGCGGCAGAGCTAGAGTCATCGCCGCTTATATTACAGGCAGGTCCGGGGTGCAGAGCACATACGCCGTTACCTATACTGGGAAAAATGTTTTTGCACTTAGCTGAACAGGCCAGCGTACCCATTGTTGCCCACCTCGATCACGGTTACGCAATGGATGAATGCCAACAAGCCCTCGACTGCGGATTTACATCAGTTATGTACGATGGTTCTCGAAAACCATTAGCGCAAAACATCGATGAAACAGCGCAAATAGCACAACTGGCACATAGTTATAGTGCTTCGTGTGAAGGTGAAGTTGGTTTTGTTGGATACGACGGCGGTGAAACATCTGCCGGGACCACGGTTGATGAAGCTAAACAATTTGCAGCACAAAGCGGTGTAGATGCAATGGCTATCTCGGTTGGCAACGTTCACCTGCAGCAGGGGCAATCGGGCGGTTTGGATGTTGAAAGAATCCACGCAATAGAAACAGTGTGCGACGTACCATTGGTAATTCATGGTGGCTCTGGTGTGCCGGCAGATCAACGGCGCGAATTGGCGCGCAACAGTGCTATTTGTAAGTACAACATTGGTACTGAACTTCGGATGGCGTTTGGCGGCGCGTTACGCGACGCCGTTAATAAAGACGTTAAACGTTTTGATAGAAATGAGATATTGCAAGAAACGCATGAACCCTTGGTAAGTGCTGCGAGGCAAGTACTGCGCACCATGCAGTAGTGCTTCATAGATAGTGCTCTATCTGGCGGATTCTGCAGCGTGGACTTATCGGTTTGCGACAACTCAAAAGCGCGCAATTGTCCGTCTTGCAGATTGTGATATAAGCTTGAAAAATCACTCACCATGGCGATTTTTCTATGCAAATCACACGTGTCACCGTTTGGAAAGTGCCGCTACGCACCCATGAAACGTACTACATGTCCGATGGCAAAACGTGCGACACCGTCGATTCAATCATCGTTGGCCTGGATACCGATCGTGGTGTAACTGGTTGGGGTGAGGTCTGTCCTATACCGCACTATTTAGCTGCGTATGCCGATGGCGTGGTTCCGGCCATTAAGGAATTGTCATCCGTGTTGATGGGAGCAGACCCGGTCGGTCCCGAGGCGCTGATGCATGCACTCAATGCACAATTGAAAGGGCATGATTATGCAAAGTCTGCAATCGATACTGCCTTATGGGATTTAACCGCGAAAGCCGCGAACTTGCCTTTGTACCGTTTGCTCGGTGGCAAGCTCAACGACTCGCTGCCATTGTATCACTCAATAACATGTATCGAGCCAGAGGACATGGCAGAGATCGCGCTCTCTGCGCAGCAACAAGCTATTAATCAGTTTCAAGTGAAACTCGGTGCAGATAACAATTGGAAAAAAGACGTAGCGCGACTAACGCTGGTGCGAGAAGCTGTTGGCAACGAACGACTGGTCTATGGCGATTGGAATTGCGGAGCTAGCCAGCTTGACGCCACGCGGGTTGCACGTGCAGTAGCGCACCTCGATATCATGTTAGAGCAACCTTGTGCCACGCTAGAAGAGTGCAGTAATGTTCGAAAGGCTGCTGGCTTGCCAATGAAAATAGACGAAAACGCCTACGACACTGCATCATTATTAAAGGCCTATGAATTGGGTTGTATGGATGCAGTTGCACTTAAACTTTCTAAGTTCGGCGGTTTAAGTGCTATGCGTAGAGCGAGAGATCTATGTTTACATCTTGGCGCGAAACTGTGTATAGAAGACACTTGGGGTTCTGACATAACCACAGCAGCAGCACTGCACCTAGCCACTGCAACGCCTGCTAAGTCGATCTTAAATGTATGCGATCTGTCGGGCTATGTCGATCCCAGAATCGATCCCGATGGACCGATTCGCGAAAATGGTTTTATTAGTGTGAGCGAAAAGCCCGGGCACGGTATCACCCCGAACCCAGAGCTATTGCAGTCACCACTGCTTGAGATTGTGTAGAGCAATGGCTACACCCGATAATAAATCGCTCTTGCAGCAATATGTTAACGCTTACCGGTCAGCCGATTTTGATGTGATGGCAGCGGCGGTAAAAACATTCTTTACTCCCAACGCTACGATTAACGTTGTTCATCCCTTTAATGAACATACTGGATCTGCTGCTTATATCGATGAATTTTTGCAGCCACTTACCCACAGCTTTGAAGGATTACGGCGCTCGGAGTATATCGCTATCGGTGGTGAGTTCGAGGAGTCCCGATGGCTTGCGTGCACTGGCTACTACAGCGGCAATTTTGTAAATCCGTGGATAGGTATAAAGCCCACCGGCACGTTGGCGTATTTACGCTTTGCAGAATTTCATTTAATGACAGATGGTAAGGCGGTGGAGTCTTACATTTTCCTTGATATCCCAGCATTGATGTTGGCCGCCGGTGTGTGGCCGCTAAAACACACCGTTGCCAAGCACGCTGGGTACACTGGTTACCTTCCTGGTCCAGCGACTCAAGATGGTCTTGTTTGGCATAACAGTAACCCGGACAGCACGACTAAAACTCTGCAGCTGACCGAAAAAATGCTACTGAATCTTGCCACTGTCGATGAAGCGTGGCGAGCAGAATGGCATGACGATATGACGTGGTATGGCCCTGCGGTATTTGGCGCTTTTCAAGGTAAAGAGGAATTTGCTGACTTCCAAACCCCATTTGAGAATACGTTCAGCGAATGGATAAGCGGTATCATGCCCGGCAGTGTGACCAAACACTTTATTCGTATGGCCGATGGTGAATACTGTTGCTTGGGCGGTTGGCCTTCGTTGAACATGATGCAAGTCAAACCGTTCCTTGGGCAAGGCCCAACTGATAAACGCGTATACATGCGAGTCTGTGATTTCTGGCGGCGCGATGGTGATCTACTGGCAGAGAACTGGGTGTTTGTAGATGCGTTGCATTTCTTGCTGCAATTAGATTATGACGTGTTGCAAAAGATATCGAACCAAACGGCTTAATTAACTAAGCTAGCGACTAGCACCTAAAAAATACAGCCAAAATTATAACGAAAAATGACAGACTCCTTCATAGTGATTCTTGCGCTTGGTGCAGCAGCCGGTGGCTTTATCAATGGATTAGCGGGTACTGGCACCGCGCTCTTCTCGTTAGGTTTTTATTTAACAATCTTGCCACCGATGACATCGATAGCTATGGCGTCACTACTGGCAATATTGGGGGGCTTTCATGGATTGTGGGCCGTGCGCTCCGATATCATGGCCTACAAATCGAGGCTATGGGGGTTTTTAATTCCAGGTTTGATCGGTGTCCCGCTGGGCATTGCGTTGCTTGATGTTGTTGATGCAACTACATTGCGGATCTTAATAGCCGTCATGTTAATTGTGTATGGCGGGTATTTCGCCTTTCGCTCAACCCTTCCCACCATTGATAAGCCAACACCCGTTATTAATTCACTCATTGCGCTGGTAGGCGGAGTGTTGGGCGGGCTGGCCTCGTTATCAGGTGCTGTTCCGGTGATGTGGCTGTCGATGCGCCCGTGGCCAAAGGGCGAAATTCGAGCGGTTTTACAGCCATTTAATATGGTGGTGCTGTTCGCAACTGCTACGTTGTTGTTTTTCAAAGGGGCTTATGACGAAACAGCTGTTACAGCTTTAATGATTGCCATCCCGGTTTCCATAATGGCGTCTTTGTTTGGGCTTTGGGTTTTCAGCCGTCTCAAAAATACTCAATTCAGACGATTACTGATTGGACTGTCATTACTGACTGGGCTGGGTGTGTTTATCCAAGTGCTTTTGTAGTAGGTTCGAGGGCTAGATCGCTAATACTAGTGCTATTCAAAAGAAATACACTGGTCGCTAGAGATATACTTCTTCACGTATTCTCGCTAGAATTTGGGTGTCCTTGCTAAATACGCCGTTTCATGCATACCGATACGATTAAAGTTGAAATCCAACGAAGCTCGGAGCAAGGCGCTTACGTCGATTCGTTCGAGGTGCCCGGTTACGACAATCAAACGGTTCTGGATGTTGTGTCGTGGATCCAACAACATGCCGATGCAACACTGAGTTATCGATTTGCTTGCAGAGTAGGCATGTGCGGTAGCTGCGCAATGATGGTTAATGGTGTTCCTCGTTGGACCTGCCGAACACATATCACAAAAGTACTCACCGATAACAGCATTAAGATAGCGCCGTTACGAAACTTGCCGGTCATTAAAGATCTTGTTGTCAATATGGATCCGTTCTTTGATAAATGGTTGGCTAGCGAAGGTGTACACCACGGCACATTAAGTCGGCACGATCCTATAGCGCCTGTCGATGAATTTAGTACTGAACGCAGCAATGCTAATAAAGGTATTGAGTGTATCAATTGTTCGGTGTGTTATGCCGCGTGCGATACAGTTGCTGGTAATCCGGATTACGCAGGACCTGCAAGCTTGCAGCGCGCGTGGACATTACTCAATGATGTTAAAGATGAAGGTCGTGAGGCAATCCTGGATGCAGTGTCTGGTAAAGGTGGTTGTCATAATTGTCATTCTATGGGTTCGTGCACAGTCCATTGCCCGATCGAGCTCGATCCAATGTCGGCCATTGCCGGATTAAAACGACTGACTACCAAGCGCTTTTTCGGTCGGAGAGATTAATGCTTGATATCAGGCTGTATATGGCGCAACGACTCACGGCATTATTGATGGCGCCGCTGGTAATTGGTCATATTGCGGTGATGATTTATGCAGTACAAGGCGGCCTGAGCTCAGCAGAAATTTTATCTCGCACCCAGGGCTCTGTTGCATGGTTTTTATTTTATGGCACTTTTGTCGTGGCAGTGGCGATACACGGTGCTATTGGTGTACGTACCATTATTCATGAATGGCTAAGGGTTCGAGGTACCTTGTTAGAACTTGTTACTTTGTTGATTGGTACTGGATTATTCGCGTTGGGCGCACGTGCGGTTTGGGCGGTAACGTTCGCATGAGCAGTGTCAACGCCATTGCTAATCGTGCGCACCCGCTATGGCTTGCTTATCTGTTGCATCGAATTTCCGGTTTGTGCTTGGCGCTTTTTTTACCGGTGCACTTTTGGGTATTGGCTATGTCAGTAAGCAACCCTGCAAAAATCGATGGTCTTTTATATATGAACACATCGGCAATCAAAACCGTTTGTGAGATCGGGCTGGTGTTTCTACTTGCAGTGCATCTTTTCGGCGGGCTGCGATTACTTGCACTGGAATGGCTACCGTGGTCAGCCTCGCAAAAAACACTGGCAGCCGCAGCATTAGCATGTTCATTCCTGGTGTCAGTCATGTTCTTTTTGCAAATGGTCTAGCATATGCGTCAATCTGACATTGCAAAACACGATACCGATATATTGATTCTTGGTTCGGGCGGTGCCGGCTTATTCGCTGCATTACACGCGCAGCAATCTGCACCGAAAGGCACAAAAATCACCATCGTAGTTAAAGGCTTAATCGGCAAATGCGGTTGTACTCGAATGGTGCAGGGTGGTTACAACGTTGCGCTGGGTGGCGGGGATACCGTGGAACGGCACTTCATGGATACCATTAATGGTGGCAAATGGTTGCCGAATCAGGATATGGCTTGGCGTTTGTGTGAACAGGCAGTGGTACGTATCCGCGAGTTGGAAAACGAGATTGGTTGCTTCTTTGATCGAAACGATGATGGATCGTTGCACCAAAAAGCTTTTGCAGGACAAACGGCTGACCGTACGGTGCATAAAGGCGATTTAACGGGTATTGAAATCATTAACCGCCTAATGGAAAAGGTATTGGCCAGTGGTGTTGAAAAACTGCAAGAGCATCGGGCAATCGGTTTAATACCCACTAAAGATGGCTCAGCGCTGGCAGGTGTATTAATGATTGATATGCGTACCGGCGGCTTTAGATTAGTGCGCGCTAAAACCGTGCTCATGGCAACCGGTGGCGGACCCAGCATGTATAAGTACCATACGCCCAGCGGTGATAAAACCATGGATGGTCTGGCAATGGCATTGCGTGCCGGATTATCATTGCGCGATATGGAGATGGTGCAGTTTCACCCCACTGGGTTATTGGCCGGTAGTCACACACGCATGACTGGCACGGTATTAGAAGAGGGCTTACGCGGTGCAGGTGGACAACTACTTAATCATGCAGATCAGCGATTCATGTTCGACTATGACGACCTGGGCGAACGCGCCACTCGCGATGTGGTCAGCCGTGGCATTTATTCAGAAATGCGCAAGAACAATCACCCCGATCAAGAAGGCGTGTTTATATCCATGTCACATCTTGGACCTGAGTGGGTCGCTAAACAATTTAAAGGTATGGTTAAGCGATGTGCCGACAGTGGGTTTGATCTGGCAGCTGGTAAAGTTGAAGTGGTACCAACTGCGCATTATTTTATGGGTGGCGTTGTTGTCGACGTGGACACACGCACCGCTATGCAGGGGCTTTATGTTGCCGGAGAAGATGCGGGTGGTGCTCACGGTTCGAATCGACTTGGTGGTAATGGCGTTGCGAATTCAACTGTTTATGGAGGTATTGCTGGTGATACCATGGCAGCGGATATTCATGATATGCCCACACTGCGCGAACCCGATGAGCAAGTTATTGCTATGGAGCTGGAGCGCGCGATGCACCCGCTCAACAAAACTGTTGATTTAGTATTACCACTGCGCCAGCAACTGCAGGATCTCATGTGGGAAGATGTGGGTGTGGTGCGAACCGAAATCGGCATGCAGCGTGGATTGCGGGGTATTAAAGCAGTGTCAGACCAACTCATGGAAGTAGGTGTAGACGATTCGAATCTTGCGTTCAATTTGAGTTGGCATGATTGGCTCAATTTACGCTCGCTATGCGATGTATCCGCTGCTATTGCCAAAGCCGGTATTGCACGTGAAAACTCACGTGGTGCGCACTTCAGAGAAGATTATCCTGATGTTGGTTCGCTTGAAAAAAGTGATTTCACTGTGGCTAAATTTACAGCAGCCAGCACTGACAATGAACAAATGGAAGTCACACGCGAGCCAGTTAACTTTTCAATAGTTCGTCCCGGGCAATCGCTATTGCGACAGGATGAACCTGAGTCTTTGGTGGCATCATCATGATCAGTATCAACTTACTTGAAAAAACCGCCGAAGAACTCATGCAAAAAGCGGCAATCGATATCCCAGACGATTATCTGGGTGGTTTACGTAAAGCCGCAAAAAAAGAGACTGGCGAGCTACCATCGTTTGTATTGAAGGTGATGCTGGATAACTATGACGCTGCTAAGGAAGATCGCTGCGCTATGTGTGGCGACACCGGCGTACCGCGTTGGTTTGTAAAAATGGGTAACGATGCGCAAGTAGAAGGTGGCATGGTTGCGTTAGAAACTGCATTGCGGCGAGCAACCGCAACAGCCACTGTTGATATTCCATTGCGACCAAACCGCGTGCACCCGCTGTGGCGTACCGATCACGATAACAATGTTGGTATTGGTGCGCCGGAAATCGAATACGGGTTTGAGCCAGACGGAGATTGGATAGACCTTATCACTGTACACAAAGGTGGCTTGTTTGGTTCTGATTACCGGATGTTGTTTCCATCCGATGGACTGCAAGGTATCAAACGGTTTTATCTTGATAGCCTTATGGCATTTGGTAAGCGTGGCCTTGCATGCCAACCGGCCATAATCGGCATCGGACTAGGTGGTTCAAAAGATATTTGCATGACGCTAGGCAAACGTGCGTCTACCTTGCGTACCGTGGGTAGCCGAAACAGCGATCCCAAAATTGCTGAACTGGAAGATGAATTTAAAGAGCTGGGTAACTCCATTGGTATGGGTGCGATGGGCTTTGTGGGCAGCAATATGGTTGTCGATTGCAATATAGAAGTTGGGTATTGTCATACCGGTGGTATGCCTATGTCGGTGCATGCATTTTGTTTGTCTTCCCGTCGTGCTGTTGCACGCATATTCCCGGACGGTCGCGTCGAGTTTCGCACCGACCCGGATTGGTTCACTCCGTATCAACGTCGAGAGACCATTGACTGGGTACCAACAGAGGAGAGCACACATGAGTCTGCGTGAAATCCGCCTATCCACAACACCCACCGACGATGACATCAAAGCGCTTCGCCTGGGTGATATCGTGTATCTGGATGGCTTGATCTACACTGCGCGGGAAGGTGTGTATATGCGCACATTGGAGCAGAACGCGAACATCCCAATGGATCTGCCGCATCAATCGGCCGCCAATTTTCATTGCTCACCCGCTGCGCGCATCAACGATGACGGTTCATTTGATATGGGTGCAGTAACCGCAACTGCATCGTTTCGATTTTCTAAATGGCTACCTGAGTGGATGGCAAAAACGGGCGCCAAACTGATTATTGGCAAAGGCGGAATGACATCCAAAGATTACAAGTCGTACTTCGTTGCCAACGGTGCCGTTTATCTCTCAACGGTAGGGTATGGCACCGGAGCGTTGCTTGGACGCGGTATCAAAAGCGTGGAAGCCGTGCATTGGAATGAAGAGTTGGGATTGGCACAAGCCATGTGGGTCATTAAGTGTGAAAACATGGGCCCATTTATTGTGGCATCAGATTTAAACGGCGAGTGTTTATTCGAGCGCGAGAATGCAAAAATATCCAAAAACGTTGCAAAGATTTATGAGGGTACCACGCCTGCAGTGTTAAAACGTTATGGAGAAAGCGACGATCGCTCCGATGAACTTATCTAGTGAAGGCAGCAAATAGACGTTCTTGGTTTTAATGATTATGTATCAGCCGCAGCAAACGTTTTTGCATCAACGCTCTCCGCTTCCAACTGTTCCACAATTTGATTAAACATGGTTTTAGCAAATTCGTCCCATTCGGTGCTGGCGCGATTAGCTTCATTATCTGGCATGGATACCCTGATTTTTAATAACGTTCCTTCATACTCTGTTTGGTACACCAGCGTATAAGACGCCAGATTTTCGCGAAGGTACGTAGCTTCTACGCGTGCAACAGTACGAGCGCCACGTGCAACGGTTGCAGCACCAACCACGTTAAAGTTTGCGTATAAGCCTTGCTTAACCGCTTCGCCAATGGCCTGAATAGTGGCGCGGGTCGAGCCCATAACCAATTCACTGTGCCCAAGGCTCACATTTTCGGTTGCAACCGGATAAACATATACGTCGGCGATGCGGCGCTTGGCATTGTTGGCGTATCGAAAGGTATAACCGTTTGCACTGTCTTCAAAAAAGCGATAACCAGCGTATTCGAACGTGCCCAGCTCCTCTGGAAGCGTAGCAATGAGCTCTGGTTCTGCCGGTTGCGCAGCCTGTAGTTTTGGCTCCGAGGTGGTAGTGGCACAAGCTGAAATGAGCAGCGATAAGCCTAAGGCTAACAGGGTGGTGCAACGCATTAAAAATCCAAAATCGTGTTCTTTGCTGGCTGCGTCGCAAGAACCGCGCCCACCGGCCCAAAAGAGGGTGGTAAACCGCATTCTGCCAAGGAAAAATTAAGCGCAAATTCAGCTGAATTGGGCCTTAAAAACACGTAATGCAATTGTTGTTCGCCAGTCAGGCGTTATTCAGTTTCAAACACTACACTTTAGGCATGTTAAACAAATTTCCATGTATCCGCCTGTTTGGGGTGGCGCTGCTACTGGCCGTTTTGAGCGGATGCGCCACAACTCCGCCGTCGCGCACCGACAACGTATGCTCCATCTTCAAGCAAAAACGAAGTTGGCATAGAGTGGCTGTGAATGCCGAAAAGAAATGGGGTACGTCCATGCACATTCCATTGGCTATCATGAATCAAGAGTCATCGTTTAACAGTAAGGCCCGACCTCCGCGCGATAAGCTGTTTGGCTTTATTCCGTGGCGACGACCCAGTAGTGCATACGGTTACGCGCAGGCGATTGACGGCACTTGGCGACAGTATTTGAAAAGTACCGGTGAGTATGGGCGAGACAGAGACAATTTTGCCGATGCAACAGACTTTGTGCATTGGTACCTTCGCGAGGCCATTACCCGAAATGGCGTTGCTCCTAACGACGCTTACAACCTGTACTTGAATTATCATGAAGGCACCGGCGGTTTTGCCAAGCGAACCTATCAAAAGAAAAAATGGTTACCACCTGTGGCGGCAAAAGTACAACGCCGCGTGGATATGTATCGTTCACAATACGCTGGCTGTAAAGATGACTTTAAACCCGGTTTTTGGGGTCGGTTATTCGGACGCTAGGCTTTGATCAAACGGCAGTAAAGACTGCGCGCCGGTTTCATGTGCCAGCAACCATTGTTTGGTTAGTAAGCCACCAGCAAAACCGGTTAATGTACCGTTGCTACCAATGATGCGATGGCATGGGATAACAATGGGAATCGGGTTTTTGCCATTTGCCGAACCCACTGCGCGCGATGCCTTGGGATTACCAATTAAATTGGCAATATCAAGATAACTACATGTTTTGCCATAGCCAATTTTCTGTAAAGCGTTCCATACCGTTTGTTGAAATTTTGTACCCTGTGGCGCGAGCTTTAAACTGAATTGGGTTAATTTTCCATCAAAGTACGCATCCAGTTGCGCGCGCTCGTTTTCGAATGCTGAATCGTTTTCATGCCAGCTTTCTTGCGGTTCCGGGGTATTCTTGCCCGCTGGGAACCCAATTTGCCGTAAACCCTGTTCATCAGACACCAGCAACAGGCGTCCAATAGGGCTATCATGGTGCGTGAAATTCATGGAACAATATAGCCGTTCTAATCAAAATAATTAACAAGCTCAGGAGAGTAGCGTATGGGACTGGGAAATCTACTTAAATCTGTATTTGGCGGAGGCGGATCAAAACAAGCGACACCGCAGGCCGAACCCATTGAATACCAGGGGTATCAGATTTTTCCTGAACCCATGAACGAAGGCGGGCAATACCGCACGGCTGGTCGCATCACTAAAGAAGTGAATGGCGAACTTAAAGAAAGCCGTTTTATTCGCGCGGACAACAATGGCGATCTCAATTCTTCCATTGAGCACTGCACGTATAAAGCCAAGCAAATTATCGATGAGCAAGGTGATAAGCTGTTTCAGCGCGAGCTGGTTTAATCCAAATGATTGACCATCTCAGTACGTATGCTACTGATTACGAACGCACCCAAGCGTTCTACGAAGCTGTCTTTGCTGTGTTGGGTTATGGGCTTCTAACGGAAGCCGTATGTGATTGGGAAGAAGAATTTCCTACCAGGCGCATCTGTGCATTTGGCAGCGAAGGTTCCACTGCGTTTTGGGTTATCGAATCAACAGAGCACTACACACCGCGCCATATTGCATTCTCTGCAAACTCGCGGGGCACAGTGGAAGCGTTCTATGAGCAGGCTATAAAAAGTGGTGGTTCGGATAATGGTAAACCGGGTTTACGACCCATTTACCATGAGCATTACTATGGTGCCTTTGTGCTTGATCCGGATGGAAACAACGTGGAAGCTGTTTGCCATGTGCCTCCTACCGCGTAATAAATTCTAATACAAGCGGGCAGGCTAACCCTTTGGCTAGCTTGAATCCAGCCGGTCTTTTGGGTAGTGTACAACCCAATTCAACTGTTAATCGATAAGGATATCGTTATGCAACTTCCCACCATGTTTCTATTGCTGTGTGTCTTTAGCTCAGCTGCGCATGCCGAAGTAATGGGGCAAATGATGGCACGCAGTGCCAATCCTACTTACGAGCCTTCAAGTTCAATTGAAATTGGTGCTAGTCACTTTACTCGACAACTGCAATGGCAGGCATTGCGATTCAATCTGAAAACCTCACATGATGTTGTGTTGTACGCAGACTACGCAAATATTCAGGCTTCCGATTTGCCATTGTCGAATACGGTGACGGCAGCGTTTGGCGGGCATGGGTTTGGTGCAGGTATTATCTTCCCCATTGATCAACGATATATACCGGGGATTGAGTTTGCGCTTAACCTAAGTGCCCACTATGCGCTACTGCCACAAACCAATACAACGTCACCTGTGGAGTCTGGAAACGACAGAAAATTATTACAGCGTCAGTCAGTGATTAAGTTATTGCTCAGTCCGTTAGACCCAATTTTAGAAAACGGGTTAAGCTGGTTTGTAACGCTTGCGTATCTGCGTGGCGAAGCTCGCGTTAAATTAGCAACGGATTCCATCGCATACCGCCCAACCGCGGAACTGGCTGTGGGGGCAGGATTGTTATTGCCGATTAAATACGGGAAGGTTTACGCTGGTATCGAATCCCATGCGCAGAATCAGTTGCTAAACGTTGGTGTTCGGTATCATTTCTAGTGGTATTCTGTGCCGCTCTGTCTACCACATTAAATCATCGGGTACTTTGTAGTCGGCGTATTCATCGTCGGCTTCATCTTCAGCACTTTGATCGTTGGCGACAATAATCGCGGATTCATCTCGCTCTGCAATTTTAGTGGCAACGGCTCGCGGCACGATGTCGTACACGTCATTGACTTTCACAATAGACAGGCGACCACCAATGATTAACTCACGGTGTTCATTTTGCAGCATGAGCGTTCTGATAGTGCCGGTGTCATTAAAGCGATATTCCACTTCTCCGCTTTCGTCAATTCGGTTCAACGATACCAATTGTTTAATTTGTGCTTGAATGGATTTCTTGTTTGCAGCTTCAGTGCGTTGACGGTTTAACTCGCGGTCCTTAGCCAGCTTTTCTGCATCAGCTTTGGCTACTAATTCGGCTGTTTCATCAACCACTTCTTTACCGGTACGTTGCAGTTTTTCTTTGCTGTTCTTGGCTTTTTTTGCTCGAACCGCTTGCTTCTTGTTGGCAAGGCCAGCTTTAAACAGTTGATCCTGGAGTGAGTTGCCCATGGCGCACACCTGAAGTTCTAATACGGAACGCCCATGATACTGTGTGTGAGACGAATGCGCACGGGTGTAGCACGCCTTTGGCGCCTATTTTTGACATAAATCTGGCCGATACCTCAGCCAGATTTATGTATCACTTCACATCTAAGCTTGGTCAGGGATTAAGGTGCCTTAACGGTTATCGTGATTTTTTCCGACACCACTGGTGGGTTGTGCGGCACGTGTAAATAGTTACCTAAAATCAACTGCAAGGTGTGCTCACCTGGTTCCAAGGTAATAGTCGTTTCAGTCTGGCCTTTGCCGAAGTGCAGTGGGGGGGGGCTCATTGGAACACCTGGTGCCGGCAATTCTTCCTGATCGACTAACAGGTGATGATGTCCAGTATGTTCGCTATTAACACCAGCCGGTGCTATACCCATGCCTTTTAAACCAAAGACAACAGTAACTTCTGTGCCAACGGTTGCACCATCTACTGGTGAGACTATGTAGGTTTATGCACCTTCGGGGGAAGGTGACACCAGTGTGTCTTGAGCCATTGCAAAAGATGTTACAAGTAAAGTGGTAATAGCCGCAAGCAAAGTTAGATGCAGTTTCATTTTGTGTTTCTCCTCATTACAGTATTGTTCGGGCTCAGTGTAGTCACCGACCGCCTCTAGGTCGTTAGTTACTTGGAATTTAATGTCACCCGCCAAATTGCGATGTGGTGAGCTTGTATGTGATACACCCCAGGGTTACAATTTATTCCCATGCCAGTGAAATATTTTTTATTGGCTGAAAAATTCGCTAACTCTTTAGATGTGCGTGGATTTCAAATTGCTCTCGACCAATCAGCATTCTAAATTCCGGCAAGAACTGGCCGAGATGACTCCGAGTCTGCGACGTTTCGTCTACGGTTTGACCGGCTCAAATTCAGACACAGATGATTTTGTGCAAACCACATTGGAACGATTGTTTTGAGTTAAGTTGTTTAAAGTTAATTAAGTCTCAATCTAAGATGAAGCTAGGGCCAACCATGAGCTGGAACGACAAAAAGTTACAGGCTTTACGCGAGCAGTTTCAAGATAAGCATGGTGGTGAATTCATCGATGAAAATGCGCAACGTATAGCTGATCACATTTTTTCTGAAGAGGGTGCAAGACAGAAACCTTGGGCCGGATTACCCACCTTTCTCGATGCACCATATCAAGAACTCAGTATTGAAAACTTACAACAGCTGCAAGTAGCCATGGTTGGTATGCCGATGGATCTGGCTGTCAGCAATCGACCCGGTTCGCGTTTTGGGCCACGCGCGGTTCGCGCAATTGAGCGTGTCGGCCCGTATCACGATGGATTCGATACAGCTCCAGTACATGAGATGCGGGTGGCTGATGTGGGCGATGTGAATTTTCGAAGTCGATACAAACTGGATCAGAGTCATGAAGACATTGAACAATGCATCAATATGTTTGTTGACAGTAACACCATGCCGTTATCTGTAGGCGGTGATCATTCAATTAGCCACCCTATATTAAAGGCCTTGGGAAAATCCGAACCGGTTGGCATGATACACATTGATGCCCACGCCGATACAGGCGGTGCGTTTGATGGTGAGCGTTTTCATCACGGTGGGCCGTTTAGAAATGCGGTACTTGATGGCGTGTTAAATCCCGAACACACCATTCAAATTGGCATTCGTGGTGCTGCAAGCTATTTATGGGAATTTTCTAAAACCTCGGGCATGCAGCTTGTGTTGGCACAAGATGTACAACGGTTAGGTATCGATGCCATTATTAAACTCGCTCGCGATACCGTAGGTGATGGCCCTACCTATTTATCGTTCGATATCGACTCGCTAGACCCGGCGTATGCGCCCGGTACAGGCACACCGGAAGTGGGTGGCTTAACCAATCGTGAAGCGATTACCTTGCTTAGGGGGTTGAAAGGGCTGAACTTTATTGGTGGCGATATGGTTGAGGTGGCACCTCAATACGATGCCACCACCAATACCGCTCATAACGGCGCCGCCATGTTGTTTGAAATTTTAGGTTTGCTGCAGTTTAGCCCTTCATTACCAAAATAGTGGTCACGTGTAAGGCTGCCGTTTTAACGTTACGCCGTTTAATGACGGCTCGCTACGCGTAATCAGCGATAAAAAAACACCCAACACCGCCTCTGGTGGTTCGGTTTCTGTTTCGAGTTCTCCAGGGAACGCCTTTCTACGCAATGGCGTGCGCATTGGTCCCGGGTCTATGGCGTTCATGGCGATTCTTGCATTGCCTTGATCGTTTAGTCGCGTATCAGATTCGTCAACCATAATGGTCATGAGTTGATGCACGGCTGCTTTCGACACGCCATAGGCACCCCAATAAGCAGAGCTTTTATCATCCAGGGTATAAACCACACTTGCGTTATCCGACTGTTCTAACAGTGGTAAACAAGCATTAGTCAGTAAGCGTGCGCTGGTTAGGTTAACCGACATAACGCGAGCCCAATCGCTTTGTGCAATTGCGGGTACCGGTGTCATGACGCCAAGATCAGCAGCAGTGTGCACCAGCGCGTCAATCTTGCCAAATTCTTCCATTAGCATTTCGCTGATGCGTTGATAATCTACTTCTGTTGCAACTTCCTGATTTAATGTAATGATGGCAGGTTGATGTGCGTTTTCACCAGAGCTTAATTTTATGGACTCCAGTACATCGTAGAGTGCTTCCAACTTTTGCAAGTTGCGTCCTAGCAGTACCACAGTTGCGCCTGCCATAGCGCAAGCCTTGCTAAGTGCGGTGCCCAGACCACCGGTTGAACCGGAAATAACCACAACCCGATTTTCAAGCTGAGAGCCTTGTGGCGTAAATGCCAATTGTGATTCGCTTATGGGGGTATAGGTATTTTGCTTCATGCGCTTAGTTTACTGCATAAGCTGCGCAATAGCTTGGCCGCTGAGTTAGCAGCTATGCGTGTCGTCGCTTAAGCCGATAGGTGCTAATAAATTTGCGCATAGGCGTAACAGAAACGGTTTCGCGCAGTAAGTTAGGCGATTTCTTCAACCATAGTTTGACTTGTTGTTGGCGTAGAGTGGTCATGATGATCATTGGCAACAACGATTTGGACGCAGGCTTGTCGGTAAACGGGCTATCAGTCATTGCTTGTGCGAGCGAAGTGTTGGCCTGCGACATGGCCCAGTGGATAAGATTGTTCGCTGCTTCTTGTTTGTCTTGCGAATGCGGCTCTGTGCCGCTGGTGAGGGAAAGCAAGTCTTCTGGAGTTATGTTGCACTGCGTAAAACGCTCATCGCTAAATATCGCATAGCCTTTTTTTAGCAGTGTTGGTAACAGCAATAGCCTGTCTACTTGTCCCAGGCCTTGTGCCATCGACGTGTATTTAATGGGCACGTTTGATCGATCTTCGGCATCGTATTGCAGCGCATGGTGAACTAACACAATGCGAGCATGGTAATCCTGCTGGATGCGTTCCAGCCACTCGCTGTCATTAACGGCAGGATTGAATCGTTCGCTGGCCGCTACAGACAGTACGTCGATGCAAGCTTGTGCAGTGCTTCTGTGAGGCAGCCAGCGCTGCGCTGCCACACAATCCGGATGCCGGGCATCGCGTTTAACCAGTCTTTCTATTTCCTCATGCCACCAATGGATTTTCTTTTCAGCAACTGAAGGCTCTGTGACCTCATGCAGTGCACTGGTCATGGTTTGGATTAACGTGAGCGTGTGCTGCACGCGACTGCGCTGAGCATCGGTACAGTACAGCAAGCTATAGTAAAGACTTGACCCTTCAGTAATCGCCAGGCCACTTGCGCTTTGATTTATCGCCGTCATTTAATCGTGCGGTTTGGTGGCTTCGATCATGTAGTTAACGTCAACGTCGCGCTTGTTAAGTTTGTACACTTTGGTCAATGGATTGTAGGTTAGACCTGTCATATCGCTAACGTGTAATCCCGCGGCTACGCAATGCGCTTCCAGTTCGGACGGTTTAATAAAGCGGTTGAACTCATGCGTGCCTTTTGGCAATAGCTTCAAGATGTATTCGGCGCCCACAATGGCGAACAGCCATGATTTTGGATTGCGATTTAATGTGGAAAAATACAATTTGCCACCGGGTTTGGCCAGCTTTGCGCAGGCGGCGACGGTTGATGCAGGGTCGGGTACGTGTTCAAGCATTTCAAGGCAGGTGACCACATCAAATGTGCCGGCTTGTTCATCGGCATAGTGCTCTGCGGCAATCGAGTGATACTCAACTTTGGCGCCTGATTCCAAGGCGTGTAAACGGGCAACCGACAGGGCTGCGTCAGCCAAATCAATGCCGACCACGTCGGCGTTTACATTTGCCATGGATTCCGTCAGGATGCCGCCACCGCAACCAATATCCACAACCCGTTTGCCCGATAATTCACTGCGCTCGTTAATCCAGTTCAGGCGCAATGGGTTTATTTGATGCAGAGGGCGAAACTCACTGTTAGGGTCCCACCAACGGCTCGCCAGTTCTGAAAATTTCTCCAGTTCTTTTGGATCAACGTTGTGATTGGCACCAGTGGATTGATTGGTGTGCGAAGGCTGGGTTTGCTCGTTCATGCTTTTGCTTGCCGGTTGTCGAGGATGAAATCCTGTTGTTTACTATACGTAAATTCTTGCCAACATTTGTCTGTGATTGGCCTCTATTTGTTGCTTTTTCTGCATTACTGGGGTTACTCATCGGCGAAAGCGAAAATTGGCCAATTTATCATCGAAAAACAAGCCTTTAATGCGCGTGATACAGCTAATTTAAACCCTGTTTTGTGGTAATATTGAGCGATCAATAAATCGATTCCGCTTACCGGTTTTCCCCGTCAAAAATGTCCGAATTTGCTAAAGAAATATTGCCCATCAATCTCGAAGATGAAATGAGGCAATCGTATCTCGATTACGCCATGAGCGTTATCGTTGGTCGCGCGTTGCCTGATGTTCGTGATGGGTTAAAACCCGTGCATCGTCGGGTTTTGTACGCCATGCACGAACAAGGCTACGATTGGAACAAAGCACATCGAAAGTCTGCGCGCGTCGTCGGTGATGTCATGGGTAAATACCATCCGCATGGCGACTCAGCTATATACGACTCAATGGTGCGGATGGCTCAACCGTTCAGCATGCGGTACATGCTCATCGATGGGCAGGGTAACTTTGGCTCGGTAGATGGTGACCCTCCGGCAGCAATGCGATACACCGAAGTGCGCATGGCCAAGATCGCTCAGGAGCTATTGGCCGATATCGATCAGGAAACCGTCGACTTCGTTCCCAACTACGATGGTTCGGAATCTGAACCGCATGTGTTGCCGTCACGTATCCCGCATTTGTTGGTCAATGGTTCATCCGGTATTGCGGTGGGCATGGCTACCAATATTCCGCCGCACAACATCAGCGAAGTGGTTAACGCCACTATTGCCATGATCGACGATCCTGACATCGCCATTGAAGGCTTGATGCAGCACTTACCAGGGCCAGACTTCCCAACATCCGGCATCATCAATGGTGCGCGCGGCATTCGCGAGGCGTACCGAACTGGCAAGGGTAAGTTGCATATTCGTGCACAGGCCACGGTCGAGCACAACGAAAATAACGGCAAAGACACCATCATCGTTACCGAGCTGCCGTATCAAGTTAATAAAGCCCGTTTATTGGAAAAAATTGCTGAGCTGGTCAAAGACAAAAAAATAGAAGGTATCAGCGAGCTGCGCGACGAATCCGATAAAGACGGTATGCGCATGGTCATTGAACTGCGCCGCGGTGAATCCGGCGACATCATGTTAAACCAGCTATACAAGCAAACCCAGTTGCAAGTGGTGTTCGGTATTAACATGGTGGCACTGGTTGATGGTCAGCCTAAGTTGTTATCACTACCGGAAGTGCTCAATGCGTTTATTCGCCACCGACGCGAAGTCGTTACGCGCCGTACTATCTATTTACTGAAAAAAGCCCGCGACCGAGCTCATATTCTTGAAGGTTTGGCAGTGGCACTTGCCAATATCGACCCCATCATTCAGCTGATCAAAGAATCTGAAAACTCAGCAACAGCTAAAGAAAAACTGGTTGCGCGCACCTGGGAACCAGGCATCGTTAGTGGCATGTTAGAACGCGCGGGTGCAGCTGCGTCTAAACCTGAAAATCTGGGAGAGCAATACGGGTTGCACGACGGTCAGTATCAGTTAACCGAAGTGCAGGCACAGGCCATTCTGGATTTGCGCTTACACCGTCTAACCGGACTAGAGCAAGACAAAATCATTGCTGAGTACAAAGAGATACTCACCAAAATTGAAGACTACCTCGACATCCTGACCGACCCGGAACGGTTACGTTTGGTTGTTAGAACTGAGCTCGTTGAAATCATCGAAAAGTATGGTGATCAGCGTCGCACGGAAATTCAGGTCGATCACTCGGAAATGACTGTAGAAGATCTCATCGCAGACGAATCAGTGGTCGTCACTTTATCGCATGGCGGCTACGCGAAAGCGCAACCGTTATCAGACTATCGTGCTCAACGTCGCGGTGGTCGTGGTAAGTCTGCAACTGCCGTTAAGGATGAAGATTTCGTCGATAAGCTGTTTATTGCCAGTATGCACGACACCGTGTTGTTCTTTACCAGTGTGGGTAAAGTGTACTGGAAGCGAGTTTACGAATTGCCGGTTGCATCACGTGGTTCACGTGGTCGACCTATCGTTAATCTGTTGCCAATGGAAGAGGGCGAACGGGTCAACGCAGTACTCACCGTTCGCGAGTACTCCGCTGATCAATACGTACTGTTTGCAACAAGCAAAGGTGTTGTCAAGAAAACGGCATTGGCTGATTTTTCACGTCCACGTACTAACGGCATTATCGCTATCGACTTACGCGTCGACGATTACCTGATCGATGTTGCGCTCACTAACGGTGAAAGCGACATCATGCTGTTCTCAAGTGGTGGTCGGGCCATGCGCTTCAATGAAGCCAACGTTCGCACCATGGGTCGAACAGCTGCTGGTGTGCGCGGTATTCGCATGCCAGAAGAAGACTCTGTAATAGGTGCAATCGTTGTTGGCGATGGCGATATTCTTACCGCTACAGTCAATGGCTATGGCAAGCGAACTGCGGCCGCGGATTACCCAACTAAAGGTCGTGGTGGTTTAGGTGTTATTGACATTAAAACCAGTGAGCGAAATGGTCGGGTTATCGGTGCAGTACAGGTTAGTGAAGACGACCAAATCATGTTAATCACGAATGCCGGAACATTGGTTCGAACGAACGTTAGTGAAGTGTCGGTGTTGGGTCGTAATACACAGGGCGTTCGCTTAATAAAATTAAGTGAAGGTGAAGAGCTGGTTGAAATGGCTGCTATTGATGAAGCAGACGCCAGTCAGTCAGAAGAACTGCAAGCGGCTGAAGAGCAAGCCAACGCAGAAGAGGCTGCCCAAAGTTCAGATGAGCCTACCGATAATGATGCCAATGACGGTACAAAAAACGACAGTGGTTCAGATGACGAAGGTTCGGCCGACGACTTAGACAACGCGTCGGATGTGGATGAAAGCGACGAATCCTAATTCGATAATTGCGCAATCTTTTTGTTCATGAACCAATCTGATAACAATTCGTCCGAAAAAGATTTGCCCACACTGGCTGAGCTTCGACAGCGCATTGATGCTGTCGATTTGAAAATCCACGAACTCATTAACGAGCGCGCCGGCTATGTATTAGACGTAGCAACGGTAAAAAAGGCAGACGCGGAAGCTGAAGCCAAAGCGAATAATACGGATGAGGTGGCTATCGACTTTTATCGACCCAGTCGCGAAGCACAAATTTTCAGAGCCATAGCCGATCGAAACAAAGGGCCCATGCCCGATAAAGACATGCAGCGAATTTTTCGCGAAATTATTTCATCCAGCTTATCGCTCGAGCAACAATTAAAAGTGGCTTATCTTGGGCCGCAAGGCACTTACACAGAAGAAGCAGCGTTTAAACATTTTGGGAGTGCAGTTACCGGTATTCCTATTGCCGGTATAGCAGAAATTTTCGAAGCTGTAGAGGCCGGTAGTGCACGCTTCGGAGTTGTGCCCGTTGAAAATTCGACGGAAGGCGCAGTTAACCATACGCTCGATATGCTGATGCAAACGTCACTTCGAATCTGCGGTGAAGTCTCGTTGCGGATTGAACATCAGTTAATGTCACGCACAACCGATTTAGGTAGCGTCACTGCTATTCACGCACATCCGCAATCCCTAGCGCAGTGTCGTGGTTGGTTAGATGCTAACTTGCCATCGGTTGAGCGCGTTGCTGAAAGTAGTAACGCGGAAGCGGCAACGGTTGCATTGGAAAACGAACACGTGGCCGCTATTGCCAGTGCAGCTGCTGCGCGATATTACGACCTTAATCTGATTGCCAGCAACATCGAAGACATTAAAAACAACACCACCCGTTTTTTAATTATTGGCGACCAAAACGTGTCGCCCAGTGGCGATGATGCCACATCCATTTTGCTGGCAGCGCCGCATCATCCGGGTGGGCTGCGTCGCATGCTTAAACCATTTGAAGATGCCGGGGTCAGCATGACACGCATTGAATCGCGCCCCGGAAAAGGCGCTTTATGGGAGTATGTTTTTTTTATTGATGTTCATGGTCATCAGCAAGATGAAACACTTGCACCGGTACTGGAACAATTAAAGAATGAAGCTGTTGGGTTGCGCGTGCTGGGTTCTTACCCGAGAGCATTGTGACGTCATCCCAGCCCGACGTGAATAGCCTATCAACAATACAGAATCTGTGTCTCGTTGGAGTCGGACTCATTGGCGGCTCGTTTACGCTGGCACTGAAGAATGCAGGTTTTACCGGGAAGATAACCGGGGTTGTGCGCTCTGCGGACAAAGGTGAGCAAGCAGTAAAGCGCGGCATCATTGATGTCGCGTCCACCGACATAAAAACCGCCGTTGCCGATTGCGATTTAGTCATGCTGGCTGTACCCATGCTAAGCATGCGCGAACAATTAGCGCAAATTGCGCCTGTGATATCGGCACATACTATCGTTACCGATGCTGGTAGCGTTAAGCAGCCGTTTATCAAGGACGCCAAGGAGTTGTTGCCGCATCACAATCGGATTGTGCCCGGGCATCCAATAGCAGGTCGCGAAAAAAGTGGGCTTGATGCTATCGATGCAAAATTATATCAACAGCACCGTGTTATTTTAACGCCGCTGGAGCAAACAGATGCCGATGCGGTACAAACGGTACAAACCATTTGGGAAATGGTCGGTGCAGAAGTTGAGTGCTTAACAGCTGCGCACCATGACGATGTACTTGCGGCAACGTCGCACTTACCGCATGTGTTGGCATATGCAACTGTGGATATGCTGGCAACGCGACAAGAAGCCGCTGAGATTTTTCGGTATGCTGCCGGTGGGTTTAAAGACTTTACTCGCATAGCATCTGGCGATCCCATCATGTGGCGGGATATCTGTTTAACGAATCGCGGCCCTATTAGTGATGCCATTGGTGAGCTGCAGGCGCATTTGGAACAACTACAAAAAGCCATTGCTGCTGGTGACGCAGATGGCATAGAAGAAATTATCCGCCGAGCACGCACGGCGCGAGAAACGCATATAGTGAACCGATAGTTGGTGCAATTTAATCTAACAATACATACAAAGTAAGCAACAGCAGTAAACAAGCCAAATCAATATAAGTAATCAAAATAGTCACGTGAATTCTTCAAGCACACAAAATAGCAGACGGTTTCATATAGAACCGGGCGGTACACTCAACGGCACAATCAAGGTTCCGGGTGATAAATCGATGTCGCACCGTTCAGTGATGTTTGGCGCAATGGCGCATGGCATTACAGAGGTTGAAGGGTTTCTAGACGGCGAAGATGCACTGCATACGCTCGAAGCATTCCAAAACATGGGTGTCAAAATTGAACGGCCCGCAGCTCAACAATTGCGTATTCATGGCAATGGTATTGCCGGTATTAAAAAACCAGAACAAGAAATTTACCTAGGCAATGCAGGCACTGGCATGCGACTGATGGCCGGTGTGTTGGCAGGATTGCAAATCCCTTGCACCATCAGCGGTGATGAGAGTCTGAGCCGACGTCCAATGGGGCGGGTGGTAAATCCTTTGAAAGAGATGGGTGCAGACATCTCAACGAACCCCGACGGCACGCCACCAATCACCATTAACAGTGGTGCTGCATTGAAAGCCATTGAATACACATGCCCCATGGCCAGTGCGCAAGTGAAATCGTGTGTGCTTCTGGCTGGCTTGCATGCAAACGGCACTACCGTTGTTCATGAACCGGAAGTTACGCGTGATCATACTGAGCGAATGCTGCGAGGCTTTGGTGTGGACGTGAAAACAGATGGACTAACTGCATCCATTGAAGGTGGCCAATCGTTGCAGGCTACATCCATCGTCGTGCCGGGTGATATTTCATCGGCGGCCTTTTTTCTTGTTGGAGCCAGTATGGTGCCGGGTGCCAGTTTAACCATTGAAGGTGTTGGCTTAAATCCCACACGCCGAGGCGTTATCGATATCTTACGACTCATGGGCGCTGATATCGTTGAACTCAACGCGCGCGAATCGGGCGGTGAGCCGGTAGCTGATCTTCAAGTGACTGGCACGCAACTAAAAGGTATTACTGTTCCAGAAAATTTAGTCTCGTTGGCAATCGATGAATTTCCAGCGTTGTTTGTTGCGGCGGCGAACGCAACCGGCGAAACAGTTGTAACCGGAGCAGAAGAATTGCGAGTCAAGGAAACCGATCGCATCCAGGTCATGACGGACGGTTTACGTGTGTTGGGAGTTGACGTAACCGATACTCCTGACGGTGCACGCATTGTTGGTGGTCCGGTAGGCGGGGGCATTGTGGACAGCAAGGGTGATCACCGCACGGCGATGGCGTTTTCAATCGCTGGCCTGCGAGCGCAGCAGCCAATAACGGTGCTCGACTGCGACAACGTTGCTACGTCTTTCCCGAATTTTGTCGAATTATCGGCGGGCGCCGGATTGCGAATTTCAGAGCCTGCAGCAGCTTAATTTCGGCTTATGCATGCGGCGCTTGATATTCAGTGGAATCGATCAACATGAGCAGTGACTCATCAAATTCAGACGTAACCGTCGTAACAATCGACGGTCCGTCAGGTGCTGGCAAGGGCACTATCGCGCAGGCATTGGCTGAAAAAATGGGTTTTCACCTGCTCGACAGCGGGGCGGTCTACCGCTCTGCGGCCATTATCGCCAAACGCCAGGGTGCCGATTTATCGTCTGAAAACGAGGTTTTACGCGCTCTTGATCAGATTCAGGCCCGATTTGTTCCCCGAAAACTCGAAGGCGTGGAGGTTTTTCTGGGCGACGAGAACGTGACGCCTCTGCTCAGAACCCAGGAGACCGCCGAAGCAGCCTCAGTTATAGCCGTTATGCAAGGTGTCAGGGTCGCCTTACTGGACGAGCAGCGCAGTTTTCGCCAAGCCCCCGGCCTGGTCGCAGACGGACGCGACATGGGTACCGTGGTTTTCCCCGATGCAACGGTCAAAGTGTTTCTGACCGCCTCAGTACAGGAGAGAGCACAGCGACGCGCTAAGCAGTTGAAAGAAAAGGGAATAGAGACTACAATGCCGGTTCTGGTAGCCGAAATAGAAGCGCGTGATGCGCGGGATTCAAACCGCGAACATGCGCCGCTTAAAGCAGCAGACGATGCCGTGATCATAGATTCCAGTGCATTGAGTGTTGATGAAGTGCTTACCAAAGTGGTCGAACTGATTGGCTAAAACGTAGCCAGTATTTACGTTCGGAACTGCAATTGCATTGTGTATAACAACACGTGCTTTTGCGCAGAAGTAACGTGTTTAAAGTGTCATCCTGTTGTTAATTGATACTTTGCATTTGAATTTTGTTGTTGATCAATGAGTGGTCAATTTTTAATAATAACTTCGCCTTGCCAAGACGGCTATGCGTTTATCCTTCACAGGTTTTATATTTAATGTCTGAATCTTTCGCGGAGCTCTTTGAAGAGAGTATCTCCAACGCCCAAATGAAAACAGGTTCCATCCTAACGGGAACCATCGTTGATATCACGGGTGATTACGTCATCATTAACGCAGGATTGAAATCGGAAGGTGCAGTTCCGATTGAAGAATTCTTAAACGAAAGTGGTGAACACGAAGTAAAAATCGGCGACTCAATTGAAGTTGCACTCGATTCCGTTGAAGACGGTTTCGGTGAAACTAAATTGTCGCGTGAAAAAGCTCGCCGAGCACGTTCTTGGACTGTTCTTGAAAAAGCACAGGAAAACGACGAAATCATTAAAGGCAACATCACTGGCAAAGTCAAAGGTGGCTTTACTGTTGAAGTTTGCGATATACGCGCCTTTTTACCCGGTTCATTAGTTGATGTTCGTCCAGTACGCGACACCAGCTATCTTGAAGGTAAAGAGCTCGAATTCAAAGTCATCAAGTTAGACCAACGCCGTAATAACGTGGTGGTATCTCGTCGTGCTGTGGTTGAAAGTGAATACAGTGCAGAGCGTGATCAACTGCTTGAGAACTTGCAGGAAGGCCAGGAAATCACGGGTATCGTTAAGAACCTCACCGACTACGGTGCGTTCCTTGATCTGGGTGGTATTGACGGTCTTCTACACATTACTGACATGGCGTGGAAACGCGTTAAGCATCCTTCCGAGGTTGTCGAAGTTGGTAGTGAAATGAAAGTCAAAGTATTGAAGTTCGATAGAGATCGTAATCGAGTGTCTCTTGGCTTGAAACAACTGGGTGAAGATCCATGGGTTGATCTAACCCGTCGTTATCCTGAAGGCTCGCGTTTATTCGGTAAGGTAACGAACATTGCTGACTACGGTTGCTTTGTTGAAATCGAAGAAGGCGTTGAAGGTCTGGTTCACGTTTCTGAAATGGATTGGACAAACCGAAATGTTAACCCCAACAAGGTGGTTGCATTAGGTGATGAAGTCGAAGTCATGATCTTAGATATTGATCAGGAGCGTCGTCGTATATCCCTGGGTGTTAAGCAATGTAAGCCGAATCCTTGGGAAGATTTCTCCGAATCGTTCAATAAGGGCGATAAAGTCAAAGGTAATATCAAATCCATCACAGATTTCGGTATTTTCATTGGCCTTGACGGTGGCATTGATGGTTTGATTCACTTATCGGATCTTTCCTGGAACGAGCCGGGTGAGACTGCAGTTCACAATTATAAGAAAGGCGATGAGATCGAAGCCGTTGTATTGGCCGTTGATCCCGAGAGAGAACGCATTTCTTTAGGTGTGAAGCAGATCGATCGTGACCCATTCGGTCAATTTGTTGCAGATAATCCTAAAGGTACAATCGTTAAAGGGACTGTTAAAGAAGTCGATACAAAACATGCAGTTATCGATCTTGGTGACGGGGTAGAGGGTGTGCTTCGAGCCAGTGAAATTGCCAGAGAACGAGTCGAAGATGTTCGTATGCACCTCAAAGAGGGCGACGAAGTTGAAGCCAAGTTCACCGGAACGGATAGAAAATCTCGGATGTTGAGTTTATCTATCAAAGCGAAGGACTTTGAGGATGAAGCTGAAGCCATGAGTGAGTATGGCGCAAGCAGCGATTCTTCCGCAGGTGCAACGCTTGGTGATCTTATGAAAGAACAATTAGGCGGGCTTGAGAAAGACAGTGACCAGAGCTAACGCTTAATCAGACGAAACTAAGTGCGGCCAGGGACGGCCCACTGGTTAGGTAGATGGGAATGACCGATAAGACACGACCAGATAACAGCCTGACTAAATCGGACTTAATTGAGTCCATGTCTCGCAACCAGCGACATCTCGAACGCAAAGATGTGGAGTTGGCGGTAAAGGGTTTGCTTGAAAAAATGAGCCAAGAGTTGGCTGGTGGCAACCGTATCGAAATTCGTGGGTTTGGTAGTTTTAGTTTGCACTTTCGTGCGGCCCGTATGGGACGCAACCCAAAATCCGGTGATGCAGTTCCGCTGCGCGGCAAGTACGTTCCGCACTTTAAGCCGGGTAAAGAGCTCCGGGAACGTGTCAACGCCAACGCATCCTCTGTTGGTCTGTGTTCAGACAATAGCTCTAACGATACCTACTCTGACGACGACTAAGTCGTTTACAGCATCCCCTTCGTAAATGCGGGTTTTTCAAGCCTGCATGCAGTACACTTCCGTGTCATGTTAGTTCGCACCCCAATTCCGGATTCAAGATGTCATCTATGTTGAATCTGTTATGGCTATTGCTGCCGGTTGCTGCTGCCGCAGGGTGGTTCGCCGCTCGTCGCTCTGGTGCTGCTCGACCCGAAGCCTTTTGGAACTACACGTCCAATTTCCATCAAGGCTTAAACGAGCTACTCAGTGAGTCGCAAGAAATTCCTGCAGATCTGTTTGACAACATAGGCAACAGTATCGGTAAAAGCACAGCTGAAACGCATCTGGCACTTGGAAACTTTTATCGGCGTCGCGGTGATGTGAATCGCGCCATTTTATTGCATGAAAGTTTATTGGATTACCCGGAGCTGGGTGACGAAGTGCATGCCGATGCATTACTGGAGTTAGCAAAAGACTACGATACAGCGGGTTTACTTGATCGCAGTGAACAAACGCTACGCCGACTCATCAAAATCGAACACAAGTTACCTGAATCATATGCAGCGTTACTGCAATTGCACGAACGCGAACGGGATTGGGATTTAGCCATTGACGTTGCGCGCGAAATCGAACGCTCCACAGGAGTTGATCACAGTGCCTTAGTTGCGCATTACCATTGCGAGCTTGCGCAAACTGCGTTATCTGAAGGGTACACCGATGAATCGAAGCGCTTATTGCATTTAGCACTGGACAGCAATCCCCAATGTGCTCGATCACACGTGATGCTGGCAGAAATGGCCTCAGCTGCCGGCGATAGCAAACAAGCGCTTGAACATTACGCCACAGTGGAAAACCTGCGACCCGAATTAATGCCTGCGATAATAGAACCACGGTTTAAAGCCTTGGCACATGCGGGTAATGAGGCAGCCACGCGCGAATTTATCGACGGTATAAAAGATAGACGCAATGCGTACTCAGTGGTGCGTATAACCCGTGGTGTCATAGAAGAGCTCGATGGGCCTGAAAAAGCCGATCGGTTTTTTAAAAGTCAGATTCTGCAACGACCATCATTAAAAGGATTGCGCGATTGGGCGCACGACCAAGTGCAAATTAGTCGCCCCGGGGAGCGTGAAAAGGTTCAGGTCATTTGTGCCATGCTCGATAGCGTTGTGGAAGACAAACCGTCTTACCGATGTACACGTTGCGGTTTTCTGGGCAATATGCTGCATTGGCGATGCCCCAGTTGTAATAGTTGGGATTCGGTAAGCCCCATTATTGGTGTAGAAGGAGAATAGCGTGATAATTACTGCACTGGATTACAACAATCCTAAAGCGGCCCTTGAATTTGCTGATCAAATTGACCCCGCGCTATCCAGATTGAAAGTGGGTAAAGAGTTATTCACTGTGGCAGGGCCTGCACTGGTTGAAGCCCTACAAAAGAAGGGCTTCGAGGTTTTTTTGGATTTAAAATTTCATGATATTCCTAATACAGTGGCAGGTGCGTTAAGTGCTGCGGCCTCATTGGGCGTATGGATGGTCAATGTGCATGCCAGTGGTGGACCTCGCATGTTAGAAGCGGCGCGCAACGCGATTACGCCAGCGGGGACTACTGGCGGCACACGGTTAATTGCGGTAACCGTACTCACCAGCATGGATGAAGCTGAACTCATCGCTATCGGTATTAACAAAACACCTCAGCAACAGGTTGCAGCGTTAGCACAGTTAACGATTGATCAAGGACTGGATGGCGTAGTGTGTTCACCGCAAGAAGTAGAGCTTATTAACGAACTGGCAACACAACCTTTCATAACGGTGACGCCAGGTGTAAGACCGGCTAGCACTAATATCAATGCTGATGATCAACGTCGTGTAATGACCCCTGGCGAAGCGATTGCCGCTGGCAGTAGCTATTTGGTTATCGGGCGGCCTATTACTCAAAGCAGCAACCCATTGCAAACACTAAAAGATATCCACGCACAAATCAGTGAACCAACACCATGAGTGACGTACCAAAAATCTTTATTTCTGCACAGCAACTAATGGAAGATTCTCTCGAAGTGGGGCGGCAGGTACTGGAAAGCGGATTCAGACCAAACTATATTGTTGGCGTTTGGCGCGGGGGCACACCAGTTGGTATTGCAGTGCAAGAGTTATTGGATTTCTATGGCGTGGAAACCGATCATATTTCCATTCGCACATCCTCTTATCAAGGCATGGTGCGTAATGAAGCCAGCAATGTGCGTGTGCACGGGCTAAGTTACTTAACTCGAGCCATGAATTATGATGACTCGCTGTTAATTGTTGACGATGTGTTCGATACCGGGCTTAGCGTAAAAGCCATTATCGATTATTTGAAAACGCGATCACGTCGCAACATGCCCGAAGATGTGCGAGTGGCTACCGCTTACTTTAAACCAAAGCGTAATCGAACCGATTTCGAACCCGATTACACGGCGCACAAAACGGATGATTGGTTGGTTTTCCCACACGAGCTGGATGGCTTAACAAAAGAAGAGATTAAGCAAAATAAACCACATTTAATGTCGGTGATTGATTCGCTAAGCTCAACAATGCAGCCGGTAAAAATGAAACTGGACTAGTAGTCTGTATAGGACATACCACCTATACGGCCCATTAACAACGCACTTCTCAGCCGATACAATTAAGCCTTGAATTAATTGAGGGTGTGATAATGAAGCTCGGTGCGTTTTCCGTTAGCTTAGCCGTAAAAAACCTGATTCAATCTAAAGTATTCTACGAAAAACTGGGTTTTCAAACGTTTGCTGGTGAGATAGATCAAAATTGGCTGATCATGAAGCACGGCGATCATCTGATTGGTTTATTTGAAGGTATGTTTGAAGAGAACATTCTTACGTTCAACCCTGGTTGGGATCAAAACGCGCAAGAAGTTAATTCATTCGACGATGTGCGCGAAATCCAAAAACATTTAAAAGAAAATAATATTGGCTTAGATGTAGAAGCTGATGAAAACTCGATTGGCCCGGCCAGTATTATGTTAACCGACCCCGATGGCAATAAAATCCTGATTGATCAACATCGCTGAAGTTGCTGATATATAGCATAGCTGCGTTGTGTGAATAAATTGCTTGATGGCTACTACGTAAATTGCCATCAAGCTAACAAATCTACACCTTAAGTACACCCATCTGATCTTCAAGCAATTGCATGACTTTCATTGCCGCCAAACCTTGAGCGAAACTCGAGTTTGGCTCCCGACCTTCTTGAATCGCTGATATAAACTCGCGATCAATTAATTCAATGCCGTTATTGGATACCGCAACACCGGATAAGTCTATCGGGTTTTCCTTGCCATCGTACAAGTCATCGTAGCGCGCAAGGTAAGTGCCGGTATCGCCAATGTAGCGAAAGAAAGAACCGAAAGGACCATCGTTATTGAACGATAACGATAAGGTACACAGCTTACCCGATGGTGTTTTCAAACCAATGGTCATGTCCATTGCTATACCCAATTCCGGATGAGCAGGGCCTTGCAGTCCCATGACTTCGGTTGGTATTTCGCCGGTTTGATACAAAAACAAATCTATCGTGTGACAAGCGTGATGCCACAGCAGGTGATCGGTCCAACTGCGCGGTTCACCTTTGGCATTTGTATTGGTTCTGCGAAAAAAGTAGGTTTGGGCATCCATCTGTTGAATATTAAATTCACCAGCGTCTATGCGGTTTTTAACCCATTGGTGCGATGGGTTAAAGCGTCGTACATGACCAACCATACCAACAACGCCGGTTTCTTTTTGCACCTTATCCATCTTCTCGGCGTCTGCCAGGCTATCGGCCATGGGGATTTCAGCGAAGGTGTGCTTGCCAGCCTGCATTGCCTTAACTGACTGTTCGCAGTGCATTTGCGTGGGGGTGGATAATATGACGGCATCAATGTCCTGACTGAGAAAGTCTTCAAAGTCGGTGCAGGCCTTAGGGATGTTCTGCTCACTTGCTAGCGCGCTAATTTTATCCTGATTAGGGCCAAATATCGCATTAACCTGGGCATCGTCAATGTTGCTTAATGCCTCAAGATGTTTTAATCCAAAAGCACCGTACGCGCCTGCCACACCTATTTTAATCATCTTAGCGGTTCTCCAAAATCATATGCCCAACGGCAGTGTTCGATGCGGGTACGTGATAAAACCGGTGTATCTCCTCAACTTTATCGTTCAGCGCACCACGCATCACGTACCACATAACCAGCTCAATGCCTTCTGAGCCAGCTTCGCGTAAGTATTCGATATGCTCGATCATGCTGCCTTGCTCCGGATTGTTAACCAGCAAGTCCATAAAGCGGGCATCCCATTCTGCATTGATTAAACCCGCGCGTTCATGTTGTAGCTGATGGCTCATGCCACCAGTACCAAACACACACACTTTTAAGTCTTCGGGAAAAGATTCGATGGCTTTACGAATAGCCTTACCTAATGAGTAGCAGCGGCTCCCGAGTGGCGCGGGATATTGAACCACATTAACTGCCAATGGAATAACCGGGCAGGGCCACTGTTCAGGTTGCCCAAACATCATGGTTAACGGCACGGTTAACCCGTGATCCACCTCCATCTCATTAATGATGGTTAAGTCGAATGAATCCAGTATTAACGATTGCGCAATGTGTGCAGCTAAGGTTTGATGCCCTTTAACCACAGGGACCGGCCTGGGGCCCCAACCTTCATCTGCCGGTGGAAACTCGGCTGCGCAGCCCAAGGCAAACGTTGGAATCACTCTGGCATCGAAGGCGGTGCAGTGATCATTGTAAACCAGAAAAATAAGATCGGGCTTTTCGTCTTTAATCCATTGTTTGGAAAATTCGAAGCCTTTGAATATAGGAGCGTAGTAGTCGTCGCCTGATTTACCGGTATCGGCTGCAACGCCAAGCGCGGGTACATGCGAACAAGCCACGCCGGAAGAAATATAAGCCATTAGTTGTCTTCCTTATTAGATTGATCTTGTTCGGATACATAACGATTACCTTCGATCGAGCGTCCTCCATTGATCATCATTTCTCGATAGGCAACGGACCCTTTGCCGGTCATGATGCCTGCTAATTCCTGAAAGTTAATCCCATGAAAAGCGGCGAGCTTAGAGGTGTAATAGATATTGCCACCTAACTCGAGCAATCGATTCCATTGCTGATTGAGTGCGGCTTCACGTTGTTCCGGGGTTACCGGGTATTGATCGATGTACTTTTCGGGGTCGGCTTTGAACGCATCGCGATTGGGTTGGGTCCGCAAACTGATACAGAACTGGTTTAGATGGTAGCCCTTAGCTGCCATATCGCTATCGAACACTATTGTGCCGGGTATGTCATCGTATTCTTTGTCGTTTGCCATTGTTGCGCTACCAGCGTCGAATATCATTAGTTTCGCTATTTTGCATGCAAATATCGCAAAATACAACAAAATCAGGTTGCAAAATGCAGTTAATCCATGCAAATATCCAGTTATGAGCGAATTGCAGTGGAAATCGGTGCTGTATCAATTACGCAGTCAAATTGTGTCTGGCGAACTGATAGGTGGCACCAAATTAAGGGCCAGCCACTTGGCCGAGCACCTGGATGTGTCACGCACGCCAGTTAGCGAGGCACTGATAAAGCTTGAAGGCGAAGGCTTACTGGTGCGCGATAAGTCTGGCTTCACGGTTCGCAGTTTTTCGTTAAGGGATGTCTATGATGCAATCGATTTGCGCGGCATCCTCGAAGGTGCTGCTGCGCAAAAGGCAGCTGAGCGTCAAGTGTCAAAGGCAGAGCTACAACAGGTTTACGTTGTACTAGCGGAACTAGACAACGTTATTCAGCAGGGCAGTTCAGGAAACGATGTTGGGGAGTACGATCAGCTCAATCTGGATTTTCATCTTTGCATAGCGGAGCTGTCCGGTAGCGATATCCTGTACGCAGAAGTTAAGCGATCATACTTATTACCATTTGCCGGGCCTTCAGCATTTCCGATTACACACCGCGACTTCAATCGTTTCTGGGACTCATTAATCATCGGCCAACATCATCATCGGCAAGTGGTACAAGCCATTCACGATGCCGAAGGTGCACGTGCGTTTGCACTTCTGGTAGAGCATGCAAAGTTGGCTCATCAAAATGTTGATGTAGCCATTAAAACCAGAGAAACGTTACCGCAACTGGCCTTGGTAAGCGACACGCAATGATAAAAGAAAACTGTTCTGTACTTATTATTGGCGCAGGCCCGGCAGGTTTACTACTGAGTCAGTTGCTATACCAAAACGGTATAGACAACATCATTGTTGAGCGAACAACGAAAGAGCGCGTACTAGAGCGCATTAGAGCTGGCGTGCTGGAACGAGGCACCGTTGAAGCCATGACAGAAGCAGGCTGCGATTCGCGACTGCGCGCAGAACGTATCGATCACGACGGTCTTATTTTAAGCTTCGATGGTGATGCGTTTGAGGTGCCAGTTAAGGCAATTACGGGTCATTACGTGACCGTGTATGGTCAAACGGAAATTACGCGTGATTTAATCGAAGCCTGTGAAGCACGTAACCAACCCATCTTTTGGGATTGCCCCGATACTCAATTGAGTGATCTTGACAGCCATTCGCCGAAGGCAGGCTTTACTAATCCCAACGGCGATTCAGTTGAAATTAACGCACAGCTAATTGCAGGTTGTGATGGATTCCATGGCGTATCCAGACAATCAATGCCATCAGAACAAACAACTCAATTTGAACGCGTGTATCCGTTTGGTTGGCTTGGCGTATTGGTCGATCAGCCACCGGTTGCGAAGAATGTGGTGTATGCAAACCATCAAGATGGTTTCGCGCTAGCGTCTATGCGTTCCGAGACGCGCTCTCGCTATTATGTGCAAACAAAGCCAGGTGAAACGGTTGATGATTGGCCCATTGATTTATTCTGGTCAACGTTCAAAAAGCGCCTTGGTGTGTTGGGTGAAGGCGTCATTACTGGCGAACCGTTGGAGATGTCCATTGCACCGCTGCGCTCGTTTGTAGCGCAACAAATGAGTTATGGACGACTGTTTCTAGCAGGTGATGCTGCGCATATAGTGCCGCCGACTGGAGCCAAAGGATTAAATCTTGCCATCGCGGATGTTAGGCGACTTGCCCGTGCAATTACGGCTTGGAAAAACGCCGATGAAAGCGGTTTACAGAACTATTCGCGCGATGCATTGAGTCGCGTTTGGAAGGTAGAGCGGTTCAGCTGGTACCTGACAAATCTGGTTCATCAGTTTGATGAGCACAGTGCATTCGAGAAGAAAATGCAGCGGGCTGAGTTTGATTACGTCCACTCGTCGGAAGTTGGGCAGGCAATGATTGCCGAGAATTATGTCGGTCTCGACTTTTAAGGTCAGTTGCGACTCATAGACGTGTCGATGCGTAAATTTTTATTGTTTGTCGGCGGTATTTGTGATGGAGTAGGGCCAGTGGGATAAGGTTAACCAACTGCCCGTTATTGGGAGTGTGTGGTAGCTTGCTGAACGCACTGTTTTTAAGATCATTGTTATCAGGAGAAGAGGTATGAAGAAGGTATTAATCGCAGGTGCTATCGCGCTTGTTTGTAGCGGGCAAGTGTTGGCGCAGGAGTTTACTCTGCGGTTTCAACATTTTGTATCCCCGAAAAGCGCGGTGCCAGCTGGCTTTATGAAGCCGTGGGCAGATAAAGTCATGGAAGAAAGTGGTGGTCGTTTAAAGATTGAACTGTATCCGGGCATGCAACTGGGCGGCAAGCCGCCAGCACTGTACGACCAGATTCGTGATGGTGTTATTGATGGTGGATGGGCGTTGCCTGCCTATACACCCGGACGCTTCCCAGAAAGTGAAGCTTTCGAACTACCTTTTATGACTAGCAACAGCGCTGAACAGTCTTCTCGCGCCGCGTGGTTGTATTCTGAAAAATACCTCACCGACCGCATGAACGATGTGCATTTGATTGCGGTTCATGTGCACGGTCCTGGCATTATTCATAAAAAAGGGCCGGCAATAAAATCGGCTGATGACTTCAATGGCTTAAAGCTGCGTGGACCTTCCCGTTTAGCCAACAAATTATTGGAAGCAATGGGTGCTTCTCCAGTGGGTATGCCAGTACCCGCGTTTCCGGAAAACCTCTCAAAGGGCGTAGTCGATGGCGGGGTTATACCTTGGGAAATCGTAGTACCGCTTAAAGTGCACGAGTTAGCTGATAGTCATACTACACCAGCGGGTGATAACTCAATGTACAATACGTTTTTTATCTGGGCGATGAATAAGAATAGCTATAACAAATTGCCTGACGATCTAAAAGCGATTATTGATGCCAACTCAGGTGTTGATGCTTCAGGTTGGGCAGGTCGCGCAATGGATGAAGGTGATACACGATCGTTAGAAGTTACCAAAGGAACTGGCAACGAAATGCACACCTTGAGCGATGAAGCCACAAACGACATCAAAACCATTGGGGCTACAATCGTGACCGATTGGATTGCAGAAATGAATGATAAAGGTTTGGATGGTCAGGGTATGTACGACACTGCAGCACAGCTTATGGCATCTGAAGCTAAGTAGTATAAAATCTGTTAATAAGATTTTATTAGTCTGTAAGTAAATGTAGCCTCGACTGTGTCGGGGCTATATTTTTTGATGGAAGCCAATGAGTCTATCTCTCGAAGCACGCACTGGAAACCTGCTTAAGCATCCGGCTAAATGGTTAGCTTGCTTTGGTGGGCTGGTGTTAGTGGGGATTGCGGTTCTAACGGTCGTATCGGTTATTGGTCGAGCGTTAACCGGTTATGGGTTGGCACCTATCCGCGGCGACTTTGAACTTGTTGAAGTTGGTTCTGCTGTAGCCGTATTTTGTTTTCTGCCGTGGTGTCAGTTAAATCGTGGCCACGTGCGAGTCGATATTCTGGCTAATGCATTTCCTCGTCGCTTTAATATTCTATTGGATGTTATAGGCGATATTGCCATCTCACTCATTGCGATGGTCATTACCTGGCGCATCTGGATGGGTATGGGCGAGCGAGTAACCTGGTTTAGTCAAGAAACACGCGATCTACTTGGCTTTGGATATAAGCCATTCGCACCCGAGAGTACATATATATTGGGTTGGCCCACGTGGTATGGCTATGCAGTTGGTGTGCTGGCGTGCGCGCTATTCACGATAATTTCGTTATACACCGTTTGGCGATCCTTCAATGCACTGATTGCTAAGGGGCCAGCACAATGAGTGGTATGGAGCTATCACTTGTTGCGTTTGGATTGCTGCTATTAGCCATTTTTCTGCGTATGCCCATTGCCGCAGCCATGGCCATCACAGGGTTTGTAGGCAGCTGGATAGTTTTGGGGCATCCCAACGCGGTGCTCAGTCAAATGAAGTCGTTAACCTACGATACGTTTTCAAGTTACTCACTATCGATTGTGCCGTTGTTTTTATTGATGGGGCAATTCGCCACCAAGTCAGGCATTTCTGCATCGTTGTTTAACGCCGCAAGTGATTGGCTCGGGCATAAAAAAGGCGGCGTTGCTATGGCTACCGTTGGGGCCTGTGCTGGTTTTGGAGCGGTATGCGGATCATCGCTAGCAACAGCAAGCACCATGGGTCAAATTGCATTACCTGAAATGCGCAAACGCGGATATTCCGATGCGCTATCTACAGGCGTGCTTGCAGCAGGTGGCACGCTGGGTATTTTAATTCCGCCATCAGTCATTCTCGTTATTTACGCCATCATGACTGAACAGAATATTGTGAAGATGTTTCTGGCAGCGATGATTCCGGGTGTGTTGGCAGCACTTGGCTACATGCTGGTGGTCATGATCTATGTGCGGTTCAGACCCGATAGCGCAACCGTTGCGGAACGTGTACCTTACCGAGCGCGATTCAAATCCTTCGTGAAGGTTTGGCCGGTCATACTCATCTTTGGTTTGGTTATTGGTGGCATTGCAGCAGACTGGAACTGGGTGAAGCCCGGTGTGCAAGCATTGTTTAGCCCAACCGAAGGTGCAGCGGTAGGCGCGGTAGCCACTGGTCTGTATGGTGTGTTAACAGGTGGTATTACACGGCACAACATCATGGAGTGTATTCTGAACACTGCCAGTGCATCGGCCATGATCTTCTTTATTATTCTTGGCGCTCAGTTATTTAATACCTTTCTGGCATTCACCCAAACTCCACAGCTAATTGCAGATTGGGTTAACGGACAGGGCTACAGCGCAATGATGATATTGCTGCTTATTCTGATTTTCTATTTAGTACTGGGTTGTGTCATGGATAGCCTGTCCATGATTCTTCTCACCATTCCTATTTTCTTTCCAATTATAGAAACGCTGGATTTTGGCATGTCGCAGGAAATGACCGCTATCTGGTTCGGCATCCTGGCCTTAATTGTTGTGGAGGTAGGACTGATTACACCGCCTGTTGGCATGAACCTATTTATTATTCAGTCCATGGCGAAAGACATCCCAATAAAGCGCACCTATCAGGGTGTGTGGCCGTTTCTCGTGAGTGATTTGGTGCGTGTTGGCTTGTTGATCGCGTTTCCGTCTATTGCTTTGTGGCTTGTGTATTGATTCCTGTCCTCAGCCGAGGGTCGGTTTATTATATGTAACTCTCGAAGCAATGCCTGTCTTCGTTCAAACTTTGCCTGCCTTTAGGAAGAAAGCCATAAAATATCCCTTGCCCGTTATGCAAGCAGGCCTATGAACTCAATAAATATACGAACAAGCGAAAAAATTTCCTAAACCCAGATACATATAGTCAGTACGCGAACAAAATAGTTTGCGAGCCAATGCGAATCAGGCTTTGCTGATGAACCCCTGGCAAGCGGTACTCGGT
>CAYMHU010000015.1:0-74749 GCA_964390335.1 uncultured Granulosicoccaceae bacterium | reverse complement strand
GCGGGTAACACCTGTAATAACAGGCCCGACACACTGTCATCTGAAACAGCAAAGTACAGTGCCGTTTTGAGCTGCTCACTGACTAAAAAAAGCTGTGTTCGTAACCAAAGCCGTTATCATGATGCTACCCACCAACATCCTGTTCCAGCACAGATTCTTACTTAATATATCTTGATATATACCGATACGATATATATACTCTGGTATATATCATTTCGAGAAATACAATCATGGGACAGACAGCCAAATTGTTTATGAATGGGCGCAGTCAGGCCGTTCGCTTGCCCCGCGATTATCGGTTCGATTGTTCTGAGGTCTATATCCGAAAAGACCCTGATACTGGCGACGTGATCATTTCGGCCAAGCCGTCATCTTGGGATGAATTTTTCCGGCTTCGGGACAGGACCGACGTGCCAGATGATTTCATGCTCGATCGTGATGATCAGCCACCTCAAGAGCGGAATCTTTTCGATGACTGATTCTCTTTATATGCTCGATACGAACACGTCCAGCTACATCATCCGGAATCATGATTCCACGTTAGATAAGAAATTAAGTCAGATCGGTATTGGAAACGTGTGTATTTCAACCATCACCGAAGCAGAACTTCGATTCGGCTGTTTAAGACATCCTCAACGGGTCAAGCTACATGCGCTCGTTGATTCGTTTCTATCCCACGTCGACCGGATGGCCTGGGACACAGATGCAGCGATGATGTACGCTCGAATTCGCGCACAAAGCCAATCACAAGGTGTAAACCTTAGCAACATGGACATGCTAATCGGTGCTCATTCGGCGGCGTTAAACGCTACTCTGGTCACTTCAGATAAAGCGTTTTCACACTTTGAGGAATGGCTGAGTATTGAAAACTGGAGAGCATAGTGACTTGATTCCAAGTTTGCTGTAAGACCAACCCCCACAATATCTCGTCATAGGGTTGCTTCCGAATAAGTTGACTCGTCAAATCATCGAACAAATCAAAATCAATTCACGTGCTAGGTCTTTGTCCCCATCAACAGAGACTAGTGACCTAAAAAATACGAACTAATTGCTTAAACAACTTCGTAAGGGTTTAGTCTTCGGATAACGAAAGCGCTGTAGACAATTTAATTTGTTCGCCATTCTCGCTATCTTTCGAAGCACAGATTCACAGAGTAATCAAAAAAGTTATATATAGATAGAGAATAATAAGTAAACTCGCTTTTGATGCTGTCACGGCGCTGCATAACTTCATTAATCAAAATCGTAATCTACACGCGTAGATCAGATTTTCTGGCCCAAAGTCTAAATTTCAGTCAATTTGTGTAGAGTGCAACCTTCGGAGCAATTGCGTTAATACTTCATCCACAATAAACAATTGTAACGGACTCATTTCGATCTCTGCGATCCCGTTACCTACCATAGCAAATCCCCTAGTGCGGCACCGAGGTAGTGTCCACTTCACCCTGCACGCCTTTAAACAACGCCGCCACATCCACCGCATCGTAAGCATATTCGGCGTCACAAAATTCGCAATTGATGTTAACAGCGCCCTGCTCTTTAACGATATCAAGCACCTCCTGTTCACCTAAACCAAACAGCATGCTGTCGGTTCGTTGCCGTGAGCAACTGCATTTAAACTGAAGCGAATCCAGCGCAAACAGACGCACTTGCTCTTCGTGATAAAGCTGGTGCAGGATGGTTTGAACATCGTTAGATTGTAGCTCTTCAGCCGTTAAGGTATCAGCTAGCGCCACCGCTCGTGGCCAGCCATCATCATCGTTGTGTTGTTGCTCTGTTGCAGGCAGTGCTTGTAACAACATGCCCGACACACTGTTATCAGATACAGCAAAGTACAGTGCCGTTTTGAGCTGCTCACTGACTAAAAAATAATGATTGATCGCATCGGCCAATGTATCCCCTTCCAGTGGCACGATACCTTGATAAGGCTCTGAATATTGATTAGCCTCGATGGAGATAGTCATACGGGCATCAGCACCAAACATTTTTATAAGTGCTGTATCGGCAGGCTCTCGATTCCAGCGTGCCAGTCCGCGCATACGCCCATCACTGGTAATTTGCACAACCAGCAAATGGATATCGCCCGACCCTCGAACTTGTAAGGTTAATTTGCCATCGTATTTAATGGTGCCCGCCAATAACGCGGTTGCCGCAAACGCTTCGCCTAGCACTTGCTGTACTTTGTCTGGGTATTGAGTACGTGCACGCGCATCTTTCCAGCATTGGTTCAATCGCACGAGCTGGCCTCGTACATCGCACGACTCAATTAAAAAACGATTTCGACTATCTGGATGATTCATTCGCAAAATTTTTATAGATAAATTGGCCAAGCAATGGCGTTAGGTACATGGGTATTTGGTAACACGCAATAAACAGCAAATACGGTTGGTAAACGTTGACCGGCAACGCTGTTAAAAAAATGGCCACGGCCCGGTTACCGGTCATAACCCCAAGGGTGGTGGGCAGTTGCATGCCGAGCACGCGATTCAACAAAACACCAACACACTGCAACCCGAAATTCACGACAGTGGCAATCAGCAGCGTTTTCAATATCAGCATGGGATTGTCCCAAGCCGTATGCATTGCAGCCATCAATCCAATGACCAAAAACGCTAATACAAACGCAGACAATCCGTCTAATCGCGCCTTTTGCATGTTGTTTAAAGGGCCAAGCCAGTAGCGTCGTAATAATCTAGCAACCACATACGCGCCCAACACGACCGCAAACAGCACCCCAACAGTGCGCAACAACATTGGTAAAGAGGCATGCAGCTGCAGGAGAGCAAGGACTGGAAATGAGGTGATCGGCAACGATAGAGTTGACACAAGCAATAAGCGAATAGCTTGCGCTCCATTACCCCGCAGCATAATCACCAGACTGGGGCCACCGGCGATACAAGATGCGGCCGCAACCAGTACAGTTGGTACTAGCCACTCTCGCGGCACACGGAGAGAATCAAGACCAAAATACAACAGGAGTGGCAGCAGTAACTGCATCAGTAGCGCGTACAACAACAACGGCCGAAACGATTGCACAAACCCGATAGTATCTTGTAGATTAATTTGTAAAAACGAAATCACCAGCAATACAGCCAACAACGGCGCTATTGCTGATTGAATGGCTAGCGCTGCATTGGGTAATAGCAACGCTGCCAGCAGACCCGTCGGTAACACCCACTTACCATACCGACCTAATATGACCAGCACATGTGCTATCGCATCTGCTGGAGTGGACACTAACTTATTCTTGATGCTCAACCATAATAATGGCGTGTGAAACACCTTCTACCTGGTTGGCAACTAAATCTACATTGTTAATATCCGACTTATTGGGCACAAAGCCACGCACAATGACTTCTGATTCTCCGCTGGTTTCAACTCTCAGGCTAAGCTGATTGGTAAATGGCGAATTTCTGAGTGCTTGATAAACCCTGATCGCAAGTTCGGATCCATCAGTATTACTTGTCGCATTCGCCCGAGGCAATCTGGGTAAGCTATCGCAAGCCGACGCCAGTAAAACAACCGAACCTGCCAGTGCCGACTTAAGCAATCGACGTCGTGAGTTTAATTCAGTTTTCATTTTAGTTTATCCCGCAAAATTTGATTTAATTGACCCGGATTGGCCTTGCCTTTTGACGCTTTCATCACCGCGCCCACAAAAAACGACAGCAACTTCTCTTTACCCGCTTTGTACTCTGCTACCTGCGACGGATTGGCAGCAATCACTTCATCTATCATGGCTTCTATAGCAGATGAGTCTGTAATTTGTTTTAAACCTTTCTTATCAATAATTTGATCAGCATCTAAATCAGATGACCACATCTCATCAAAGACTTGTTTGCCAATTTTCCCTGAGATCGTGCCATCTTCAATGCGGGCCAACAAACCTTGCAAGCGTTCGGCCTGCACTGGCGAATCCTCAATCCCCATATTTTCCTTGTTCAAACGCCCAAACAATTCACTCACAATCCAGTTAGCCGCAAGCTTTGGCGCAAATTTCTGATCTTTGATAACGGTTTCAAAATAGGTTGCTGTGACCCGATCAGATAACAGTGCATCAGCATCGGCAGGCGTCAATTCAAGCTCATTGATAAACCGCGCGCGACGCAACTTGGGCAATTCGGGCATGGCAGCATGCACTTGCTCTATAAACGCATCATCAATCACTAATGGTGGCAAGTCGGGGTCGGGAAAGTACCGATAGTCGTTGGCTTCTTCTTTAGAACGCATGGACCGGGTTTCATCTTTATCGGCATCGTACAGTCTGGTTTCCTGCACAACCGCCTGACCACTTTCCAAGAGGTCAATTTGTCGTTCCACTTCGAAGTCGATTGCACGTTCTAAAAATCGAAACGAGTTCAGATTTTTTATTTCAGCACGGGTTCCAAACTCACTTTGACCACTGGGGCGAACCGATACGTTAGCATCACAGCGGAACGAACCCTCCTGCATGTTGCCGTCACAAATATCGATGTAACGAACCAGCGCGTGAATCTGTTTGGCATAAGCCACGGCTTCTTGCGCAGAACGCATATCCGGTTCGGAAACAATCTCAAGTAATGGTGTCCCCGCTCGGTTTAAGTCAATTGCCGTACGACCGTCGATTAAATCGTGTACCGATTTACCGGCATCCTCTTCCAAATGAGCGCGCGTAATATTAATGGTTTTTTCAGAACCATCAGTAAGCGTAACGGTAACCGCTCCTTCACCCACAATGGGTAAAGCCATTTGCGAGATCTGATAACCCTTAGGTAAGTCGGGATAGAAATAATTTTTACGCGCAAATTGCGAACGCTTTGTAATATCTGCATCGGTTGCCAATGCGAAACGTACTGCCATGCGAACAACATCGGTGTTCACAACCGGCAATACGCCCGGCAAACCTAAATCGACGGCACAAGCTTGTGTATTCGGCTCTGCGCCAAATGCGGTTGAAGCACCGGAGAAAATTTTACTGCGCGTGGCCAGTTGCGCATGAATTTCAAGCCCTATTACAGTTTCCCAGGACATATTGATCTCACTCAAAGCCTGCCGGCATACGAGTATGCCAGTCGGTGGATTGTTGGAAACTATGCGCCGCGCTTAACAAACGAGCTTCGTCGAAGTGTTTACCAATCAGCTGCAAGCCAATAGGCAACCCATTCACATCGCCGCATGGCATGGAGATAGCCGGCAAGCCGCATAAATTGGCAGACACGGTATACAGGTCATTGAGGTACATCGATACTGGATCGTCCGACTTGGCGCCTGCTGCAAACGCCACACTCGGCGTGGTTGGTCCGGCAATCACATCAACCTCGGCAAACGCATTATCGAAGTCATCGCTGATCATGCGGCGCACTTGCTGCGCTTTTAAGTAATACGCATCGTAGTACCCTGCGGACAGCGCATAAGTACCAATAAGAATGCGTCGTTTTACTTCGGCACCAAAGCCTTCGCCGCGAGAACGGGTGTATAGATCGTTAATTTCGGTGGGGTTCTCACAACGATACCCAAACCGCACACCATCGAATCGAGACAAGTTACTGGAGGCTTCCGCTGGCGCCACCACATAGTAAGCAGGGATGCATAACCCCTGATTCGGCAAAGACACCGGTACCAGCGCTGCACCTAATTTCTCATACTCTTTAAGCCCCGATTGCACTGCAGCAGCCACGGCATCATCAAGCCCATCAGAGAAATACTCTTCGGGCACGCCTATTTTCAATCCTTTAACACCATCGCCAAGCGTTGCAAGGTAATCGGGAACGGCAACACCTGAGCTGGTACTGTCACGATCATCGACACCCGCCATGGCTTGCAATGTGAGTGCGCAATCTTCAGCACTGATTGCCAACGGCCCAGCTTGATCAAGACTGGATGCAAACGCGATCATGCCGTATCTTGAGACTCGACCGTAAGTTGGCTTGATACCAGTGATACCGCAAAATGCCGCTGGCTGGCGAATAGACCCGCCGGTATCAGTACCGGTTGCCATCGGCGCCAGACGCGCCGCAACTAATGCCGCGCTACCACCCGATGAACCACCCGGTACACAGTTGCTGTTCCAGGGATTTTTAACTCCACCAAAGTAACTGTTCTCGTTCGATGAACCCATAGCGAATTCATCCATGTTGGCTTTACCCAGGTTTACCATGCCTGCATCACTTAAGCGCGTAACGACGGTTGCGCTGTACGGTGATTCGAAGTGCTCTAACATGCGCGAACCGCATGTGGTTCTACCGCCCTTTACACAAAAAATATCTTTATGAACCAGCGGTATACCCAGCAATGGATTATCGTTACCTGCTGCGCGTTTTTCATCTGCAGCTGTTGCAGCCGCACGCGCGGCATCCGCATCAACGCTGATCAACGCATTAAGGTCTGGATTAAATCGCGCAATACGTTCCAGGTAATGCTCTGTGAGCTCTACGCTGGAACACTCACCCGATGCAAGCTTTGCCGATTGCTCTGCAAGCGTTTTTTCATACATAGTGTTGGTAATAACCGTTTAGAGGCAATGAGTTGAGCGGTTGAACAACCGTGTTATTCAATGACGCGTGGAACCAGAAAATAACCTTGAGCCAATTCAGGCGCTGGCGCTTGCAGCTCATCACGTAGATTATCCTCAGACACTTCATCGGCGCGCAGCCTGAGGCTGGCATTACCCGGATGAGCTAGCGGCTCCACACCGGTGGTGTCGACGGCATTCAGCTGCTCGACCAAATTCAGCACAGTTGAAAGATCTTCCGCCAAGGGATCGAGCGCGGTTTCATCTACGCCCAAACGGGCCAAATGAGCGATTTGTTTTACATCTTCGGAGGTCAGTGACACGAATTAGCATTCCTGCGGTTTCCAGTGCGAAAATTTAGCATAATGAGGGCCTCTACGCTTAGGCTTCTACACGACGCAATGACTAAATCCACCGATCAAGCGACTCAGATCGAGAATCTTGAAATCAAGATCATGGACCTTGAGGTCTCGTTACAACAACTTAATGAGGTGGTTTTGCGCCAATACCGCGATATTGAGCAGTTACGTAAGACGGTTGATCAATTAGAAACAAAACTGGATTCGGGTGTAGAAGACGGGCCCAGACCCAACGCGGCGGATGAAGTGCCTCCTCACTACTGACAAAAATTGGTCAGTGGACGACCACTCAGCTCGAACTAGCTGCCCAGCAGCAACGACTTACCCGTAATGGTGTAAACAGGCACGATCAGATTCTCATCGGCATATTGTTGTCGATAAACCCGACCTGCAAAGTCGTATTTCGAACCACGGCATTCATCTGCAAACCCATTATTAACCAGTTTTATCGGGCAACTAAAATCGAGCCCAACGCCGATCGCGACGAACCACTCAGGTTGGCGCGAACGGTACGCATTGTTAGCCCAGTTAGGTTGTCGCGACGCGTTGGAGTCGGGGTCTAATAGTTCCGGGTTTGGCAACTCGAGTAAGGCAATATCGGCATTGGTGCGCCGATACACCATAACCGGACGACCCTCCCACAGCACCATTTCAAACCCACCGGGTTGAATTTGAGACAAATCAACCAGCTGGCTCGATAGCTTCCGCCCACCAGTGTTAGTGCCAAACACCATGGCCAACACCACATACATGGCCACGAAAAACGCTATGCCAATCATGATTTTGGCAAAAACGCGCAAATGAAGCCGTCGTGAATCTGCTTCCATTTATACTGTGAGCTCTGTTTGCATAGTGTGTATTGATCCTTGCATGAGTTGGACACCTCCCTCACTGGTTGTAACCGTCGTCGATAAGCAGCATCTACCCGCGGCGCAACAGCTGGCCAACAAAATCGGTTTGCCTGTCATGCCCGCGACCATGCCCGCAACTGAGTGTTTCGAAGACCACTGGCAATTGCAACTGGACGCAAACCATGTACGCATTGTGCGACCAGACGGATTGGCTATAACGGTCGATTTTATCAACAGCAAAGCCCAGCGTCGTTCCAATGAACATAATATATTGCAACAACCTCTGGCTAAAGCGCTTGGGATTAAAGCGTTTCAAAAACGCCGTAAGAATCCGCCCACTGTGATTGATGGTACCGCAGGTCTAGGTCAGGATGCGTGGTTGATGGCACGATTAGGTTGTAACGTAACACTGCTAGAGCAATCATCTGTGCTCAGCACCTTACTCGACTTTGCAATCGAAAAGGCACTGGCACATGGCGACTACCAACCGACGGCTAAGTTGCTCAGTGTTAAGCATGTGAATGCATCAGAATACTTAGTCGCCTACACCGACCACGCAGCGGATATCGTATTTTTGGACCCCATGTATCCGGCGCGACGAAAACAGGCTTTAGTAAAAAAAGAAATGCAAATGCTGCATGAATTGATCGGACCAGATACTAATAATCATCAACTACTGCATAGCGCGTTAGACCACGCACGGTACCGAGTGGTGGTTAAGCGGCCAAAAAATGCGGAGCCATTAACCGGTACTGACGAGTGGTCGGGACAGCTCACCAGTGTAAGCTCTGCCAACACGCGCTTCGATATTTACCACGTTGGTTTATAGGCACTAATCGCGAGCGCATTTAATCGCGAAAGTTTTGAAACTGAAACGGCAAACCTAACTCCGCTTTTTCAAGTAGCTTCATCGTGGCTTGCAAGTCATCGCGCTTTTTACCGTTGATACGCAGTTGATCACCTTGTATCTGTGCTTGTACTTTCAGTTTTGATTCTTTTATTTTTGCTATCGCTTTTTTCGCTGTGACCTGATCGATACCCGCCCTGACCTTCACGTTTTGCTTTACGCCTTTACCCGAGGTTTCAACCTTACCCGCTTCCAAACACTCTACATCGATTTTGCGAGCCGTTAGTTTTTGATACAAAATGGGGTGCATTTGCTGGATTTGAAAATCGCTGTCGGCTGTGAAAACGACCGTTTCATCCACTAATTTGACATCGGCCGAAGTGCCTTTAAAGTCAAAGCGGTTGATAATTTCCCGGTGCGCCTGGTCAATCGCATTACTCAGTTCATGCTGATCGACTTCAGATACAACATCAAAAGAAGGCATAGTCTAACTCCTGCTGAACACGGCAGAATTTTAGCAGGAAATCAAACAAGTCCGTATACTATGAGTATGAGCAACGACGACCTAATCGAAGAACGCCGAGATTATGAGGCGAACACGCTGCGACGCGACGACTTGTCCGAGCGCCCGTTCGAGCAGTTTAAGGTATGGATGAAACAAGCCCGCGACGCCAAACTCATTGATGCGTCTGCTATGGCGGTGGCTACCAGCGATGCACAAGGTCAACCACACGTGCGCATGGTATTACTCAAGCAAGCCGACGAATCCGGCTTTGTTTGGTACACGTACCAAGAGAGTAACAAGGGCAAAGAGCTTGAAGACAATCCGCAAGCCAGCCTGTTATTTTACTGGCGCGAACTGGAACGCCAGGTGCGCATTGAAGGCAACGTTACGCGTTTACCTGCCAATAATGCAGACGAGTATTTTCACTCACGACCCGAAGGCAGTCGATTCAGTGCCGCGGCATCGATACAATCGGCACCTGTTGAAAACCGACAAGTGCTGGAAAACAAAGTGCAAGCGTTACACCAGCAATACCCCGATGGGAACGTACCGCGTCCGGCAGTTTGGGGCGGCTACCAATTGCATCCACACCGGATAGAATTTTGGCAAGGCCGTGCAGATCGTTTGCACGATCGATTTGTCTACCTAAAAGATAACAACGCAGCATCCGACCAAGATCAGCAATGGACCATCAGCCGACTCTCACCTTAAAGCCAAAACGCAGAATGACTATCAATTCGCTGTTCTATTTACTGATTGCCGTTGTTATTTTGTATGGGTGCATTCGGCTTGCCATCGGCATAGTATCTAAAAACAAAGTTGCCACAGGGTTCGATGCCGATACCGCCACATTGAACGACTGCGCTTATAAAGAAAATTGCCATTCATCGATAGATAAGAACTCAGAAAATCGCGTTGAACCAATAAGCTTCAACGGAGAGCGGCAACAGGCTATCGCAACTGCTGCAGCTATCTTGCAATCAGAAACGAAAGCGAACATTGTTTCTCAAACGCCGATGTACTTACACGCCACATTTAAAACCGCAATCATGGGTTATATAGACGACGTTGAATTCTTGCTGGATGATTCCTCGAATAAGCTTCATGTACGAAGCGCATCAAGACTAGGCATTAAAGATTTAGGCGCAAACAAAAAACGTATCAAGTTACTGCGGGATTTGATGGCAGACAAACTGTAAGCCGTTTTCAAGCCGAAATTGCTAAGCCGAAATTGTTAAGCAGCCTTGCTGTGCTGCTGGGCCGACGGCCCCCAAATTTCCAGCAACCGCACAATATCCTCGGTTTTAAAAGGTTTGCTTAAGTAGTCATCCATGCCGGCTTCCAGACAACGCTCGCGATCGCCTGTCATCGCATTCGCCGTCACTGCTATGATGGGTAATTTATCACCTCGTGCTCGCGCAATCGAGGTTGAGCTTAATCCGTCAACAACCGGCATCTGACAATCCATCAGCACTAAATCGAAGCGCTGTGCGGCCATGGCATCGAGCGCCTCCTGCCCATTCGCAACAATAACAAACGCAACACCTAAGGATTCCAGTATTGCTTCTACCAGCATTTGGTTAACCGGGTTATCTTCCGCAACCAGCAAATGACAATCAGTAAAAAGCGGAAACGATGCGTTTGTCTGTTCATGTACATTATTATCTGGTTGCTCCATCCTGATCATAGAACCGGTTTGATCCGCTACATCGTGGACGACCGAGTGCACAGGTTGATCAGCTGGCTGGCTGGCTTGTGTTTGCGCCTCAGTTAGCGGGAACATAATACTGAATGTTGATCCCTGCCCGGGTTTACTACTGACTTCAACATCTCCTCCCATCAACTGTGCAATATCGCGGGCTATTGAGAGTCCAAGCCCGGTACCACCAAAGCGACGAGTGACTGAACCATCTGCTTGTTGAAACGCATCAAAGATGGCATCCAATCTATGTGGCTCGATACCTATACCGCTGTCACGTACATCGATACGCATAAACGTCGCGTTTGCGCTAGCCTCAGGTATCGAGATGCGCAGTTCCACTTCGCCCTGCTCAGTGAACTTCACTGCATTGCCCACAAGGTTAAGTAACATTTGCTGCAGTCGATGTGAGTCGCCATGTAAATACCGAGGCACGGTTGGCTCTACAGTACAGTTAAGCGCAATACCCTTTTCATCCGCAACTGCCTGAAGGTTATCAACAACCGAGTTAACCACTTCATGCAGCTCATAATCATGTGGGTCGAGTTCAAAACTACCGGATTCAATTTTTGCCATATCCAATACATCGTTAATCAGAACTAACAATAATTCACCCGATTTTTGAATAGTGCGAATGTACTTGGATTGCATATCGTTAAGTTGAGTATGCCCCAACAAGTCAGCGGTACCCAATACACCGTTCATTGGCGTACGCATTTCATGACTCATACGTGCCAATAATTCCGATTTTGCACGATTCGCGGCAAATGCGGCATCGCGAGTTTGCGTTAGTTTCTCGTTTTGCTCTGACAAATCAGCCACCAAACTCATGTTATCGAATTTCAACTTTTCCGAATCGACAATACGGCGTACGTGTTGTCTCACTAACAAGGCTTGACCAGTGCTCAGCAATATCAAAGGCGATATTAAACTCTGCACCAAGGGATCGCCGGACATCAGCATCATGTACATGAACGGAAACAAACACGGAATACAAAAAAATGCATAGGTTGGCAACCAAGAACCATAAGACAATACGGACGCGGCGCACATACCAACAGGGAATAACAGCAACATCAATTGCACAGAGATAATTTGATCTGACGTCCAGAACAAACTCAATGCACCCCACACCATGCCCATTAATGCGGTGTGAATGTTGTAGGTATTTATTGACCGCTGATAGTCTTTGTTGGATTGTTTGGTACTCAGTAACCAATACACGCAGCGCACACTAACAACACTGGCACCAGCAACAAGCCACAACTCAAAATTATCCGCTTTAACATGCGAATGCAGTAACCAGAATGCGAGTAATAACGCTGCCGCACTCAAAGCTAACGTTGGCAGCGTCTGTTGTAAAACGATCTGGCAAAGAATGCGATCAATCTCGCTATTACGCTGAGTGGGCCCAAAATTAAGTTTGGTTTGTAAGAGCTTTTTTAATGCCGTCATGAACGCTGGAAATTAGTGTGTTCTACGACCTATTTATCGGCACAATCGCGCAACCGTGCACCTGAATCTACGGTTAATTCGATGATCCTTGAGCAGGCGCACAGCCGAGAATGGATTAATACATTGGATTTTTATGTGAATAGCCGCTGGTTTTTCAGCGTCCGGGACGTCAAAAGCGAACGTCTTGCTCAAAGCTGCCTAGCGCGGGTTGAAGCCACGACTTGCTTGAGTCACAGTGTGTGCGGTCCGGCTTGAAACAGACACCCACAGGGTATCTCCATTCGTGCCAAAGCCGGACTAACTACCCGTTTTTTGCGCGGCCGCCGCCTGGCGGTCAGCATGGTAGGACGAACGCACCATGGGCCCGCTTGCTACGTGGGAAAATCCCAAGCTTTCGCCAAGTTCTGCCAGGGCATCGAATTCGGTAGGATGAACAAAACGAGCAACTGGCAAATGGGATTGACTGGGCTGCAGATATTGCCCCAGCGTTAGCATGTCCACGTTATGCTCACGCATATCCCGCATTACCGCTTCTACTTCTTCAAGGGTTTCCCCCAGTCCCAACATCAGACCAGACTTTGTTGGCACATGCGGGAACCGCGCCTTGTGATTTTTCAACAGATTTAACGAGTACTGATAGTCTGATCCCGGGCGGCATTGCTTATATAAACGGGGCACAGTTTCAAGGTTATGGTTGAACACGTCGGGTGGATTAGAGGCCATGGCTTCCAAGGCTTTATCCATACGACCACGATAATCAGGCACCAGTACTTCTATTTGAATCCCCGGAGATGCTTCGCGAACAGCCTTTATGCACGCATCAAAATGGCTTGCACCACCATCGCGTAAATCGTCGCGATCAACGGATGTTATAACAACATAATTCAGATTCAGTTGCGAAATGGCTTTCGCTAAATTCTTCGGCTCATCCGGATCGAGCGGATTCGGCCTGCCGTGTGCAACATCGCAAAATGGGCAGCGACGCGTGCAGATGTCACCCATAATCATGAAGGTCGCTGTACCATGACTGAAACACTCGCCTAAATTCGGGCAGCTGGCTTCCTCACACACCGACGATAAATTAAGTTCACGCATCATGCGCTTAATTTCCGTGACTCTGGGATCGTTACTAACACGCGTACGAATCCAGTCAGGCTTTTTCAAGGTTATTTCCTGAGCTGCGACTTTAATGGGAATGCGAGCCAGTTTGTCCGCACCACGCTGGTGGCCTTCCGGGTCGTTTCTAGACGGGGCTTTATAATCCATCAGGTAAGTTTATCAGTTGAGGACAGATGACTGGATAATGTATGCAACAAGTGCGCTAAAACAAGGTCTTTAGGCGCCGTAACCCCCAGCTTCCGCATGCTGGTAACGCTTAAATCGGCATAGCCGCACGGATTTATCCCAAGAAACGGGGTTAAATCCATATCAACGTTCAACGACAAACCATGATAAGCGCAGCCTTTGCGCACCCGAAGTCCAAGCGCTGCGATTTTTTGCTCATCAACATAAACCCCCGGTGCGTCCCGCCGGCCTTGAGCCTCAATCCCAAACTCTTGCAAAGAGCCGATAATGGCGTTCTCAATTTTGATGACCAACTCCCTGATACCTATCTTGGCCCTGCGCAAATCAATTAAGGTATACACCACCAATTGTCCCGGACCATGATAAGTCACCTGCCCGCCACGATCGGTTTCTACAATGGGAATAACACCCGGATTTAACAGATGCTCGCGTTTACCGGCCTGCCCCAATGTGTACACAGGTGGATGCTCAACAGCCCACAAGGTATCAGCGGTATTTGGATCACGCGCATCGGTAAACGCTCGCATCTCCTGCCAGACATCCACGTAGGGTCGAAGCCCCAGATGCTCGATATTCAGAGGGTGAACTTCACGCGGGGCTCTGCTCTTAACGCAACATAAATGGATTCGAGCTGAGCATGATTGGAAGCCGTAAAATGCACCCGCACGGAACGGTACTTTTCCTGACTGCTTACAGAGCTAACGACTTTATCGGGTTTTGACGGTTCAATAAACGATTGCACGATCGATACGATCAGGTCTTCAAAATCCGGTTCATTCAACCCCATGGCCTTGATCGAAATCGCCGCCGGAAATTCAATTAATGACGATTCACCGTCTAAGTTGGTGGTAGCCACAAGCGTTATTGAAAGTAGCGCATGATCGAGTGCTTCATGCGACGCAACAAACCGCCTTCGTTGACTTTTTGCAAAGCCAGCAATGGCACTTCACCGATCACTTTGTTATCGGCAGTTAACACAGAGCGACCCAGCTCCTGACCGATTCGGGTGGGCGCCTTAATGTACCCGCTAAGTTCGATTTGACTGTGCAACGACTCAAACGCATCTCTTGGTAAGGTTACGTATAGATCTTCTGCAACACCCAGTGCGATACTTTCCGATTCACCCATCCAGATGGGCGCTTCGCTGATCACTTCACCTGCTTCGTAAATACGCTCAGTTCTGAAAAAACGAAACCCGTAGTTAAGCAAGCGTTGCGTTTCCGCCATACGGGTTTTATCGCTTGCGGTGCCCAACACAATACTGGTTAAGCGCATACCGTCGCGAACTGCGGACGCAACAAGACAATAACCGGCAGCTTCGGTATGCCCGGTTTTCATGCCATCAACAGTGGCATCACGCCACAGCAGTTTATTGCGATTGTTCTGCTTTATCTCGTTATAGGTATAAGACTTTTCCGAGTACAGGCGATAGTGTTCAGGAAAATCCCTGATCATGCTGCGCGCAATAATGGCTAGATCGTTCGCCGTGGTGTAATGGTCAGGATGTGGTAATCCGGACGCATTTGCAAAATTGGTCCCGCTCATACCCAAGGTGTCGGCCATGCGATTCATCATGGACACAAAGCCTTGTTCACTGGCCGCAACATGTTCTGCTAACGCGACACTGGCATCATTACCCGACTGAATGATCAAGCCGCGCAGCAATTCGCCAATGGACACTGTTTTACCTGCTTCAATAAACATACGTGAGCCGGGTTGTGACTGCGCGTAGTCACTGATAATCGCAAGGTCTGACTTACTCATGGTGCCGCGTTCCAATTCACTGGCCACCAAGTAGGCCGTCATCAGCTTCGTTAAGCTGGCTGGCTCAATGCGTTTATCCGGATTTTTGGCCGCAAGCACTTCGCCGCTGATGTTATCAATCAGTAGATAACTGTTGGCTGATAGTTGCGGAGGCGCTGGTAACGGTGCTGCAAACACATTGGACGATTGCAGCAGACCAACAATCAATACCGCGCCGACAAACATGACAGAAGATAATTTCGAGCTAAATTTGGCTAAATACATCGTTTCTGAGTGGTAATGTTTAACTAGAACAAGGGTTAACACAGCAACGTAGACATCGCGCTACTAGTGTAATTGATTTGACGGCAGGAAACTAACCTAGCGTATATCAGTAGTGACCGGATAACCTTCAATACCGACATTGGTCAGTTCATCAAGCGTTCGTTGTAGTACTTCGCCTTGCTGAAATGGTCCCATTTTGACCCGATACAGTGCGTTGTCCAGATCTTGTTCAATGTAAGCCGGTTTTCCAAGTTGTTGCGATACGTTGGTCACCATCTGTTGTGCATTAGCGACTTCCTTAAACGCGCCTAACTGGATAACCAAACTTTGCGTTGGTACTGTCTCGGGTAAACCCTGTACTGGCTCAGCCGATGCAGATGCTGGCACAACAATCGTGGTCTGGTTTTGTTGACGCGCAGCCGCCAACGATGGCGCTGGACCAGCTAACGGCTTTTTTATCTCGGTGAGTGCTTGCGTTGGTTCACCAATAGACGCCGCCGGCAGATCTTTAACCCGAATTGGCGTTACCGGCAGTTTTTTGGGTACAGCCGCCAGTGTGGGTTGCACTATTTCCGGCGCTAGCGCTGCAGCCATTTGCGGTTCCGCGGCCGGGCCCGGTAAATGACTGGACAGCGCCACGATCCGGACGTTGGCAGTGCCGCGCTCGGTCATGTTCATGGCTTTAGCTGCGGCAAACGATAGATCAATGATTCGATCACCGACAAACGGACCGCGATCGTTAACCTTAACCACGATTTCACGACCACTATCCACATCAGTGACACGCACAAATGTTGGTAGCGGTAGGTGCTTGTGAGCAGCAGTCATCGCGTACATGTCGTACACCTCACCGCTCGAGGTTTTACGACCGTGAAACTTAGACCCGTACCACGATGCTATCCCTTCTTCAGCGAAGCCTTCGGCCGAGTCCATGACTTTGTATTGCTTACCGAACACGGTGTACTGCGGCATGTTGCCGGTACGCGATTTCGGCAGATTCCGTACCGTTTCTACTTTTTTATACACACCGAAACGACTACCGGGACCATCGGGCTGATCGCCTGATGCACAGGCACTCATGAGCACCAGCGACAGTATCGCTGTTGCGGGTAATTTGAACCAAGCGCTATTGAATTGAACCGGCCAATTCCTCACTGAGTTGGTAAACAGCGAGCGCATAGAGGGCACTATGGTTGTATCGAGTAATAACATAGAAGTTTTTATAGCCCACCCACAGCTCTTCGCCACCCGATCCTGCAAATTGCATGACTCTGACCAACTGGTCTCCAGCCACCTCAATGCCTATATTTTCCAGTGTTTCCGGCGCGATAGCGGGTTTCAGGGATTTTCGAATCAATGAGTTAAGCGCCGTTCTTTTTTTTGCGTTTAGGTCACTTGGTAATATTTCGCGTGCGATCGGTGCTTCGGATTGCCAGCCGTGCACCGCAAGATAATTAGCAACCGAACCAATCACATCAGGCACGCTGTTAAAAAGATCGCGCTGCCCATCACCGTCAAAGTCGACAGCATATTGGCGGTAACTGCTTGAAATAAACTGTGGCCAGCCCATCGCACCGGCATAACTGCCTTTGATTGTGCCCGCGTCCCAACCTTCTGCCCTGGCCAATACCAAATACTCCGTTAGCTCACGTTTGAAGAAAGTGGCCCGCTTCGGGTAATCAAACGCGAGCGTGGCAACCGAATCCAGCACGGGATGCTTGCCGGTGATTTTGCCGTAAAACGTCTCAACACCAATAATGGCGGCGATGATGTTTGCTGGCACACCATAGGTGTCTTCAGCGCGTTGGAGATCACTGGCATGCTGCTGCATAAACGCCACACCGGCATCGATACGCTTTTGCTTTATAAATATTGGGCGATATTGCGCCCAGGTAAGTACTCGCTCGGCCGGTTTGGAAATAGCATCCAACACCGATTGCTGCGGTTTTGCTTCGGCAAACAATTGGGTTACGGCCACCGGATTGAGATCATGTTCCTGGCTAATTTTGTCAATGTAATCGCGTACCGCTTGGCGGCTCAGGAACGCGTCGGATGCAAGCACATTGGCACTGTAAAACACGCTGAATAGAAGCCAAACAATACCGCTTGCACAGAGCAATTTATTAGAGGGTAACTCAGGACACGTGGAACCAATCGATCTCATGCTTGCCGTGCTCCTGCAAATACGCGTTTGCTTTTGAAAAATGCCGGCAACCTAGAAAACCCCGATGCGCTGAAAGTGGTGATGGATGTGGCGACTTTAAGACCAGATGCTTGCTCGCATCGATAACTTGACCTTTCTTTTGAGCATAGCTGCCCCACAGCATGAAAACCAGATTTTCGCGCTCGTCGCTTAAATGTTGAACTACGCTGTCGGTAAAGGTTTCCCAACCCCGCCCCTGATGAGCCGCCGCCTGACCTTGCTCGACTGTCAACACACTGTTTAAAAGAAACACACCTTGAGTTGCCCACGGTGCCAAACAACCCTTGCGAAGTTTGGCAAGCGGTTGCTCAGTGGCAGCTAAATCAGCATCGATTTCTTTATAAATATTGAGCAGCGATGGTGGCACGGGAACCCCGCTGGGCACCGAAAAACTCAAGCCATGTGCCTGACCCGGACCGTGGTACGGGTCCTGACCCAGAATAACCACTTTAACGTCATCCAACGGACACAATGCAAACGCGTTAAACCACTGACTTGAATGGGGATAGACCACTGCCCGCTTTTTCTTACGCTCAGCCAAATACGCACGTAATTCGGCCATATAATCCATTGAAAATTGCTGGTCCAACAGCGGTTTCCAGCTGGGGTGTATACCCGGGGCTTTTGTATCGCTTTGTTTCGGCAGATCAGCTACGTCGTTCATATAGGGTTAAGACTGAGGCTAGAGCTTTAGTTTAAAACAAAAGCGGTCTATTATTCTGGTACGGTAAATCTCTTTTGGATCCAACATCATCCGTTCTCGTTTCACAGCCATGGGGCTGGTCAGTCTGGGGCTGCTACCCGGTCAAGTTGCGGCATTCCAATGCCCCGCTCCTGCATTCGTGTATGAGCCTGGCAGCGCCGTTATCACCGATTCCGATGAACCGGTTCTGGCGCAAGCAGATGAGGTCATCAGTGAAGACGGTGTTGTATCAATGTTGGGCAACACGTCCATCACGTATCAGAACAGAATCCTGAACGCCGAAGACGCGCAATACAACCCTGAAACTGCCGAGGTCACCATCGATGGCGAACTCAGTTTTACGGGCGAAGGGATACGCATGCAAAGTAACAGTGCTGTGTTTGACATGGACGACAACTTATTTTCAGCAAAAGATTCAGAGTATGAGTTTGATGTTAATGGTAAGCGTGCAACCGGTTCAGCAAAAAACATGGAGCGTGATGTAGAGGGAAACTTTACATTAGATGGTGCAACCTACTCATCGTGTCCACCAGGCGATAAAAGTTGGTACATCAGAGCCAAGTCATTAAAACTGTATCCGGACGAAGGCATTGGCACAGCAAAAAATCTGGCACTCATTTTTAAAGGTGTGCCACTACTGGCCATTCCAACGTTTAGCTTCCCAATAAGCGATAAACGAAAAACCGGGTTTTTAGCCCCGATCATTGCACGCGGTGATAACACGGGTATTGAGTTGCACGTGCCATGGTATTGGAATATTCGCCATAATCTGGATGCCACATTCACCCCGCGTTTCACCAGTAAGCGCGGTACTCAGTTGCAAACCGAAGTTCGCTATTTAAACCAGACAGGCAATTGGATTCTTGATCATGAGTACTTAAATGATACTCGTGGCGATGATGAAACCCGAACGTTTACACAACTTCGACACAACGGTACCTTCGGTAACTACGTTCGTTCAGAAATATCAGCCAGCCGCGTCTCCGATGGCGATTACTTCACCGATTTAGGCGATAGCTTACAGTTGGCGAGTATTACGCACTTAGATCGACGTGCAGACTTACGATATGAACGTGGTTCAATCTCCGCACTAGCACGCTTACAATCGTACCAAACAGTTGATGAAAGTATTCCAGCAGATGCACGCCCCTATCAACGGTTACCACAGTTAACCGCCCGTTGGGAATCGCCGAAAGATGACTTTGGAATTCGTGCAAGCGCCGATGCAGAGCTTGTGTATTTTGACCGAGCCAATTCAGTCAACGGATCCAGATTGGATATTCAGCCAAAAGTGCAATTGCCGATCTCCGGTAATGCGTGGTTCTTTACCCCTTCGGCGAGCTACCGCTTTTCCACTTATTCGTTGGACAATGCAGCCGAAGGTCAAAGCTCGCGGCAAAGTCGAAACTTAACCACGTTTTCATTGGACACCGGCTTGTTCTTCGATCGAAAAGTCGATGAAAAAGGCTCCGTTCAAACGTTGGAGCCACGATTGTTTTATCTGCGCGTTCCATATCGGAACCAAAGTCAGATTCCGTTGTTTGATAGTAGCGAACTCGACTTTAGTATCTCGCAACTGTTTCGCGAGAACCGATTCTCCGGCGCCGACCGCGTTGCCGATGCCGATCAGCTATCAGCCGCTTTAACCAGTCGTTTTATCGATGGGGAAAATGGCCGTGAAATGTTTCGTGCCAGTATCGGGCAAATTACGTATTTCGAAGATCGACGCGTATCGCTAGCTGGCACGGATGTGCAAACCCGTGATTTCTCCGACGTTGTCGGTGAGGTATCGGCTGAGCTACCAAACAACTGGTATGCACGTGGGCAAATGCAGTGGAATCCGGATAATCAATCCACCGTGCGCGGATCGGTACTGCTAAGCTATCGACCAACTAACAACCGAATTTTGAACTTCGCTCATCGCTCAGTTAACACAGGCAGCTCGGCTGAAACAGAACAATTGGATTTTTCCATGTTATGGCCAATCGGTAATAGTTGGCGGGTCGCCAGCCGTTGGAACTACTCGCTCGATTCAGATGTCAGTTTAGAATCGCTGCTGGGTGTGGAATACAATAGTTGTTGTTGGGCCTTTCGATTTGCCGCACGACGGTTTATTGCAGATGATGGAGAAAGTCACGATACCAATCTGTATTTTCAATTGGTGTTAAAAGGGTTGGCGCCGGTAGGGCAAAACTACGGCGGCTTGTTGGAAAATGCGATACTGGGTTACCGGGACGATTACAAACGATGAAAATACGAACCTTACTTTTAAGTAGCTTGATCACGTGCTGCACAAGCTTTGCGTTTGCCGCCGACATCGTGCTCGATGAAATCGCTGCCGTTGTTAACGAAGGCGTGGTGTTGGCCAGCGAACTGCAACAAGAAGCAGATTTTCTAAAGTTGCAAGCACAAACAAATCGTCAGAGCCTGCCAGACGATCAAGTGTTTTTCGAACGCGTGCTGGAACGCATGATAGACCAGGAAATTCAGCGTCAGCAGGCCGCTCGATTAGGCATAGCAATAGACCCATCGCAGGTAAATCAGGCAATAGAGCGCATCGCATCGCAAAACAATATGGAAGTGCAGCAGTTTCGTAATGCGCTACGTTCTCAAGGTTTCGATTACAACTATTATCGTAAAAGTATTGAACACGAATTGCTATTGGCGCAATTGATTCAACGCGACGTACAACCGCGCATTAAAGTGTCTTCTCAAGAAATTGACGACTTTATATCAGCATCCAAAAAAAGCGGCCAAAACAATCGATTTAGGGTGCTGCATATTTTGATCGCAGTGCCATCGACTGCACCACAAGCGGAAGTCAATGCGGCCATTGCCAGAGCAAATAAAGTGCTAGCCAGTTTACGCGGCGGCAATGACTTTGCACAAGTTGCGGCAGCGAACTCCGATGGCGCGCGCGCGCTGCAAGGCGGTGATCTGGGTTGGCGTGTGCTGCAGGAGCTACCCGACTTCGTGTCTAAGGAGCTGCCCAACATGCAGATTGGTGATATCAGCGAGCCTATCCGCAGTCCCAACGGTTTTCACATCATCAAGCTTGAGGACAAAAGCGATAGCGCACGAGAGGTGCAAAATGAAACCCTTGCGCGCCATATCTTTGTAACAGGCACTGATGGCGATCAACAACTCGCTGAACTCCGGCGACGCATTAACAACAACGAATCGTTCGATGCACTAGCGGCAGAATTCAGTGAAGATCCAAACAGCGCCAATAACGGTGGCGAGCTACCGTGGTTCACGTCTGGTCAAATGCCACAAGAAATGGAAGACGTAGCAGCCACATTGGAAAAGGGTCAGTTGAGTCAGCCATTTCGCACACAATACGGCTGGCATCTGTTGCAAGTACTTGATCGACGTCAACGAGAAACCAGCGACACCGTTGTTCGGCAACAGGCAGAGCAAACCTTACGTCAACGACGCATGGAACAAGAAACTGAGCGCTGGATTCGCCAACTGCGCGATGAAACATTCATAGAAGTTCGTACTGGCTGATGGTGCTTCGCCTTGCGTTAACCAGTGGCGAGCCAGCGGGTATTGGTCCGGACTTATGCGTGCAGCTAGCTCAGCAAGCACACCCACATCAACTCGTTGTCATCGGTTCACCTGACGTATTCAAAGAACGTGCTGAAGCCTTAAATTTACCGTTAACCCTACGGCCGTTCGACGATGCACAACCAGCATCTCCATGCGCTCCGGGTGAGCTGTTTATTGAAACGTGCCACATTGCCGAACCGGTCATCGCTGGCAAATTAAACCCGGCTAACGCAGCTTACGTATTGCAAACGCTGGACATCGCCGCAGACGGCTGCGCTCATAATCGCTTTGATGCGATGATCACCGCGCCGTTGCATAAAGGTGTCATTAATGATGCCGGTGTAAAGTTCTCTGGCCATACAGAGTACCTTGCAGAAAAATCGGGCGCTAACCCGGTCATGCTGCTGGCTGCCGGCAATTTTCGAGTTGCTTTAGCCACAACGCACTTGCCGTTATCACAAGTGGCCAGCGCCATAAATAAAGACCAACTCGTACGGGTGTTAACAGTATTGCACGACGAACTAGTGCAAAAATTTCATATCGCCAAGCCGACCATTTTGGTGTGCGGATTAAATCCGCATGCTGGAGAAGATGGGCATCTGGGCACCGAAGAAATCGACATTATTATCCCAACGGTGAATGAGTTAAAAGACCAAGGCCTATCGTTAATCGGCCCCCTACCCGCCGATACATTATTTACACCACATCATTTAAGCGATGCCGATGCTGTATTGGCGATGTACCACGACCAAGGATTGCCCGTATTAAAGTACGCTGGCTTTGGTCAGGCAGTAAACGTAACACTGGGCTTACCGATTATTCGAACCAGCGTAGATCATGGAACGGCTTTGGATAAAGCTGCTACCGGCAATATTAATTCGGGCAGTCTGCACGCTGCAATTGAAATGGCTGCGACAATGGCCGCAACACCATCTTGAGCCATCAACCACGAAAACGTTTCGGCCAGAATTTTCTGCACGATCAGGCGCTGATTGAACGTATTATTGGCCATATCAACCCTAATAGCGATGACCACGTCGTTGAAGTCGGACCGGGTTTGGGCGCCATTACCTTCCCGTTACTGGACAGGCTTCAGCACTTACACGTGATAGAAATAGACCGCGATTTAGTGGCCAGACTACAACGCAAAAATCTGACAAACTTAACCGTACACGAATCTGACGTACTGACAGTGGATTGGCCACAACTGGCGGATGGCAAGTCCATACGCGTGGTTGGAAATTTACCATACAACATCGGCACGCCATTGTTACTGAACCTGCTGGAACAACGTACGCACATACGTGATATCCACGCAATGCTGCAAAAAGAAGTGGTTGACAGGCTCTGCGCGCAATCCGGAACGCGCGTATTTGGCCGGCTTAGCGTCATGATGCAAAGTTGTTTCAAGATAGAGTCGCTATTGGATGTACCGCCTGAATCATTTAATCCACCACCCAAAGTGCAGTCAGCCGTGGTGCGCTTAGTACCAATAGCGGGTGCGCCCGATGCAAAGATCATTGCCAAACTATCAGACGCTACGCGGCTAGCATTCGCCAATAAACGCAAAACGCTGCGCAACAATTTAAAATCCATACTCACTGCTGAGCAGCTGCAAACCGCCGGTTTGGATCCTCAAGCACGAGCTGAAACGTTGAGCCTAGATCAGTTTTTATTACTCGCGAAAATGCTACCATAGTCGCGTAAATCAGAAGTTTATCTTCAGTTCGCGGAGTTTCCTTATGGGGTCAAATATGAGTGATTCAATTCAGGTGGATGTCGATACTGTGTACGTTGAATCAGAATCAGAGCCTGATAACGATCGCTACGTGTTCGCCTACACCATCACCATTCGCAATGTGGGTGATGTAGCGGCTAAACTACTCACACGACATTGGGTTATTCGCGATGCGAACGGCAAGGTCGAAGAAGTGCACGGCGACGGTGTTGTCGGTGAGCAACCGCACTTAAGACCCGGCGAAGGCTTTCAATACACCAGTGGCACATTATTAGAAACCTCCATGGGTACTATGGGTGGTACATATTTGATGGTCACTGACGATGGCGAAGAATTTAAAGCCCCCATCGCAGAATTTCTATTATCGACCCCGCATACTCTGCACTAATTGCTAACGCGTAAAGATGACTACCTACGCCATCGGCGATTTGCATGGCTGCCTTGCACCGCTTGAAAAACTGCTGGATAAAATTCGTTTCGATCCCGCAACAGATAAAATCTGGTTTGTCGGCGATATCATTAATCGCGGACCACAGTCGTTAGCCACGCTTCGCTATGTTAAAAATCTGGGTAGCAGCGCACTCACTGTGCTAGGTAATCACGATTTGCATCTGCTGGCCTGTATTCACGGCATTCGCCAACCGGGCGGCCGCGATACCTTAAAAAAAATCCTTGCCGCAGACGATCTCCCGGAATTAACCGATTGGTTGCGCCACCTGCCTTTGTTGCATCACGGCGAAGGCATACGTTGTGTGCTGGTGCATGCTGGTATTCACCCGAAGTGGGACTTAGCTACAGCAAAAGCAATGGCGACAGAACTTGAAACCGTGTTGCGCTCGGACAACTATGTGGATTTTCTGGAACGCATGTATGGCAATAAGCCTGCGCAATGGTCTAAAAAATTGGGTAAGCATCGCCGCCGCCGGTTTGCTATTAACGCGTTTACGCGCATGCGCTACTGTAACGAAGATGCAGGACTTGACTTCACTTTTAACGGGCCACCCAACAAAGCGCCCAAAACTTTGATGCCCTGGTATGCAGTACCCAAACGCGAGCACATCGATGCCACCATTGTGTTTGGGCATTGGAGCAGTCACCCGGGATTCAGAGTCTCTAACGTTCTACCAATGGACAGAGGCTGTGTTTGGGGTGGGTCGCTTGCTGCTTATGCATTGGAAACCGGTGTCACCACAACCGTACCTGGTATAGACTAACGGCTACTTACATACGCAGAGGCAACGATGAGCATAACCCGTCTACATTCCAACGCACGTATGAGCCAAGTCGTGGTACATGGTAATACCGTGTATCTTGCTGGCCAAGTAGCACAAGGCGCGAAAGGCGGCAGCATTACCGCACAAACCGAAGATATTCTCAGTGCCATTGATGGCTTTCTTGCAGAAGCTGGCAGCGATAAATCACGCATGCTAAGCGCTACTATCTGGCTGACTAGCATGGATGATTTTGCTGAGATGAATGCAGTTTGGGATGCATGGGTCGATACCGCTAACCCGCCGTGCCGTGCGGCAGTTGAGTCTGCGCGTCTGGCCACCAATGATTTTCAAGTCGAAATTATGGTGACCGCAGCAGTTAAGTAGCGCCCAATTCAGAATTTCTTCAAGATATGGCCGCAGGTGGCGTTGAATCCTTAGCGGCAAGTAACTATGCCCCTGCACGCTCCAACACATAATAGGAATAAGCCAACCCCTCATGCTGGTTATCTTGTCTGGAAAGCTCTTGCCAATCTGACCAATTAAAACTATCAAAATACGTATCACCTTCATAAGCATGATCAATATAGGTCAAGTACACGCGCTCGGTGATGGGCATTGCTTCGCGACACAGGGTTGCGCCGCCAATAATCATCACTTCGTCTACTTCCGTGCCTGCAAGCTGCGCTGCAAGATCGATAGCTTGGCTTAATGAGCCCACCACAACCACGCCATCAGCGCTCCATTTAGGGTTGCGCGTAACCACAATATTGGCCCTACCCGGTAGTGGACGACCAATAGACTCATAGGTTTTGCGCCCCATGATAATCGGCTTACCCATGGTGACTTCTTTAAAGTATGCCTGCTCACCTGGAATATGCCACGGCATATCATTGTCTTTACCAATGAGTTTGTTTTTGTCCATGGCCAGCATCATGCCAACGCGGATTTTCTTTTCCTGAGTCATACCTTAAAGCAACAGCTAAACCGCAATGGGCGCCGGGATATTCGGCTCAGCTTCGTAACCCACAAGCTCAATATCCTCAAACTTAAACGCAAACAGATCCTTAATTTCGGGATTGAGTTTCAAAATAGGCAACGTGCCTGGCTTGCGTTGAAGTTGCTGGTGTACTTGATCCATATGGTTGTTATACAAGTGCGCATCACCCAAGGTGTGCACAAAGTCACCCACTTGCAAGCCGGTGACTTGCGCCATCATGTGTGTGAGTAATGAGTACGACGCAATATTAAACGGCACACCCAAAAATACATCTGCACTTCGTTGATACAACTGACAACTGAGTTTGTTATCGGCAACATAAAATTGAAACAAAGCATGGCACGGCGGTAATTTCATTTTGGGAATATCCGATACATTCCATGCACTCACGATTAAGCGTCTTGAATCCGGGTTATTACGTATTTGATCAACCAATTGCGTGATTTGATCTATATGCCCGCCATCAGGTGTTGGCCATGATCGCCATTGACCACCATAAACAGGCCCAAGCTCGCCATTTTCATCGGCCCATTCATTCCAAATGCGCACGCCATTTTCTTGTAGGTATTTAACGTTTGTATCGCCGGCTAGAAACCACAAGAGTTCATGAATAATGGATCGTAAATGTAAGTGCTTTGTGGTCAGAACAGGAAAGCCGTCGGATAAATTGAAACGCATTTGATGACCAAACACGGAACGTGTACCGGTGCCTGTTCTGTCACCTTTATCAGAACCGTTTTTTACAATGTGTGTTAACAGATCAAGATATTGCTGCACAATTATTCCTTCTACACCTGCTTGTTGTTACGATAAGCCAGAAACAAAAGCAACGCCCCAATTAAAATCATTGGCACCGATAACAGCTGCCCCATGGTTAACCAGTCCATCGCAATAAAACCCAGATGCCCATCAGGTTCGCGGAAAAATTCAACAATGAATCGGTAGATACCGTATACCAATGCAAACATACCCGATACCGCCATGCGCGGCCGGGATTTACTAGAAAAAATCCAAACGACTAAGAACAGGATAATGCCTTCGCCGATTATTTGATATAGCTGGTTAGGATGGCGCGGTTCAGGCCCTACATGTGGATAAATCATGGCCCAAGGCACATCACTTACGCGGCCCCATAACTCACCGTTGATAAAATTTCCAACCCGCCCTGCGCCTAATCCAATGGGAAAAGCCGGAGCAATAAAATCGGCAACATCAAAGAATGTGCGGTTGGTATTGCGTGCATATAACCAAAACGCAATCAGTACACCGATAAAACCGCCATGAAACGACATGCCGCCATTCATCGGGTTTAAGGTGCCGATGGGATCTTGCAACAGGTTTTCGGTTTGATAGAACAGCGCAGAGCCAAGCTTGCCACCCACTATGACCCCAAGCACAATGTAAAACACCAGATCACCAATTTCATCTGGCTTCCACCCAGAGCCGGGTTTAGATGCTCGATATTTGGCCAACCACCAGCCCACTAAAAACGCGACAAGGTACGTTACGCCGTACCAATGAACGGTCAATGGCCCAATTGAGAACGCGACGGGATCAATTTGCGGGTATTGCCAGTAATTTTCGAGAGGTCCAAATTCCATAGTCATTAATTATACGGGTTAAAAAGCACACGCGTAACGCTATACCAGCCGCGCAATGATTCCTTTTAAATACAACGATTCGGGCATCGACACATTGACCGGGTGATCTGGCGCCTGCTGGAATGTCTGTAAAATCTGTATCCCTTGACGAGCTTTTGGAATGCCTTGCCGAACCGCCTGCTGCAAGGCGTGCAGGTCCAATGCCTGCGAGCACGAAGCGCTCAGCAATAGGCCGCCGGGGCGCAGCAATTTCATCGCCAGGCGGTTATTCAATGCGTAGTGCCTCAAACCCGCATCCCGATCTTTCTTTCGTTTTATAAACGCCGGAGGGTCTAGAACGATTGCATCAAACTGAGCGGATTCAGTAAATAATTGCCTGAGCTTTTCCACCACATCAGCCTGTTCAGCTTTAAAGGTGTTGCTTAGTCCATTCAACGCAGCATTGGCATTGGCCGCCGCTACTGCAGATTCCGATGCATCGATAGCCAACACATCGCTGGCCCCGGCCGCTGCGGCATTTAATCCAAACGCACCGGCATAACAATATAAATCGAGCACCTGTTTGTCTTTAACCCAGTCTCGTAAATTTCGACGACTGTCACGATGATCGTAAAACCATCCGGTTTTTTGACCCAACTCGGTTGGTACCTCAAAAGACAAGCCGTTTTCAACAATGCGCAACGCATCGGGCGCATCACCCACAACCCATTCTCTATACCGTGTTAATCCTTCAAGGTCACGCATCGCTGAATCGTTACGCAAACACACATGTTTAGCATCACTCAGTTTCACAATGGCATCGACAATATCGTTGCGATAGGCTTCCATACCGGCCGTGGTAATTTGTGCAATGACGGTATCGCCATAGCGATCAATAACCAAACCAGGTAGAAAATCGCCTTCACCATGCACCCAGCGATAATAAGGTTCACTGTAAAACCCGGTGCGTTGTTCTAATGCAGTACGCAAACGTTCTCGCAATACCGTCGCATTGAACGCGCGAGTCTTGTCTGTACTGACCACCCTGCAACAAATTAATGAAGCTGGGTTAACGTATGCATGCCCAAGAAATTTTCCGGATGAACTTTCCAGAATAGCTGGCGAGCCCGGCTCAATATTTTTAAGCGGGGTACTACTGGTATCTATTTCGTTGGAAAAAACCCAAAGGTGGCCGGCTTCTACTCGCCGTTCTTCGCGCTTTTTAAGTCGCAGCCGCGTGACTGACTGACTTGGGCTGCTGCCCTGTGAATCGGGCATGATCGGAATCTACTAAGTTAAAGCCGGTATTGTACAGCTTTAACAGATTGAGTATGAGTGCGTAGCTTATTTTTTCTGCTGTAATGCGTCCAGGATCTGATCTTCCAGTTCGCCACGTATCGCAATGATTTGTCCTAATCGTGACAAGTCGCCTGCAAGCAACTCTACATCTTCAGCTGAACCGTCGAAGGCATCGTATTTATCGTTAAAGTCAACGAGAAAGTCAGTCGTTTCAGCTATGGCTGGATACACTTCGTCAGAAACCTGTTTTACCGCCACACGGCGCTCTTTACCTTCAATGATGCGTTGATACACTTCAAAGTGACCCATCGCTGTGTAATCAACCATGATTTGGCAGAACGAACGCAGTTGATCGGCGTTGATGCGATGTGTTTCCAGATCGCGTTTTGCAAACGAACTAACACCGCTTAGCTTGCAGTATGACAACACCACTTCCTGGCGCAGCTTAATCAACGAATCAATAGTGTGTTGTAAGCGCTCGCGCCGCTCTGGCATGGCTCCTGCCGACTGATTTGCTTCTGCGTTTTGAGATGCCATAGTGGTCTCCGACTGTGTTGAGTGTTAGGCAAGCAAAGACGCTGCCAGATACGAAAGTCGTAATTTAACCACACCTGTGGCCAATTGCCCACACTTATCGAAAATTTTATAATGTTACTCTAACTGAATGAAAAACCTAGAATCTAATTCTTGACAAACCAGTGGTAGATGCTACTTTGCCCAAGTAATCAAGTGCGACGGCCATTCAATCAGCGGCACTGTTGTTTCTGGCACACATCTGCCCGATACACTGATTCCGGCCTGCACTACCGACAATGGATTGCCACTGATTAATGGATGCCAGCTGGCCAGTTTCTGACCACTTGCTAAGCGCCGATAGGCACAAGAGGATGGCAGCCAACTGATTTTTTCCTCATTGAGCGGTCTCACCGATAAACAATCGGGCACCTCATCAAATCGATTTTTGTAATTGCTGCATCGACAAGAATCGGTGTCCAGCAGCTTACACGCGATATCGGTGTAATGAACCTCGTCTGTATCTTCATCTTGCAGCTTCTGCAAACAACACCGACCACACCCATCGCATAAGGATTCCCATTCGGAGTCGCTCATCACATCGAGCGTTTTAGTTTCCCAAAATGGTTGGTCAGTCATTAGAGTCGTTAACGCTGGCTAAGCGTTATCCTTGTGATAGTCGACTATTCGCTGCACTTCTTCTTTAGAACCCATCAGCACTGGCACGCGTTGATGTAAATTATCCGGATTGATATCCATAATAGATTGCATACCCGTGTGTGCCATGCCACCCGCCTGCTCTATTAACATGCCCATTGGGCTTGCTTCATACAGTAAACGTAGCTTACCTTGCTTACCATTTTTTATCATGCGCTCATCCAGCGGATACATAAAAATACCACCTCGACATAAGATGCGATGAATATCGCCAACCATTGAACCTGCCCAGCGCATATTAAACGCTTTGCCTATCGGGCCATTTTCACCCGCTACACATTCGGAGATATAGCGTTTTACTGGCGCTTGCCAATGTTCAGAATATGCAGCGTTAATAGCAAATTCATTCGTGCTGCTTGGCACTTGCATGTTCGGGTGGCTTAATACAAATTCGTTTTTTGTGTCGTCAAGTGTGAACCCTGCAACCCCGTTACCAAACGTGATAACCAACATGGATGCTGAACTGTATAAACAGTAACCCGCGCATACTTGCTTGTTACCTTCCTGTAAAAAGTCATCATCACTGGGTGCATCCGTTGATGCATGTTCGGTTACGGAAAAAATAGTGCCGGTGGCGCCATTCACATCAATATTGGAAGAGCCATCTAAGGGGTCGAACGTGAGTAAGTGCTTACCCCGTTTAAACTGCGATGGAATAGCGTAGTGATTATCCATTTCTTCGGACGCCAACCCAGCGACCCGACCGGTGCTTTCAGTGCACTCGATAAACACATCATTGGCAATAACATCGAGCTTCTTTTGTTCTTCGCCTTGCACATTCTCCTGGCCAGCTGCGCCTAAAACACCAGCCAGCTCTCCCTGTCTGACCAAGTGCGAGAGCTTGATGCATGCGCCAGCAATATCGAGCATCAGCGCCGACAGCTGCGCATAATCGGTGGATGCCGCAGCCGAATGCGATGTTAAGAATTCGTGAAGTGTTGCGCCGCGCTGCATAAGCCATTCTCCGCCAATTGATGGGTATTCCTACACGCAAGTCCTGCGCCTCTGTATTGTAGACGACAAAAATCGCCTTACGCAGGCCGCTCGCATGGTATGTTGTGGCCAAATTTATTTGGAGAGTATTGTGAGCGCAGAAGTTTTATTTGACCGTGCCCGGAAAGTCATCCCGGGCGGCGTTAACTCCCCCGTTCGGGCCTTTGGCAGTGTTGGCGGCACGCCACGCTTTATTCAAGCAGCCAGCGGTGCCTATATAACCGACTCTCAGAACCAGCAATACATCGACTACGTGGGCTCCTGGGGCCCCATGCTGTTAGGCCATGCTCACCCCGATGTTATCAAAGCAGTAACCGATGCTGCGCAAAGCGGATTGAGTTTTGGCGCACCCACTGAGCTTGAAACCGAGATGGCTGAGCTGCTATGTAACATCGTGCCGTCGATCGAACTGGTGCGCATGGTCAGTTCAGGTACTGAAGCAACCATGAGCGCTATCCGTTTGGCTCGCGGGTTTACCGGCAGAGACAACATTGTAAAATTTGAAGGTTGCTATCACGGACACTCAGATTCGTTACTGGTTAAAGCCGGTTCCGGCGCATTAACCCTCGGTGTACCTAACTCACCCGGTGTTCCTGCCGCATTCGCGCAACACACATTAACCCTCCCGTTTAACCATATCGACGCACTGGAACAGTTGTTCACCGAACAAGGCGACAGTATCGCTTGCATTATTGTTGAGCCTATTGCCGGCAATATGAACTTCATCGAACCGGTACCTGGTTTTCTTGAAGCGATGCGTAGCGTTTGCGATAAACACGGAACTGTACTTATCTTTGATGAAGTCATGACTGGATTTCGCGTTGCGAAAGGCGGTGCGCAAGAGCGCTATGGTGTGATGCCCGATCTGACAACCTTGGGAAAAGTGATTGGCGGCGGGATGCCGGTCGGTGCATTCGGCGGCAAACGAGAAATCATGGAGCACATTGCGCCGCTGGGTGCCGTCTATCAAGCTGGCACACTGTCAGGCAACCCCATTGCCATGGCTGCCGGGATTACCACATTAAAACTATTAAGTGCCGACGGGTTCCACGCGCAACTGGATGAACGATGCGCACAGCTCACTACTGGATTAACCGCTGCGGCTCAGAAGCATGGCGTCCCGTTTTGCGCCACACATGCTGGCGGTATGTTCGGCACGTTCTTTACGTCGTTGGATAAAGTCAAAAGCTTCGATGAAGTCATGGGCTGCAACATTGATCATTTCAAGGCTTTCTTTCACCATATGTTGGAAGCCAATGTGTACTTAGCACCCTCCGCGTTTGAAGCAGGTTTTATCAGTTCTGCACATACGGCTCAGGATGTTCAAGACACGCTCGATGCAGCAGATAACGCATTCTCGGCTATCGCAAAGCTATAACGACAAAAGACAGGAGCAAAGCATGAATCGCATCATTGCCATGTGGTCCGGACCACGTAATATCTCTACGGCGATGATGCGTTCCTGGGAAAACCGATCCGACTGTACGGTATGGGACGAACCATTGTACGCGCACTATCTGCTAGAAACCGGCATTGCGCACCCCATGGCCACCGATATCATTGCCGCTTACGAAAGCGATCTACAAACGCTAATAGATCAAATTGTGACCCAACCTGATACCGGGATTTTTTATCAAAAACATATCAGCACCCACATACTTGATCACATGCCGTTGGATTGGTTAAGCCAAGTTAACAATGTGTTTTTAATTCGCGACCCTCGCCACATGGTGGCATCGTATTCACAAAAACGCGGTGAACCCAACGCTGCGGATTTTGGCTATCCGCAATTGGAAACCGTGTTTAATGCAGCTAACGAGCTCAGCGATCAAACGCCAATGGTGATTGATAGCAAACACTTTTTAGAAAACCCTGAAGCTCACCTACGCTATATGTGTGAACAGCTAAACATGCCATTTGAACAACAGATGTTGAAGTGGCCTGCCGGCGAGCGTACCAGTGACGGTATTTGGCATACGCATTGGTATGACTCTGTAAAAAAGAGCACCCACTTTGGCGCGCCACGACAGGAGCTGCCTGTGTTAAACGACCTTCAACAATCGATTGTGGATGAATGCATGCCTCACTATACAACGCTTAGCGAGGCAGCTTTGCAATTTAATTAACTAAAACCCGACATCAACACCTTCAACTATTGGCACTTCAAATCGATAGGTGTCCGAAAATTCGATGTTATAGCTGGTTGTAGAGCCATTGGCCGTGCTGGTGAGTGTAAACGTAGACGGGTCACCGTTTGACGCATTGATAAACAAGCTTCTGAAAAATTATCTGCATCCGTTAAAAATAGAATTTAACACCAAAACTCACTGCCGAAATATCTTTAAACAAACCTTCATCGCGAACGTAACGAATGTAATCGGCGGTCAGGTCAACGCGTTCACTTAGTTTCGTTTCAAGGCCTGCACCATATGAAAACCCATAGCGCTCATCCGTGAATTCCTGCGCATTAACTGTTTGCGTTAATGACACAACACTGGAACCCGCCAGGCCGTAAAAAGCACTGTTGTAACCCACGGGAAGGTAGGCTTTAAGAAACAAGCCAGCATAGCTAGTCCCAAACTCATCGTAGGCAGAATCGCGCAGATCTGCGCTGAAACCCAAATGCGCTTCAATATCCAGATTACGGCCAACTGGTGCACCTAAACGAAACCGCAGTCCCATCGGATTCAGTTCACCATCCAGATTATCTTGCACGGTGACCGAGGTACCTTCTAGCGTTACATAGCTACCTGCAATCGCTGGCAAAGACCAAAAAGATACCACTAAACTAACGAGTATAATAAGTTGACGCATGATACAGCTCCTGTGCGGTGTGCTAAAGATTATGCACACCCTACCCCGATGAAACTGAACGCTATCTGAACAAGCCCGAACCAGTTACACAAAGGTACACTTTGTGCACATCTACCGGACAGTAATGTCGAACCAATAGACTTATTAGCCCGAAAACTAGCTGTTATTTTCGATCATTGCCTGGTAATCGTCTGGGTCCATTAACTGTTGTAATTCGTCGATATCATCTGGCTTGATGATAAAAATCCAACCATCCTCATACGGGCTGTCATTAATGAGCTCTGGGCTTTCTGATAACTCGCCATTAGCATCGATAATAGTGCCGGTAACCGGCGCGTATAAATCGGATGCTGCCTTGACTGATTCGACCACTGCGACACCCTCTTCGGCTTTACACGCCATATCAATTTCAGGTGTTTCAACGTAGACAATATCACCGAGTTCGCCTTGCGCGTATTCGGTAATCCCAACCGTAACGGTGCCATCATCGTTAATGCGTGCCCATTCATGTGTGGCCGCGATTCTTAAATCACCGGGAATATCCATGTGGTTCTCCAAACAATTACCTAATTGTACAATGCAGCTTTACGCCGCGCAAAAAACGATGCAAGCACACATAAAAAGGCCACAATGAATACTGGCCAGTTCCCCGTTTTGGCGTAAAGGGTCATACCAGTGCGCGGCACGACAACCGTGTCCAAATACCCTTGCGTACTTTGCGCTATGGAACCCGTAATCTGACCTTGATGATCCATAACGGATGTAACGCCAGTGTTGGTTACCCTGATTAACGGCCGCGATAATTCACGAGCACGCATTTGCGCTTTTTCCTGGTGCTGATGCGGCGCCACTTTCTCACCAAACCACGCATCATTGGATACATTCACTAACAGGGTGGCGTCGGGTAACACTGCGCGCATTTCTTCGCCAAACACATCCTCATAACAAATGGATAACCCAATTGCTTCTCCGTGAATGATCATTGGTTCGTTAGGCCCAGTGCCTTTGCCAAGATCAGACATCGGAATATCGATATAAGCTGCCAACCAATCGAGCATAAAACGAAATGGCATGTATTCGCCAAAAGGCACTAGATGTCGTTTTTTGTACAGGGCCTTTTCATCCGCTAGCTGCCGGATACTGTTAAACGACACATCACCTTCCCGATGAAATCCGCCAGCCAACACTTGCGTTCCGTTCGCAGCTAATGGCTCTGCGAACGCCGCAAGATAATCCTCTACACTCGAAAAATAAGTTGGGATAGCTGTTTCAGGCCAGATGATTAAATCAGTCGGGGGCAAATCGGTCACTGACAACGACGTGTATTGTTGCAAGGAGCTGTTTAGTCGCTCAACACTGAACTTCATTTCCTGCGGAATATTAGCTTGCACCAGGCGCACATTCAGACTGGTGTTTTTGGCAACCGATGTGTCAACTTTGCCAATCCAAACTACGCTGTATGTCATACATACGGCCAGTAGAAACGCAAACACGGTAGACACGACCGCATGCGCCGGTTTGGACTTATAAGCAAACACAATATCGGACAATAGCGCCGGTACCAGCACCACCAAAAATCCAATCCCGTACACACCTATCCACGGCGCCAACACACCTAAACCATCGGTTGTTTGACTATAGCCGACCAATGCCCACGGAAAGCCTCCCATGATTTTTCCGCGAGCAAGCTCTGCCAATACCCACAGGCTTGCAAATAACATGGCGCGCGAAAACCAAGGCACGTGTTTTTTTAAGTGTAAGTAAGCCCAGACAGTCACAGCCGGGAATAAGGTCATAATCAGAATAAACAGCAATGTGACCGCAGCCGCTAAGGGCGCACCTGCTGCACCAAACATATAAATGCTGTTATAAACCCAATTAACGCACAAGCCGAAGTAACCAAACCCAAACCACCAACCAGCCCAAAAGCCCCGACGTGGCGTCAGGTGTTGAACGGCGCGATACAGCACTAGCATTAGTACAAACGCTAATACCCAATGCACCGAATAAGGTGCAAAGGTGAGTAGCATGGCCCCACCTGCAACGGCTAAGCCTGCATATAAAAGGATGCCTTGCATCGTTATGCGGACAAGGATACTTGCAGCAGATGAATTCGACGGGAGTCCGCAACTAAAATTCGAAATTCACAGCCCTTGATGGTAGCTCTTTCTCCATTTTGCGGCATATGCCCAATGTGCTGCATCAACAAACCGCCAATAGTATCGAACTCCTCATCACTGAAATCGGTTCCTAACGCTTCATTAAATTCTTCTATTGGGGTAAGCGCGCGAACGGTGTAGTTACCATCGCCATTAATACGGATGTGTAAGTCTTCATCCTTATCGTGCTCATCATCAATCTCACCCACGATTTCTTCAAGTACATCTTCGATGGTCACCAAACCCGCAACGCCGCCATACTCATCCATGACTATGGCCATGTGATTCCGCTCTGCGCGAAACTCTTTTAACAGCACGTTTAAGCGTTTGGTTTCCGGTGTAACCGTCGCTGGCCGCGTGATACTCGTTAAACTAAATGAATCAGCATTCTCGGACGATACGTAACGCAGTAAATCTTTTGCCAGTAACACGCCCACTACATTGTCTTTGTCTTCAGAGATTACTGGAAAGCGTGAGTGACCCGACTTCACTATTACAGGCAGTATTTCATCGAAAGACGCATCGTCTTCCAATACCACCATTTGAGCACGTGGAATCATGATGTCACGCACACGCATTTCAACAACCTGAAACGCGCCCTCTACCATTTGCAGGGTATCGGCATCAAAAATATTGCGCGCATGAGCATCGCGCAGTAATTCGAGCAGCTCATCTCGATCTCGTGGTTCACCGCCCATTGCATGGACGATACGATCCATTAACGAGCGGCTACTACCATCTTGTGCATCATCATTCATGATTGTTCAGCGCGTTCCGCGGCTATATAGGGGTTTGCAATGCCTAAATCGAATAATATCTGAATTTCAAGCGACTCCATAGTTTGAGCATCGCTATCGCTTAGATGATCTAAGCCATTTAGGTGTAATACGCTGTGGACGATCAAATGCGCCCAATGGTGCTGCAGCGGTTTTGATTGAGTGTGTGCCTCTGTCTTTACCACTTCGGGGCACAACACAATGTCGCCAAGTACAAGCGTGCTACGTTCATCCGGCGATGCCGCCGCAAGCAGGGGCATTTGCGCCGGAAAGCTAAGTACATTGGTTTCTTTATCTTTCTCTCGATAATCAGCATTCAACTGCTTTATGGCATCGGGAAGTACATAACTGATAGACACTTCGATAGTCGCATTGCGCCAATCGTCCTTAGCCACTGCACTCAATGCAGTGCCAACCCAGCGTGTCAACATAGCGTTATCCGGACGCCAGCCATCGTGTTGTGTTGCAGCCGAATCATCAACCAATATGCTCAGTTGATCAGCCGCAAATGAGTGCTTACTCATTCAGGTGTAGCATCTCCAGATGATTCCTGCGAATTTTTCTCCGATTGCTCATAAGCTGCAACAATGCGCTGCACTAAGGGGTGACGCACAACATCAGCGGCAGTAAAACGACAAAACCCGACACCATCCACGTCCTGTAATACATTTTGTACGTGCTTTAAGCCTGATAGCTGATGCTTTGGTAAATCAACCTGAGTCACATCGCCTGTGACAATGGCTTTCGATCCAAAACCGATCCGGGTTAAAAACATTTTCATTTGTTCAACGGTGGTGTTTTGCGCTTCATCCATGATGACGCATGAATGATTCAACGTGCGCCCACGCATGTACGCCAAAGGTGCAATTTCGATAACATTGCGCTCTACCAGCTTGCCAACACGTTCAATACCCAGAAACTCGTACAAAGCATCATAGATGGGTCGTAAATAAGGGTCGACCTTTTGCATCATGTCACCCGGTAAAAAACCCAAGCGCTCCCCGGCTTCAACAGCCGGTCGAACCAGCACCAAACGTTGTACCTGATCGGTTTCCAATGCCTCAACCGCCGCGGCAACCGCTAAAAAGGTTTTGCCCGTACCAGCAGGCCCGATACCAAAGGTTAGATCACGTTGTTTAATGCTGGATACATAATCAATTTGACGTACTCCGCGGCATTGAATGGTTGAGCGTCGGGTTTTTATAACTTCGCCGCCACGTGCCTTCGGGTTTTCTTCCATTATTTCTAGTCCTGCGTCCTGAAGATATAAATGCACGCGTTCCGGTGCAAGCGTTTCAGTTTCAGTGACGGCATAAAGATGATTAATGAGTGTTCGCGCGCTCGATGCTGGCCCATCAGGACCAATCACTTGAAACTGGGCCCCGCGATTACTGATTTGCACACTGAGCCGTTGCTCAATTTGTTTTAAATGTTCATCAAACTGACCGCATAAATTGGCCAATCTTTCGTTATTGGCCGGTGATAAGCTAAACGCTAATTCTGTCATGCGATAGCTGGTGTTGATGATGTCTTGTCGGATACAAGCTCACCACGCAGAGAGTTTGGTCGTGCTTCGGTTACCCGCACGTTCGCGAATTGTCCGATTAACGACGCATCGCCCGGAAAGTTAACAACCCGATTGTTTTCAGTGCGGCCTGCCATTTCCGATTCATCTTTGCGCGATGGCCGATCGACCAATACGCGCTGTACTGTGCCTACCATGGCCTCACTGATTGCTAGCGCCTGATCGTTAATGGTTTTTTGCAACAATGCCAAGCGTTCTTTTTTTACACTCATTGGTGTGTCATCTTCAAGACTCGCTGCGGGTGTTCCGGGGCGTGCGCTAAAGATAAAACTATAAGACTGATCAAAATTCAGTTCTTTTATAAGATTTATCGTGTCATTAAAATCTTTGTCAGTTTCACCAGGAAAACCCACTATAAAATCGGATGACAGGGTGAGTTCCGGCCGCGCCGCTTTTAACTTGCGAATTTTAGATTTGTATTCCAATGCGGTGTGGCCACGCTTCATGGCAGCTAAAATTCGATCAGATCCACTTTGCACCGGCAGGTGAACAAAGCTCACCAATTCCGGTACGTTCGCAAACGCTTCAATTAAAGAGTCACTGAATTCAACCGGATGTGAAGTGGTAAACCGAATCCGCTCCACACCATCGATTGCGGCTACATAGTGAATCAACAACGCAAGATCAGCTATACCACCATCATGCATGGGACCACGATACGCATTCACGTTCTGACCCAATAAATGAATCTCGCGCACACCTTGATCGGCCAGCGAAACCACTTCAACCAAGATATCGTCAAGTGGACGACTGATTTCCTCACCTCGTGTGTAAGGTACAACGCAAAAACTGCAGTACTTACTGCACCCTTCAATAATAGACACGTATGCAATGGGCCCTTCGGCTTTGGGTTCGGGCAAGCAATCAAATTTTTCGATTTCCGGAAAACTGATATCGACTACCGACTTATTCGATTTATCTGATTCTTTCAATAAGTCCGGCAGACGATGCAATGTCTGCGGTCCAAAGACCACATCAACAAACGGGGCCCGCTCGTGTATGGCCTTACCTTCCTGACTGGCAACACAACCGCCGACACCAATGACCACATCCTTGCGCGCATCTTTAAGTGGTTTCCAGCGCCCAAGCTCAGAAAACACTTTCTCTTGCGCTTTCTCTCGAATCGAGCAGGTGTTCAATAGCAGGATATCTGCGTCTGCCGGGTCGTTCGTGGCTTCAACTGGGCCGTCATCAGCAAGTACCGCCAGCATTTTCGCTGAATCGTACTCATTCATCTGACAGCCATGGGTTTTGATAAAAACTTTCTTTGTCATGGCTACCGGTTTTACCGGTGTTTCTGTTGGAAAAACCGAAGAGTACACGGTTTGACGCAGTAATGCAGTGTGCGCCAGCACCTAGAGAGCAATCCATCCAGCACTATTAAATATTTTTAAGAACATTTTTTCAAAAATTCAGATAGATTGGTAGCCAATTATGCGTATCTCATCACATTATTACCTATCCATCTGGCTATTTATAACCCTTATATATCAATAGTTTATTTACATAAAAGTGGCGCCAGCATATGATTCGGAACATTAATTGCAAAAACATTTACACTTACTGCCGATACAAATATTTAATAGCAATTAACTACATTAATGACTGACAAGACCGCCACTACTGATTTGAACGCCCAGCGTCGAAAAGCCGTGCAGCTTCGGCTATCCGGAAGCACCCTTGCCGCGGTGCGCGAAGAAGTCGGTTTAAGCACGCCCACTATCGTTGCCGCTGTTAAAGCATTCAAAGAGGGCGGCTGGCCAGCGGTTGATGTTAAACCGCGGGGCCGACCCAAACGCGATGATGCCCAACCCGCCACGAGAGACCTGACGGCAAGTACATTACTGCAGGCTGCGGCCGCCGAGCCCGGCGTATTGTGGTCAACCCAGCAAGTGAAATTATGGCTGGAACATGAACACAATATTGAAGTTGGCATACAAACTGCCGCTGCCTACTTGCAAAACTGGACCCTGGCACCGATCAACCGATCGAAAATCGTCGAAAAAAGCGGCTCAGCTACCGGGTGGCTTAACGCCGAATACGCCGATTTTAAAAAACGGGCCAGAAAATCGGGAGCAACCGTGCTGTGGGTTGGACTACAAACCTGCACAGACGGTTTTCAGATGTTATACGCGCATACGCTGCGAGGCCGCGCTTACTGGATAGTCACAAAGGGGCAACCAAGGCAATCAGATTACGATTCGTTTTTTAACTTGTTGCACAACGAATACAGCAATGGTCTGGCTTTGGTTTTGCCAAACCAATACCTGACACGAAACATCAGTAGTGATTGGTTATTGCTGGTGACACCAGAAGCAACTGCACTGTCGAATCAAACAGCGCAAACGAATCATAAGAATCCTTTAGTAACCGACGACACAACGTCAACGACCGATGTAACTATGACCAAAAACAGAACCCCATTACCAAAACTCGGACTTACACATTTGCAGCGCCTTGAATCTGAATCTATTCAGATTATGCGAGAGGTTTTCGCTGAGGCGAACAATCCGGTGATGCTTTACTCGATCGGTAAAGACAGCGCCGTTATGATGCACCTGGCACGCAAAGCATTTTATCCGGCGCCTCCCCCACTACCACTTTTGCATGTCGATACAACTTGGAAGTTTCAGGAAATGTATCGGTTCCGCGACACCATCACCAAAGAGTATGGTTTTGAATTGCTGACCCACATCAATGCTGACGGTGTAGCAAAAGGTGTTAACCCGTTTACACATGGGTCCGCACTGCACACCGATATCATGAAAACCGAAGCGCTGAAACAAGCACTTGATAAGCACGGCTTCGATATTGCATTAGGGGGCGCAAGACGGGACGAAGAAAAATCACGCGCTAAAGAGCGAGTGTTTTCGTTCAGAACATCGCAACACCGGTGGGAGCCTAAAAACCAGCGTCCCGAATTATGGAATATTTACAACACGCGTAAGAACCCTGGTGAAAGCATCCGTGTTTTTCCGTTATCTAATTGGACTGAATTGGATATATGGCAATACATACATTCAGAAAACATCCCAATTGTGCCGCTGTACTTGGCTGCGGAGCGGCCGGTTGTAGAACGCGATGGCATGCTGATTATGGTGGATGACGATCGTATGCCTTTAAAGGACGACGAAGTACCGACCATGCGCCAGGTTCGGTTTCGCACATTAGGCTGCTACCCATTGACAGGCGCAATTGAATCTAACGCCACGACAGTGCCTGAGATCATTCAGGAAATGTTGTTAACCAAAACATCAGAAAGACAAGGACGCATGATCGATCACGATAATGCCGCCTCTATGGAAAAGAAAAAGCAAGAGGGTTACTTTTAAAATGAGTGCATCACAAAAAAAAATCTCTGAAAATATTGAACAGTATCTCAGTGATCATGAGAACAAAACGCTGTTGCGTTTTATCACTTGTGGCAGCGTCGATGATGGCAAAAGCACGCTGATTGGTCGCCTGCTTTATGAAACAAAAGTTCTGTTTGAAGATCAACTGGCCTCTGCTGAAGCAGATTCAAAAAAATGGGGCACGCAAGGCAACGATATGGATTTTGCGTTGCTGGTTGATGGTCTTGCAGCAGAACGGGAGCAAGGCATAACCATTGATGTGGCCTATCGCTACTTCAATACTGATCGCCGCAAATTTATCGTGTCGGACACCCCGGGGCACGAACAATACACGCGCAATATGGTTACCGGTGCATCCACAGCTGATGTGGCCGTTATCTTGTGCGACGCGCGCGAAGGCATCTTAACGCAAACCCGTCGCCACAGTTATCTGGTTTCTTTACTGGGCATTCGAAACGTTGTGCTCGCAGTAAACAAGATGGACCTGGTTGACTACAGTGAGAACACCTTCCAATCAATAGTGGAAGAATATAACGAATTCGCGCAACAGCTGGATATTGAAAACATCACAGCCATCCCGATGTCGGCGCTGCAAGGCGATAACATTGTTGAGCGCAGTAGCAACATGTCTTGGTTCCATGGCACTACCCTACTCAGCTTTCTAGAGACTGTTAAGGTTGACAACGACCTAATGCGCAATAAACCCGCGCGGTTGCCTGTTCAATGGGTTAATCGGCCTAATCTGGATTTCCGTGGGTATGCTGGGACGCTCGTCAGCGGCTCAATCAAACCGGGTGATGCCATTCGAGTACAACCATCGGGCAAAATCAGCTCAATTAAAAGCATCATCACTGTCGATGGTGAGCAAGCTGAAGCCATAGCGGGACAATCGGTTACGCTAACACTTGAAGATGAAATTGATATCTCTCGTGGCGATGTTATTTCAACCACAGACGAACCCGCGAGCTCTGCGGATCAGTTTGAATCAACGGTTGTTTGGATGGATGAAGAGCCGTTGCTCGCTGGCCGACCCTATTTATTGAAGATTGGCACTAAGTCCGTTACAGCCACTGTCACCACGATTAAACACCAAGTGAATGTGAATACGCTTGAACAAATGGCTGCAAAGCAATTAGAACTCAATGCCATTGGTGTGTGTAATCTCAATCTTGATCAGTCAGTGGCGTTTGATGCCTACAAAGATAATCGCGAAACCGGTTCATTTATTCTTGTGGATAAAATCACCAATGCCACGGTGGGTGCCGGCATGTTGCATTTCGCCCTACGCCGCTCTGACAACATCCACATGCAGGCAACTGATGTCGATAAAGCAAAACGCAGTGAGCTCAAGAGTCAAAAGCCTTGCGTTGTTTGGTTCACTGGATTATCAGGCGCCGGTAAATCAACAGTTGCGAACATCGTGGAAAAGAAGTTGGCGGCTTTGGGCCAACACACGTACCTGCTCGATGGCGATAATGTACGCCACGGCCTCAATAAAGACTTAGGCTTTACCGATGCAGACCGTGTAGAGAACATTCGTCGTATAGGAGAAGTCGCGGGTCTTATGGTGGACTCCGGGCTTATCGTATTAACGGCGTTTATCTCGCCATTTCGCTCTGAACGCGCATTGGCCAGAAGCGTAGTTGACGACGGTGACTTTATAGAAGTGTTTGTAGACACACCGTTAAGTGTTGCCGAAGAACGTGACCCTAAAGGCCTGTATAAAAAGGCCCGTCGCGGTGAACTTAAAAACTTCACAGGAATAGACTCACCGTATGAAGCACCTGAGAACCCTGAAATTCTGGTAGATACAGGCACCTTAAGCGCCGAGCAAGCAGCAGAGAAAGTCGTTAAGGAACTACGGCGTAAAGGCATTTTTGGGCAGTAAAACATCAAGGGGAGCACTTGCTCCCCTGACCTATTTCCGTAGGCCCGAGGTTGCCGCCAGTATTGCTGCCAACATCTCGTCCCGTTTTTTAGAGAGTACAGCGGCAGGTACATTGCCTGACTCTTGCTCCACACCCTGCACGAGTTGCTTTGCAATATCCTCCGTTAAGTGCAACTCACCTAAATCATCCCACCAACGATTAAAACTGTCAGTGTAGCGCTCACAAAACTCTTCCAGACCGCCTTCACCGGCACCCAAATGGAACAACATGTGCGGCCCCATCACAGCCCAGCGCAAACCGGGTCCAGCCCACATCGCCGTATCGACATCTTCAACTGATGCAACACCGCTTGCCACCATGTGTATGGCTTCACGCCACACTGCCGCTTGCAGACGATTTGCAACATGGCCAGGCACTTCTTTATTCACGCGTATCGTGACTTTGCCAACAGCTTTGTAAAATGCCTCGGCTTTTTCAACCATCCCGGTTGCTGTTTTATCGTTACCCATGACCTCCACCAGCGGTATTAAATGCGGTGGATTGAACGGATGCCCGAGCACAAGCTTTGATGGATCATCAAAGCCCGCTTGCATTTCAGACAAAGTTAGACCAGACGCGGAAGACGCGATCACAGCGTTTGCATCTAATACGCTTTCAATTTCTCTGTAGAGTGCATGTTTGACTTCTATGCGTTCAGGCACATTTTCTTGAATAAAAGCCGCACCCTCAACGGCTTCCTCAGCGCTGCTATAAAAGCTCACGTTGTCAGGGTTACCCTGTTCCGTTAAACCAAGTTGGGTTAGCACTGGCCAGGCGTTCTGCACGTATTCATGTACCGATTTAGCGATATTAGGGTTTGGGTCGTATATCGATACCTGCCTACCGGATGCTAGGAAAAGTGCCGTCCAGCTAGCACCGATAACACCAGCACCAAGGACCGCGGTATGTGAAAAGTCTGACACTAGAAAAGTCCTGGGTTAAGTGGTGAAGAGGCTGTCATACCACCATCAATCGTGAATAACTGGCCAGTGGCGAAACGCGCATCGTCGGACGCAAGCCAAACTGCCATCGCTGCGATATCCTGCGGTTTGCCAAATCGTCGGACGGGATGTCGTACAAGTGCATCCTGCATGGCCGCTTGCGGATCACGCGCAGTAGCAAAACCTGCTTCGAGCATGCCGGTTTCTATCCAACCGGGACAGATTGCGTTGCAACGAACAGCAGGACCATGATCGACCGCAATGGAGCGAGTCAACCCATGTACGAATGATTTAGACGCGTTATAAAGTGCCATCGATGGATCAGCCACATTACCGGATATCGATCCAATATTGATGATTGAGCCCCCAGTATTGATTAACGGGATGAATGCTCGACACATATTGAATACACCCCGCGCATTCGCACCCATAACCAGTTCCCAGTCGTCATCCGTGGAATCGACTACGGTTTTCTCAACTTGCACACCGGCATTGTTTACCAGCACGTCTATAGCGCCAACATCATCTGCAAACAGCTTAACTGCGTGAGCATCCGATACATCCAGTTGATGATAATCGCAGCGTTCCGGAAGTTGTCCGAACTTGGCAGCACGACCGCACGTAATGACAGTAGCTCCCTCGTCCAGAAAGGCTTCAATAATGCCGCGACCTATGCCCTGACGACCACCCGTGACCACAGCTTTCAAACCAGTAAGCTTCATCATTTAGTGCGCAACCATAACGTGGCGAATAGCAGTGTAAGCATCCAGCGCATATACCGACATATCGCAACCGGTACCTGACCCTTTCATTGCCGCCCACGGCATTTCGGGTGTCGCAACACCGTGCGTATTGACCCAGGTGAATCCGTACCGCAGTTTTGACGTAAGCTGCATCGCCATCCCAACATTGTTAGTCCATACCGAAGATGCCAGTCCATAGCGTCCCGTGTTTGCAATGGCAATTGCATCATCTGCATCGGAAAAACGCGACACAGTGACTACAGGCCCAAACACCTCATCGCGCGCGATTTCCGCGTGGTTATCGACATTGGCAACCACGGTGGGTTGATAGAAAAAGCCCTGATCGCCATGCGCCTCGCCACCACAAACAATTTCGCAGTGGCTGCGAGCTCGGTCAACAAACCCTGCAACGCGTTGTCGTTGCGCGTTAGATACTAACGGCCCCATTTCAGTACCATCAGACTTTGGAGCACCAATTTGAATCTGCCCGACTTGTTCCACGATTTTTTCAAGTAAGGCATCGTAAACAGAATCTTGTACCAACACACGACAAGGTTGTGCACAATCCTGACCAGCATTGAAGTAGCTACCATAGCGAATAGTCTCGGCCACGGCATCTAGATCGGCATCGTTAAACACAATGACCGGGGCTTTACCACCAAGTTCAAGATGCACATGACGAATCTGTTCTGAAGCTGCACGCATTGCAGCCATACCCGTCGCTGGCGATCCGGTTACGGTGATCGCTTCCATTTCTGCGCTGTTGATCAACTGATGGCCGACATTTGAACCTGTACCATGCAGTACGTTGAGTACGCCGTCTGGCACAACATCAGCAAGGAGCTCAGCCAGTGTAAGTGTGGATAAGGGCGTGATCTCTGAGGGCTTGATGTTCACGGTGCAACCGGCTGCCAGTGGTGCAGCGATCTTCCACGATGCCATCATTAATGGGTAGTTCCACGGCGCAATCGCGGCCACCGGGCCAACCGGGTCACGGCGTATCATTGATGTATGGCCGGCAACGTACTCACCAGCTGCCGAGCCTGTCATTGTGCGTGCTGCGGAAGCGAAAAAACGAAATACATCGATGGTTAACGGCATTTCATCATCGTGCGCTGACGGCCACGGTTTGCCAACATCCAAGCTCTCAAGCTCTGCTAATTCCTGAGAATTCGATTCGATGATATCGGCAATGTGCAGTAGCAAAGCCGAGCGTTCCGCAGGTGTTGTGGCACGATAGCGCTCGAACGCTTCCTGTGATGACTTCACAGCAGCTTCAACTTGTTCCGTGCTGGCTTCGTTAATGGTACCTAGTGATTTACCGGTAGCGGGATCGAGGATCTCCAGAGCAGCTCCTGCCCCCTCTGTCATTTCGCCATTGATTAGCAGCTTCGAATGCATGATGAATTCTCTTTAAAGTGATCAAACTGAACATTAAACTTAGAAAACAAACTGTCTGGTATGTTGCTGTGTTTTAGAACCCAACAACATCGCCGCCCTTTAATGCCAACCGTTCTCTGGCTTCATCCGGTGTTGCAACGGACAACCCAAGGTTCTCAACGATCGATCTGATTCGCAGTACCTGTTCGGCATTGGACGTGGCAAGCTTGCCTTTCTCTATAAACAAGCTGTCTTCAAGACCCACTCGCAAATTGCCACCCAACATGGCACTTTGTGTCGCAAATGGCATCTGGTGCCTGCCTGCTGCAAGCACAGACCATTCGTAGTTCTCTTTGCCAAACAATCGATCGGCTACTTTATGCATGTGCATCAGATTGTCGAGTTCAGCGCCAACACCACCAAGAATGCCAAATACCATCTGGATGAAAAACGGAGGTTTTATTAGCCCCTGATCAACAAACCATTTAACGTTGTACAGGTGCCCAAGGTCGTAACATTCAAACTCAAAGCGGGTACCGTGTTTTTCGCCGAGGTTTTTCAGAGCGTATTCAATGGTTGCAAACGTATTGGGGAAGATAAAATCACGCGTCATCTCAAGAAAAGGTGCTTCCCAGTCGTGCTTAAACTCTTTGTATTTTTGCAACATGGGGAACAAACCAAAATTCATCGAACCCATGTTCATCGATGCCATTTCGGGTCGCGCATCCAAAGCTGCAGCGAGACGTTCGTCAATGGTCATACCAAGACCACCGCCAGTTGAGATGTTTACCACGGCATCTGTCGATTGTTTTATGCGTTGTAAAAACTGATTGAACACTTCTGGCCGTGGATCGGGTTTGCCGGTCTCCGGATCACGGGCATGTAAATGGATGATGGCGGCACCAGCTTCTGCGGCCTCAATGCTTGCCGTTGCTATGTCATTGGGAGTTATGGGCAAATGAGGCGACATCGTAGGTGTGTGCACGCCTCCGGTCGGTGCGCAAGTAATAATGACTGACTTAGGCATGCATATCCCTCCAGAATGATTAACGCGTTTTTAACACCATGTTTAAAGCTTCATTTGTTGCACTTGAGCGGACAGACCGCCATCGAGCACCCAAAGCTGACCCGTTGCATAGCGAGCTTCATCCGATGCAAGCCAGTTAACCAGGTTTGCAATATCAACAGGTGTACCGTAAGTACGCAGTGGATGCACATCGCGCACGGCTTTTTGTAGTGAGTCGATATTGCCGCCCGATCCACCCGAACCCTCGCCTTCGAAGAAGCTTTGCAGCATCGGGGTATCAACATAACCGGGGCAAATTGCATTGACCCGAATGCCTTCAGGCCCATGATCGCAAGCCATGGCTTTGGTTAATGCGTGAACCGCACCCTTAGTGGCACAGTACGCAGCAAGACCGGGGTCTGCAATAAAACCATCGTATGAGCCAAAGTTAATAATGCTTGAGGACGTTCCGTGCCGCGCACCTGAACGCAACAATGGCAGGCAATACTTAGATGTTAAAAAGGTACCAGTGACATTAACCGCAAAACTCTGATTCCATTCTTCTAGCGTGGTATCTTCAATGGTTTTTTCAATTTCGATGCCGGCAGCATTAACCAGTATGTGCAACGCACCATGTTGTTGTTCAATGGTTTGCGCGGCGGCTATCGCATCATCTTCACGGGTAACGTCCAGTTTGACGAACTCACTGCCGTCATCATCGTGTTGCGTCAGCGAGCCGTTTTCTGTTAGATCTGCAGCATAGACTGCGGCACCTTCGTGCATCAGTCTCTTAACCACAGCACGGCCAATGCCTCCGCGACCACCTGTCACTAATGCAACTTTATCTGTAAGACTCATAGCTCATAATCAGTTGTTGTTCGAACCACTATTAGGTGGAAAGCGATACCGTTCAGCCGCGACCGTCCAGTCCATGTGATTGCGCACGTATTGTTGGCTGGCATCAGAAGGCGGGTTATAGTCCCAATGTTCAAGGTTTCCAGTTTGCATCGCGTCGGCCAGAGCACGTCGCGCTTTCTGTGTGGTGATGACCTGTTGTCTTAATCGTTCACCATCCCATCGCGCGCTTATCTCCTCCGCGAATGCTTGCGCTGTTTGGACATGATCCTGACTGTGGACCAAGTTCACTTTCTCCAACGGATCATCAACAACGTTATAGAGTTGTGGTGGATCAACGTCGCAGTGTATATACTTGAATTTTCCTCGACGAATCATGATGACCGGATACGGCGTCATTTCGGCGCAGTACTCACCTATCGCTTCATCAATAGGATCAGGCTCACCTCTGGCCAATGGCATCAAGCTGCGTCCATCTATTGGTTCACCGAGCATCTGCTTGCTGCCACCGGCGATATCAATAAACGTTGGCAGTAAATCGATTAAAGAGCACGCGTTAGCTGCTGTGCCGTGCGCAACGTCTGGCCCTGCCATTATCAAGGGAACACGCGCGGAATGTTCGAAGAAGTTCATCTTGTACCACAGTCCGCGTTCACCAAGCATATCGCCGTGATCTGCAGTCACTATCACAATGGTGTTATCGAGTTCACCGGTTTCTTCAAGTGTTTTAACAAGCAAACCGACTTTACTGTCAAAGTAACTGACGTTCGCAAGATACGCACGTCGCGCCCGGCGTATTTCGTCTTCTGACAATGGAACAGTCGAGGCCTCAATACCATCCATAACTCGTCGCGAAAACGGATCGTGATCTTCGATTTCGGGTACATACTCTGGTAATTCAATCTCTTCATCGCTGTACAGATTCCACCACTCGGGCCTGGCAACGTAGGGATCATGTGGATGGATAAAGCTCGCCACCAGTAGAAAAGGATTGGCATCACCACTGCTTTGCGCCTTGTCCCGCGCTCTATTAAACAACCAGCGCTGGGCCGCGAATCCAACTTCATCATCGTAGTCAATTTGGAATGTTGCCTGCGCCACCCCACTGTCCTTCACGGTTTGCATGTTGTGATACCACTTATCGATACGTTCGTCGTGCGCCTCCCAGTCCGGGGTCCAGGCAAAGTCAGCAGGATAAATATCGGTGGTAATGCGATCTTCAAAGCCGTGTTTTTGATCTGGACCAACGAAGTGCATCTTGCCTGACAGACAGGTGCGGTAGCCCAGCGAGCGCAAGTAGTGAGCAAAAGTTGGAATACTGGAACGAAACTCCGAAGCGTTGTCGTACGCGGCGATACGACTGATAAGCTGACCTGACATAAACGCAAACCGAGATGGTGCACAGAGAGGCGAGTTGCAATAGGCCGCAACATAGCGCATGCCTCGCGCCGCCAATGCATCTATGTGCGGCGTCTTCGCAACTTTATTGCCATAGCTTGCGGTGAACTGCGGTGCCAACTGATCGGCCATCACAACCACAATGTTTGGTTTCTGCATAGTCGCTTACTCAGACGGGTTCGGCATACGCATCGAGTACCAGTCCGTGAAAATGATGCAAGGCGTGTTCTGACTTACCGGAACCGTCGGGGTCGTGAACAATTCGCCCCTGTTCAAACGCTGGTGTATTCATGCCCTTCTGTACACTCTCGACGAGTGCAATATCTTCAACTTGCAGTACTTCATCAAGATATCGAATAGCATCCAGTTCCATTTGGTTTGGTTCGGGTGTTTCAAGGTAAAAATCGTATGTCTCTAGCGTTCTGTCCACGCCAACCGGAATGATATTCAACACAATCATGCTTGATCGCCCCGGGTAGCGCATTAAACACGTGGTTGGCCATAACCACCAAACAGCGTGTGTCTTCACGGTAGCTTCAGATACATCATAAGCCGTGTTGGGTGTATTGCCTGCATCCGCCATATGACTCGAATAAATACCATGCGTGGTGACTTTATAAGTATCCATATCCACCAGATCACAAAAGTCCTTGTGCGCAACCGGGCAGTGATAACACTCTAAAAAATTATCAACCACGTTTTTCCAGTTAGATTTAATGTCATAGGACAGTCGATGCCCGAAGGTTAAACCGGCCACATCCGGAGCCCATTGCATTATCTCTTCTTGCAACCCACCAGACTGCTCAGACAGAGGTGGCGCTGAAGAGTCGAGATTGACGAACACAAATCCGCAAAATTCCTCGACCTGGATTTGATCAAGGCAAATCTCATTTTTATTAAACTGTTTTAGGTTTTTGGTGTGCTGAGCACCGTGAAGCCGCCCGTCGAGCTTATACGTCCAAGCGTGATAAGGACAAACGATCAGCGAGGAATTTCCTTCGCCGCTAAGCAATTGATGGGCGCGATGTTTACACACGTTATAAAACGCGCGCAACTCGCCGCTATTGTCGCGCACCACAGCAATCGGCTGACCGGCTACCTCCGCTGTAACATAAGCGCCGGGGTTGCGGGTTTTCTCAACGTGACACACCCACTGCCACGTTCTGGCAATAATCTTTTGCTGATCTGCTACATACCATTCGTGCCGTGTATAAGCATCGGCATGCAACGAATATGAGCTCGCCGGGTCGCTGTCGTAACCCTTGCCTATGGAGTTGTGCTGCGGCATTGCATTCCCCTGTTCAACAAGCTCGAATTTAATGTATTCTGCCAGACAGGCATTTGACATTTTTCGCCATCAACTTGCTTTTTTTGTTCACAGAGACGGGTGCAATGCAACAAACTGATCAGGAAAACGTGTGTGAAATTCTGGTGATAGTCACCCCATATTTTAATCTGGCCGCAACAACGGCTTTTATCGATCCTTTCAGGGTTGCTAACTACCTGTCGGGTGAAGCCAATTTTAGCTGGACACTGCTTTCATCAGAGGGAGGCGAAATAGTATCGAGTAACGGACTTTCAGTGCAAACACAACGGCTTGCAGATTATACGCACAACACTCCGCAAATCGCTGTGGTTTCATCGAGCTGGACACCGGAAGTTCACCAAACAAAGCAAATCACGCTTGCGTTAAAAGACTGGGCCAGTAGAGGGGTCAGACTAGGTGCTCTGGATACGGGTACGTTTATACTGGCGCGCGCAAAGTTAATGAAAAACAGACCCGCAACCGTGCATTATGAACACCTTGACGCGTTAATAGAGCAGTTTCCAGATCTTCAAGCTTCAGAATCGCTTTATGTGATCGATGGTGATCGATTCAGTTGTTGTGGTGGACAAGCATCAACGGATATAGCCCTTCAATTGTTAAGTGAAACCGCGAGCGGCAACTTTGTTAATTCTGTGGCTCGCTATCTGTTTCATCAACAACTTCGTGGCCCCGACGCAAGACAAAACCCCACAGTATTTGAGCCATGTGGACAAAAGACGCCAGCGTTGGTTCGTGCAGCAATCAATCTGATGGAACAGCACCTGGAAACGCCGTTGTCGATACCGGGTATCAGCAAACAACTGGCTGTATCGCAGCGCCAGTTAAACAGGCTGTTTAAAACCTATGTTAATAAATCTCCCGTGGTTTACTACCGCGATATTCGTTTGGACCGAGCGCGCTGCCTGGTTACTCAAACCGATTTAAAACTGACCGAAATTGCCATTGCCTCAGGCTTTGCGTCACAGACACATTTTACCCGAGCTTATAGTCATCGTTTCGGACTGGCACCAAGCAAAGATCGTGTTGATGGGCGTGTACCTTTTGAATTTCGAGCTTGGCCAATGTATAGCCCGAAAAGTCACTAACCCGATATTACAAACGTAACCGCAGATGCTCGGCAACACTGAACGATTGCATAGAGCCACGTATTGGACACTGAAATGTGAGTGACACTGACTGCAACTGCAGATTCACTTGATCGTCACCACCACGACCATATAGCCTGTCACCCACTACGGGATAGCCAAGCATACTTAAATGTTGTCTGATTTGATGTTTACGTCCGGTGATCAGTTCCACATCCACCAAAGAAAAGTTACCATCAGTCAGCAGGTTTGAGAAAACACTGTGCGCAGATTTTTCACCAACGGTCCGCTTAACCTCATACGCCGCCGGCATTGTCGAAAAATCACCGCGAACGATTGCCTGATACCTTTTTTGAATTTCTCTGTGCTGGAACATGTCACTGAACAATCGAGCAACTGATTTGCTATGACACAGTAAGATAACACCCGTTGTGGCGCGATCCAGTCGATGCACAAGATGTACTGGCCGTTCAGCACAATGTTGAATTTTGGGTAAGTTAACTTCCACCCAGCGATTGATACTAGCGAAATCTCCCCATCGACTTCCCTGGCAAGAAACACCGTAGGGTTTATACCAAACGCTGTATTCCCGAGCATCGTGTATCAGTAAACACTCTGGCACGGCTTGCCCCAATAATTTGGCGTTGTAATTAAGTTCGAGCTTATCCCCTACGTGCAATTGTTTTGATGCACGACGCAATCGGGATTTTCGATTAGCCCGATATAACCAAACAGCACCCTTGTGCATGGCATCTTTAATTTTGGCTTGGGATAGGTCTGTGTGTTCGGACAATACACTACTGGCTTTATGTGAGCTTGTGTACTCATCTATGGTTACACTGGTTTCAATTACCCTATTCATGGAAAATTGCGTTCATGACTGCACGCGATTGGCGTGAAAAATCCTGACCGTCGCCAGGTGTATTTTTAGAATATTGGCCAAACACCAACAGGAGCGCTAATCCTAAAAAAACGCACTACCCAGTTACGACAAATTTGAGAATAAACGTTAACACAATTCGCTAAAACCCGACCGCCTCACTAGGCGCTTCAATATCATCATGTGGCGTAAACCCCAGCACTTGCCCATAAAACCAAAGCTCCGTCTGTAATGCACGAACAATATTGTGCGACTGGCGGAAACCATGTTGCTCACCAGCAAATAGGATATACGCATGCGGTAAACTTTTTTTAGCAACCGCATTAACTATAGCCTCTGATTGACTCGGCGGTACCACCTTGTCTTCATCGCCCTGCATAACCAACAGTGGACTGTTTAAGTCCGCCGTAAAGTGAATGGGGGATCTGGCTTTATACAGTGCTTGATGCTCTGGATACGTACCGCCAATCAGCCCATCAAGATACCGACTTTCAAACTTGTGCGTATCGCCTGCCAGCGACTCTAAATCACTAACCCCATACAAACTGGTACCCGCAGCAAACGTATCGCTCAATTGCAGTGCCCGCAGCACAGTTAAACCACCAGCCGACCCGCCGCGAATAACAATACGTTTCGCATCCACCTTGCCAAGGGCAGCGAGGTGTTGCGCGGCTGCAATACAGTCCTCTACATCAACCACTCCCCATTGTCCGTTTAACAATCGACGATAATCCCGACCAAAACCTGATGACCCACCGTAATTAACATCGACCACTGCGACCCCTCTGCTCGTCCAGTACTGCACACTGAGCTTCAACGCAGGCGTTGCATGACTGGTTGGCCCGCCATGGCCCATCACCACTAACGGCGGTAGCTCCCCATCGAGCGCATGCAAATCGGCACCGGACGGCGCATAGAAAAACGCATGTGCAGTTCTGTCGAGTGAAGCAAACGAAATCGCTTCCGGCTTTGAAATCCAGCTAGGCTCAAACGGTAAGGGTTCGGCCGCTCGAAGCGCCACACAAGATGCCATCGCTGCACCCCCTGTGATCTTGAGTTGGTAAATACCTTTATTAGACAGTGCATTCTGACCGCAGACAATCAAACCACCTTGTTCATCGCTGCAAAGGCTGTCGATACTATTGAGGTCAATATCGATTTGTTGTAATTGGTGCTGCGCGTCCAGCACATGTAATTCATCTTGTGCGGCACGCGTAACGATAACACCCAAACCTTTGTCAAACTCGACGAACCGCTGCAAACCAAACACCCAGGGTGGAATGCTAATATCTGCATCGCTTAAGTGCGTTAATTGAGCGTATGTGTTTGACTCGACATCGTAAGCGTTTAAATTCCACCAACCTGATTCATCACTGGCATAGACTAAACGACCATGTGCCCACAAAGCACTCACTATTGCGGTAGTGGTATCACCAGCGATGCGCCGCTCATCACTCAAGCAACCATCTTGCACAATGGTTGCTACCATCAGCTCCGTACCATCCCAAGGCATTTGCGGGTGTTGCCATTGAATCCAGCTCAAGTATTTGGAATCAGCTGATAAACGTGGATTCGAATAAAAGTCGGCACCACTGGCAATAACACGGATGTCATAGGACTCTCCGGTATGCGCTTGCACGTTGATAACAACAAGCTCATTGATAACTTGATGCCCATCCGTACCATGAACATCCCGCTCACGCACACAAAACACTTGCCGACCATCCGCACTGATGCATCCATCGGCATAGCGTAGCGACTGCGTTTGTTCAGGCTCTGGCGTTATGGGATATGGCTTGGCGGCATCATCAACATGTGACACGCGGTACAACCGTTGGTCCTGCCAATTGACGAAATAAACCCAGTTGGCGTCTATCCACCACGCACGTCCACCATATTCATGTACGCGAGTGCGAACATTGAATGGCATGGGAGTGAGAGTTACGGGTTCTTGCCCGGCTGCGCGTTTTACTAACACACATCGGCTTTTTTCTTCTGGTAACACTTCCGACCAAAATACGCCGTTGTCGATACACGCAACGTCGCCGACTTTGATGCTGGCTGATGTCACCAGCTCGGCAGTTATTGGGGATGGCCAAGTGCCGTAGGCTTGTTGTTGTTGCAATCGCTTCTACTCAAACGCCATTGGAACATCAACTATAGCCGATGCGACTAGCTTTCTACCGGTAACTTGGAATATTCCCATTTTGCGTTTAACAAAATGGTTTTAGTATTGGGGTTGTACAACACCGGAATGTCGCCTTCCGGCATTTTCATGATCAGCACGCCATCGTTCATAACTGCGGTGAATTTTCGGCTGCGCACACGTTTATTTGGCCCAACCGGCGGACCGTATAACTTAACTGAATACTCGCCTTTCTCTTGTGTGATTGCCAGATACTTTTCGGTACCTTCAACGTGCCAGTCGCCCAATAAATCTGATGGCGTATGACTGGAGCACGCACCCAGCAATACAAGAATACACGCAACAAGATTGGAATGAATGGGCCTCATACCCATCGAGGGTATCACTTTGCAGGCGGTAGGCTCTGCCTACCGCCGCAAAGTTATACAAAAAGATAAGGCTTAGTAACGATAATGATCTGGTTTGAACGGTCCAGCTGGATTTGCACCCAGATACTCAGCCTGTTCGGTCGACAATTGTGTTAACTGTGCACCAATTTTCGTCAAGTGCAAAGACGCCACTTTTTCATCCAGCGCTTTGGGTAACACGTGTACATCAACCGAATAGTTTTCCGCACGCTCCCATAATTCAATTTGCGCCAACACCTGGTTGGTGAAAGACGCAGACATAACAAAGCTAGGATGGCCTGTTGCACAACCCAGATTGACCAGTCGACCTTCAGCGAGCAATGTAATGCGCTTACCGTCAGGGAAGATGACTTGATCGACTTGCGGCTTCACGTTATCCCATGTGTATTGGCGTAAACCGGCAACATCGATTTCGTTATCGAAGTGACCAATATTGCAAACGATCGATTCGTTACGCATTGCTTGCATGTGATCGTGAGTAATAACGTTAACATTACCCGTGCACGTAACAAAGATATCGGCATCACCTGCAACATCATCCATCTTCACAACACGATAACCTTCCATCGCCGCCTGCAATGCACAGATAGGATCAACTTCGGTAACCATAACTGTTGCACCCATACCGCGGAAAGCTTGAGCACAACCCTTACCTACGTCACCGTAACCCAATACAACGGCAACCTTACCGGCAACCATAACGTCAGTAGCGCGCTTGATGCCATCTAACAAAGATTCGCGGCAACCATACAGGTTATCGAACTTAGACTTTGTCACCGAGTCATTCACGTTAATGGCAGGTACTTTTAAGGTATTGGCTTTGGCCATTTCAACCAGTCGGTGTACGCCAGTGGTGGTTTCTTCTGAGAGACCCTTAACGCCAGCCATCAGTTCAGGATAATCGTTATGCATCATCACGGTTAAGTCACCACCATCATCCAAGATCAGATTTGGCACCCAGCCATTTGGGCCTTTGATCGTTTGATGAATACACCATTCTGCTTCTTCTTGCGTCTCACCTTTCCAGGCAAACACAGGTACACCAGAAGCCGCAATTGCAGCAGCCGCTTGGTCTTGAGTTGAAAAGATGTTGCAAGAAGACCATCGCACCTCAGCACCCAGCGCGGTCAGTGTCTCAATTAACACAGCGGTTTGAATCGTCATGTGCAGGCAGCCTGCTATACGGGCACCTTTTAGTGGTTGGGAGCCGGCAAATTCTTCACGCAGCGCCATCAACCCTGGCATCTCATGTTCAGCAATGCTGATTTCTTTACGGCCCCACTCGGCGAGGCCGATGTCCGCGACTTTGTAGTCTTCAGTACTCATAAAGTGTGTATTCCTAAAAAATAAGTATGTTTAATTAACTGATGCCGGCAGCTTGCTTAATCGCATCGACGCGGTCGGTTTTTTCCCACGTGAAGTCAGCGTGTTCACGACCAAAATGGCCATAAGCAGCCGTTTGTTGATAAATAGGACGTAGCAGATCGAGCATCGTCACAATGCCATAGGGTCGTAAATCAAACACGTCCTGAATGATGTCACCAATGCGAGCATCGTCTAATTTACCGGTGCCAAACGTTTCAACCGTTACCGATGTTGGTTTAGCAACACCAATAGCGTAAGACACCTGAATTTCGCAACGATCAGCAAGACCTGCTGCAACCACATTTTTTGCAACATAGCGACCTGCATAGGCTGCAGAGCGGTCAACCTTTGATGGGTCTTTACCAGAGAACGCACCGCCACCGTGCCGGGCCATACCACCGTAGGTATCTACAATAATTTTTCGGCCAGTTAAACCACAGTCGCCAACAGGACCGCCAATAACGAAGTTACCGGTTGGGTTAATGTGAATGTTCTCGCTTGGGCAAGCATCTAGCCACGATGCTGGCAAGATTGGCTTCAGGATATTCTCCATAACACCCTCGCGCAATTGCGATAACGACACGTCTGGGTCGTGTTGCGTTGACAACACAACCGCATCGATTCCCACAGGCTTGCCGTCAGAGTATTTTAACGTCACCTGACTTTTTGCATCCGGGCGTAACCAAGGCAAGGTGCCAGAGCGACGAACTTTGGCTTGTTGTTCAACCAGTCGGTGAGAGTATGTAATGGGCGCGGGCATCAGAACATCGGTTTCATTGTTCGCATAGCCAAACATTAATCCTTGGTCTCCGGCACCTTGATCTTCCGGCGCTGAGCGATCAACACCTTGGGCAATATCCGGAGACTGCTTACCAATGCCATTCAGCACAGCACAGGTTTCACCATCAAAACCAACTTCTGATCGATCGTAACCAATACCGGTTACTGTCTTACGCACTAGCTCTTCAAGATCAACATACGCTGTGGTGGTGATCTCACCGGCAATAATGACCAGTCCGGTTTTAACCATGGTTTCGCATGCAACGCGCGAGTTCTTATCGCGTGCCAGCAAGGCGTCCAGAACCGCATCGGAAATTGCGTCGGCCATCTTATCGGGATGCCCTTCAGATACGGATTCAGAAGTAAAAATGTAGTCGTTTGCCATTGGTTCATGTCTCGAAGTCGTAAAATCCCAGACATTGTACATATAAACACATAAAGATTTCTTTATATGTGTTCCGAAAACGGCTTTTATTGTATAAATCAGTGGTCTGAGGCACGAAAGCCAGGCGCCATAAGCGCTTGAGCGTAAATATCATTGATAAATGAGACATGAGTCTGGCAGATCAACCAGACTCAAATGAGACTTACTGCGGCTTTTTATAGCCTGGCAGTTCAATCACGTAACTGTCGACCGAGCCCGAGTCGTACCAGTCTGACCCGAACAAAATGCGTGTGCCTGATGGACTAATCGTGGCGTGTGGCTCGCCAAAATACGACAAGTAATCACCGTTCTCGGCACTCTTACCGAAAGAACGATGATGCGCTAAGCGACAGATCTCCGTGTTATCAGGGTCGGTGTTGGTCAGGTAAATCTCGGAGAACATCGCAGGCGCTCGGAGTTTATTTGTAAAGTAATCCAACTGACTGGAATTGCCCACACTGGAATTCAGCACCCAGCCTGGCCGCAAATAAGCTTGCGCAGAAATATGTGTGCTACTGGTGGTATACGGATAACCCTGTGCTTGCCCGATAATAACCCTGCAGTCACCCGTCTCTAAATTGTGTTCAACCAAGTGCCCTACACCTTTGCCAGCATCACCCTGACAACCGTCGGGACTCTCATTGAATGCCACTTGATACAACGCATCCTGACCATCGTGCGTTAACCCAACATTAGAATGCTCACCCGATTTATATAAATCAAGCTTGCGCTCAACGGTTTTTAAATCGGTACCAAGCACAACGCCCTGATACCAAAATCGATCCCCGCTCGGAGCTGGTGTTGGTGCAGTCCATTGTTCCCATTCAGTACCTTCGCCAATGGGTTGCACCACGGTTTCGCCGGTGCTGATGCGATAGGAAAACATTTTATAAACATCGTCTTCTGATTCACATCGAAATCCGAACAAATCATCGTCGAAAGACTGCATGTGGATATCACCACCACCGGTAGGCACGCCATCCAACCCACAAAGCTGACTAAATTTCGCAATGGTTTTTGATTTCCCGGTGCTTACGCTGTATTCCCTGAAAGCGGCAAAGTCGAGATACTTCGTGCTGACATAATAAAATTTATCAGGGTCGGTGTGACTCCAAAAAATTTCTTCTAAATCTGCCGGGAATATATTTAATTTTTTAATGGGCTGATACGTATGGCCGTCAAGCAAAAAGTGATACCCGTCCACTTTGCCACCAGTACGGTATAACAATATTAATGACTCATCCGCGTTCCACGCTTGCATCGTGCTGTAAGGAGGTTTGCGTACTTCATCCAAACCGCTATTGGTAATACGAATAACCTTGCTGCCAAACGCTGGGTCTTTGTAATATTTCAAATACGGCGGCTTTGCGACTGCTGGAATTACAACATTTCTGGTGTCTGTAATCGCACCTTCACACATCCGAGCCGGTTCGTTGATTACGCGTTTAGCGGCGGCGGCCAACTCCGGGGATTTGCTGATGACGGGACGGCTGAGTAACTTAGACTGCGTAGAATCAACAGCGGCTCTGAATTTGCGCGCCTCATCAAATCCTGCGTTGCCACACGCGGCTAATGCAAACGCACACAGTAATGCGGAATGTTTCAACATGATCATTGGTTACACCTGGAATTAACCTACTCTTGCAGTAAGCGTACCTAGATTGGCGCTCGGTATGATCGAGCGCCTATGGATCTCCACGAAAGCCAAAACAACGGCAGATTTTGGCTTAATTGACTGATTTTTGGCTTTACTAGAAAGGTATATCGTCGTCAAATTCAGCGCCACCGGCGGTAGCCATGGCAGGTTGCTGGGGTTGATTTTGCGCGGGTGCTGCGTTGCGCTGAGCGAAGTCTCCACCGCTGTTATCGTTACGACTTCCCAGCAGTTGCAGGTTATTCGCAATGATGCCGGTTGAATAGCGGTCTTCACCGGTTTTTTTGTCTTGGTATTTGTCGGTGCGCAATGAGCCTTCGATATAAACCTGCGAACCTTTGCGGCAATACTCACCTGCGATCTCGCCCAGACGGTTAAACAGCGTAACGCGATGCCACTCTGTGCGCTCTTGTTTTTGACCGGTGTTTTTATCGGTCCAGGATTCCGAAGTTGCAATGCTGATATTGGTCACGGCACTGCCGCTCGGGGTGTAGCGAACTTCCGGGTCGTTACCCAAATTGCCCACGATAATGACTTTATTGACGCCTCTGGCCATGCTTCTATCTCCTAAAAAGTGTAATCATCCGCCTGTTCCTTAGCGGTCTGGCGCACCAGTGCAACGTGCCCTGGCTGACCCTGATTGTACCGCAATCAGGCCGAAGGCCGAAACGTCGTCTTGTCTACTTTCATATAGGCAATGCCCTCTTTGAGCGAGATCATGACCTCCTCCACGCCAGGCTCCGCCACGAGTTTCGCGCGCAATTCGGCCTCATTAGTGGCGAGTTCCTGATCATTCAATACCCGACGATGCGTTTTAACAGCCTTTGGTGGCACGAAATGCCACAGACACAGCAACCACACCACACAAACACCTGCCATGGCCAAAAACAAACCACCAAAACCGAGTTTGCCCAGCAACCAGCCACCGCCAGCGCCGCCAACGAACGCACCCAGAAATTGACTGCTGGAATAGATACCCGTAGCACTGCCGCGTGAGCCCGCTGGCGCAACCCTCGAGACCAAAGAGGGTAATAAAGCTTCTAAGGTGTTGAGGAAACAGAAAAAAAGCACAACGCATGAAAATAACACCAGCAAGGAAGTTGGCACTGATGCAAAAAGTACTTGCGTAACCAACAGCCCAACAACGCATGCCAACAACACATTACGCATAAGTCGATACCGCTCCGCAACAATAATCATCGGCACCATGACCAACACCGAAAGCAACATGGCCGGTAGGTACACCTGCCAATGATCGCCTTGCAGCAAGTTGGCATTGTCACGCAATAACAATGGAACGGCCACGAATGTAGCAGTGATCAATAAATGCAGAAAAAATATACTGACATTAAGCCGCAACAGCTGATTGTTGCTGACAAGCTCACGTAATGTGGAAGTGTTGACACTGGTATCCGCACTAAAGCCACTGACTTTGGGATCCGGCACAATGGTAAACAGCATCAGTAGCGCCAATGAAGCCATCACAGCTGTGAGCCAAAACAGCATACTGACCGAGAACACCTTGATGAGTAATGGTCCCAGTAATAATGCCAACAAGAACGAAAAACCAATGCTGGCACCCAATGTAGCCATCATTTTGGTGCGTTGTTCATCGCGCGACAAATCCGCCGCCAAAGCCATGAGCGCAGCAGTAATTGCACCGGCACCCTGCAAAGCTCGACCCAGAATAACCATATAGATAGAGTCGGCCATTGCAGCCACCACCGACCCAACGATCATAAACACAAGCCCCATAGCGATCGTCTTCTTACGGCCGATACGGTCGGACAACAAACCAAACGGAATTTGTAACATGGCCTGAAACAGGCCGTAGATGCCCAAGGCCAAGCCGATTAAAAACGGTGTGCTCTTATCGAAATCGCTGGCAAACAACGCAAATACTGGCAGGATAATAAACAAGCCCAGCATGCGAACCATGTAAATGAGCGCAAGCGAGAGTGCCGCGCGGCGCTCGACCGGCAGCATGGCGCTCGATTCGGTTGATGCTGACAATGTGCGGATGCCCGTAGTGACTGCAAAGGCGTTATATTACCAGTTCTGCACTGCCAACTTTGGGTTATTGATGGACAGCATTCGGATTCGTGGAGCGAGAACGCACAACCTGAAAAATGTTGATGCTGACCTCCCGCGCGACAAGCTCATTGTTATCACTGGATTATCAGGTTCCGGCAAGTCTTCGCTGGCATTCGATACCTTGTTTGCCGAGGGTCAGCGGCGGTATGTGGAATCATTGTCCACGTACGCACGCCAGTTCTTGTCCGTCATGGAGAAGCCCGACGTCGATATGATTGACGGGCTGTCACCGGCTATCTCCATTGAGCAAAAATCCACGTCGCATAACCCGCGTTCAACTGTGGGTACGATCACCGAAGTCTATGACTACCTGCGCTTGCTGTTTGCGCGCACGGGCGTTCCCATGTGCCCAACACACAACGAGCCGTTGGAAGCCCAAACCATCAGCCAAATGGTGGATCACATATTAGCAAGACCGGAGGGCGAAGCGGTTGCACTGCTGGCACCGGTAGTGAAAGATCGCAAAGGCGACCATGCCACGGTACTCGATAGCCTGCGAAGTCAGGGTTATATCAGAGCCCGTATCGATGGCAGCATTACCGAGTTGGAAGGCGAAATTAAACTTGCCGCTAAAAAGAATCACACCATAGAAGTCGTGGTTGACCGATTCAAAGTACGACCGGATATTGGCTTACGCTTAGCCGAGTCTTTAGAAACAGCCACCGCATTAGGTGAAGGCACGGCGATTGTCACGGGGCTTGATGGCAGTATTGACGACACGGTGTTCTCAGCTCTGTTCGCCTGCTCAGTTTGTGGCTATTCGGTTCCCGCACTGGAACCGCGCGCGTTTTCGTTTAATAGTCCGCATGGTGCATGTACTGAATGTGACGGCTTGGGACAAAGCCAGTTTTTTGATCCTGACATGGTCGTCACCGACGGCGAACTCAGTTTATCCGGCGGAGCCATACGTGGCTGGGATAAACAGTCAACATTTTACTATCAAATGATTCAAAGTCTGGGCAAGCACTACGGTTTTGATATCAATAAACCGTTTAACAAGCTGGCCAAAAAACATCAGAAAGTCGTTTTATACGGTAGCGGCAAGGAAGAAATCACCTTCGTGCATAAAGTAGAAACAGGGCGTGCTGTGCGTAAAACGGTACGCACATTTGAAGGCATTATCCCTACCCTGCAACGCCGTTATCGTGAAACTGAATCAGCTCACGTGAGAGACGAATTGGCCAAATTATTATCTTCACAAGAATGCAAAAGCTGTAATGGATCAAGGCTCAACGAAGCCGCACGTCATGTACTGGTTAACCAACATCATATCCAAGATATAACGCGGGTTTCGATTGGCGAAGCAAAAACACTGATCGACGACTTAAAACTCAAAGGTCAACGCAAAGAAGTGGGCGAAAAAATTACCGCCGAGATTTCCCAGCGCTTAAGCTTCCTGGTTAACGTTGGCCTGAACTACTTATCGATCGATAGAAGCGCAAGTACCTTGTCCGGCGGTGAGGCTCAGCGTATTCGTTTAGCCAGCCAAATTGGTGCTGGTCTTATGGGTGTTTTGTATGTGTTAGATGAGCCGTCAATAGGTCTACATCAACGTGACAACGATAAACTCCTGCAAACGCTGAAGTATCTTCGCGATATCGGTAACACGGTTATCGTTGTTGAACACGATGAAGATGCCATTCGCGCGGCAGACTATGTATTGGATATTGGCCCACGCGCGGGTAAACACGGTGGTGAAATCGTGGCCAAAGGTGCACCCAGCGCTATCATGAAAAATAAAAAATCGCTGACGGGTCAATACCTGAGCGGCAAGAAATCCATAGCCGTGCCGCAGCGCATTAAAGCGGGTAAAGAGTGGATTTATATTAAAGGTGCCAGCGGCAATAATTTAAGAAATGTGGATGCGAAAATTCCACATGGTTTACTCACTGTCGTAACAGGCGTGTCTGGCTCGGGTAAATCCACGTTGATTAACGATACGCTGTATCGCTTTGCCGCCGCCAAAATAAACAAAGCGAAACACATCATTGCGCCTGTTAAAGACATTACTGGCATGGATGCCTTTGACAAAATTGTAGAAATAGATCAGAGCCCCATCGGCCGCACTCCCAGAAGCAACCCTGCCACCTACTCCGGTTTATTTTCAATAATAAGAGACTTGTTTTCTAATACCCGTGAAGCGCGATCACGCGGATACAAAACCGGTAGATTCAGTTTCAATGTGAAAGGTGGTCGCTGCGAAGCCTGTCAAGGCGATGGCCTGATAAAAGTAGAAATGCATTTTCTGCCCGATGTGTATGTGCCGTGCGACTTGTGTTCCGGGAAACGCTATAACCGCGAAACGCTCGATATTCGCTATAAGGGCCGCAATATTCACGAAGTGCTGGAAATGACCATTGAAGATGCACTCGACTTTTTCTCTGCCGTACCATCCTTGCATAAAAAGCTGGAAACCTTGATGGATGTGGGCTTGTCGTATTTAACACTGGGACAAAACGCAACAACCTTATCCGGCGGTGAAGCGCAGCGTATCAAGTTAGCCCGAGAACTCTCCAAACGCGACACGGGCAACACGCTTTATATTCTAGACGAACCCACCACCGGATTACACTTTGAAGATGTGAAAGCCCTACTCGCGGTGATTCATCGACTGCGTGATGCCGGCAATACCATCGTGATCATCGAACATAATTTAGATGTGATTAAAACCGCCGATTGGATTGTTGATCTGGGACCAGAAGGTGGTAGCGGTGGCGGCACGATTGTAGCCAGCGGTACGCCCGAAACCATTGTTAAGAAAAAATCCTCTTTTACAGGGCAATACTTAAAAAGACTACTATGAAAAAATCTATCCTGATAACAGGCTGTTCATCGGGCATTGGCCGGGATGCTGCAATCACTTTGCATAAAGAAGATTGGCGGGTTTTTGCAACATGCAGAAAGCACTCCGACTGCGAAGCGCTGATTGATCAAGGGCTTGAAAGCTTTACGCTGGACTATGAAAGCTCTGACTCTGTGCAAACCGCCGCCGCGGAAGCATTAAACCGCACCGGTGGCACTCTGGACGCACTATTCAATAACGGCGCCTACGCAATCCCCGGCTGCACCGAAGACCTATCGCGCGATGCCCTACGCACATTATTCGAAGCCAATTTTCTCGGACCGTTCGAATTAATTAATGCGCTCATACCCGCCATGCGCAAACAAGGCCATGGACATATTATTAATTGCTCATCGGTTCTCGGCTTTGCCGCCATGCCATTCAGAGGCGCGTATAACTCAACCAAATTTGCGATGGAAGGCCTCAGCGATACCTTAAGACTTGAACTTAACAATAGCGGTATCCATGTAGTGCTGATAGAACCCGGTCCTATCACCACTAAGATTCGCAAAAATTCGCAACAACCGTTTGAGCAATGGATTGATTACAAAGCTTCGGCCCAAAAAGAAATGTATGAAAAGGTGCTGAACCCACGACTCTATGCAGAAGATGGCAAACCCGACAGGTTCGAACTGCCACCATCTGCTGTGACACAAACGCTCATTAAAGCGCTAAACAGTGACAACCCAAACCCGCGCAACTACGTGACAGTACCGACGCACATTGCCGGGATACTCAAGCGCGTCTGTTCGACGCGCATGATCGATAAAATATTCCTACGCCGGTACAGCAAGTAAAAAGCAGCAAGTCATTAAGCGGCCCTTTTATGATGCTGACCAACCGGCATCGCAGCCGCGATTTCAGCTGCAACCATATCCGCGGTAGCAGCCGATAAGGTCCAACCCAAATGCCCATGCCCCGTGTTATAAAATACGCCTGAAAGCTTACCCGCACCAACACGCGGCATCATGTTCGGCATCATCGGGCGAAGACCAGCCCATGGAATCACTTTGTCAGTATTCACGTGCGGGAATAAATCACGGCACCATTGCGTTAACGGTTGAATGCGATCGTTACGAATATCATAGTTAACACCATTAAACTCCGCCGTACCCGCAATCCGGAAACGATCTGCGCCTAATCGGCTAGTTACAATTTTGGCATCATCGTCTAACAAACTAACCCACGGCGCGGAAGCCTGACTGGTTTCATCATTCAGTTCTACCGTTATGGAATAGCCTTTCACAGGATAGATATTAACTCGATCTTCCATTTGCGCAGCCAATCGACGACTTTCAATACCCGCACAAATAACAATGCCGTCGTATTGATCTGACGTCAGTTGCTCACTGCCGTTTTCTGATGCGTTAACTGTGACTCCGGTGGCACTGTGCTCTAAAGACACAACCTTAGTATCGTAGCGGAAGTTCCCGCCCAGCCGTTCGCAGGCTTCACTTAAGCCACGCGTGTACTTGTGTATATCACCAGTCGAATCACTCTCAGTGAAAAAGCCGCCGTATAAATCACCGCTTAAATTCGGTTCAATCTGCTTCATTTCATCACTGGTGACTTCTTTGCGAGAAAGACCGCCTTGCGCAAGCAGCTTGTTAATATGCTGAGCATGCTTAAAACCTTTCTTGTCTTTATAGATATGAAGAATGCCGCGAGCTTCATAATCAAAGTCGATTTTTTCCCGCGCCGCCCAAGTGTGCAAGTGCTCGCGCGCAGCCACAGCTAACTTAACGGTATCGATGGTGTTTTGCTCGTAGTGCGGAATATTACTAACGAACTCTGCCATCCACGAATACTTATGCCAGTTAGGCATAGGGTTCACTAACAATGGCGCATCTTTTTTAAGCATCCATCGAATGCCTTTCAAAATGGTAGATGTTTGCGTCCAAACCTCTGCATTGGATGCAGAGAGTTGCCCGCCGTTTGCAAACGAGGTTTGCATGGCAGCGTAACGATGTGCATCGATAACGGTGACATCAAAGCCACGGTTCAACAGTGCGTAAGCAGTGGTAACGCCGGTGATTCCAGCGCCAATAACAGCGATGTGTTGCATGATAAGGCTCCTGACAACATTGACAAAAGCACAGCCATTTGGCTGCACAGCTATCCCATCTGTCTTGGAACCTGAGAGTTTATTCCCGAGCCCTGCGGGCCGAGTTTTACCCCTTCGGTGGACTCAAATTGTGTTGAGCCGCTCTCCAGATGTCTTAAAACGCGAAAGTCCTGCTGCCTGAGAGTTTCCTGGGTGTTGCTCCTTCGGCGTCAATCCAACATCGATTGATCTCTCCCCTCGCGCCTTACAATGACAGCCGCCCACAGCAGCAAAATTGTTTAGACATCCTTATTGTCGCCCTCGTGGAACCACAAATCAAGCAACTCTTTGTCAGAGAAGTCTAGGATTTACCACCATTTCACAATAAATGCCCATTTCACAGTGTTTCTGCTACTGTGCCCTAGCTGTAAATGCGCCGCAAAATGGCATCTTAATAACGTTTTTTTTATATGAACACACAAAATCCCGCCGATCAAAGCGAACAATTGGAACAAGCATTACTCGATTTTCAGTCACAAGATGACGCTAGCCATGATATCCATCATGCGCGCCGCGTAAAAATGAATGCGCTGACCATTGCTGAAAGGGAAACCTGCGATAACCAAACAGTTTTGATAGCCGCAGCGTACTTGCACGACTTAATAAACTTACCTAAAAACGCTCCAAACGCATCGCAAGCATCACGGCTTTCTGCAATTGCAGCAAAACCAATACTGCAGCAGCTCGACTATGACGACCCAACCATTGCAGCTATACAACATTGCATTGAAGCACACAGTTTCTCTGCGAATATTGAACCACAAACATTGGAAGCTAAAATTTTACAAGATGCCGATCGATTGGAATCGTTAGGTTCACTGGGGATTGCCCGTACATTTTATATTGCCGGCAAAATGGATTCTGGCTTGTTTGATGGCGCTGATCCGTTTGCTTTGCAACGCGAACTAGACGATAAAGCATTCGCTGTTGATCACTTTAAAGTTAAATTGCTGGGCCTTGCGCAAACCATGAAAACGGATGCAGGCAAACAAATCGCACAGCAACGCATTTATATTATGCAGCAATTTCTAAGCGCACTCGCGACAGAGCTACATACGGACATGCCGTGGTAGACAATCAACACTCGGTTCGACAGGGCATTACGCTGATGGTATTGGGCACATCCATTGTGCCGGTTATGGATGCCATTGCTAAGTTCCTTGGCGATACGATGTCGCCACTTCAAATTACCTGGGGTCGATTCTTCTTCCAGTTTATAATTATGGCAATCATCATACTGTTGCTGCATGGCCCGCGTTCACTGATTCCGACGAAACCAAAAACGCATATCCTACGAGGCTTTTTATTGGCTGCGGCCACCGCGAGTTTTTTCTGGGGACTACGTTACCTGCCATTGGCTGATGCCATTGCCATATTTTTTGTACAGCCGATGATCTTAACGCTAATTTCATGGCTCTTCCTTGGCGAGCAAGTCGGTTGGCACAGGCGCATCGCTGTGTGTGTGGGATTCATAGGTGCATTGTTTATTATTCGACCCGGTACTGATGCGTTCACCATTGCATCCTTGTTGCCACTGGCCGCAGCCGTGTTTTTTGCCGGCTACTTAGCCTCCACTCGCTCCGTTGCCAATATCGATCACCCTGCAACGATGCAATTTGCATCAGGACTAGCCGCCACGATCATGCTGAGCATTGCATTGCTGGTAGCGAATCAATGGCCACAAAGTAGTTTCGCCCCCACAATTCCCACGATGCTGGAATGGCAGTTATTGATTGCCATAGGCTTTATTGCAGCGGGAGGACATTTGTTAGTGGTTATGGCAATGAATCGAGCGCCTGCATCAGCAGTGGCAACATTTGGTTATGTTGAAATCATTGCAGCCACTATTCTCGGCTGGTTAGTGTTTAGTGATTGGCCGGACAAATGGACCTGGATTGGAATTGCGATTATTGTTGGCAGCGGTATCTATGTTTTTGCTCGAGAGCAAAGGCACAACTAGCAATCCTCCACTAACCAAAAGTTAAAAACTAATCCTCAGCGGAGGGTAAGTTTCTATTAGCAAATGGCGCCGAGCAGACCGCTCCACAGCTCAACCAACATACTACCCTAGTCATAGAGCTGTAGAGCGAACAACTGTAAGCCGCAATCGATCGATAGGCCGATTTTTAGCCTGCGGTAAAAGCATTGAGCTGATAATATTCAGTTGTCCGTTCGTCAGTACTGCTAAGGAGGTGGTCAATGTCTATGAAAATTCCACGTGCTAAGGTTGTAATGCCCTTGTTGATGTTTTTGTCTAGCATCAATCCTATTAACGCCCAAGAGATTACTGACCTGCAATTTGACTGCGATAAGGGTGATGCGGAAAGTTGTCTTGAACTTGGTTTCACGTATAGATACCGAACCGACGAACCAAGTGACTACGAAAAAGCGTTAGAACCATTACTGCGCGCTTGCGAGTTGGGATCTGGTGAAGGTTGCGTTTCCGCTGCCAGTCAGCTAACACCGACACTAGAAACCTACAAACCCGTCGCGCGCTCTATTACTTTGTATGAGCGTGGTTGCGAACTCGGTACAGCTACAGGCTGTTTAAATGCGGGGATTATCCATGAGCGAGGTAGTCGCACCCCAGCGAACAAGGCTCTGGCGCTCGAGCTCTATCAACAGGGTTGCAAAATAAACGATAGATATAGTTGCAGAAGCGCCGGGCGACTCAAAGAAGTGTTACTCGGTCGTCCTACAACTCGTGGTGCAGAGCCAGTTCCTATGAGCTTGCTCGGCACAACAATTGGCGAAACTACAATCGATCAATTGCAAGCCATGCATCCGGTCAATTTCCAAACCAATCCAGGCTGTGCTGGCGGCGCTACCTACTCAATCCTTGGTGAGCGACTCGATGCAAGCTTGTCTGGTAGTGTCAATTTTTTCTTCAACGACAAGAGCGTACTTGCAGGTCTCACTGCCAGTACTGACAAAAAGTACATAGAAAGAATCCACGGCTTTAACGACGAGCGCTACACACGTGTACCAAAAGACAAAGCAGTTTCTTTGGCAGCTGATCCACTTTGGCTGTACGGCGATACAGAAGTGATGACATGGGCTCCGGGCTATGCCAACGAGGTAGTAATGGGCTTCTACGATTGGGGATATAGAGGTAGCTGCACTTTTGGGTGGCTAATTCAGTAGTCAGAGCACGGATTAATGATCACATATAAAACAGTTCGACAAACAATGTTATTGCTGTTGCTAGTATGGCTTAGCGCCTGTACAACAATACGCACTGAGCGCGTGGTTAATTTCGAAGAATCAATTCCAGCTTCGGACTTAGACACGATCATGCTTAAAAACCCTACTGGATTTAGGCTAAGCGATTCGCGTTTTCACATGCAGCTTGGTCAATACAAAGCGAACAACGTTGATGCGAGTGGTTGGATCAAGACTAAATCTGGCCCTATTAACACATCAATAGAAAACGATATTCTGGATTATTTTCTGATTACGGGCAAACTTCGTCTCGACTTTCGTTTGGTTGAAGTACAAGAAAAGTCCCTCACACAAAAGCACTACTATGAAATACAAGGACCGCGAAATATCACCGTTATAACCGGCCGCTGCTCACGCACACGCGTTATTGAAACCGAAACATCGAAAGAATTTTTTTTACCTAGATCGAAAACAGAAAAAAAGACGGAAAAACAGAGGCTCATCGGGAATAAAATTGTATGCGAAATCACGCAAGGAAAAGAAATATGGACACTTTTGGTTGTATCGGATAAAACAGGTTTACCGCTGATTCAATATCAAAGTGAATCACACGATACGCTCCAGTTCAAAGACCCTATCAACGCCAGCAAGGTATTCTTTGACTCGAAAACCGGTGAACAAAAAGGCATAACGAATGAGAGCCCAAACTATAAAGAATACGTAGGGTCTCAGATTGTTGATTCAAGCGGGCATCTTGGCAATCTGATTTACAAGGGGCTTGGTACTTTCGAGTTAAGAATCAATAAAAACCAACCAGAGTCCAAAAAGCAACAATTATTGGGTGCCGTGTACGGCATCGCGCTCGCTACTTTTCTGGATGATACTTGGCTCAGCACAAGTCCCAGTTTTCCTTAGTACGCAACACCACGTTATATACAATAAGCCGCAGGCGGTGGTTCTTTACACTGCCAATGCATTGATTGATTCATTGATTCAATGTAATCGAAGTCAACAGGAGAAGTATCAGCAAATATTTTCGACTCTATGCGTGTAGAGTGATCGTCTTGTTTTTGTACTGCCCCAGTATCAGCAAGTTCAGCATTTATTACATCGTGCCCATTACAATCAACGATACGAAACCGGAAGCGTGTTGGTGACAATTGCCGTATTGTGTTAAACGATTCTCGGTCGTTACGCAATGATTCTTCAAAATCAAATTGATTGAGATCATGAAAGTTGAGCTGTTGAAAAAACTGCTTATGCACACCGTCTTCATCGTGCGCTACCGCTTCAACTTTATACCCACCTTCATGAACTAACGTGTGATGATGCGAGCACAGGCAAACACCATTATCAATTGACGTTGCACCGCCATCGGCCCAATGTTGCATGTGATGGATATGCAAATGACGTGAATGATCACAACCTGGCCAAACACACCGTTGATCACGCTCTTTGATTGCACGAGCCATGGCGTTTGGCCAGATGCGGGATTTGCGGCCAATATCGACGGGCTCACCGTTGCGCGTTTTTGTCACTATCATGCTGCAATCGCAGGCTAGTCGTTTGGCTGTTTCGCGTGCGATGGGACCTGCACCGTTGATGGTTGGGCGTTTTGCAGGAGTGGCGGGGTTGTTCTTTGAAGTCAACTCAGTTTCATCAACGATAACACTGACTTGATATCGATCAGCCGTGGCAATAGCTTGACCGGCGCTTTGCAGGCTAGATTCTGCCATTAAAACAGCTGCATCTGCTCTGCGCTGCGACATTGAGTTGTCGGCGGAACCGAGCTCACCTAAACAGTGTTCAACACTATTGAGAAAAGCTTGCGCAAGTTCTGGCGGCAACACCAATTGAATTTGGGTACTACCGTTACTGGCTTCGCGCCACGTAAACGAACGCGAGTTCCATTGCTGAATGGCACGAGCGTTTTCCGCATCATCGATGTCTTCGCCATTGCTTTCATCGCGCCAGCGATAACCTTCGCATAAACGCTTTACCTCCGATACTGATGCATCCAACGCTGCATGGCACAAGGTTTTTTCGGTATCACTATCGGCCACGCGAGTAATCAAGCGTACTTTCGACCATGATAACTTACCGACTCTGAACAGTGCCTGTAGCGTGGGCAAGGATTGGAGTTGCCGCCCTACTCGCAAATACTCCCAACTTAATTGAGTACTGATGCCGATTTCAGCGTTCATCCACGCTGCGCAATGACTAGCACCACTGGATTTCCATCCTTGTTGATCATCAAACCTGACTAGCAGCTCTAGTAAGTCGGCATGTTGAGAGCTTATTTCCTGTGACAGAAGTTTCAAGCGCTGCCGAATGCATTGAGCATCCTGTGGTAAGGCGTAGCCTTGTGTGGAATCGTTACTATGAGTGTTATCGGAGAGTTCAGATTTGCCTTCAATGCAGGCCATCGCGATGCGAACATTTTGGCCAAACTGTTCACGATCAGTGGCATCGAATGAACTCATGCCGAGTTGGAAAGTGGATGACGATGTTGTTGACTGTTGGTTTTTGCTATTCGGGTGGTTTGATTTGTCCATAAAACAGTTCTCCCTTGACGAACGTTATCGTAACAAGAAAACTGAATTTGCGCATCATTTAACTGTAAATTCATGCAGTTTGTAATGTGCTGGGTGAATTCAATTGCTGAGAGGAAATTGGTTGGAAGAGTCTGTACGTGATTTAAACGCAACCCATCTACTTCTCTATTTCTCATGAGCTGTCTACTTCACGGCATAACGCCACGTTTACCCGCAGTGTTTATGTCAGTTCTCTCAAAAGAAAACATCGTCACTCATACGCGCTCAAATCTTCAGAAGACTCAAGCAGCCTATCACTGTATTTTTTGAGATTATCTTCTAACTCTAGCCACGACAACTTACTTCCATGATTGACGTGGAACGTTGGCTTAAATTGCTCGGGTTCATCAAGCGATGCGGCATATAGATGCATGCCACCTTTATAATGCTCTGCTTCAAAAGCAATTGGAGACCCACAGTTTTTACAAAAATGCCTGCTGACGCCCTTAGATGAATTATAAGTGCCTGGAATTTTGCCAAGCCATTTGAATTTTTTGAGTGGCACGCCCAACCATGCGACAACGGGTGCGCCACAATTGCGCCGGCAATCATCACAATGACAGTAACAGGCCCAAGTAGCTTCACCTTCGTATTGCCAGCGAACTTCGCCGCACAGACATCGACCTGTGGTGATCATATTTAAAATTTCGCTCTGTTCTCGTGTTTATTAGACATAACGATTCAATAACAGCCGTGCGCCAGCACGTCCGGCGACCGTAGGGAGCGTAGTTAATTGTCTTGTTATGCCGCTACTTCGATACTGGTGGATGGAGTTGGAATTGATTGGCCGGCTTCTTTTAGACCTTCTATATGAAATTCAATTCCCTCCTGAATCAACTGAATTACCTCTTCCTTGGACTCTCCAGCAGCGATACACCCTGGTAAATCAGGTACGTAAGCTCGGTATCCATCTTCGCCTTTTTCAATAATGACTGCATATTTCATATTTAGCGCCTACTGTTTGAGCCTTGATTGTTTAAGTATCGCATTAAGCGTGCCTTTTGGCATGTATGCTGATGGTTTTCCGGCCACAGTTACCAATCCAGGTTTGATTGGGTGCTTGAACTGCCTATGACTTCCCCTTGTTCTGTTCTGTTCAATTCCCACCCTTCATTTTCTAGCATTTTTAGTAACTCCTTTACTTTCACTTCACACTCCTTTCAGTGAGCGGGTTTATTGGAGGCATAACGATCAAGTAAGTGGCGCGCGATAGCGCGTCCGAGTGAGCGCAGCGAACGGTTTAACTTACTTGTTATGTGTACGTATGATACAATATATACACATTAGATTTATTACGGTTAGAATCATATGCGTACAAATATTGAAATTGACGATAAGTTAATGAATGATACACTCAAAGCGACTGGTCTTAAAACTAAAAAAGAGGCAGTTGAACTTGGCTTAAAAACCCTTCTTAGGTTAAAAAAACAACAGAATATTCGAAATCTCCGTGGAAAGTTAAAATGGACTGGAGATTTGGACGATATGAGATCCGCGTCTTGATTCTAGTAGATTCTAGCGTATGGATTGACTATTTCAACGGTGTTGACAGCCCTGAAACCAAAATGTTGGATAAAACGCTTGGCGTTGAACCAATAGCTATTGGCGATCTCATCTTAGCTGAGGTTCTCCAAGGATTCAGAAACGACGACGACTACAAATCAGCCAAAAAAGTTTTCAACGACATTGCTGTTTTTGAATTGCTCGGAAAAAAAATGGCCTTGAAAAGTGCAGACAACTTCAGATCTCTACGTAAACGGGGAATAACGATTCGTAAAACTGCAGACGTTATCATCGCTACCTTTTGCATCGAAAAAAAGTTACCGCTGCTTTTCTCAGATAAAGACTTCAAGCCATTCGTCAAACACTTGGGATTGCAAGAGGCCTAGTACACATAAC
>CAYMHU010000014.1:12115-80546 GCA_964390335.1 uncultured Granulosicoccaceae bacterium | reverse complement strand
AGTGCTGATAATTGTCCAGCTGACGCAAACGCCGATCAAGCAGATTTAGACACAGATGCGATTGGTGATGTGTGTGACACTGACATCGACGGTGACGACGTACTCAATGCTGATGATAACTGCCCGTTGATTGCCAATGAAGATCAGGAAGACACCGATTCCGACGGTATCGGTGACGCGTGCGCTTAGCAATCCGTTGGCGCCTGTCATGCTACTTAAAAAATAGCGAATCAGTGCAAAGTTTTTTCCGATTAAATGCTACCGCACTAATCAATTTGCGCACATGATCTCAGTTGTGAATTGATAATAACGCCATGCTTAACGCATGCAACCCGCGCGTTTAATAACTTTACTGATATCCACACTGTTGATTGCCAGTTCGACTTCCGCCTCTGAACCAGTGCCAGAGGGTAGTTTACCTGTCATTGATCGTCTCGTGCCGTACCAAGATGCGGATTACGGATTCAGAATGGCGGTGCCTGAAGGGTGGTCCCGAATCATAGCCGCCGAAGCTGAATCTGATCAAGATGCGCTGGAGCCTGGTTATGCGGTCGGATTTGAATCCCCAAGATCAAGCGTTGATGATCACTTTGCTGACTATGTGATGGTTGAAATCTTGCCCGGCGCTGAATCGGGTGCGTTTGAAACCGATGGTAATAGCAGCAGGGTGGTTATGGTTGACGATAGAGTAGCCGTGGTTGATGAACTGTTACTGCGGGATGTTCAGTTCGGCGAAGACTTGTTAGATCTCGTTGTTTATCAAGCTGAGATCGTTGAACTCGGCTTTACCGTTGGCATTTTTGTCATTGGTGAACAGCACGAAAGTGCCGTACTGTCCGATGCGTTTGAACTCACGTTGAAGACCTTCAGTGTTCCTGATAACCCATTTGACGTTAGCTAAACCGGATTTCCGGACTACCGGAAACCCGATCGCAAATCACAAACTATCAGTCATAGCCTACTGTCTTTCAGGGTAACCCGCTGGCCACAATTCGAATGGCGGCAAGTGACTTGGAGAAGCTCTCGGTACATCCAACCATTGAGGCAGATTTGATGGCATACCCGCATTCGGATCGCTTTGCATAATGCCGTCTGTTTTTTGATAAGCACGGATGTAGTCGATTTTGTATTCCGCAGGAAACGGTGTAGACGCATTAGGTGATCCTGGCCACCAACCGCCCAGGGCGGTATTCGCAATTATGTACATATCCTGCTGCGATACTTTGGAATCGATAACCGTATGACGCAAAATACCATCAACATAGAATCGTAGCGTGCCCGGCAACCACTCAACGCCATAGGTGTGATAGCCGTTGGTAAAGTCTGTGCCCACTGTTGGATGTGAATCGGTTGATCGTAAAGTACCGTCAGGATCGTAGTAGTGATACGTGTGGTACACCACGTCCTGATTATCACCGATGAACTCCATGATATCGATTTCGGGTTTGTCATCAACGTAGTATGCGTTCAGTAACCAGAACGCCGGCCATAGTCCCTGACCAAAAGGCAGCTTTGCGCGAGTCTCAACATACCCATAGGTAAATTTAAACGAATCGTAGCTGGTAATAACACCCGATAAATAAGGTTGATTAAAAGCCTTGTCTTTTAATTCATCCGGAGTACGGATCGAGCTGATTGTTAGCGCTTCACCATCCAATGAGAAAGGGTTGTAACCGAAATCGGGTTTGTTCGTAATATCAACGTAGTGTTGTTCTTCACTGTTGATGACCAGTTCGTCACCCCACAAATAACTGGTGTTCCACTTACTGAGATCGAGTTCGGTACCGTTGAATTCATCAGAAAATACTAGTTCGTACCCGTCTAAAATATTCTCGTTGGGTACAGGGGAGTCTGGGTTTGTTTTTCCGGTTGTGGTTACGTTTACGGTTAAGCCTGTTGCAACGTAATTATAATTTTCGTCGAAATCAAACGCCTGTATTTCGTAGTAGTAACTTTCGTCGAAAATATCGGTGTCAACGAATTCTTCGGTAAACACGGTGGCAATGTACTGCGCTTGCTTGTAAACATTGTAACCACGGGCCGTGGGATCTTTTTGCCATGACACTTTAACTGAGCCATCGCTGAGTACTTCACCTTTAAAACCCGCTGTCGACACTGAGTCAAACATCATTTGACCATCTGCCGTTGCAGCGCCAAGCTCAGGCGTTGTTGTGTTGCCTGACTGTGCCTCTGCTGTGGTTGTGGTATCAGTGTTTGTCGTGGTGCCGTTATTTTCTTCAGTCGTCGCGGTTGGAATAACAGTTTGTGATCCCGTATCAGTGTTTGGTTCCTTGCCTGATTGTTCACTCACAGGTGTCGGTGCTGGTGATGCTATTAAACCCGAGGAGTAAGCTTGTGCTGCGCTCAACGTAATAATGTCATCACTGGCCAAATGCGCGGCGCTGATAGAAGGCTTGGTGGTGACCTCCGCAGATAAGGCAATTTCTTGTTCGGTTGTTGCGTCACTGCAAGCGCTAAGTAAGGCAATAAGTGATAACTGACTGCTCACGCACGCCAGTCGATACAACGTTGTTGATTTGTACCGCTGCTTATTCATAAATAGACCGTTCTTGGTTAATTGGTTTTGTGCACTGGCTCACATTGGCGTTTTGGGCCTGTGGGCTGCTAAATTAGTGCACGATCAGTACCTAATAAGGGTTATCGGAAAGAACTGAGATCGCTAAAGACGAAGCAATTGAACCAGTAGGCATTTGACAGTCAGATTGGCACAATTCCTGAAGCGCTCTCCATGATTACCTCTATTGGAAGAACCAATGCCAAAGTGTAAATTGCGGTTTAACGTACTCACAGCGAGCCTACTGCTGCTGGGTTCATTGCCCGCTGGAGCTCAGAGCAGCGTGTGGGATGGAAGTTACGCCGCAGACGGAGCGTGTTATTGCAGCGGAAACCTGGGTCCAGAAATTGACTCGCAGATTATGCCAACCCCGATAGGTGGACAAGCTGTAAGACAAATCTGTGAGCGGATTGGTGCTGGTCCAGCGTTATTGAAAACGAATGAAAACTTTAATTACCCGGTATATGCGGATGCGCAATGCGGTCACGGACCGTATCCGAATGGCGTTAGCTCAAGTGCAGAGCGGGGGCCAAAATGGGATTTGGCATCGTTGTACAGCTCAACCCCTGAAGATGAAGCTTTAACACCTGGTGTTAGTGATACACCCATCGTCACGTCTGGTCCTCGATACATTGTGCCGAATAAATCAGCGACTGAAAATGACACTGTTGCAGAAACGCAAACAACGCCAACACCAACGCCAACACCCAAACAAAAGCGTGTGTCTGAACCAGTCGCGATTGTGAAAGCACCGAGCGTAACAGCGCCACAACCAAAAGCTGTAGTTAAGGCAGAACCGCAGACAAAAGAATCTCTGATGGCACGGCTGGCCGACAAAATGGAAGTTGCCAGACAGCGGGCTCGCGATGAGGAACTTGAGAAGCAGAGACTGAATGAAGAACCGGCACAGAAGCGACAAGCTGAAGCGCAGCAATCTGCAGATATTGAATCTGTTGAAACCAAACGTGAAGAGCTGGAAGCAGCGTTGGATGTTGCAAAAGAATCTGAATCAGCGAATGCACCGATATTGGCCGCGTTGAAACTGCCGAACCAAGTACGCAGCAGCTCGCGTGAATTTAATTTTGTACAAGCTCAACCCGTAAACTTTGACTTCGGCGGCGCAGGCTTAAGTGTAACCGCCAGTGTATCAACCCATAATCGCATCCAATATGTCCTCGATGCGTCACTGGCCGATACTTATCGTGAAGTCAGAGGTGGCGTAGGTTACTACATCACACCGGCGCAAGCTGACCGTCTGACGTTCTTGTTAAGCCTTGGCTTAGAGACGGGTCAATTTGAATTTAGTGGTTCTGGGGTAACGACAGATCACTCAGACTCCGGAGTCTATATCGGTGCTTCATCAAGGCTTGTTGTGAACAACAAATTTGAGCTGCAGGCAGGTGTTGGCTACAGCAGTTTCTTCGAAGGTGATACTAAAGCTTTTGGTGCAGCTTTGTTCCACTTAAATAAAGATATTGATTTAACCGGAAACGTAAAACTAGGCGATAACGATTCGATTGGTTTTGGTGTTCGGTTTTATTACTAATTGTTAGTGGAGACAAACGATCATGATTAATCGATTAGTAAAAACATCCGCTGTAGCCGTGATATCACTCAGTCTACTAAGTGCTTGTGGTGAGAGTGACATCGAAGCAATAGAAGAACGTCAGTTAGCCGAAGCGCAACGAAATGTGCAAGGTACAACGAATGAAACTGATACTGGGGCCGCAATGGAGCCCGAGAATGCTGGCGTTGATTTGACTGAGTATGAGCTTATTTTCAGTGATGAATTTGATGAGCAAGAGCTAAGCGCGCTGAAGTGGTCTACAGCCCTGCCGTGGGGTTCGGACCTCATTATAAATGGTGAGCTACAGTATTATGTTGATATTCAGCAAAATCCGGATATGGGCTATAACCCGTTTAGTTTTGACGGTGAGGCTTTAGTTATCAATGCGATTCCAACACCAGATCATTTAAAGTCTTCGGCTAACGAGCAAAGCTATTTATCCGGTGCAATCAGTTCCGCTGATAAGTTTGACATGACTTTTGGTTACATTGAAGCACGCATGGATTTTCCTGTTGGGGCTGGATTATGGCCGGCGTTCTGGATGCTCAGCACTGAGTTTGTGGACTTAAGGCCGCAACTTTTTATTGCAGAAGGTGATGGCGCGAAAAGTGACAGCGTTTTTCACAATTATAATTACCATGATGAAGAAGGTAATTTACGTTCACCCGGTCAATGGCAGGTCAGTCAGGAAACACTGACCGAAGGTTTTCATACTTTTGGTGTGGAGTGGAGTGAAGAAGAGTTACTTTTCTATGTTGATGGGGTGCCTCGTTACAGAGTGGTAGGCGAAAAAGTGTCCAAGCAGGCAATGTACTTAATTGCCAACTTGGCAGTGGGTGGTGTCTGGACAGGCCCGCCTGACGCTCAGACTCAGTTTCCGGCGCAGCTGAAAATAGACTATATCCGCGCCTACAAAATCAAAGCCGATTAATCGATCGACTTAAACGAGAGGGGCTCACTGTTGGGCCCCGCTTGTGCAAATTCAGTGAACCCAACTTGCTTTAATAACGCGAGTTGTTGCTTTAAATTTTTCTGTTTGATTTCCAACGACACGATACGTTCAGGCGAGCGCAGTTGTTCTGCTGCGGCGAACAGTTTAGTCAATTCGTTTTCCGATCCGTTCATGGCTTTGGGGTCGTACAAAATGGCCGACTTGGTAATCGTTTGCGTTAACGCGTGATCACGCTCCTGCAGGATATACAGAATACGTTCGAAGCCAATAGAGAAGCCACAGGCCGGAACTTGTCGGTTTTTAAGAAACTTGCCAATCATGTTGTCGTAGCGTCCACCGCCTGCTAGCGATGAACCAAACTCGGACGACGCCACTTCGAAAATTGGGCCAGTGTAGTACCCCATACCGCGCACCAACGATAAATCAAATTCTACCGAGTAGTTGCCGCCAGACATGGCGTTACAGGTTGAAATGACTTCCTGTAAATTGCTAATTACGTCTGGCTCAATACCCGAAATATGATCGCCGATTGATTCAAGCGTTAACGCACCTTCTGTGTACGTGTTCAGAAATGCAGTGAGTTTTTCAATACTGTTATCCGATAGATCTCGCTGCTTGAGCTCTGAACGAATGCCATCAACCCCAATTTTATCCAGCTTATCGAGAGTCACTAACACACCCGCGACGGCTTTGTTATCAACACCGCAATGCGTTGCAAGTTGCTCCAGAATGCGACGATCGTTAACTCTAACGGTGAAGTTGTTGAAATCGAGTTTGTTAAGGGTGCTACCGGTAACATGTATTAATTCGATTTCGACATTGTGAGACGCAGAGCCTATGTAATCGATATCGCACTGCATGAGTTGTCGGTAGCGGCCTTTTTGTGATCGTTCTGCGCGCCAAGCATAGCCGAACTGAATGGTTTTAAACGGTTGTGGCAGCGTTGAGTGGGAATTTGCATAGAAGCGCGCCAGTGGTAGCGTCAGATCGAAGCGCATACCATAGTCAACCAAATCGTTTTCATGGGCAATTGGCCCGTCGAGCTTAAGCTTTTCTCCGCGTTTAAGCACCTTGAACAACATACTCAGGTTTTCACCACCGTCCGCATTTTGCAATAGGTCGATGTTTTCCATAACCGGCGTTTCAATCAGATGGAAACCATGACTTTTATAGCTACTAAGGATGATGGATTGCACATGCGCGCGTAACGCTGAGTCGGTGGGACTAAAATCGCGCATCCCTTTGACGGGTTTGGTCGAGATTGGCATGAAGTGCTGAGCCTTTGAAGTCGTTAGTGTATGGCGCCGGAGCGTATTATGGCATCAATCAGGGGCTAATTTCTAGAATCACAAACGCCACAACCTTATCGCCTTCATCGCTTAAGCTGACATGCATTGCACTGATGCCAAATTTCTCACATTGTTTTTTAGCCTCGCCACTGACCTGCAATAACGGTTTGCCAAGCTCGTCATGCAAAACATAGAAGTCGCGCAATAGCACTCCGTTGCGTTCGCCCGTGCCGAGCGCTTTGACGGCGGCTTCCTTCACAGCAAAACGCTTTGCCAGAAACGGAACCGCGTGTGTTCTATTTGCCAGTTGCGTGATTTCCTGCGGATGCAGAAAACGTTTAACGAATCGATCGCCAAAGCGCTGGTAGACTTTTTCTACGCGGCTTACCGTGACTATATCTACACCAATGCCATGGATCATGACGTTACTGTGCTGAGTTGCGGTAACGTGCTTCGACCATTAAGCGTTTCATTTCGCGCACAGCTTCCGATAATCCAAAATACACGGATTGCGCGACCAGGCTATGACCGATGTTTAGCTCGTGCAAGGTTTCGATTTGGGCAATTTTCTGCACATTATGAAAATGCAAACCATGACCTGCATTTACCCATAGGCCCAAACTATAGGCATAGTCTGCGGCGGCAACAATGCTCTGTAATTCATGGTCGCGCTCATGATCGGTTTTAGCATCTGCGTATTTACCCGTATGAATTTCAATAACGGGTGCACCCACGCGCGCTGCACATTCTATTTGCGCATCGTCTGGATCAATAAACAATGAAGTGTTTATTTTGGCTTCAGTGAATGCTGCACAAACGTCGATTAGTTTGTCTTTGTTGCCGATAACATCGAGCCCACCTTCCGTGGTTAATTCTTCGCGGCTTTCGGGCACGATGCACACATCGCGCGGGGCAACTTTTAAAGCAAGCTTGAGCATTTCATCTGTGGCGGCCATTTCAAAGTTGAGTTTGGTTTGCGTTAACGCGGCAAAGCGTTCAATATCGTGATCTTGAATATGCCGACGATCTTCGCGCAGGTGCATGGTTATACCATCTGCGCCGGCAAGTTCTGCCTGCAATGCGGCATGGACCGGGTCGGGGTAGGTGCCGCCTCGAGCCTGGCGCAACGTGGCCACATGGTCCACATTGACACCTAGATAGATTGGCTGTTTCACTTCAGACCTCTTTACGTATTGAGCGTTAAAGCGTATTTGCTGTGCTTTCGTATCAACCCTACCAGAACAGCGCAAGCCTGTAAGCTATTCAATTGTGGCAAGTGTGCAAGCGGGTATCAAAGCAGCGTTTGCGGCAAGGTCGTTTTCAATCGCATGAGTAACCAACTGTAGTCATTGGCGTCCACACTGTCGTGCCATACTGGCACTCGATAGATACGCCCATTGTCGTCTTTGATAGCCAGCACCATCACTAACGAGCAGTAGTAGCTGCCTGAAGCCAATTGCCCGGTATGCACTGAACCGTTAACGTGAATGTGTAGCTCGGTTTGCTGCCAGCGTAAACTCACCATTGCCCGGCTGCGAATAGACAGGCACACGCTGCCTATAACCGTTAACGCCACAGCACTTGTTTTTGCCAGTAACGGAACCGGGCAATGCCATAATGTGACAACGCTTAGGGCAGTGCACGCCCACAGAAAAATGCTAAACGTGTTAGACGGATGGAGTGTTGTTTGCCAGGGTGTGGCTAATTTTGTCGATGATGTTTTGATATCGGGCATCCTTGTCCTTTCCACAAATAAGTCGGTACAGTTCTGGCTCCTGCCAGTCCAACAATGATTCAAACTGTTCTTTTTCAGCGGTTGATGCATCATCAAAATGATGCTCAAGATACGCAATCATAGCGTTATCAAGTTCTCGCATCCCGCGCCTGCATCGCCATCGCAAGCGCGCTTTGTCTGTGCCAGCAGACATCCAATTACATCCGGCGTTGAACCAACATTTTTTTGGTTTCAGCAATGGCCTTAGCAGGATTTAATCCCTTGGGGCAAACTTGCGCGCAGTTCATGATGGTGTGGCATCGATACAGCTTAAACGGGTCTTCAAGATCATCTAACCGTTCACCGGTGGCATCGTCACGAGTATCGGCAATCCAGCGGTAACTGGCCAGCAAAGCGGCCGGGCCTAAATAGCGATCACTGTTCCACCAATAACTTGGGCAACTGGTAGAGCAACAGGCACATAAAATACACTCGTAAGCGCCATCGATTTTTTCACGATCTTCAGGCGTTTGTAATCGTTCGCGATTAGGAGGCGCAGGGGTGTCTGATTTTAACCACGGTTCAATTGACGCGTACTGTGCGTAAAAATTAGTAAGGTCAGACACGAGATCTTTTACTATGGGTTGGTGCGGTAATGGGTATATGGTGATATCGCCATCGATATCATCCAGTGCCATAGTGCACGCTAGCGTGTTACTGCCATCAATGTTCATGGCACACGATCCGCAGATACCTTCGCGGCAAGAACGACGGAATGTGAGTGTGGAATCCATTTCGTTTTTAATTTTTATAATGGCATCCAGCACCATCGGCCCACACGAATCCATGTCGACGTCGTAGGAGTCGATACGCGGATTTTTACCACTGTCCGGGTCGAAACGGTACACCTTTACGCAGCGCGTATTGGTTGCGCCTTCCGGTGCAGGAAAGTGCTTGCCCTTGGTGACGATCGAATTGCTTGGCAGTTTAAATTCCGCCATGTTGCTCTCCCGTTTTGTACTTATATTTCTTAATAGTTGTAAGCTAATTATCGGCGCTTACAGTGCAATATGTAATTTCTGCCTTGTGCTAATAAACCCGCGGCTTTGGCGGTATGACTTCGCATTCATCCGTTAACGTATACATATGAACTGGCCGGTAATCGATGGACACATTGGCCTTTTCATCGGTCCAGGTTAATGTGTGCTTATGCCAGTTTTCATCATCGCGATCTTCAAAGTCGTCGCGCGCGTGTGCGCCACGGCTTTCTGTTCTATTGGCCGCACCAACAATAATAGTTTGCGCCTGCGCTAACAGATTTTCCAGTTCCAGCGTTTCCACCAGGTCGGTATTCCAGATGAGGTTTTGATCTTCCACGCGCACATCCTCAAAACTATCAACGATTTCGCGCATCCGCTCCATGCCTTCCTGTAAAGAATCGCCGGTTCTGAAAACGGCGGCGTGCTTTTGCATCGTACGTTGCATGTTGTCGCGAATTTTCGCGGTACTGGTAGAACCTTTAGCCTGACGAATCCGGTCAAGATGATCAAACACGGGGGCGGTATCGTCACTGGTAAGCGGCTTATGAGAACTGCCTGGTTTGACCAGTTCTGCAGCACGTAAAGCGGCAGCGCGTCCGAATACTACGATGTCGAGCAGTGAATTACTTCCGAGTCGATTCGCCCCGTGCACTGATACGCAAGCAGCTTCTCCGATAGCCATTAGACCCGGTACAACCGTGTCTGGGTCGCCGTCTTTTAGCGTGACCACTTCGCCGTGATAGTTCGTTGGAATGCCACCCATGTTGTAGTGCACCGTAGGCAGTACCGGAATAGGCGATTTGTTAACATCGACGCCAGCAAAGATTCGCGCAGATTCAGAAATACCCGGCAGGCGTTTTTCGATGACCTCGTTGCCAAGATGCATCAGATTCAGATAACAGTGATCGCTGTCTGGTCCAACACCGCGGCCGCCGTTAATTTCCATTGTCATGGAACGACTAACAACATCGCGCGATGCAAGGTCTTTGGCGTTTGGTGCATAACGCTCCATAAAGCGTTCACCCTCGCTGTTAGTCAGATAACCGCCTTCACCGCGAACACCTTCAGTGATCAGTACGCCCGCACCATAAATTCCTGTTGGGTGGAACTGTACGAATTCCATATCTTGCAACGGTAATCCTGCACGCAGCACCATCGCGTTGCCATCGCCGGTGCACGTGTGAGCTGACGTTGCGGAGAAATAAGTGCGCCCGCAACCACCGGTTGCTAACACCACAATATGCGCTTGATACCGATGAATTTCACCGGTTGCCAAATCAATAGAGATAACACCCTTACATTCACCATCTACCATAATCAGATCGATAGCAAAATGCTCGATATAGAACTCTGCTTGATGTTTTAACGATTGTTGATACAGAGTATGCAGAATAGCGTGTCCTGTTCTGTCTGCAGCAGCACAGGTACGCTGTGCGGTGCCTTCACCAAAGTTTGTGGTCATGCCACCAAACGGGCGCTGGTAAATTTTGCCTTCTTCGGTACGGGAAAACGGTACGCCATAGTGTTCCAATTCGATAACGGCTGGCACCGCTTCGCGACACATATATTCAATGGCATCTTGATCGCCTAACCAGTCCGACCCTTTGATGGTGTCGTACATGTGCCAGTTCCAATGATCTTCACCCATATTGCCCAGCGCGGCGCTCATCCCACCTTGGGCTGCAACCGTGTGCGAACGCGTGGGGAATACTTTAGTGATACATGCGGTGGATAAACCTTGTGCCGCCATACCAAGCGTGGCGCGTAACCCGGCACCACCCGCGCCTACGATAACGACATCGTAGGTATGTTCAATTACTTTATATGCGTTAGTCATAATGTGTCAGTTCAATTTGCTTGGCTAGTTGGCACTACTTATAGTTTGCATCCGGATTTAGGCAGCGAGAGCAATGCGAAGTACAGAGAACACTCCCGTAATAGCAAGTATGGTCGTGAGCATTGTTATGCCGATAATGGCGGCTGTTCGAATACCATGATGGCTAACGTAGTCTTCGATAATGACTTGCAAGCCCAGTTTTGCATGATAAAACCCCGTGATTAACAGCAGAATCATGATGATGGCGGTGATGGGTTGGCTTAACCATGCGTTGATGTCGCTGTGGGTCATACCCGGAAGGGATGCCACTGAAAAACACAGCCAGATAACCAGCGGAATCATGGCAATGGCAGTGATGCGTTGCGACCAAAAATGTCCGGTACCTTCTTTTGCAGAACCGAGCCCTTTAACCTGTGACAAAGGTGTTCTTAAATTACTCATGATGCGCTAGCCACTATCCAGGTAATGATGGTTAACAAAGCTGCGGCAGCAATACTGGCTTTCGCACTTTTTGTTGCGGTTTCAACTTCAAAGCCTTTACCAATATCCCAAAACAAGTGTCGAATACCGTTGCACATATGAAAGTACAGACTGAACGTGAAACCAAAGAACACGATGCGTGCGAACCAAGAGCCTATAAGTGCTTCAGTAAAGTCAAATGCGTCTGCACCGCCGGCAGCTTTTGCGATAACCCAAACCAGTAGTAGCAAAGCCACACTATTAACAACGCCTGAGGCTCGATTGGTAATAGAGACGAGTGCAGTTAGCGGTAATTTGTATATTTGTAAGTGCGGCGACATTGGTCGCGGGTCATTCCAGGACATTCACATTCTCGCTAAGGGTTGAATTAATGTGTGGTTCATATTGCCTGCCATGTATATGTTATGTGTATCGGGCTTATATCCCTGACGTTGAGTCGTTGGGGTTATGAACGATTGGGTGTAATGGGTTTGGTTGAGTATTCAAAAATCTGTGCAACGTCCATTTTTTTCCCAATCTCCGTACCGGGTGGGCTCCAACCCAGCCGGGCCTCCGTATTCCTTGGCAGCCTGATCGGCGGAAATTGTCGCTTTGCCCGTTGTAGCCACTGTATTGGCCTCGGGGCCGGTTTGGTTGGGTTCGGCCGATGTTGAATCAGGGTTATTTTTAGGGTTTGGATCGTTTTGCAATGCGGCGTGCCCGGGTTCGTCGGTATCCTCTTTTATAGCTACGCATTCCGCGGGATTCGGATCTTCAGTTGATTGCATGATGGTGATAGCGACCTTATAACGTTAACTAGTGGGCAATGCTTGTTTCACGCCAATATGCGGCGTCTTGCTACCCTTGTTTCCGTGCAGTATTGTAACAAATTGCCCACTGGGCCGCTGATCGCGCCATAATGAATAACAGGTATCCGCTTTGCAGACACGATGGTTAAAACTATGAGTAACAACTGGACATCCACACTGGCAGCCATGAACGTCGAGTTTGAAGCATTAGGCAACCTTGATACAGCTGGTAAAGCCGTCTTGACCGATTTGTCGCCGCTTGCTGTGGTCGATATAACCGGAGAGGATGCGACCGACTTCCTGCAGGCACAGGTCTGCAACGATTTACAAGCGTTGGCTGCCAATGAAGGTCAAATCAATGGCTACTGCAGCCCTAAAGGGCGCTTGCTCGCGTTGTTTTTGGTATACAAGATGGACGGTGGTTTTAGGCTTGTATTGCCGAGCAGTGTGGTAGCTGCGTTTGTTAAGCGATTACAAATGTACGTGTTACGCGCAAAAGTAACCGTGGTGTTGAATGAGGATTTGGGGTGTTCAGGATTGGTGCATGCCACTGCCTCTTTAGAGGATGCACATTGGCCATCTTTGCCAGACAACATACTGACTTTTTCTGATAACTCACAGGTAGGCGACACCCAAACCCAGATCATACGTTGGCATGACCACATCAGTAATAACGGACAATCACTGCCACGTTATATCTTGATTGCAAAACCCGATACGCTTAAAACGATGTGGCAGGACCATCAATATGTGTTTGCACCGTTTGAATATTGGCGGCTCGGCGATATAAGCGCAGGGATACCGTCTGTGGTTGACGCATCCACTGATCAATTTATCCCTCAAATGGTGAACTTGCAGTTAATCAACGCATTGAGTTTTAAAAAAGGGTGTTATCCGGGGCAGGAAATTGTGGCGCGCATGCAGTACCTAGGCAAACTCAAAAAGCACATGCAGCGTTTTGTTCTGCCATCGTTAACTACAGCGCCAACCGCTGGTACAGTGATTACCACTGAATCTAATAACAACGCGGGTCAGATTGTTGATGCGGTGACTGACGGCACCCAAACTTATGCCTTAGCCGTTGTGAACAAAGGGTTGGTAACAGCAGATTTGCGTATCGGAGATGCCACTTTTCTGGATGCCGCACTGCCATACTCGTTAAACGCAGAAACGGATAGTGACGCAGAGTCTGCCGGTTAGTTTGACCAATTTGATTGATTGCGAGCATGCCCATCATCTATAGAGCGGCGAATATCATCGATGCACAGCTCGTTGCTGATGAATTAAAAGCAGCCGGTATGCATCCGCGGATTAGCGGGCAGTATTTATCGGGCGCTGTTGGCGATCTGCCGCCAGATCAAATGATCAGTGTGTGGATTGATTCTGAGCTGCAACAAGAACGTGCACGCGAAGTTGTCAGAGAGTTCGAAGCAACGCAACGCATGGGGGATACAGAATCGCCATGCGCGCAATGCGAGGAAATGTTGGCTCCGCAGTTTGGTCGCTGCTGGAATTGCGGCGCGTGGCAATAGGCACCGCAATCTCGACCGGCAACCGAAACCCCATCAGTGGCCCGCAACCTTGGTTCGTCAATGTTGACGTGTAATCTGACGTTTACTCGGACCTAGTGCAATAATGCAAACAGCTTGCGACGATATTGACTTGCTAGCGGGTCGCTACCCAGCACGTTAAATAGCGCCAGCAGTTTTTGTCTTGGAGCACCGTCGTTGTACTCAGGATCTTTTTGGACCAGCGTTAACAGTCCGTCCATACCCGACTGCACATCGCCGGCTAGCGCTTTTGCAATAGACAATTGATACTGCAATTCACTGCTATCAGGCTTAGCTGCTAGTTCTTGTTCTAATGTTTGAACGGTTTTAGACGTATCCGCTTCTTTCGCCAATTCTAAGGTGCCGGAGAGCCGGTTAGCACTCGTGCTGTCTTTGTGTTCTTCGGGTAACGCTGCCAGACAGCTGCTCGCTGTATCAAGGTCACCGGTACTAACGCAAACCTGACCCAGCGCCAGCAAAATTTCATGGTTGCTTGGATCTTCTGCCTGAGCTTGTTGCAACATGGCTTTCGCCGCGTCCACTTCGCCGCTTTCATATAATGCCATCGCCGATGTTACGACCGTGTTTTGCGGTGCCTCGTTATCGTCAGCTTCGCTGTCACCACTGCCAATGGCGATCTGATGTTTGTCTAGAAACGCACGGACTTCGGCTTCAGGCAGGGCGCCCATAAACTCATCTACCAGTTGTTTGTCCTTGAACATTTTGACGGTAGGCAGGCTTCGAATGCCTAATTGCTGAGCAATGCCAGGGTGAGCTTCAGTATCAAGTTTTGCCAAAACAAACCCGCCTCGGTATTCCTGGGCCAGCTTTTCCAGAATAGGCATCAACGTTTTGCAGGGGCCACACCAATCTGCCCAAAAATCTACCAAAACCGGGTGTTTTTCAGAGCCTTCAACAACCACTTCCATGAAGTTTTCTTCGTTGAGCGCAATGATGTACGGTGAATCTGCCATAAGTCTGTGCTTCTAATTGCTTGTTATTGTAATAGTGTGTCGTCTACACGCGTTAACTTCAAGGGCTTTGGGCAGTTTCGAATTGATATTGACTTCTATATCCCAAAAATAACCTGCTCAAACCGCTCTTCCAATTCGTTGGGGCAGGGGATTTGGGAGTGTAGTTTCAGCCAGCTCTCGATGCTTCTATCGGACACCGTGAGTGTCTCCAGTTGTTCCGTGGTGTACTCTCTTTTTTCCAGTATATCTAGTACTGCCAAGAATTTTGGGTGATCAACAGTATTGGTTAAGCGACGCATCAGCAACCAAGACAGTAAACAGTAGTAGTTATCAAAGCCGATGTCAGGTTTTATCTCGCTCTCCAACCACTCCAGAAATGAAAGATAGAAGGTGCCAATTTTTTCACTGTCAGGGTTTTGAATCGCAAGTAACAACACGAGGTAGTGATAGTCGCTACTAATTGATGTGCTCCATTGTTTACGTTTGTCGCTGTAGACAAACAGTGAGGCGAGGAAAAGCTGCATCCAAGTTGAATACTGTTTAAGCCGACTGTATCCACTTTCATAGATGGCCCAGATATACTCGTAAAGATTATTATTGGGAAACTTGTGTGATGCTAAAACCTGTTCGAATTCATCCACCGAGATGTATTTATTCGGGTCGGTAAATCCACCTTCCTTAGCTAACAGAGCGAATTCGTCGTTATCGATTTGTTCATGCAACGCCTTGAGAAAATGCGCCTCATCGTCACTGTTGGAATCGAATAAGTTCACTACCCCTCTCGCATACTGTTCTACCCAGCCGAATTTGCTTCTAGTAAAAGCTACCCTGCCATAAAAGCTGAAACAATGGCGCACAGTTCCTTATACCGGGACTTTCGGTTAGTTTACCCGTACCGACATGCGACAATTCTGTGTTGGTTAGCAGTGCATTGAACAGAGTTGAATTTTCTGGCCAGGTCGATTGTTCAAAACTGGTACAGATTCAAACGCGCGTGCTGCACTGGCAGGTGATGGGCTACACTTGAGGGACCGATAGTCGTTTTTATTTCCACACAGCCAGATTTACAGCCAGATTGTCTATGAGCCGAGAATACGATGCCGCCTCCATTGAGGTGCTCAGTGGTCTTGATCCGGTGCGCAAGCGTCCGGGCATGTACACCGATACGCAGCGCCCGAACCACCTTGCACAGGAAGTTATCGACAACAGCGTTGATGAAGCGCTAGCCGGTCACGCATCCGATATCCAAGTCAAACTATATAAAGACGGATCGTTGGAAGTCACCGATGACGGGCGCGGTATGCCGGTGGATATGCACCCGAAAATGAAGAAACCTGGCGTGGAAGTTATTTTGACAACCTTGCATGCCGGCGGCAAATTCTCGAATGATAATTATCGATTCTCCGGCGGTTTGCACGGCGTTGGTGTGTCCGTGGTTAATGCGCTATCGAAAAAACTCGACGTGTCTATTCGGCGTAAAGGTCATGAGTTCCTAGCCACGTTTAAAAATGGCAACGTTGATAAAAAACTCAAACCAATTGGCAAAGTAGGGCAGCGCAATACCGGTACCAAAATTCGGTTTTGGCCGGATAAAAAGTATTTTGACTCGGACAAAATTTCTTTACCCAAGCTTCGGCATCTGCTGCGGGCAAAGGCCGTGCTGTGTCCAAAACTGCGGGTTCGCTTACACGATGAAGCCAGCGGTGAAAAAGATGAATGGTATTACGAAGATGGCTTAGTTGACTATTTATCAACGGCAGTTAATGGGTTTGAACGTTTACCTGAAACACCTTTGTCAGCCGTGATGGAAGCCAGCAACGAGGCGGTTGAATGGGCCGTATTGTGGTTGCCCGAAGGTGGCGACTTAGTGCAGGAGAGTTATGTAAACCTTGTGCCAACCGCGCAAGGTGGTACCCATGTTAATGGGTTGCGTACAGGCTTAACCGATGCTATCCGTGAATTCTGTGACTTTCGAAACCTGTTGCCTCGAGGGGTGAAAATTACCCCAGAAGATGTGTGGGACAGAGTCTCGTTTGTGTTATCGGCGAAAATGGAAGACCCTCAATTTTCTGGCCAAACCAAAGAGCGATTATCGTCACGCGAATCGGCGGTGTTTATTGCTGGTGTTGTTAAAGATCACACCGCGCAATGGTTAAACCAACACCCAGAAACCGGTGACCAGTTGGCGGCCATGGCTATAGCGAGTGCGCAGCGCCGGACCCGTGATGGTAAAAAAATTGTTCGCAAGAAAGTCTCTACCGGGCCTGCATTACCTGGCAAACTAGCCGATTGCGCATCCACCGATTTATCGCGCACCGAGTTGTTTTTAGTGGAAGGCGACTCTGCGGGTGGTTCTGCAAAGCAAGCGCGTGATCGCGACTTTCAAGCCATCATGCCATTGCGTGGCAAAATCTTGAATACATGGGAAACCGATGTTAATCAAATATTGGGTTCGCAAGAAGTACATGATATTTCAGTGGCGATTGGTATAGAGCCAGGCTCGACTGATTTAAGCGGTTTGCGGTACGGAAAAATTTGCATTTTGGCCGATGCGGATTCAGATGGAGCTCACATCGCAACTTTGCTGTGTGCGTTGTTTGTACGCCATTTTCGAACGCTTGTGGAGAAAGGGCATGTGTATGTGGCCATGCCGCCACTGTACCGCATCGATGTTGCCAAAGAGGTTTTTTATGCTGTTGATGAACCTGAGCGCCAGGCGATTTTGGATCGGATAGAAGCAGAGAAGAAAAAGGGTAAGGTCACTATCACACGATTTAAGGGACTGGGCGAGATGAACCCCTTGCAGTTGCGGGAAACCTCCGTTGCACCCGATACGCGAAGGCTGATTCGATTAACCGTTCAAGACGGTGACGACACCAATAAAATTATGGATATGCTGCTTGCCAAGAAACGCGCTGCAGATCGTAAGCGTTGGTTGGAAACTAAAGGTGATCTCGCTGACGTATGAGCGCAGTCACTTATCTGTACGATCAACCACCGGAGTTCGGTGAAGTATTTTCTATCCGTGACGGATTAAGTTGGGTGCGGCTGCCGCTGCCTTTTGCGCTTGATCATGTTAATTGTTGGCTGCTGGAAAATGATGCTGACACCTGCCTTATCGATACTGGTGTCGCCAATAATAAAACCATCGCATTCTGGCAACGGCTACTGGAATCAAGTGACAACAATGCTTCTCAAATCAACTCCATAACAACATTGCTGGTCACTCATTTTCATCCTGATCACTCCGGCTTAGCCGGTTGGTTTCAAAATAAAGGTGCTCGGATTATTACGAGCGAAATCGAGTGGCAGCTATTGCAAAGCTTGTATCAACTCGATGACGATGCTTACCAAACTATGTACATGCAGTGGTATGCGCGTAACGGGATTAATAAGGAAGCAATCGATCGCGTTGGCAAAGCGGGTAATGCGTATCGGAAAAAAGTGGGCGAGCCCCCCGATGATGTGAATTACTTGCGCGCTGGCGATAAAGTGCAGTTGGCCAATAACGAGTATACCGTGTTGATCGGGCGTGGCCATGCACCGGATATGCTCATGCTGTTTTGCGAGCAACAGAATGTACTGATTGCAGCTGATCAAATACTGCCCAGTATTACACCGAATGTGAGTCTGACCCCGCGAAGCGTCGATCAAAACCCCTTAGCCAGTTTTTTGCACAGCATTAGTGCATTAAAAGCATTACCGGAAAACACACTTGTGTTACCGTCGCACGGATTACCGTTCACGGGTTTGCATGCTCGGATTGATCAGCTTACCTCCCATCACGCGCAGCGCTGCGAACAGATAATGCAGGAACTTCAGTACGAAAAAACCGCGGCAGAGCTGTTTCCGCTGCTGTTCAGGCGAGAGCTCGACGATCAGCAGTTATCGTTTGCATTAGGCGAAGCACTCGCTCATATTCGGTATCTTGAAATGCAGTCTCTGGTTACGCGTGTTGACAAAAATGGTGTTGATTACTTTTGCAGCACTTAAAGCCCTTGTAAGCCGTACAACACGATGGTTACTGTTTTAATGTCGCAGCTGACCAAAATTAATTCTGGCAGCAGCCCGTTTAGTCGGTAGACAAGCCCGCCCCAAAACACGTATCATTGTCGCCCGAATATACGTACGGGGAAAGCGAGCCACAAGGTCTGACTTTTCCCGTTTTTGTATGCGTCTTCGGGATCTTTTACGGAAATCAATCTTTTGTATAAATCTGCCTTGCTGGTGTTAGCTGACGGGACGCGTTTCGCTGGGCGTTCAATCGGTGTCGATGGTCAAGCTTGTGGTGAAGTGGTGTTTAACACGGCCATGACAGGCTATCAGGAAATACTGACCGACCCGTCTTATTCGCAACAAATCGTCACCCTGACGTATCCTCACATTGGCAACACGGGTGTTAACCCCGATGATGTTGAATCGACCAATGTGCATGCAGCCGGTTTGATCATCAGAGACTTACCCAGCTTGCACAGTAACTTTCGTGCGAACCAATCCTTGCCTGACTATTTGCACGCACACAACGTGGTGGCAATCGCAGACTTAGATACGCGTGCGTTAACGCGGCACTTACGTGATAAGGGAGCACAGCCGGGTTGTATTGCTGTGAGTGATACGCTGGATGAAGCAGCGGCATTGGCGGCAGCGCAAAATTTTCCTGGTTTAGCCGGTTTGGATCTGGCTAAAGAAGTCACTTGCGCCGAGCAGTACGAATGGAATACCGGAACCTGGTCATTATCCGGTATAAACGAGCCGCAAAGCGTTGCTGGGCGACACGTCGTTGCCATGGACTTCGGCGTTAAACACAATATCTTACGCATGCTGATCGACCGAGGCTGCAAGGTCACGGTGGTGCCAGCAACGACCACCGCAGGTCAAATTAAAGCCTTATCGCCCGATGGTTTGTTCTTATCAAATGGCCCGGGCGACCCTGAGCCGTGCACTTACGCAATTGATACCATCAAAACATTATTAGCCGACAAACTGCCGACCTTTGGCATTTGTTTGGGTCATCAATTGCTGGCACTGGCTTCCGGTGCATCCACGGTGAAAATGAAGTTTGGCCATCATGGTGCAAACCATCCCGTGATGGATACAGCCACGGGTCGCGTCATGATCTCAAGTCAAAACCATGGTTTCGCTGTTGATGCAGATTCACTCGGTGAGCAATTAGCGATAACGCATTTATCGTTGTTTGATAACACGCTGCAAGGAATACGTCGTCTTGATGTGCCGGCGTTCAGTTTTCAAGGGCATCCCGAGGCGAGCCCCGGACCGCACGACGTTGATAGTTTGTTCGATCAGTTTGTTTCCATGATGAGCGCCCAGTAACTCCTATGCCAAAACGTACCGATATAAAAAGTGTATTACTTATAGGCGCAGGCCCCATTGTTATCGGGCAAGCGTGTGAGTTCGACTACTCTGGCGCTCAAGCCTGTAAAGCGCTTCGCGAAGAAGGCTACCGGGTTATTTTGGTGAACTCGAATCCTGCCACCATCATGACCGATCCGGACATGGCCGATGCCATTTACATCGAGCCCATCGATTGGCAGGTGGTAGAGCGCATTATTGAAAAAGAAAAACCCGACGTGTTGCTGCCAACAATGGGTGGGCAAACGGCGCTTAACTGCGCACTCGATCTTGCTCGTCATGGTGTGCTTGCAAAGCATAATGTTGAAATGATCGGCGCGACACCTAAAGCCATTGATATGGCCGAAGATCGTGATCAGTTTCGCGAAGCGATGACCGACATTGGGTTAAACACACCACGCGCGTTCATTGTGCACAACATGGAAGATGCCGCAAAAGCTGCCGACGAAATTGGTTTTCCGTGCATCATACGCCCATCATTCACAATGGGTGGTAGTGGTGGTGGTATTGCGTATAACCCTGAGCAATACAACGAAATCTGTACCCGCGGTTTAAGTCTGTCACCAACAACGGAAGTGCTTGTTGAAGAGTCCGTATTAGGTTGGAAAGAATACGAGATGGAAGTGGTGCGCGATAGGGCGGATAACGTCATCATCGTGTGCTCAATTGAAAACCTTGACCCCATGGGTATTCACACAGGCGACTCGATAACGGTTGCACCATCGCAAACCTTAACGGATAAAGAATATCAATTGATGCGCAACGCATCGATTGCAGTGCTACGTAAAATCGGTGTGGATACCGGCGGTTCAAACGTACAGTTTGCAATCAATCCCGAAAACGGCGCGATGATCATCATTGAAATGAATCCGCGGGTATCGCGATCATCAGCACTTGCATCAAAGGCTACCGGCTTTCCGATAGCCCGTGTTGCGGCAAAGCTTGCAGTTGGGTACACGCTTGATGAATTGAAAAACGAAATAACGGGCGGTTTAACACCGGCATCGTTTGAGCCGACAATCGATTACGTTGTTACAAAGGTTCCGCGCTTCACGTTCGAGAAATTCCCCAAAGCCGATGACGCATTAACCACTCAGATGAAATCTGTCGGTGAAGTCATGGCCATTGGTCGAACCTTTAAAGAGTCCTTGCACAAGGCCCTTCGAGGGTTGGAAATAGGCGTAACCGGCTTGGATGAAATACTCCCCGAAGGCATGTCGGCAGATGAGCGCCAGACTCGTATCGAACAGGAACTGCGTGCTGCTAAAGATCGACGCCTTTGGTATGTCGCAGAAGCATTTCGTGATGGGCAGTCCATTAAAGCGGTGTTTGATCAATGCAAAATAGACCCGTGGTTTCTATCGCAAATTAAAGAAATCATCGATCTTGAAGCGTCCGTTCAACAACAATCATTAAGTGCGATTGACGCGCAAACGATGTTAAGCATCAAGCGGGATGGCTTGGCCGATGCACGACTGGCCACCTTGCTTAATGAAACTGAAAGTGCGGTACGCGAACATCGAAAAGCGTTGAACGTTAAGCCGGTGTACAAGCGAGTGGATTCGTGTGCAGCAGAATTTGCCACCAGTACGGCATATCTGTATTCCACATACGAGCAATACTGTGAATCTGAGCCCACCACGCGCGATAAAATTATGGTTTTAGGTGGCGGGCCTAATCGCATCGGGCAGGGTATTGAGTTCGATTATTGCTGTGTGCATGCAGCGCTTGCACTACGCGATGATGGCTATGAAACCATCATGGTGAACTGTAACCCTGAAACCGTGTCCACCGATTTTGATACATCCGATCGCTTGTATTTTGAACCGCTGACCCTTGAAGACGTGCTGGCGATTATCGATTTAGAACAGCCTAAAGGTGTGATTGTGCAATACGGTGGACAAACGCCACTTAAATTAGCTGATGCGCTTCAGAAAGCCGGTGCTCCGATTATCGGTACCTCTCCAGATTCTATCGATCTGGCAGAAGACCGCGAACGTTTTCAACAGATGTTGCAAGAGTTAAATTTACGTCAACCACCAAACCGAACCGCACGCAACCCTGAAGAGGCCCTAGCGCAAGCTGCCGAAATCGGATACCCCCTGGTGGTTCGGCCCAGCTATGTGTTGGGTGGGCGTGCCATGGAAATTGTGCAACAAGAGAGCGAGCTTATCCGCTATATGACTGAAGCGGTTAGCGTATCAAACGACTCTCCCGTACTGCTTGATCGATTTTTAAATGATGCGGTTGAAGTAGATGTTGACGCTATCTGTGATGGCACCGAGGTTGTTATTGGAGGCATCATGGAACACATTGAAGAAGCCGGGATTCATTCCGGTGATTCAGCGTGTTCCTTACCGCCGTTCTCGCTTACCGAAGCACAATGTGATGCGTTATCAGAACAAGTCGTTAAGATGGGCAAAGCATTGAATGTTGTGGGTCTGATGAACACGCAATTTGCAATAAAGGGTGATGATATATATGTGCTTGAAGTGAATCCGCGTGCATCCAGAACCGTACCGTTTGTGTCTAAAGCCACGGGTGTTCAGTTGGCTAAAATTGCCGCGCGTGTCATGGCCGGACAATCACTGGCTCAGCAGGGTGTCACCAGCGTTCCTCGACCCGATTTTTACAGTGTCAAGGAATCGGTATTTCCGTTTGCCAAATTCCGCGGTGTTGATGTGCTTCTCGGACCGGAAATGAAATCCACTGGCGAAGTCATGGGTTCGGGGAAGACGTTTGGCGAAGCGTTTTTGAAGGCGTCGCTCGGCGCGTCGGTCAGGTTGCCTCGTGGCGGGCGCGCGTTTTTGAGTGTGCGTGATCAGGATAAGCCTGGCTTATCAGCGGTGGCTGCCGAATTAACGGCTGCCGGGTTTGAGCTGGTGGGCACTCGTGGAACGTGTGATGTGTTAACCGCAGCCGGTCTTGACTGCACGCCTGTCAATAAATTGAAGCAAGGGCAGCCGCATATTCTCGATCAAATTAAGAGCAATTCGATTGATTTAATTATAAATACGACAGATGGTCGCCAAGCAGTGGCAGATTCCTACTATATTCGAGAGGAGGCTTTAGGGCGTAAAATACCCTACACAACAACGTTGGCGGGAGCCCGGGCTATCTGCGCTGCACTAAGCGTTCCAGCGGAGCCCCCGGTTTATCGGCTACAGGATATCCACCAGGAGTCAGCATGAATAAGGTCCCTCTTACCAAACGTGGTGAGGAAAGTTTGCGCGCAGAGCTCGCCGATTTAAAGTCAGTCCAGCGACCGCGAATCATTGATGCTATTGCGGAGGCTCGCGCGCACGGTGATTTAAAAGAGAACGCTGAATACCATGCGGCGCGTGACCAGCAAAGTTTTATCGAAGGTCGTATAAAAGAAGTAGAAGCCAAGTTGTCCAACGCCCAGGTCATTGATGTGGCGTCTATGGAGCCTACCGGGAAGGTCATTTTTGGATCGACCGTCACGCTCATGGACATTGAATCCGACGAAGAAATCACGTACCAAATTGTGGGTGATGATGAAGCTGATCTGAAAGCCAATCGGATCTCTTTCGGCTCACCTGTAGCCAAAGCGCTGATCGGCAAGATGGAAGGCGATGAAGTTGATGTCAAAACGCCAAAAGGCGTGATTGAATATGAAATTTTGAAGGTCGAGTACATCTAGGCTAGTGTACGTTACCCTTTTGTAGGTCATGCATACCGCAACAATTCTGCAGAAATGTGGCACAATGTGTCCTGTTATTGACGCCATGTGCGCTCAAATAAAATAAAAACATAACAAAACCAAGTTGTTAGTGGAATATCCATGAATTCGTTTGATTCAAAGCCGAATTTAAGCCGCCGGCGTTTGCTGGCTCATTCAGCGAAAGTATCGTTACTTGCCGGTTCTTTGGCCGCGCCGGCAGCGTGGGCGTCAGCGCTCACGGCTCCAACCTACGGGCCAGAACGTAAGCTTCGACTCATCAACGCCCATACATGGGAAAAGTTGGATGTCGTGTATTGGAGTAACGGGTATTACAAACACGAAGCATTGCAGCAGATCAACTACTTGATGCGCGATCATCGTGCCAATAAACAAATTGACATCGATAAGCAATTAATCGACGACTTGTACGACATCTACTCCCTGTTGGAAACTGACGAACGCATCATGGTTTTATCGGGTTATCGCACACCTGAAACCAACGCTAAGTTGCGCAAACGATCAAGTGCTGTTGCGCTTAAAAGCTTGCATATGGAAGGCAGAGCTGTCGATATTCAAATTCGCGGATATCGCGCTAAAACGATACGCGATGCGGCATTGAAACTACGACGTGGTGGTGTGGGTTACTATGCTACCTCTGGATTTGTGCACTTGGACACAGGCGAAATCAGAAGCTGGGAACAAGGCTAAGTACGCCGCTATTTGGCACGGTGTGTCTACACTTATAAAAACTGAGTTCATTACATCGCTCATCTTGAGTTTTTATTGCTAAAGTTTGTACCCAGCCGACATTTTCAGTTTGGCTTCTGTGACTCAACTCCCACCCCTTTAAGCCGCGATGCGGTGAAATAGGCTTAACTGCGGCGTGCCCCGTGTCGGGTATACGCTGCTTATTGAGTCTTGTGGGGAACACACTATGAAAGCTATGTCTTGCCGAGTGAGCAAATATAAAAAACCAATGTTGGGTGCAGCGCTCTTGCTGGCTTGCGCTCTTGTAAGTCCAGTCAATGCCGCAAAATTTGGCGTTCGTGTCGTCGACCAGAATGGTGTGCCGGTGGCTGGCGCTGCTGTGTGCATTGGGTTGCAAGGTGACTACAAGCAGTTTGCAGCTCAGTTTACCGATACCAGCGGTAACGTAATGGTGGACGTACCCAATGTTCCACTGTTGGTGACCGTATCGAAAGATCGTTTCACGGGTGTACGTACCAGCGAGCCTGCACGCGGATTTAATATTTTGAAAGAAGTTAAATTAAAGGAAGGTGTTCCCGGACCACGGTGTCGTGCTGGCAGCACTTTGGCTGAAGCAATGCCTAACCCGCCTAGCATAACGGTTCGAGATATTGCGGTAACTAACGGCGCGAGTCGCACGGTTTTGCAACCGAATGTTACTGGGGAGCCGAGCCACTATCGCATCAGTGCCAATGAAAACTTTGATGGTGCAGGGTGGAAACGATACTCAGATCAAATTGCACTGGTTGGCGAGTTGAACGACAGTAAAAAAGTCTACTTGCAAATGCGTAAGATGGTAGGTAATTCGAAAGCGTCTATCGAAACAGTGTCAGACGTGGTAACGGTCCGAATTTACTGAGCTGGATGATGACTAGCTATCCATTAACCAAACAATCGGTTAATGGATAGGCTGTGTGTGGATATGCGGGCAATTTAAATAATGTCGGATTGGTCTCGATTGAGATTGAATCCGGCTATAACTTCTTCTTTTCATCTTTTAATTGACTTATTTCGTCGCTTTCTAATTGGCGCGCTTCAGATTCAATCAGCTTAGGTATGCCATCTTGAATGGGGTAAGCAAGACCTGCAGCGCTACTCCATAACTCCGAGTTTTTAAGGGTAAGACTGCCCTTGGTTACCGGGCATACCAGTACGTCTAATAAACGCTTATCCATCTTTTACTCCTAGTGTGCGCGCACGAGTGCGTGCACCATGCTTTAATTTTACATTTTTGAATACGCTATTTCTTGCTCAGACAAGCATTAAAGCTTTCTGCCAACTGTGTCAATAGCTCAATGTACAAATCAGGACCTCGATCTAAGTTACTACCAATGGGGTCGAGTTCGCCGCGTTTGACATCGAGGCCGACGGTCACCGTGTTTACCAAGGCATCGCTGTGTTGGTTCTCTGCGAACACGCAAGTCACAGTGCGAGCTTTTTTTCGCATGGCGGATAGTCGTCGTGCCCCCGGCTTACGCGCATCGCTAATAGCGATTGATTCAGCCTTCGTGAGTTTAAATGCCGCTGCAAAGTGTTGGTAGGCGTCGTGATAAACCAGATAGGGTTCGTTGCGGACGCCCTGTAACAGTTGAGTCAGGTTTTCATTCAGCACGTTGAGTTGAGAGATTGCATGTTGGGCGTTGCGATTGTATGTATCTGTATTGTCTGGATCTAATTCGGATAGAGTTTGAGCTATATGCTGTAACCAGACAATGGCGTTGTTCGGGTTTAACCAGGTATGAAGATCGTCGTGTTGATTAACTTCATTGTGTTCCTTATTGTGTAGCGTATCGTCATGTTTATGGTGCTCGCCCATGTCAGCTTCGACCATGTCAGCAGATGACAAGCCGGTCAGTATCGAATTCAGTTCTAAACGAGTTATATCGTTGTTAGTCGCATTCATTTGTCGTGTTAATGGAGGTGTGAATTCGTCATCAATGAAAATTGCCAAGTGCGCCGAAGACAGTAGCTGGGCCTGAGACGGTTTTAACGAAAAATGATGTGGTGACTGAGTTGGTGGTACCAGTAAATGTGGAGTACCGGTTTCACCCATAATCATCGATGTCAGTGAATGCACTGGGGCAATATCCGTGATAATAGTTAGCTGCGTGTTGCTGGCATGAACCGCATAAGGGTGGATCAGAATGATAAATGCAATAGAGCATTGGCAGCTAAGAACGCATCGTGTCGGTTTGAGTCTTCTGGTGAATTGCCCACGCAGTATCTGAGCAAATTGCCTGATGAGTAGCTGATAAATTTTCATGTCAAGGAGTTGAGACTCACAGGCAATAAGAGGTTTCATGCTATTGTATTACATCTAGGATGTCCCTGATTATGCTCTTTATGCTTACACTGTCTTTTGCGTCTCACCATGTCAAAAACGGCTCCCCTTTGCACACATGTGTGCACTCATGAACGACGAACTAATCACCACCAAAAATGTATCGGTGAGCTACGGCAACGATCGGGTCTTGCACAACATAAATTTTGGTGTGCGAGAGAGCGAGATCGTCACTATTTTGGGTCCCAACGGCTCGGGTAAGTCCACCTTTGTTCGCTTGCTCATAGGTGCGCTCAAGCCTGACTCCGGCACCTTAAAGAAGAGGGTAGGCCTGCGTATCGGTTATGTGCCGCAGCGACTTGGCCTAGACCCTAACTTACCAATGACGGTAGAACGCTTTTTATCGCTAAATACTCAATATTCTGTCGATGTTAAACAGCAATGGATTGACCGCATTGGCGTGAAGCATCTGCATAACAGTCAGATCAGTGCGTTATCAGGTGGTCAATTACAACGAGTGCTGCTTGCTCAGGCTTTGCTGACTAACCCGCACATACTAATATTAGATGAAGCAACTCAGGGTCTGGATCAGCAAGGTGAGGCTGCATTTTATCGATTGCTCGATGAGGTAAGGCAGCAACAGGGCTGCGCGGTGGTATTGGTCAGTCATGACTTACACGTTGTTATGAGCGCGTCGGATAGGGTCGTTTGTTTAAATGGTCATGTATGTTGTGAAGGCACCCCGACAATCGTATCTGCAGCACCTGAATACCGGGCATTGTTCGGATTAGGGACGGAAGGGGCACTTGCACTGTATCGTCACGAGCATGACCACGACCACCATCATCACCATCACGATTGATCATGATAGATGATTTCCTCATAAGAGCCTTTTTAGCAGGTAGTGCGCTGGCAGCGGCAGCCGGTCCGTTAGGCTGCTTCGTCGTGTGGCGTCGGATGGCTTATTTCGGAGATGCAACCTCTCACGCTGCGTTACTCGGGATTGCATTGTCGCTCGCCTTTTCTGTGTCACCTTTTATTGGGGTGTTGATTGTTGCCATGGCCATGGCTTATGTCATTGCAAAACTCAGTGGCCGAACGTACGCACTTGATACCTTGCTTGGGGTTACTGCACATGTATCACTGGCTTTGGGTTTAGTGGCTGTATCCAAACTGGCTGGTGTACGTTTGGATTTATCCAGTTATTTGTTTGGCGATATTTTGGCCGTAACCAGCACGGATGTTGTCATCATTTGGATAGGTGCTATCTTGGTTATCGCTTTACTATGGTGGCGCTGGGCACCGTTGCTTACCAGTACATTAAGTCCAGACTTATCTGTCTCGCGCGGTATCGATGTAGAACGGGAGCAGCTCATATTAATGATGAGCCTGGCAATATTGGTTGCTGTGGCAATCAAGTTAGTGGGTGCACTGCTAATAACCGCTATATTAATAATTCCGGCTGCAGCTGCCCGAGTATTTAGTCATACACCAGAACGTATGGCTGTGACAGCGGTCGTTTTGGGAGTGATCTCTGTAGCAGGCGGTCTATGGATGTCTGTGATAGCAGATACGCCAACCGGTCCGAGTATTGTGGTTATGGCGGGGCTGGTTTTTGTAGTGGCCAATGTTGTTTTTAGCCGACGCTTGGTGAAATAAGGCTTTGTAGAAATACCGATGTGCATTACCTGCCCGAATGTCCGGGCAGGTAATGGCAGTTTCTTACAAGACGTGCTATTCGTTGTCGCTTACATCAACCCAGAACGTGCGCTGGGTTAAGTCATCCCAATCAGGTTTGATGGGTTGTTCGGGTCCCACAAGCACGGTAGGGCCATTTTCGGTGATCAGTGCAGCTGGCTCCGGCGGTATACCGCCTTGGTCCAACTCTTTTTCACGATCTTTCTCATCGATGACACCATCTTCGTTCATATCAATGGTCGGTGAACCGTCTAGCACGCTGACGGTGTAGACCGTGCCACCACCGATGGCCGTTGTACATGCACCCACAGCCAGAGCAGGGCGATAACTGGTAAAGATGATCTGGTTGTTTACCGTCACACTGTCACCCAGAATCTTTTCTCCACCAGCGGTCATATCTAATTTCCAACCGAACTCGTTGGTTTCCTGATCTTCGATGTAGGTTGTTACATCAACAAGGTCACTTGGTACGACCGGAACAAAATTGATACCGTCGGTCGATTTGCCATAGCCGCTCGGTTTACTGAATACGTTATGATTTTTCAGCATGAAGAACTGATCGTCAACAAAGGTATCCAGAGGATGAGCACGCCATCCTGAACCAATACTGATTGATAAAAATCTATTACCGTTATCAGAAATGACAGCCACATCAGGCTCGTAGTAAAAACGACGTTCTCCTGCAATGCCAGCTTCACTCAGATTTGCAATAACACCACCTGTCATCAGCTCACCCGATTGATGATAAGACTGAATATCGAAGCGCCAAATCTGTCCACCCATGTCGCCAAAATATATCTGATCAGCAAAACCATCCAAGTCAACATCTAAGATACGTAAGTCGGATGGTACTGAGTAATTCATATTGGCAAAAATTTGGTCGGCGGTTCCGCCACCAGATACGTTATAAATGCGTTCACCGGTTTCGGCGTTGACTATAAAAAAGCCTCGGCCAACACTATCGGGTGTGCGAGCGGCGCGAATCAGTTGTCCGGTAACCGGATCGGTAATCCATTGCGTGTCTTGATTGGTGTCGTAACCTGCACCGAATATCAGAACATTGAGTTCCTGATTGTTGTACATGATTTTTGTTGGTATCGCTTTAGACCAGGTTTGTCCGAGTTCGCTGAATTCACCCTTACCACCTTCAATAACCCATGCAAGTTTTGGATTGATTCGATCAGATACATCGAATGCATAGAGGTTCTTACCGCCACGTCGCATACCCGTGTAGATGTAAGCTTTTTCACCCGGGTCGATAGTCACGTTTTCGTTGGTGTCTGTGGTCCAAACAGATAGAGTACCGTCTAGGCCGTACGGGTGTTTATCTGAAGACTGATTGTCGTAAAATGTTTGAAAGTTCGGCAATAGTTCTTGCGGAACAAACGAGAATACCTCGGTACCAAACTGACTTTCAATTGCATGCAGGTAGCCCTCGTTGGTGCCTACAAAAATAGTGCTGAGTGGATCGCCTGTTGAAGCGTAGTTAACAATGACCGGTCGTGCGTGCATCGGATCACCCATCGCTTGCCGCCAATCGGTTGTGTCACTATCATCGTTTTCATCTTTTACATCAATACCACGAGCCCATTTGATTAGGTTTTCGCGATGAGCAGCCAGCTCAGCATCTGTCATTGGCAGCGTGTCTATAGCTAATACTTCATTTGTTAAAACGCCGTTGTTTTCCGATACAGCATAGTTTCCAGAGCTGGATAAATTAATACCTGCATTAGGAATTGCATCGTTTGAACCCACGTAGGTAAATACTCTGCGAGGGGCGGCGCTGGTAAAGGTCAGCTGTTCTGCTGCGCCACCTGAACTAACGTTATTGCCATCAGTTGTAGAACTCCATTCGCTCTTACTATCAACTCTGAAAAATCCACTTTCTTGGTCAACTGCAGGTTGAGGAGGTGTGTTAGCATCCATCACCGTTACTTCACCAGTGGCGTCATCTATACCGAGTGTATAGCGCTTCAGATTGCCAGCCCAGGTAGGTTGCGTGTCAGGCTTGAATAGTGCGAAGTAAATATCACTACGGTGCGTGAGTCGGTTAAACTGATTGACGGTTGCGCCGGGTGCAACAAAACTGGTATCAACCGACAATACATCGCCTAGAATATCCTGGAATACATTGACCAGTTCTTCAGCTGAATCAGCCTGAAAATAACTGCCACCACCGGCGTTGGCCAAAGACGGTAAGAACGTCCCTGAAAAGTTAAACCCAATGGTATAGGTTGAAATGTTCTGTTTGCCAATCATGCCGGCAACGTGATCAGTATCGTTTAGCCAATGAGCCAACTCTTGACCGCATGCTTCTGGTCCTAAGTTAATGTCGCAAGTATCAACTCCGGTTAAGTTGCGTACTTTTTGCGCCGCGCTATTTGATGTTGCAGCCCCATCTGACAAAAATACAATGTGATTGGTCTGGCAGCTCGACTTTAACGGGCTTTTGTAAACTGGGTTGCCATTGATTTGCTCTGAATAGCAAGACCAGTGATCCAGGTTACCGTCGGTACAACGTGAGTCGCGATACACTGATCCACCAGTATAGCTGTCGGGTGTTGATACGCGATGATATCTGCTACGGTTGTATCCGCGTTGCGTACCATAATCAACTGGGTCGCCACGCATGTATTGAGACGCTTCGTAGTAGGCATCAACGACCGGTGTACCGCCTGTCGCTGTTAAGCCGTTAACCACTTCTTTTAATTTATCACGCGCGGTAATAAAAGTTTGCTGATCGGCGTTGCCCACAAATGCTCGATAGACTATGCGAAGCTTTGGTGCGTTTGCTTGCTCACCATTGTAGGATTCGAGTTCACGAAACGCATTGCCAGATCTTCTACTGAATATGAACACCATTGAGTTGCCGGACTCCCAGCCTGAACGGTTAACCAATTCTTGCGCAATGGGTTCTAAGTTTTCCGCCAGCATTTTTCCGTTTTGAGCGACCACCGGCAGATTATTCCACTGCACAGTCTGGGTGCGCGCCCGATTTGAAATATTCCATCGATTTTGTTGGAAGGTTGGCGGGTTGTCGTGAGCCTGACCTTGAATATTCATAGACACTGCGCCGTTGCGCGTGCGGTCAACTTCAAATTCGATACTGGCTTCTGTAATGATGGCGTTCTTTGGAATATCCACATTATTAAAACGCAGGCCAACCAGTTGTTGTCTATTGCCATCTCTAGGTAACTCAAGATCCGAGCTATTCAAGTTGACCGACCCGTTGCTGGTACGCTGTTCTGCATCATCGGAGCTTGCGTTGATGGCGCTGACCAACGTTTTTTTTGTACAACCGCCGCCTACGGGAATACTGCTTGTGTCGTAGGTATAACGCAGTGCCGGCGCATCGGTGGGAGATTGATTAAACGATCGTGCCGCACGAGTACCACTGCCTGTATCAGTGATAATCATGGACAGAGAATTGCCGCCGCACCATCCGGTTTGATTAACAATTTCCTGCAACACACTGGTAACCGGTTCGGAGTTATAGGTTAGTCCTTGTGTCCAATCATTCGGTGTCCAATTAACAGAGGCAGCAGTGGTAGGGCGTCCACTCACATCGCCATCAGTCGCGCCGAATTCTACCGTGTCATCTGACAACTCGCCTTTAATTACGAATTCAGTGGCGTTAGTGTCATCTTTATGCGCAGTAAACTCAATCCATGCAGAGGTGATTGTTGCGCCTTGGGGCACATTGATCTTATTAAAACGGAGACCTACAGCTTGTGGTGTGTTAGATGCAAAATCGTCTAAGCCCATAGACAATATGTCGCCTCCCAGACTCACAGCATTGTTGGTGATGTTTTCCTCCGCATCATCATTAGCGCTACCAATGCGAGATACGGCTGTTATTAAACCACAATCACCTTGATCACAAATTTCTTTATCAATCGGCGTTATTGGAAACAGCACCGATCCACCACCGCTACTACCGTTAAAGCGCATAATGCCCACATTGACGTTAGCGGTGTTATCAAGGATGACGTCTAGTGCGTCTTTCATACGCTCTAATCGTGTACCTGTGGCACCCTCGTCATACCAGTTCATCGAACCCGAGGTATCTAATACAAATAGGACATTAGGGAAGATATCCAAATTAGGATCGACCTGGCCGAAGAATACCTCTGTATCATCTGCCGATGCTGTTGACACGCAAAGCGTTACAGCACATGCAGCAGCTAGCATATTCGATATGAAGCCTTTTGTACTTTTATTTCTTCTCATAAGCCTAACTTCCTATACTTAAATCATTTGCTGACTGGGTTAGTTCATGCCTGGCGCAATTCGATATGCACCTTGCACAACACCAGCGGTCGCCCTGATTGCTTCCACCTCAGCACTACCTCGAGATTCGAATCGAAGGGCAACAAAATTTGCTCCACCAACGCCTGCCCCGAATCCAGGGGCGAGCCCTTGTCCCACGTACACAAGATCAGCACTACTGTCCATGCCAATATCCTGTTTTAGATCAACATCCACTGGCACTGGCATCAAGGCTTTTTCATTGCCTGCGTTAATACCAGCAATATCTGCGATTTCAAATGCATCTTGCAGGTTTTCATTGTCATTTAGCGCTTCCTCGCCAGTTGATTCAGCACCCTGAAAGGTTATTGCAGTCTGGACCGAATTCGTTGCCATACGCTTTTCAAGTGAAGAGCCACGCATAGCCGAAATACCCATAATAGACAACATAAAAATCATAATCATAGCCACGAGTAGTGCTCCACCGCGCTGGGCTGATTGAAATTTATTTTGCACATTATTGTTCATTGGCTACTCTTAAATTCAGTTGTTAGCTTGCTAAACTGGCATTGCTGTTGTTACAGCAGGCGATTGTCTCGTCTGTTGCGAACTTTTACTGTTGTGTTGAACACCAGTCGATATCGCTTGTCCTGTGCGTGTGTTGTCGCGTCTACGGAATTTTCGGCCGGGGCTATTGCCTGGCCGGCAATGATGTAGGTATTAGTATCGTCTTGCTCGGCGATATGGTCCCAAGACACCATTATCAATCCTACTTGAATACTTTCCACATCTTGTGGGTTGAACGCGGGATCATTAGCGGTTACATAACGCAAAGTACCGTTTTGCCTAATGCCGTACGACAAGCGTAAATTTTCAACGCCTTGCACAATCTCTGAAGGCGGGTTGGATGCATCATTGTAAGGAAAGGTTTGTTCATACAGTGCTCTGATTTGATCACCTTGTTCATTAACCAAACCAGTATCACCAACATAGAAAATGCTGGAACGAAATCTCATGACTTTGGTTTGAATTTTGTTGATTGCTGTTCCATAGACAATTGTGAAGTTGCCGCTTAAGTTTGCTGTAGGTCCGTGGCCTAGAATTTGGCCGTTGGGAGTAACGGTGCTACTGGTCACTTCAAATAGCTCAGCCATATCGCAATTTGACACAATAGCTAATTCACCTGCGTTTAATCCGACACCTGCTTCAATCTCCAGATTGCCAGCGGGGCTTGGTAGACCACCAACTAACGTCGGGCCGAGTATGCTCGCGTGATTGCGGTCGCCATACTGCAAGGCCAATGCATGTGTGCCAGGAATCGCCGGATTGTTAACAGGTGGAATGAAACCTCCAGGTATTGCGGGCACCCAATTTCCATTAGGCTGGATAACAGAGCCTGTGGAGGATGAGGCATTAAAGTCGTACAGCGGCTGGCCCGAGACATCGGTACCGATAATGGGAATAGGGGCATTGAGTGCTTTGACTTTTAGCGAACTTGTTCTGACATCAACACAGCCTTGATACGCTGACATTCGGATATCCCTGGCTAGTGTTGACAACGCAAACCGTGCGTTCTCTTGCATGTTTGCCATTGCCGTATTCAGCTCTGAACTGCGTTTATTGCCAGAAAAAACGGCAATCATGCCAGTCATCAGGATCAAACCCAATGTCATGGCAATGAGCAGTTCAACAAGTGACAATCCCAATTGTGGGCGTCGATGGTTTAGGTTTTCAGCTTGTATGGGCATTTCTATTGCTCTTGCGCCAAAGCAAAATTGACAGACAGGCTTTGTGCTACTTGCTCGCCACGTATCGCTTCAGACCAAGTCATGTTCACTTGATATATCTGTTCGTCAATAGGTACAACCTGTGCGAATGCTTGAATCGAGTCCGAACTAGGTAGCGCTGGAACAAAATTAGCGTTGCCGTCTCGTGAATGGAAATAGCTACTCCAGTCATGAATATCTTGCAACGCAATTTGAGTCGCGTTACATGCTTGTGTGGAGCAACCCTGATCCATGGTCCCTGCGCCAGTGATAGCGTTGTCATAATCACCGGCCTCAACACCCTCGGTGTTGGTACGCATGCGGTTGATCATGTCGCTGGCAAGAAAGTAGGCCTGAGATTGGAAGTAAGCACTTTGGCTAAAACGCATACTTTCCACCTGCATGCGTGCAGCCGCAAGAAAGCCAATAGACACTAATACGACGGCAACCAGGATTTCGATTAAGCCAATGCCTTGCTGTGATTTATAAGTGGCTGTTCTCGCCACTTGCGCCTGACTATCCATCGCAGGTCTCCGATCCCCAAATATTTCTTGGGTACACTGAGTTGCTACGTCGTCCAGGTCGGACATCACCAGTTGGAGCAACATTTATTGCTCTGGAGCGTTCGTCTACCTCAGAGTCACACAGTGTAAAAGAGCCATTTTCCCAATTACTTCGGCCATTTGAGCGATAAGAGATATAAAAGCGTTCACTTGCTGTGGACTCAGTTCTATCGACTGAACCCAGCGCGGTTATGTCGTTGCCACTTTTTGACTCTGGGTGAACTGAGATAATTTCATCTTCGGGATCAATACTGGTAACAGCAGCACCAGGTGCCCGAGTGACATCATAGAAGACAATCCAGCCGTTTTTCCATTGCGCCGTGGAAGTACCGCACGTCATAGCGTCGATAGAGGAGCGTGGACATATGGTTACCCACGAGGCTGTTTTTATGGCTTCACTTCGACCCAAGTACAGCGCATGGATCAGCTCGTTATAGTCAGCACTAACGCGTGAATTTTTCACAGCATTAGAGAAACTGGGAATGCCGATTCCAAGCAGGATTGATGCTACCGCCAAGGTAACGAGCAACTCAATCAATGTGAATCCGTACGATTTAGTTTTCTCCATGCGGGTTTTATCGACCGACATGGCGTTATCTGTAAGGCAGGGGTTAAATTATGTGCTCTGGTGCAGAATGGAGCCGTTGTAGCCAGCGAGCAGGGAGGTGTATCGCGCCATAATTGAGTGTGACGCGTTACGTTGTAAGTACTGCAGAAGCTTGAATTAAACCAATAGACGGTAGAGTCGTTAGATTAGTTCCAGCAGTTATTGGCATCGGTGTTAGCAGCTCCGGGAGTTGAGGACCTGATACCTAAGCTATTGATAGCAAGTGTTGTACATTCGCTGTCGGCTGTTTGTTGGTCCTGTGCTGTGGCAACAATGGTGAACGCATTCGCAGTCGGTGCCGGGTTAAGCGCCAGTGCATAGTAGCCTTCAGGAGAGGTTGTTAACTGTGCCGGTAGTGTACAATTGGTAAATCGGAACTGTGTGGATTTGCATCGTTCCATTGCTTGTACAGCGGATAACAACGCTAAGTGTGCATCTGATCGTTTGCTCTTAATCATGGTGTCACGGTATGACGGATAACCCACGGCGATCAATATCGATATAATGGCAATGACCACGAGTAATTCAATTAGAGAAAAGCCCTGTTTGCGAGCATGATTTTGATTATTGTCAGTGTTATTCATAACCCTTTTAATCCAGTCACTGTTTATTCGTGGTCCGGTCGTATGTGAAACATGGCAATAATTATTTAATTTTTGCATGCACACTGGTTACTAGCGGCATCACTCGGAATCGTTTTTGTTTAATTAGCGCAATTTCGCCATTAATGTGAACACCCTCACACAATAAGCTGCTCACTGGTTCGTCGATTACAGATCGCTCTCCACGAATTCCTGCCAGAAAGTCCGTGTTTTTAATGTTTCGATGTTAATCTCTTCGATTTTGTCGCGTCCGATAAACGTGGTTGCTTTGCCTAATTCGGGAAACAATATACTGGGTGCAGGTGGTATTCCGGAATGTGATAATGCTTTGCGTCGAGTCTTGCCACCGGCGCCTATTGAAGCCCCTTGCTCAGTAGAGCTGCCTGTCAGGTTATAGACCGGATTGCCCGAAGCCAGATCTAAAATGTAAACATAGCCTGATCCTATTGCCGCCTCGCATGAAACGCCTGTTTGGATGGATGGAACATAACTGGTGAAAACCAATTTATTATCTACCGTAATACTGCTGCTTAACACTTTCTCGCCTTGGTCAAGATCAAAGTACCAGCCGCGTGTGTTTTTGGTGGGGATAAAGTCTTCGTTTAGTACATCGTTCATTGTATTGTAACTTTGATTCAGCGGCGGATATCGTACTTTACCATCCGCATTAACTGGCGCACCGTACACTTGCTTCATACGGAAACTGTAGAACTGGTCTTGAACGACATCATCCAAAGGATGTGCGCGCCAACCTGAGCCAATAGAAACTGACAGCTGTTGTTCTCCATCAATATTGATAAGAGCAACATCAGGAGGGTAAAAAAAGCGTCTTGCTGTTTCAGGTGTATCGCCCGCAAACGAACCGATTACGCCACCAGTCATGCGGTTGTCCATTGACTCGCTGGCGTTCGGGTTGTTGTTGTAATCGAAACGCCAAACTTGGCCACCCATATCACCAAAGTAAAACTGATCCACCAAGCCGTCAAAGTTAAGATCGATTACGCGGATATCAGATGGCACGCTGTATTGCATATCAGAATAGTCTGGGTCGTCCAATCTGGGTTTCCACAATAGATCGCCTGTTAATGCATCTACAATAAAAAAGCCCCGACCGACATTATCAGTTTGACGGGTTTGCATTATTTCAATTTCATTGCCTTCTGCATCAACGCCACTGGATTGAGTCGGGTCTTGATTCGTATCGTAACCAGCGCCAAAGACCAGCACATCTCTGATGACGTTGTCATCGTAAATTTTGGTTTTAATGGGTTTAGACCAGGTTTGACCGAGTTGCTGGAAATCTCCGTCTGCTGTGGTTAGATCTTCAATACCGGACATTTCATCGGTATTGGCTGTGGTTGCGCCACCTGCAATACTCCACATATAAACGGGGTTGGCTGGGTCGGTAATATCTAGTGCATAATATAAGTTTCCACCGCGGCGCATACCGAAGTATAAGTACGCTTTATCTTCAGCTGAATCTACGACGCCATTGTTATTCACATCGTTTATCCATACAGACATGCCGCCGTCTAATCCGTAAGGACGGTTTTGAGTGGGTTCATTTTCGTACAATGCGCGCAAGTTTTTGAGTAATTCTTTTGGTATGAACGCAAAATTTTCATCACCAGAATCATGGTCTATGGCATGTAAAAAACCTTCATTAGTCGCTATATGCACAACAGTTCTGCCACCAGCGTAATTAACCAGTACTGGTTGGGTATGCAATGGGTCACCGATTTGGCCGCGCACTTCTTGTGTATCCTGATCGCCATCGATATCAAATTCGTCACGGCCTCGGGCCCAGTAAACGAGATTAGTAATGTAATCAGCATCATTTTCCAACGTTGCAGGAAGCTTTAACCAATCGTTGTTGAAATATTCCGTGTTGGGTAGTAGTTGGTTATAGGGACCTTTGGATAAATTGGTATCGACGCCTGTGTAGGTAAACACGTTCCTGTCGAAGTGCGTAATATGGGCGCGTTCTAATCGCTCGGCCGCACCGCCCCTGGCTACAGTGTTACCATCAGCGTCAGTTGACCACCAGCTTTTTGCCGATTTGTAAAACATGCCGGTATCAGGATCAATGGCTTTTTTATCGTTGTAGTCCACGATATCAGCATCAGTGCCGGGATCTGCTTTCAATTTATAGCGCTTTAAATTCCCGTCCCAACGTGCTGTACCCTCGGGTTTAAATAAAGAGAAATACAAATCATCTCTGTTCTTCAGGCGATTTGATTGGCTTACTGTGGCGCTAGGTGCAACAAATGATGTGTCGGTTTGGCTCACATTGTTGAAAATAGTTTGGAATGCAGCCAACAATTCTTCTGTTGATTCAGCTTCGTAGAACCCACCGTTCCCAGCGGCCGCGATTTGCTGCAAAAATGCCGGTGACTCGAGATTAAAACCAATGGTGTGTGTTGTGATTTTTTGCTGGCCCCCCAGCGTATCATTCAAATCGTTGCTATTTAGGTATTCAGCTAGTTCTACACCACATGCTTCATCACCATTGGTGGCGGCGCAAAATGTATCGCCAGTCATATTACGAACTTTGTCTGCGGCAGTATTAGACGTTGGCTCTCCATCAGACAGCAACACAATATGATTCTGCTGACACTCACTTACCATAGGCGAAATATAGCGCGGAGCACCCGTACCATCGCTGACAATAGTTTCCCTTACACAGGCGCTGGAATTGAGGTCTGTGTCTGTGCACCCAGGGTATCTATTAACTCTCCCGTTTGTGTAAGACGCAGGGTGACTGACTCGATGAAATCGATCTTCACTGTATTGTGCGCCGCGTTTTAGTCCGTAGTCAATGTTCTGTCCTGTGTAGTACAAGGCAGCTTCATAGTAGGAGCTGACAATAGGGGTACCACCTTGTGCAACTAGATCATCCACGATAGAAATTAAATTCTCGCGAAATCGCGTTCCTGGATTTTCTCGCGTTGATTGATACTCAACGATAAGTCGTGGTGCAAGCGCATCGTCACCTTCATAAGAGTAAAACGATTGGTTCACAGAAGAAAGCGATTCCAAGGCAAAAACAATGCGTTGTCCCGCAGTCCAACCATCAGCAGAAACCTTCGCATTGACCAAGTCAGTTACATCGAGCTTAGCGCTGGATAAATTTGCTTGCATCGCTGGTATGGTTTGGGTCACTGTTGTGGCCATCTTAGGCCGAGCAATGATTTTTCGGTTGGGGTCAGTTTCAGAGAACGACCAATTGTCTGTATCTGATGCGATTGCAATGTTTATATCGCTGGCTTGTGCAATATCGGTGGCTGGTGTTAATTCAATTACTGCGTTTACAATAGGCGTGCCCGGATTAATCGCAATACCTGAAAATCGTAAGCCAATGGTTTGCGCAGCTCCACTTGAAGAATTGATAGTGTCAAGCGTTGCCTCATCCACATACAGGGTATTGTTCGATACGTCTTCCACAGCATCACTATCGTTGCTGACGACATTACCAAGGGCAGTCGAATTTGCACAAAATTCACCATCCACACTTGAAGCTTCATAGGTTATGCGTAAGGAAGGTGCTTGCTGTGGATTCGCTTCAAACGCTTTTGCAACCCGGTTATCATCTCCCAATTGCTTCTTGATAAATATCGTTAAAGGGTTTCCGCTACACCATTCCGGCAAACCGGTCACCGAGCCGATCACGGAGCTAATATCCGCGCTAGAGTATTCAATATTGGGATTCTCCCATGGAGGCACAGTCCAATTTACCCGTTGAGAGCTTCGAACACGCTGGCCAATGTTATTGTTCACTGCCTCGAACGGCTCTGATTCGGGCACCAACTCAGCACTGATTTCCAGTACCGTTTCCTCAATATTTGCAGCATCAGAGTTGAATACCAACGTCGCTGTTTTTACAACAGCGCCGGGTGGTACGTGTACATTCTGAAAGCGAATCGCCGTAGTCTGTGAATTACTGAGTGTTGTATCAACAGCAGTGGATTCCTTCCAAGTAATGTGCAGTTCTGGCTTTTGACTGGATGCTGATGTATGTATCGTAGACGTATTTTCTTCAACATTATTATAAGTTGCTCGCGGCGGTGTCAACACGATGCTTAGGGTGTCACCCGCGTTCCAATTGTCTTGATTGATAACTGTGGTTACGACATCAGCAATATTCGGAGAAGATATGACTTCATTTGGTGTTGGATTTATGTCGTTCCATGTGACGAACTCTGTACTCAGCGTCCGATTAATAAGGGGAGTAGATGAGTAAGCAGTTGGAGAATCACTCAGTTCGGCCTTAATGTTACCAAGTATTATATCGTCTTCGGAGCTTGCGTTTGGCGCTGTGATAGTCGCTGCATTGTTGTCTGCATCTGGCGATGGTGATGTGCCGTCCGCAACATCTGAATCGGGAGTACCGGTGTCGTCCTGTGCTACCGGCGACGTACTGCCATCAACAATCCATTGACTGTTGGGGTCAACATCATTCTTGTTCGCACCGGTTAAAACCAAGGTTGCAGTTTGAATTTCGGCATTGGCCGGAATATCAATATTATCAAACCGAAATGCCAGTTCACGTGGGAAATGGTTTTCATCGGCGAAGAATAATCGCGCCGCTGTACTAGAAAGGTTGCGCGATACTTCATCATTATTCTGGTTGGTTATTTCATCCAAGTGAGCACTGGCACTGACAATGGTGGTGGTGGTTTCGCTTTTAGCGGATTCGCTATAACTGTACGTTAAAACCGGGTGTAAGCCTGGCGCTGCATCCAAGCCAAAAAACTCTCTCACATCGTCTGGCGTGGCCGAATACTCTTCTACCGGGTCTAACAGAACCGATACTGGATTGCCGGTAGCCCATTGTGGCAAATTGACCACTTGCTGCAGAATATCGCTGATATCGGGAGACGTGGCAGTTGTCTCACCATTGAGCACTGCAGGCACGTCCCACTCTATACCCGCGGTCGCTGTTGTTGGATCGAGACGTTGGCTAATGGTTTGTGTGCCGTTTACGCCGTCTGGTAACGCAGTGGTCTTGGCTACCGACTCCAGTTTAATTAACGTGGTCACATTACCGGACTGATTGCTTACCGAGGGCGTATAAGAAAATTGTATGTTGGCAGCGGTTATGGTTGCCCCTTTAGGTATAGTAATACTTTCGAAGCGATAGGCATGACGATCATTTTTATTTTCACCGGCGGTAGGGCTATAGAACCAGCTGGCGCTGCTAGTTACTGATCTGGATACTGGGCCATCTACGTCCAGATATTCTGCGGCGACGCTGGTTGCCTGCGAGCTGCCGTCCACTGTATTCGTTTCAATGCTGGTCTTTGGTGTATTGGTATTGTCGTTGTTTAAACCAGCCATGATAAGGTTGGTTGAATCGAGGGTAACCTCAAGCGTGTCGTCGTTCTGGGTTGCATCATCGCTACCTGATCCCGGTTTAACAATTACAACTTCGTCCGGACACACGGTGCCATCACTGCTATCGCATAAGTCACCGGAATTACCTTCAAGATCACCGACTGGATACCGGATATGCCCGCCTTGTTGCCAACCAGAAAAACCCATTAACCCAACGTTAAAGCTACTGGATTGTTCTAACAAAGTACGCATCGCGGCTTTCATTCTATCCATCCGGGATGCTCCAGCATTATCCCAATCAGTCATTGAGCCTGAGGTATCTAATACAAACAGTACATTTGGGTTGGTGTTGAACGCATCATTGGATTGTCCGAAAAATATTTCCGTATCATCTGCCCAAATTGCAGGGGACAAGCAAGTACTGCTCAACATCATGGCTAACAGACAGTTGCGAAGACTTAATAGCGTTTTCATTAACAATCAACTCCTTCCTGTACCGCGCCTACTGCAACAACCCCTTGTGCTATGCGCGTACTGGTGCTTGCACCCGGAATTGTAGATTCGCCTGTGACGACAAACCGGCGACCACCTACGGGGCCGCCCAATGTCCAACCGGTTGGCAGAGATTGACCGCCGTACTGCAATTCAACAGTGGTTTCCACTTTGTTTTCAGCGCTCAATTTGGTTAAATTAAATTTGACCGGATCGGGTACACAAATAATATTTTCCAGCGCTTGTTCGTTGGTGATATCGTCAATAGCCAACACAGAATCAGCAGCAGATTCTGCGGCTTGAAAGGTCAATTGCTTATGTGAAGCGTTTGAAGCCAACTGATTTTCAAGGGTTGCACCGCGCATAGCTGATATACCCAGTACGGTTAACATGAAAATCAACACTAACGAGACCAGTAGCGCCGCACCAGATTGCCGACGCCGAAACATGACGTTTAATTGCGCATTCATCGTCTATTCCGAATTTTGACTGTTGAATTAAAAGCTAATTTGAGTCGGTTATCTTTAGGATAAGAATTGCTTGGGTTTACGGTTCCCTCAGTGGGTGCCAAGCGTTGGCCAGCAATAAAATAGGTACTGGTATCTTCCTGTTCGAGAATAGGATCGTACGATTGCATGAGTAAACCAAACCGGACGACTTGCATTCGTCCGCTTACACCAGCCGCGTTTTCCGGTCTCACATACGTAATGCCTTGATCATCAGGTGTAGCATCACCGCGAAATCCGAGTTGCAATTGCATATTGGCCACACCCTCCACCATTTCAATGGGCGGGTTGGTATAAGGCAGGGATTGTTTGTACAGCGAATAAATAGCTTGGCCAGCACCATTCATACGGGTGGTGTCACCGATATAATAGATATTCGCTTCAAATCGCATTATGCGTGCGAGGTCATTTCCGCTTGCAGTTAATCCATAGGGAGCAGATAAATTATTATCGCGGTTGCCACTGGATGAGTGCTGTAAGGTTGCGCCATCTGCGTTGGTAACGGAGAATATATCGGCTACTTGGCAATTTGAAATCAACACTAAATCGCCGTTCACTAAACCGGAGTCAGTTGAATTTAACACCACGTCTGCGTTTGGCGTGGCCATTGGTTGAAACGTAAAGGTAGATGGGCTGCCAAATTGCACGGACAGTGCATGTGTACCGGGAACCGGGGCACCCACGGTATCAGGAATGTTAAAACCCAACGGTGCAGCGGGTAACCAAGTGCCGTCTGCTTGTATAAGTGACGCCGAAGCAGAGGTTGCAAAGTAGTTATCCGTTGGCGCGTTGTTGGCTATAACCTTTGCGGTCGATGTATTGATATCGACACAACCTTGAAAACCAGCCATTCTTAATTCGCGACCGATGGTGTCCATTGCAAAACGCGCGTTGTCCTGCATTTCTGTCAAGGCCGCGTTCAAGTCGCTGCTTTTACGTGAACCCGAAAAAACCGTAACGGCGGATGCGATAATGCTGAGTCCGATAACCATGGCCAGCATCAATTCGATCAGCGATAAGCCGAGCTGTTTGTATCTTTGCGGAAGCATCGTATTCATGGCGTCAGTTGCACGCTTAGTGTTCGAGTTTCCTGTGCATCGATATTAAGATCGCTCCATTGCACGCTAATATCGTACACGCCTGTTGTTGCATCTAACGAGATTGCCCCTTGCGCCTGTGTCTTATCCGAAGACGGAAGTAAGGGTATGAAATTCACTGCATTAGCTGGTGCATGTAGATATTTGCTCCATGCGTGAATATCATTCTGCGCTATTTGCGCAGGCGTACATTTGTTGCCGGCATTGGCACACGCTGGCGGGACTGTACCTGCAACAGTAGCCGCATTGTCGTAATGCCCATCCAGAACACCTTGACGGTTGGCTCGCATGCGATCACTCATGTCTCTTAACATCAGATTTGCTTGCGATAAAAAGTATGCGCTCTGACTGTAGCGCATGCCTTCTACCTGCATTTTAGCGGCGGCTAAAAAACCAATCGATAAAATCACGATTGCGAGCATGACCTCGATTAAACCAACGCCTGATTGCTTGTAACGTCGATTATTCACTCGCGGTATCCTTATCCGGGCATGCAGCCGTACCGCTAAATGAATTAACCAATGCACCGTTGTGCATTCGCGCGCGTCGCGGATCACCGCTTAAAGAAATATTGATGGCTCGGGTTGACTCGGCGCCACGTTGATCGCAAACAAGAAAATAGCCAGAGCCTCGCCAGTGACTCTCACCCCTTGGACCGTATCGAATAAAAGGTCGTTCGATCGGTGTCTCGGTCGTGTTTACGAGTCGGGCGTAGTTTTGAATCCAGGCGCCGCTGGATAATGCAGGGGAAATTCTCAGGATGGTCTCGTTGGCATCAATAACGCCGCTGTTGGCACCGTTATCCATGAACGCGATGAATCCATTGCTCCAGTCATCACCACAAGACAAGTCTGTAGCGCGCGCGCAAACCGCAGTCCTTGTCGACTGTTTGATCGCCTCAGAACGGGCAATTCTGAGAGAGCCCATCAACTCGTTGGTTGTTGCACTTTGTTGACTGTTTCTCATTGCGTCGCTGAAATTCGGCACCGCGACAGACAGCAATATGGCGGCCACCGCCATCGCTATAAACAGTTCAACGAGTGTAAAACCCTGATTTTGGTGCCTTTTGCATTGCCCTTGCACAATCATGTGTGTTGTCACCCCTTGTCCTCTGTTCAGGTAACGGCACTCCACGTACTATTTGCAGGATTACGGTTTACAACCGGTAACATCTACACGATAGTTGTTACACGTTTCACAAAACAGCAAAACCCGTGGCATATCAACTTGGCCTGGACACAGGCGGCACTTATACCGATGCGGTGGTCATCGACGACAAACAAAATGTAGTGGCATCGGCAAAATCGCTCACCACACACACCAATCTGATTGACGGTCTGCGTTCGGCCACGCAATTAGTGTATGACCCCCAATACCAACCCATCACGTTGGTATCTTTATCCACAACACTTGCGACTAATGCATTGGTAGAAGGGCGAGGTAGGCCAGTGTGTTTGGTGTTAATCGGTTATCGCCCCGAACAGCTCAAGCGCGCACGGTTAAGCGATGCCCTGGGTAACGATCCGCACGGTTTTATTGCCGGAGGGCATCTGGCGTCAGGTGATATGGCATGCGCCCTGGATGAAAACGCGTTAACTCAGCTTATAAGCACTGTGAATGATGCAGTGGAAGCCTATGCTGTGTCATCGGTTTTCGCTGTTCGAAATCCGGAGCACGAACTGCGTGCACGAGACTTAATTTCCGAATTAACCGGCAAGCCTGTCAGTTGCGGCCACACATTAAGTAGTGGACTCGATGCCCCGCGACGCGCATTAACAGCGCTGCTGAACGCGCGACTCATTCCCATGATCAGATCATTATTGAACGCTGCCAACGTATTGCTGGAAGAATTGTCCGTTGAAGCACCTTTAATGGTGGTTAAAGGAGATGGTTCGCTCGTCAGTGCAGCGATTGCCCAGCAATCTCCGGTTGAAACCATATTAAGTGGTCCGGCTGCAAGTGTTGTGGGTGCGCAGTTTTTGTGTAACGAACCCATGTTGTTGGTATCGGACATGGGAGGGACCACAACCGATATTGCCATGATAAGAGATTCAAAACCCAGTCTGAATCCGCAGGGCGCAACAGTCGGAGGCTGGCGAACAATGGTTGAGGCGATCGATGTGCGCACGTTTGGATTAGGTGGGGATAGTCGGGTGGTTTACAACCGCGAGCAGCGTGAATTTCACATTGGTCCAGAGCGCGTGTTACCGATTAGTTTATTAATAAAAGATTACCCAGAGCTGATGCCGGATATGCACAAGCAACTTGAGTTGCCGTATAGCACAACTCACAGTGCTGAGTTTGTGCTGGCGCATGCGGCCGAACCCACAGACCTGACAAAACAACAATTGGAGTTGTGGGAACGTATTCAGTTAAAACCAATTGCTGTGCAAACCGTGTTTGAGGATCAAACGTTGGACCGAGCCATGGCTCGATTAACACAACGTGGCATTGTGTTGCGCGCAGGGTTTACGCCGAGTGATGCGAGCCATATTATTGGTCGGCAATCTGGCTGGGATACAGATGCAGCCGTGTTAGCAGCGCGTCTGTTAATGCGTTACAGCGCGCAAAATCTGGGTAAGGAGTTCGATTCGGTAGAGCAGTTTTCACAACATATAATCGATGCTGTATCGCGTTTAAGTGCGTTAGCTATGCTTGAAACGCAATTGTCGCAACAGATGTCTAAAGCCTCCCGGTTTAATACCGGGTTAAGTGAATCTCAGCGCGCGCTATTGGCCAGTACTTTTGTTGACACTCCCGATAGCGAATTGCAAATACAAGCAGCGCTACAGTTTCCGTTCATTGGATTAGGTGCACCGGTAAACAGTTATTATCCTAAGGCGGCTAAGTGGTTAAACACAACAGCGATCTTGCCCGAGCTAGGCGGTGTGGCCAATGCGCTAGGCGCAGTAGTCGGTAGCATTCGACAACAATTTGAAATTGTAATCACGCCGGCTGGTGGTAAGAACGTTAACGTGCATTTTAGTAGCGGTACAAAGCTATACGATGATTTGGAAGCTGCCGCGGAAGCGGCCATTGCTGAAGCGCGTCTGCAGGCTGAAAATAAAGCGCGTGAGGCTGGAGCCTCTTCAATCAGTGTTGAACACAAACGACATGACAATATCGTTGACAATGCGGGTGAGAAAGTGTTTTTTGAGTCACGTATTATCGCGGTTGCCGCTGGCAGGCCCGCCAGCCTCGTGCAAGACTAAGTGAGTCCGGCGTGTTGATTCACGCCAGTACACACTCATTTTTTCGTTGGCACATATATGTCGGTAACCGTACCTTCAGCTACTTCACACGCGAAGTTAAACGTTTCAGCCAGGGTAGGATGGGGGTGAACCGTTAGCGCGATGTCCTGGATGTCGGCACCCATCTCCAGTGCTAATACCGCTTCAGCAATTAATTCCCCGGCGTTGGGCCCTACCATGCCGGCACCAAGGATACGCTTGGTTTCCGGTTCGTAAATCACTTTGGTGATGCCTTCATTGCGAGCCATGCTGAGTGATCTGCCACTGGCAGCCCACGGGAAGCTGGCTTTTTCAATCGCAATGTTTTGCTCTTTCGCTTCTGTTTCGGTTAGTCCCATCCATGCGACTTCAGGGTCGGTGTACGCCACAGATGGGATGGTTTTGGCATCGAAGTACGCTTTATGGCCACTGATCACCTCTGCTGCTACTTTGCCTTCATGAGTTGCTTTGTGAGCGAGCATGGGTTGTCCAACAATATCGCCGATAGCGAATATATGCTCAACGTTCGTGCGCTGTTGTGAATCAACAGGGATAAAGCCGCGTTCATCAACGTTAATACCTGCCGCTTCAGCGTTTATCTTCTTACCATTCGGGCTTCGTCCGACTGCCAGTAGTACCCGGTCAAAGGTGTCTTCTTGCGGCGCTTTTCCGCCTTCAAATGTTGCATGTAAACCTTGGTCGGTACTTTCTACGTTAGTCACCTTTGCGCCAAGGAAAATGTTTTCAAACTGTTTTCGTAAACGCTTTTCAAGTGGGCGTACTAAATCTCGGTCGCATCCCGGAATTAACCCTTCAGAAAGTTCGACCACCGTGACCTTCGAGCCAAGCCCTGCATAAACGCAGCCCATTTCAAGACCGATGATGCCACCGCCAATAACCAGCAATCGTTTAGGTATGTCAGCAAGTGCAAGCGCACCGGTCGAGTCCATAAGACGATCATCGTCATAGGGCAGGCCGGGGATTTTGATACTTTGCGAGCCCGCTGCAATAATGGCGTGTTTAAAACTAATGGTGGTTTTGCCATCTATTGATATCGTGTTGGCAGAAGTGAATTGAGCGTTTCCGTGCATGACGCTAACTTTTCGCTGTTTAGCAAGGCCTGCCAATCCACCAGTCAGTTGCCCGATAACGTTTTCTTTAAAGCCTCGTAATTTCTCTATATCGATTGTGGGTTCAGCAAACGTGACACCGTGATCACCCATGGTACGTGTTTCTTCGATAACCGCAGCAGTATGCAGTAGTGCCTTGGAAGGAATACAGCCTACGTTTAAACAAACGCCGCCCAAATCGCTGTAGCGCTCAATCAGTAAAACCTTGTTTCCCAAGTCGGCTGCTCTGAACGCGGCAGTGTACCCGCCGGGGCCCGCGCCAATGACAACCAAGTCGTAGTCAGCATCGCTGATATCGTTATTGCTACCGACATCAACATCAACTGTGTTAACGGCTGCAGTGTTTAGTTCAGGGTTTGAAGTGGTGCTTGGGTTGACGTCAGCTGGAGCATCGTTTGTGCTGACTTCTTCGCTAGCCTCTACCACCAATAGATCGCTGCCAATCGATACTTTGTCGCCTGCTTTAACCATGACGTTGGTAACCGTGCCTGCAAACGGGGCGGGGATTTCCATACTGGCTTTGTCGCTCTCCACTGTTATCAGTGAAGTTTCCATTTCGATCACATCGCCAACATTGACCAATACTTCTATCACTTCTACCGAGTCGAAGTCGCCGATATCGGGCAGCTGGATTGTTTTCAATTCACTCATAGTCTGTCTGTGTTGACGAATAGCATTTTAAAATTCCTTACGTGAGCAAGGAAATGCGAAGTTAAATAAGCAGATTGCGAATATCTTGAATAACGTTGCGATAGTGCACCATGAAGCGAGCGGCGTCAGCACCGTCGACTACGCGATGATCGTAACTAAGATCAAGTGGGCACATTAAGCGCGGCTCGAATTTCTCACCATCCCAAACCGGTTGCATGCGAGCTCGTGCAATACCGAGAATAGCTACCTCAGGTGGGTTAATAAGTGGAGTAAATGCCGTCCCGCCAATGCCGCCCAAACTCGATATAGTCATGCTTGCACCTTGCATTTCATCTGGCTTGAGTTTTTTCGCGCGAGCTCGCTGGCTGACATCAGCCATTTCCACGGCTAACTCAGAGATGCTCTTTTTATCCACGTCTTTAAAAACGGGTACAACTAATCCGTTAGGGGTATCCACCGCAATGCCAATATGGAAATACTTTTTGTAGAACAGTGCCTGACCATCCGGTGTGAGTGATGAATTCACCTTTGGAAATGCTTTGAGTGTGTTCGCCAGTGCTTTCATGTGAAAGGCCAAACCGGTGATTTTGGCATCGCCTTCCTTTTGCTTGGCTTTCAATGCTTTTCGAAACGCTTCCATATCGGTGATGTCCGCTTCTTCATGATGCGTTACCAATGGAATATTGAGCCAGGCTCTATGCAAGTTGCTGGCGCTAAGTTTGTTTATGCGGCTGAGTTCAACCCGCTCAATTTCACCAAATCGTGTGAAATCAATTTCCGGTAACTGAGGAATGCCTGACGTGGCATGCGAGGCCTGTGCGCCGTAGTTAGACCCGATGCCTTCAAGTGCGTTTTTAATGAATGCCTGAACGTCGCTCGTTAGAATTCGCTCTTTTGGTCCTGTGCCAGTAACCAGCGACAGATCAACGCCGTGCTCACGTGCGTAGCGCCGCACGCCGGGACTGGCATGGGCCAGCTTCATGGCTTCATCGCTAATATGTGCAGTTGGAGAGGTTGTGCTGCGCTGCGCATCAGGCTTTGTGGCTGCAGGTTTAGGTTCTGGTGCGGTATCAGCAGCTGCAGTTTCGGTTGCAGGGGTAGGCGCGGCCGCAGCTTCGGGTTCTTGCTTTGGCTCGGGAACTGGCGCTTCTTTGACTTCTGCACCGGCGTCGGCAGTGGCCGAATTAATTATTTGCAGCGTACCAATAGTATCGCCTTCGTTCACGGTATCGCCAACAGCAACGCTGATGCTGTCGATAACACCATCCGCCGATGCGGGGATTTCCATACTGGCTTTGTCACTTTCAAGTGTAAGCAGTGAATCATCCACACTGATTTGATCACCTACCGACACAAGGATTTCAATGATCTCTACATTTTCAGAGCCGCCAATATCGGGTACAACTATTGGGATTGTTTTTTCGGTTTGATTCGTCATTGCCTTATCCTCAAACCGTTGTTGGATTGGGTTTATCTGGATCTACGGCATATTGCTGTATGGCATTTGCAACAACCGAGTTCTCGATTTTCCCATCCATGGCCAACGCGTGTAGCGCAGCTATGGTTACGTAGCGGCGATCAACTTCAAAAAATTCGCGTAGTTTTTCGCGGGTGTCTGAACGTCCAAATCCATCCGTTCCCAATGCAACAAAATTGGCTGGAACGTATTCGCGAACCTGGTCTGAATACGACTTCATGTAGTCGGTTGAGCTGATCACGGGCGAGTCATCGTCTCCAAGCACCGACGTGATAAATGGGACACGAGGTGTTTCCTGTGGATGCAGCATGTTCCAACGCTCGGTCGCCAAACCGTCGCGCGCCAATTCATTAAAGCTTGTCACGCTGAATATATCGGCATCGATGTTCCAGTCATTGGACAACATTTCGGCTGCCGCTAAGACTTCGCGTAATATCGTGCCACCGCCCAGTAAGCGCACACTCAATTTGTTTTTGCTACCGGTACTCTTCAACTTATAAATTCCTTTGATGATGCCTTCCTCAGCACCTTCGGGCATAGCCGGATGAACATAGTTTTCGTTCATCGCTGTTATGTAAAAATACACCGATTCTTTTTGTTCCAGCATGCGATACATACCGTGCTGGATGATGACCGCCATTTCATAGCTGTAGCAAGGGTCGTAACTGATGCAGTTGGGGATGGTGTTTGATAACACCAAAGAGTGACCATCTTCGTGTTGTAGGCCTTCACCGTTCAATGTTGTGCGACCGGCCGTACCACCAATCATAAAGCCGCATGCACGCATATCGCCGGCAAGCCAGGCTAAATCACCAATGCGCTGAAAGCCAAACATGGAATAGTAAATATAAAACGGAATCATATTTACGCCATGCGTGCTGTAGGCTGTTGCGGCTGCAAGCCAGCTTGCCATACCCCCAGCTTCGGTAATACCTTCTTCCAGAATTTGTCCCGATTTATCTTCCTTGTAGTACATGATCTGATCGCGATCCTGAGGCTCATATAGTTGGCCAACAGACGAATAGATACCTAGTTGACGAAACATGCCTTCCATACCAAACGTGCGTGCTTCATCCGGTACGATCGGGACGATATTCTTGCCAATCTTTTTGTCGCGCGTCAGCAATGTGAGTATGCGTACGAACGCCATGGTTGTTGACATCTCACGATCGCCGGAACCTTCAAGTAATTTGTTGAAGTCACTCAATGGCGGTACTTCTAGGGGTTCTGCGAATTTTTTACGCTGTGGTAGAAAACCACCTAGAGCCTTGCGGCGCTCCTGTAAATATTTGATCTCGGGGCTATCGGGCTCGGGTTTAACGTATTCCAAATTTTCCACTTGCTCATCAGTGAGCGGAATGCCGAATCGATCGCGCATTTTTTTAAGCGATACCATGTCCATCGCTTTTTGTTGGTGCGTGGCGTTAGTACCCTCGCCAGATTCGCCCATACCATAACCTTTAACCGTCTTGGCCAGGATAATGGTTGGTTGGCCGGTATGTTTTGTTGCGGCATCATAAGCTGCGTACAGCTTGTGAGGGTCGTGACCACCACGATTCAAACGCCAGATGTCTTCATCGCTCATGTTTGCAACTAACGCTTTTGTTTCGGGGTACTTTCCAAAAAAGTGTTCACGTGTGTACGCGCCGCCTTTGGCTTTACAGTTCTGATATTCACCGTCAACCGTTTCCATCATCAGTTGCGCAAGCTTGCCGCTTTTATCGCGAGCTAGTAGTGGGTCCCAGTAAGAGCCCCAAATCACTTTAATGACGTTCCATCCGGCACCACGGAATATGGATTCAAGTTCTTGAATAATTTTACTGTTGCCGCGAACCGGGCCGTCGAGGCGTTGTAAATTACAGTTCACGACGAAAACAAGGTTGTCGAGTTTCTCGCGACCCGCCAACGAAATTGCGCCAAGTGATTCTGGCTCATCCATTTCACCGTCGCCGAGGAAGGCCCACACTTTGCGGTTATCGGTTTTAGCCAATCCCCGGTGTTGTAGATACTTCATGAAGCGCGCTTGATAAATGGAAGTTAACGAGCACCAACCCATGGAGACTGTAGGGAACTGCCAGTACTCAGGCATTAGCCATGGGTGTGGGTAAGATGACAAGCCTTCACCGTCGACTTCGCGTCGGAACCCATCGAGATCGTCTTCCGTTAATCGACCTTCGAGAAACGATCGCGCATAGATGCCCGGCGCTGAGTGACCTTGAAAATGGATTAAATCGCCGCCGTGGTCTGTCGTTGGAGCATGGAAGAAATGGTTGAAGCCAACATCGTAAATGGTGGCAGCTGATGCGAAACTGGATATGTGGCCACCCAAACCTGAGTTGTCTCGGTTCGCGCGTAATACCATCGCGGTCGCATTCCAGCGAATCATGGAACGAATACGGTGTTCCATTTCCTGATCACCTGGGTTCAGCTGTTCCAGATGCGGTGGGATGGTATTGACGTATGCGGTACTGGCGGTGTAGGGGATATTGGCACCGGAACGGCGGGATTTGTCGATGAGCCGTTCGAGTAAATAATGTGCTCGTTCAGGGCCCTCGCGCTCGATGACTGCATCGAGTGCTTCTAGCCACTCCTGCGTTTCAATTTCGTCAATATCAGTGGTTTGATCGTGTGCCATTCAGTTTCCGTGGTGTGAGTCGTCAGGCTGCCAGAATTGTACGATTAGCCAAGTACGACGTGGTTTCTGTCGGTTCAAAGCCCTTGTGAATTCATTATTAATGCCGACTATGGAAATTATAGGTAATGCCAATACTTCTTACATGTAAATTGATGTTAGGCGAAATTGCTACTTCTTGCGCTCAAATATCAAGGTGTTGGCGTTTCTTCAATCATGCCCCACAGTACACCGTCTTCAACGTTTATTAGCTTTGTGGGTAGTACTTGGTTAGCGATATCGGTATCACTGAGTGTGCTTACCTTCAGGTAGTTTGGGGTATAGCCACTGTGTTTTATTTGACCATTTTGCAGCTGTTCACCTCGTTCCCAAAGCACCGGTACTGGCATGGTGTGTTGCTGCACTGCATTTTCCAGAATGTTCAATTTTTGCTCAGCAGCCAGTTGATGCAAAATTCGACTGCGCTCCTGCCGGACTGCCTTGGGAATCTGATTGGGTAGGGTGGCAGCTTTGGTTCCCTCACGCTGAGAATAGCTAAAAATATGAATATGCCCAAAATTCATGGTTTGGATGAAGTCGAGTGAATCGGCCCATTCCTGTTCGGTCTCTCCCGGAAAGCCAACGATAATATCGGTTGTTAGATTAAAGTGCGGCACTTGTGCTCGCAGTTGATCGGCCAGCGCTTTGAAGTCAGCCGTTTTGCACCGGCGAGCCATGCGCCGCAAGACAGTATCACTGCCGCTTTGCAAAGGCAGGTGCATATGTGGTTGCACACGGCTATTTTCGAACAACGTAAGAAAGTGTTCCGATAAGTCCCAGGGCTCGACCGACGCGAATCGAATGCGAGGTATATCGGTGTCGGTTAAAAGCGTGTTTACCAACGTGTAAAGGTCTGAATCGATATCGCTGCCATAGCCTCCCACATGCACACCTGTTAACACAACTTCATGCACGCCATCGTCCACAAGCTTGTTGACTTCAGCCACAATGGTTTCGATGCGTCTGCTGCGTTCGCTACCGCGTGCAACCGTAACAATGCAAAATGTACATCGATACCGGCAACCATCCTGAATTTTAATAAACGCTCTGTGACGGTTGCGCTGAAACAGTGCACTCTCAGCGGGCACTGTTGCGCTTTCAGGCATAGTGGGCTGCTGAAACTCAGCGCGAGTCAGCGGAACCAAATCTTCTTTGTTGGTATTTGGGACAATAAGATCAACGCCCAGTTCCGCTAACGCCTTTGGGGACTCAAGCGAGCTGTAACACCCTGATATGACCAATTTGGCTTCGGGGTTGGCCCGCTGCAATCTTTGCACGCGTTGTCGGGACTTTCTGACCGCTTCACTGGTGACGGCGCAAGTATTTAAGACCATTACGTCGGCGTCTTCTGCAGAAGCTGTGACCTGGTCGCCAGCGGCACTAAACGCACCGGCCCATTGTTCTAGCTCGGCTTCGTTCAGGCGGCAGCCAAGCGCACTTAGATGAATTCGCACTCTTGTATTATTTAAGAAACATTAATTGACACAATGTAGTGTACCTTATAGGGACTTTTAGAGAAATCGCGATTGTTCCGAGAAGCGCTTTTCGCTAGGATGGGAACATCACGCGCACGTTTTCGCGTTCCATTTAATAATTCAGGGATCATGTTCATGTTTAAAGACTTCGAGAAATCACCCAGTAAGTCTTCGTATCAATTGAAATTTCTGCTAGCGGGACTCGCGCTGCTAGCAATGATTGGTGCGTGGATGGTGCGCGGTAATAGCGACGAGTTTGAACGTCTCAAAGGCGCCGAGTCCAACCTTGTCACCACCACTTCCGAGCTCACCAGCGCGAAAGCTGAATTGGGGATTTTGCAGGGCGAACTCGATGAAGCCAATCAAGAATTGGCCGATTCAAAAGCGAAGCTCGATGCGGTCACCGCCGAGCTCGACGCAGCTAAGGTTCAACTCGAAGAAGCGCAAGCAGCTGTTGATACCACGTCCAGCTCCGCCGCAGAGGAAATGGAAAGTATTAAGGCGAACTTTGCATCTTTAGAACAACAACGCGATCAACAGCAAACTGAGTTTGCTGCCATTTCAGATGCCAATGCTGTACTGGAGGCACAGGTTGCAGATCTGCAGCAAAAACTCGAAGCAACCACGGCCGAATTAAATAGTTTTGCTGCACAACGTGACGACACGGTCGCCACGCTGGAATTGCAGCTGGAAGAAATGACTGCCGAGATGGAAACCCAGCAAGCGGCTATGCAAGACAACGCCAACATCGCAGCGTTAGAAAGTCAGTTGGCTGGCTTAAGTGCTGAACTCGAAACACAGCGTGCCGATATGGCAGCCCGTGAAGCGGAGATGACAGCCTTCTACCAGAAAACTCAGGAAGACATGCAGTCACAAGTGCAGTCACTTATCAGTGCTGAATCTGCCCGCGATATGGACGTGGCCAATGCACAAAGCAGCTATCAATCTTTACTTGGCATTTACGACACCGACACAGCCATTCTCAATGCAGAAATTGGCGAGCTTGAAGCTCGCAAAGCCCTGCTGGAGAGTAATTTAGCGTCAATGGAAACATCGATGTTAACGCTTGAAACTGAATTGTCATTAACTCAACAAACATTAACGGAAACGCAAACCGCATTAAGTGATACCGAAGCCGCGTTGGAAGAATCTCGTACATCGTTGGCAGAAGCTGATGCTGGTGCGAATGCCATCCTTGCTGAACAGCAACAAATTGCTGAAGGCCTGTCGGGCGCAATCGATGCCAAAAACGTTGAATTGCAAGCCGCCGCTGAGGAACTGTCGGCCGTTAACGAAATGCTTGCCGGTGCCCAAGAAGAATTGACCAGCATGCAAACCTTGTACGATACAGACACCAGTATGTTGAATGCCAACATAGGTGAACTCACCGCGCAAAAAGAAGCCTTAGAAAAAGATGTCAATTCACTGCGTGCGCAGGCAGAAGCGTTGGAAGCTGAAAAAATGACCCTAACGGCGTCTGTCGATTCGCTTACAACAGAATTAGAAACCGCTAAGAGCGTACCACAAACATTGATGGCTCAATCCACGAGTGAGTTAGAAGCGGCGGCGGCCAAAGTTGCAGAACTAGAAGCGGCTAAGGCCTCACTAGACGGCGAAGTCGCCACCTTACAAAGCCGCATAGGCGAACTAGAAGCAGCATCTGCCGATACTTCTGAGCTAGACGAGTTACGAGCCCAAGTGGAAAGCAGCGATGCAGAGTTGAGCGCGTTGCAAGAGCAATTAACCGTAAGCAAGCGCGAATTGAGTTTAGCCAATGAAGAGTTGGGTGGTAGTGCAAACTCGCTAATGACATTGCGTGAGCAATTCGATGAGAAAAATGCTGAAGTTATGAGCCTGGCTTCTAACCTGATAAAGAATGGTACTGAGCTCGACAAGCTCGTGGCACAAAACACACAGCTAAATGCAACCGTTGCAGAACTGGAAGCATCGCTTGCTGAAAAAGACTCATCGGGTGAAGTGAACTCGCTACAGGAACAGTTAACTGGCGTGCAGTCACAGTTTGATGCGGCCATCGCAGAACGAACTGAACTTGACGCTCAAGTTAACACCTTGTCCGCAGAGCGCGATCTACTCAGTGAAGAGCTCAGCAACGCAACTAAAGCGTTAACAGACGCCGAGACTCGGCTAGCCGCTAGTGCCGCCAATCTGTCTGATTCCGAAAGCAAGCTGCAAGAGCTAGACGCCAGCAAAGCGCAGGTTGTTGCCTTGCAGGCTGAATTAGGTGATCTGGAAGGACAGCTTGCGGTAGCGAAGGGGCTGTCGGAGCAACAAGCGGCGGAGATAACCAATCTGAACTCAGAAATCGAAACCCTGACCGGCCGCATTGCAGAGTTAGAGCCAGAATTGTCGGCAGCAAAATCCCAACTGGCAATGAATGAGCGTTTGTTCGACGATGCATCAGCTCAACGCACTGAGTACATGAACCAGTTAAGTGCTTTGCAAGAGCAAGAAGCATCATTGTCTGCCAAAGTTGCAACCTACGAGTCGCAATTGGCCGCGGCCGCGACACGTCGTACTGATTACATGAATCAGATCAAAGCGCTTGAAGCCAGCGGTGGTGAATCACAGGCTATGTTGGATAGCTCGGCTGAGAAAATTGCGACTTATGAATCGCAATTGGCTGCTGCTGCAAAGCGTCGTACTGATTACATGAATCAGATCAAAGCGCTTGAAGCCAGTAGTGCTGAATCAATGGCCATGTTGGATAGCTCCGCTGAAAAAATTGCAAGCTATGAATCGCAATTGGCAAAAGCTGCCGAGTTCCGTACGGCAACACAAGGCGAAATAGAACAGTTGCAAGGTCAGCGCGAATCCTTAGAAGCCAAGCTTGGCGAAATGGAAGCATCGTTAGCAGCGAAGGCGTCAGAATCTGATGCAATCAGTACTGAATTGAAAGCCAAGACCGCTGAGTTGGAAGCCATGAGCGCAGAGCTTGCCAGTGTGTCCAGCACCTCTGATGGTCTGAGCTCCGACTTATCGGCGAAAAGCGCGGAAGTGGATGCACTCACAGCCGAAGTGGACTCGTTGAAAGGTACTGTTGGTGAAATGGAGGCCTTGAAAGCGTCGTTAGAAAGCCAGGTAGGCGACCTCCAAGGCAAGGTGAGTGGTCTGGAATCGCAGCTGTCTGACACCAATGCGATGTTGTCGGAAAAAGATGCGAAGCTTGATGAGTCAGCCGTGTCTGTCAGCGAATTGCAAGCAAATCTCGCGGCAGCTCAACAGACTGCTGCCGAGCAAAGCGCGATTGCCGATAACTTGGCGACGAAGCTTGCCAACATGCAAAGTGCGGACGAGTCTCAACAACAAATCTCCAGCTCTTTATTGGCTGATGTTGAGGCAAGCCTTGCGCAAAATGGTGTAAGTGACGCGAGCGTATCGCAACGCGACGATAACAGTATTGTTATTAGCTTACCCAGTGGTGCTTTGTTCAGCTCGGGTCGCGCTCGACTGAATCAAGGCGGACGTGATCTTGTTGGTAAGGTGGCTACGTCATTGTCAGATTTTGACAACACCATCGTGGTTGAAGGACACACCGATAGCATCCCGGTAACCGGTGATCTACTGGCCATCTTCCCAAGTAACTGGGAATTGTCAGTGGCTCGAGCTGCGAACACGGTTAACTATCTGCAAAGCGCTGGTGGTATTGATGCGGCCAGACTCTCGGCAGCAGGTTTTGGTGAAAACCGTCCGGTAGCCACCAACGGGACACGTGAAGGTCGCGCATTGAATCGTCGTGTGGAAATCGTGCTAAAACCGTAGCGTGATCGATAGATGGGTCATTTGTTTGAACCCATCCAATTTAATCAAAGGCGATCGGTAACGATCGCCTTTTTTGTTTATATTGTAGGGCTATGGCATTTAATAAAACAGTTGCGGTCGCACTAACGGGTGCATCCGGTATTCAGTATGGACTACGGCTCATTGATTGCCTGATTCAAGCTGATTGTCAGGTTTATGTGTTGATGTCAAAGCCTGCAAAGGTGGTTATGGGTATGGATACCGATATTCCTGTGCCATCTAAAACCAGCGACGTTCAGCGCGACTTCACCGAGCGTTATGGCGCTAAACCCGGACAATTACATGCTTTCGGTCAGGAGCAATGGACAGCACCGGTTGCTAGCGGTTCAGGCGCGCCGGATGCGATGGTCATCTGCCCATGCACAACCGGAACGCTTGCGGCAGTTGCAGCCGGCAATTGTAACAACCTGTTGGAACGTGCAGCCGACGTTGTACTAAAAGAGCGTAAAACTTTAATCGTCATGCCTAGAGAAATGCCTTTTTCAGTAATCCATCTTGAAAATATGTTGAGGCTTGCCAATGCTGGCGCAGTAATTATGCCGCCCAATCCGGCGTTCTATACACTGCCCAAAACCATGGATGACATCATTGACTTCGTTGTTGCAAGAGTGCTGGATCAACTCGATGTTAGCCACACCATTATGCCGCGTTGGGGCATAGACGATTTAGAATCATGAAGCTTCCACTCTTTCCATTATCGAGTATTGTGCTGCCTGATGGTCTGTTGCCGCTGCGTTTGTTTGAGCCGCGTTATATCAACATGATCAAGGAATGTTTTAAAAATGAGACTGGTTTTGGGGTGTGCCTAATCAAGGAGGGCAATGAAGTAGGCGCACCTTCAGTGCCATACGAGCAAGGCACATTAGTGTCCATTGTCGACTTCGATCAAGGCTCCGATGGCTTGTTGCACATCACGGCAAAAGGCGTGCAGGAATTCGATTTACTGAGCTACAGCGTTCAGAAGGATCAGCTATTGGTCGGGGAGGTTAGTTTACGCGAGCCGGATGCGCCTTTAGTCATGAATGATAAATACCGCGAATTATCTAATAAGTTAGGTGTTATCCTGAGTTATGTGGAGCCGAATATTGTCTATGACGATAAACGTCTTGATGAGCCCGACTGGGTTTGTCATCGTTTGCTAGAGCTATTACCAATAACATCAGCCTCGAAATACGAATTACTGCAATTACCCGATAACGCCACCAGATTAGATGCATTGAGCGGGTTGCAAATAGAGTTCGCGACCGAATCCGACGATTAGCTTATCGCTAAAGGCGTTTTGTAAACACCTTAGAGTTGCGTTGTTTGTCGTATTCGATTGCGCGCGGTTTCGGTAAGTCCTGAGGTGTTGCCTCAGCGTAGCCTTGCTCAATGAACCAGTGTGCCGCGCGCGTACTGAGCAACATCACCATACCCACATGGTAAGTTCTTGCCTTATTTTCCAAGTGAGCGATTAATTCGCCAGCGCGCCCTTGGCCACGATAGTCTGGGTGGGTGGCTACACAGGCAATTTCAGCATACGGCTTTTCATCGCCGGCTTTGTCGTGAGCAATGAAAAGTGCCGCGCAAGCGATAATCATCCCTTCACGTTCGCACACAATGAAACTGTCTATGTCGAGCTCCAATTGTTCTCGTGTGCGATAGGCCAACGCACCGTTTTCCTGCAGCGGTGTAATCAGTTCAATAATGCCATTGACATCCTGCGCTGTTGCCTGGCGCAGGTGTTCCCAGTTTTTTGCTGTTATCAGTGTACTGCCACCGTCGCGTGTAAACAGCTCACGCAGTAACGCATTCGGATCATTCATATCCAACAGGTGAACCCGATCGACGCCATTGCGCGCTGCGTGAGTGGCATTTTTTAGCGTGCGCACGAGTACTTCGTCATGCTGTTGTGTTAATGCTTGTTCCATCGCATGCACGCTGGCTTCGTGGATAGTGTGCTGTTGTTCATCCACTGGCAGGGTAGGAACCAGAAACAATAATTTATCTGCCCGTAATGCAATGGCTGTTTGTGTTGCGACTTCTTGTGCGGCTAAATTGAACACATCGCCTGTTAGCGAATACCCCAATGGTGGCAGTATGACAATATTGCCGTTGGTCAGTTGAGATTTTATTTCTGCACTGTGTACTTGTCGTACCGAACCAGTGTGTTGATAATCCAGTCCGCCATGGATACCATAAGGTTGAGCCGTTATAAAGTTGCCGGAACACACTGATAAGCGAGCCCCAGCCATAGGCGTATTAGGCAGACCCATGGATAACCTGGCTTCCAGTTGCGTTCGAACCCGGCCGGCAATGGTCAGTATTTCCTGGAGCGCCGCATCATCGGTCACGCGCATGCCATTGGCCACTTGTGTCGTCTTTTGTTTAGCAGCCAATCGGCTTTCAACTTGTGAACGAAGTCCAAAGCCGAGTACAAGGCGTATACCCAAGTGGCTCAGTAAGGTTAAATCGTGAATCAGGTTATCCAGTTGCTCACTTTGTAACAGTGTGTCGGGTACACACAACACCATAGTGCTATGCCTGTGCGCATTAATGTACGGTGAGGCTTCACGGAACCATTGGATGGTCAAATCGTTTGTTTTTGGCTTATCTACCATGAGGTATCTTGTGAAAAAGAGGCTGCATAATACAGGTAATGTCCTCTATCATAGAGAGGATACGTACGCTGGCCAACCATAACTAGCAAAAAACTGGCACAACTGACGACTACGCAGACATTTGGAACACATGTTGCGGCAAAACAGGCTGCATCGCGTTAAAAAACGCGTCTATCGGGAACTGACATCACAGTGACAGCAAACAGACTTATTCAGATTTGCCTATTGGTTTGCATGGCTTTAGCGAGCAAATCGGGGCTGGCTGCGTCCGATTCATGGGCGGCGACATTGGCAAAAGCCTCTGAATCAGTCGTTTCCTTGCAGTTGGCTAATCTACGCAATTTCGACGATTCTCAGCAGGGCGGGAGCAATGCCACCGGTTTTGTCGTCGATGCTGAGAAAGGCATTATTCTGACAAATCGACATGTCGTCGGAACCGGGCCTATTCGGTTGTCGGCAACCTTTCAAAATCAGGAACGGGTCGATGTTGTACCGCTATACCGAGACCCTATCCATGACTTTGCTTTTTTACGATACAACCCGGCAGACTTGGTTTACGCAAATCCGCACTCATTGCCGTTACGACCAGATAAGGTCAGTACCGGCCTGAACATCCGGGTTATTGGTAGTGATGGTGGCGAGCAGCTTTCCATCCTTACCGGAACTATTGCCCGCTTGGACAGACAAGTCCCGACCTACGGTCGCTATGGTTACAACGACTTTAATACGTTTTATTTTCAAGCTGCCTCGTCAACATCCGGCGGTAGTTCGGGCTCTCCGGTCATCGATTTCGATGGAGATGTTGTGGCGTTGAATGCGGCGGCCAACACCAGAACCGCCAGTAGCTTTTTTCTGCCATTACCGCGAATCGTGTACGCGCTTGAACGTTTGCAATCGGATCAGCAAATTGACCGCGGTGGTTTTCAAACCATTTTCAGTCATGAGCCATTCCGAGATTTACGCCGCCTGGGTCTTGACCAAGACATGGAGGACCGGGTTCGAGCACAAGATAAAAGCAACAATGGAATGTTATTTGTTCGGCAAGTCATCGCAGGTGGTGTTGCCGATACAATATTGCAAGAAGGCGATATTTTAATTTCGATCAATGATCAGTTGATTACTAATTTTATTGAACTTGCCGCCTCACTCGATGCCAACATTTCAAACGAGATGCAAGTTGTGGTCATGCGTCAGGGAGAGTACACAACGTTAACCATACCAGTTGCCGATCTGCATCAATTGGAACCCACGCAATACCTGGAACTGGGTGATGCTATCTTGCAAAACATGTCAATTCAGCACTCAAGGGCCATGGACTTACCGCAAAGCGGTGTGGTGGTAACCAGCAGCGGGTATTTATTTAATCGAGCTAACTTGGCGCAAGGTTCAGTCATTATTGAGTTGAACGGAATGCCTGTGACCAGTCTCGAGGATTTTATACGCATCGTTAGCTCATCCTCGCGTGATAAAAAGTTACTGGCACGCTATGTGATTCCGGGAAAAGAGCATTCAACCAGTATTACGCAAATCGATATTGATAACCGGTGGTTTAATTATCGATTATGTAACCGCGTTGATAACGTGGCTTATTGGGATTGCGACGCTGTAGAATTTCCGGAACGTTTAGCAAACAAAAAAGATGACGCTATCGCCGTACCCGCGTTTAAAGACGAGTTGTTAAACAAAGTTGCACCTGCAATAGTGCGAGTGGATTTTAATATTCCCTATGCAGTGGACAACGTCTATGCGCGACACTTTAACGGGGTGGGTTTGGTTGTTGATAAAGAACTAGGTATCGTAGTAGTGGATCGAAACACGGTACCCAATGGCTTGGGCGATGCTGAAATTACGTTTTTCGGCTCTCATGTTATCAATGCCAGTGTTGAATTTTTACATCCTCGCCACAACATCGCCTTACTTAAGTACAACCCAGATGAATTAAATGATGTTGAGTTCAGTGAACTCGTATTGGCCGATGGTGCGAGCGAGCTACCCGAATCATTAACCATGATCGGGTATCGCGCTGACGGTACATTTCGCAAAAGCGAGTTTGATGATTTCAGTCGGTTAACTGTTGGTTTCGCAACACCTGGCTTGGCCCGCTTTCAGCAAAGCGCCATTGATTTGTATGGAGTGTCGAACGTGCCACCATCGTTGGGCGGCCCGTTTGTGGATGATCAAGGTGTTGTTCATGCTGCATATATGAGCTTTGCCTATGAAGAGGAGCGTGAAGTGCGTCAGCAGGAGTGGGCCATGCCCGCAACGGTCATCAACGAAACTTTACGTATGTATAAGTCTGGCAGACCGTATTACTCAACTGATGCGCAACTCACTTACCGTTCCATCTCCACTGCCAGGCAGCTTGGATTACCGACTGATTGGTTACGCCGCTACAATAATCTGCCGGCGCAATACAGGAAGGTTTTGTTCGTCACACAAGTCGTGCCCGACACTGATGCCGACACCAAACTCTTACCGGGTGACATTATTTTAGCTATCGAGGGCGAACTGGTATCTGACTTGTTGCAAGCTGAAATAGCTGCGCAGAAAGAGTCTATTGTGATCACAGTACTCCGTTCCGGTAATGTCATCGATGTGGACTTACTGCCTTCTAAGGTCAGTGGTACAGGTACCACCCGGTTTGTTAGTTGGGCCGGAGCACAGTTCCAAGAGCCGCATGGTGAGATTGGATTCTTGAAAGGCGTCAATTATCCCGGTGTTTATATATCTGGTACAGAACAAGGTTCACCAGCATTGTGGGATGGCTTATACCGAAATCGGTTCGTAACCCATGTTGATGGCGTGCCGGTCGACGATCTGGACGGTTTTTTAAGTTTAGTAAAACAGAAAAAACAGGATGAAGTAACGCGCTTATCGGTTGTTTCTATTAGTGGACGCAGAACCATCGTCACCGTTGCACCTGAATATAATTTTTGGCCTACGTTTGAACTGGTAAGATCATCTGAAGGTTGGCAACGTAATAACTACACAAATTAAGTGATGAGTTTCGTTAAACCATGAGTTCTGACTACGATGTAGTCATCGTTGGTGGTGGCATGGTAGGCAGCCTGCTTGCGGCAGCGCTTGCATCTGAATCCACTCAATTAGCAACTGAAAAAGCGAGACGGCAATTAAAACCGCTTCGTATTTGTGTGTTAGAGGAACGTCTTCCTCCAGCGTTTGAACCCGGCACTAATCCTGACTACGATCTGAGGGTGTCCGCATTAAGCATAGCGTCGGAACAAATGCTTAAAAACGTTGGCGCCTGGGATGCGATTATCAAGCGTCGCGCGTGTCCGTATTCACGTCTTGGTGTTTGGGATGGAGAGCAGCACGGACAGACTGATTTTGACGCCAGTGATATTAGTGCATCACATCTAGGGCATATCGTTGAAAACAGAGTCATTCAGCTTGCGGTGCTGGATCGCTTGCAAGCACTGCCCAATGTTGCGCTGTTAAGCCCGGTGCGGTTGCAGCAGTTCCAAGTCGTATCGAATCAAGTTCAGCTCAAACTCAGTGACGGCAGCGCTTGCACCTCAGCGTTGCTGGTTGGAGCCGACGGCGCAAATTCGTTTGTGCGTAACAAAGCCGGTATAGAAATCAATAAGAAAAAGTACCCTCAACATGCGTTGGTTGCGACCATTGAAACTGCTAATGCACAACAGGATATTACCTGGCAACGTTTTGTACCGACTGGACCTCAAGCATTTTTACCGTTGTGCGGTAATCAGGGTTCGATTGTGTGGTACCACACAGCCGAGGAAGTAGCACGCTTACTTGAACTGGATGATGATGCATTTGTGCAGGAGTTGCAGGCTGCGTTTCCAGAGCAGTTAGGTCCGGTTCGACGTGTTTGTGACCGGGGTTCGTTCCCGATAGCAAAGGCACATGCTGAAGACTATGTAAGCGATCGGGTTGCACTGGTAGGCGACGCTGCGCATACAGTGCATCCATTGGCGGGGCAAGGTGTGAATCTGGGTTTGTTGGATGCCGGGTGCTTAGTGGACGTTGTTATACAAACCATGTTGAAGGGGCGTGACATTGGTGAGCGCAGCGCTTTGCGTCGGTATCAACGTTGGCGCTATGGCGAAAATCAATTAATGATCGCTGCATTGGATGGGTTATATGAGTTATTCAAACCACAGCCGGCACTCTTGCAACGAACACGTAGTTTGTCACTTGATTTAGTCAACAAAGTTCATCCGGTTAAGATGCACCTTATGCAGCGTGCCATGGGAACCATCGGCGACCTACCGAGTCTTGCTAAACCGAATCTGAGTCCGGTTGAATAAAGCCCACCTAACATGATTAATAATGCAGATTTAACACTGTTTTGTCTTTGACAATCTTAAGTGTGCGTTTCTGCTTCAATTGATTCCTATTGGGCAAAAGTATTTACTTTTTTTAATGCCGTTCTATCGTTCTTATTGTATCGCTGAGGTATTCTGGTGGAGTCTGGTCAAATCAGAAGGGAATAGTTATGCAACTCACGTTAGTTCTATTGCTGTTGTTTGGTATTGTCGTCGGTTGGTTGCTAAAGCACTGGCGAACCAAAGATCAAATTGCTGAGCTTCGTCGGCAATCCCAAATCGGTCGGGTTGGAACCCGCAGCCAACGTGAGCATGGATGGGGCGGCAATGGTGTTGAGTCTGAAAGTATTGCAACGGGTTCTGCTGATGATCAATCCGCATCACAATCTTCTTCAGATAACATCCCGACCTTATACAGTAAAAGCCAATCAGGGACCTCCAGCTCGGTAATCCATGATAATGCCAATACTGATCTTGATGAACTTTACCGTTTAGCGGCTCGCGTTAAACCTTTGGAGTATGATCTAAAGCTCAGTCAAAAACGCGTGCAAGAGCTTGAATCCAGCAGTGCTGCCGCTTTGCATACTCGCACTGCCAATCGTTCCAAAATCAGCGGTGTAACAAAAGCAGTTCCTACAGGCAAAGGCGGTCATGCGTCAACTTCCCAAGGTTTTATGAACCAATCTTCTGGTGATTTGCAAGACGACACTGAGTTGGATGAACTGTATTTGATATCGGCGCGGGTTAAACCACTTGAGTATGATCTGGCGCAACGTCAAAACGAGATCTTAGCGCTTAAGCGGGCCTTGGAGGATGCCAACCAAAAGCAGCAGGCAGCTGAAAGCCAATTAGTTTCAGTGCGTCAACAAACCGAAAGCCAATCCAACGAGCACTTCCAGGCTCAGCTGCTGGAAAGAGATAATCTGATTGCAGAGCTTGAAAACAAACTCGAACTGGCCGGTAAAGCCAAAGATGATATTAAGCAACTTGAAGCCAGTGTAGAACAGGTACAAGTAATAAAAGGTGAACGAGATCGCCTACGTGAACAGAACGAAACGCAGCTTGAAAATATCCGGGTGTTGATGGAACAGTCTGACTCACTCGAAAAGCAGCGTAAGCAGTTGGAGTTAGACGTTGACTCACTGAAGAAGCAGCAAGTTGACTTGAGCGGTAAAGTTGATCATTTGCAAATCCAACTGTCCGACAAAGATAAATCCATTGTTGAGCTAAAAACCAAACAAGTTGAATCTAATAAAATGGTTGCTGATTTAGATGCATCCAAAACTCAGTTACATTCGACGCGCGATCAACTGTCTACCGCCCAAAAACGTGTTACGGAGTTGGAAGCGTCAGTCGCGGAATTAACTATACAACAAGACGTATTGCGCGATACGAAGCAACAAGTCGAATCACTTGATAAAACGTTGACGGACAAAAACAAACAGATAGAACATTTGCTAGGACAGGAGCAAAAACTCAATACCACGTTAGCCAAGTTGGAACAGAAAGATCGCGATATTTCGGCGCTTCGTTTAAAAGTGGTTAAGTTTGAAGAACTCGAACAGAAGATTAGCGCGCGGGATACACAAATTATCGATCTACAGGAACGGGCTGCGAAGGTCAGTGTGTTAGAAGCATCCATTTCGCAAAGCGAGCAATCGATGAAAAAGCTCAGTGAACGAGCATCACTTGTCGATTCCTACGAGGAAGCCTTGAAGGAGAAGGATTCTCATATTGCAGAATTACAAACACGGAATAAACGTATTCTGACCCTGGAATCGCAAGTTAAGTCGAATAATCAGGAGATTGAAACCTTGCAGGCTCGCGCCCGATTGGTAGAAGACCTGGAGTCTCAAGTTGAGGCGCAAACCAGTGCAATTCAGGACCGCGATACCCGTTTGCAGAAAATGGCTGTGCTTGAGTCGCAACTGCAGTCCACAGAGCAGGATATGTCCCAGCTCAATGCTGAGCTGGAGAAAGCCTCTGGCGAAAAAAGTGTGCTTGAGAATCATAAAAAAGAACTTGAGCGTAGAGGTAGAGCGGATACCGAACAACTTAATTCGGTACGAACCGAACTGAACAGGACCAAAGATCAACTCGTAAAAGCGCAAGAAGCAGAAGGCAAGCTGGTTATCGCGCAAAATGAACTTACCAAAGCACGAGATGCAGAGAAGCAGTTTGTTCAGGTGCATGCGGAATTACGCCAGTTGAAAGAAACTGCGCACAAGACCGAAAGCCAACTTGTTCAAGCTAAAGAGACAGAGAACGAATTGGCACGAGTAAAGGCCGAGTTATCTAAAGCGGAACAATCTCTTGAAGAGCTAGTCCGTGTTAAAGCGCAGTTGCAGGAAGCACAAGGAGCGCAAAAAGAGTTGGCTCAAGTTAAAACTGAGTTAAGCAAAGCACAAGAGGCGCAAAAGCAACTGTCTCAAGCTCGGATTGAATTGGCAAAGGCTGAGGAAGCAGAGTCTAAATTCGTTACTACACATTCGGAACTAAGAGAAGCGAAGGCGGCTATAAATTCTTTAGAAGCGCAGCTTGCCAAGGCACAAGATAACGAAAAACAATTGTCTGAAAGTAAGCAGCGAGAACTGTCAAAAGTTAATGAGCTTGAGCAGCAAGTAACAGAAGCTCAGGCCAAGTTAACGAAAGCACAGGAAGCGGAGATGGAGCTTGCGCAAACGAAATCAGATTTGGTCAGAGAACAGGCAGCGCATAAGCACGATCTTGAACAAGGTAAGGCTGATCAAAACAAAGCGAAGGAACTCGAATCACAGCTGGCGCAAGTTAGGGGTGAGCTTAGTATCGCTCAGGAATCCGAAAAGCTACTGGTGAAAGTGAAAGCTGACCTTAAAGCAGCGCAGGATTCCGAAAAGCAGCTGTTGCAAGCTAAAGCTGACTCCACCGAAGCTCAAGATGCACTTCAAAATCAACTTGAGCAAGTCAAAGCTGAATTAGCCAAAACGCAGGATGCAGAAAAGCAGTTAACACAGGTTCGTACTAAATTAGCTAACGCGCAAGAAACCGAAAAACAGTTGGCGCAGGTACGAGCGGAATTAAGCAACGCGCAAGAAGTGCAAACGCAGCTTAAGCAGGCTAATGCTGATTCAACAGCGGCACAGGATTCGCTCAAAAATCAACTCGAACGAGTCACATCTGAATTAAACAAAGCGCAGCACGCTGAAAAACAGTTAGTGCAGGTCCGTGCAGAGTTGAGTAAGGCGCAGGAGGCAGCGACCCAACTAGCACAAGTTCGTGCAGAGTTGAGTAAGGCACAAGAGGCAGAGACACAGCTAGCGCAAGTTC
>CAYMHU010000014.1:3856-12015 GCA_964390335.1 uncultured Granulosicoccaceae bacterium | reverse complement strand
GTTCGTGCAGAGTTGAGTAAGGCACAAGAGGCAGAGACACAGCTAGCGCAAGTTCGTGCAGAGCTGAGTCAGGCGCAAGCAGCAGAAAAACAACTAGTTAAAGTACGAGCTGAATTGAGTGATGCGCAGGAAGCGCAAAAGCAGCTTGAGCAGGCTAATGCTGATTCAGCGACGGCCCAAAATGCGCTAAAAAATCAATTTGAGCAAGTCGAGGCTGATTTAGCCAAAGCACAAGAAGCCGAAAAACAACTGGTGCAGGTTCGTGCTGACTTGAGTAAGGCACAGGAGGTCGAGAAACAGTTAACGCAAGTCCGTGCAGAGTTGAGTAAGGCGCAAGAGGCCGAGAAACAGTTAGCGCAAGTCCGCGCGGAGCTGAGCAAGGCGCAGGAGGCCGAGAAACAGTTAGCGCGCGTTCGTGCGGATCTGACTAAGGCGCAGGAGGCCGAGAAACAGTTAGCGCGCGTTCGTGCGGATCTGACTAAGGCGCAGGAGGCCGAGAATCAGTTAGCGCACGTACGTGCGGATCTGACTAAGGCACAGGAGGCCGAGAAACAGTTAGCGCACGTTCGCGCGGATCTGACTAAGGCACAAGAGGCCGAGAAGCGCTTGCAGGTAGCAGTTGAGCAGCAGCGAAATAATGGGCAGCAAGCACAGGAAAAATTGTTACAGCGAGAAAAAGAACTCGCTGCACTTGAGTCCGAGTTATCGAAGCGTGACAGTACTTTGGAACAACTCCAAGCCGAGAATCAAAGGCGGGCAGATTTACAAAAATCGCTCACTGAATCAGAAACACAATCACGCAAACTGCAGAGCGAACTTGATCGCTTGCGCACCATTGAAGCAACGCTTAACGAAACGCAAAAACAGTTGGGCATTGCGCAGTCTGATGCGAATCAGCTAAAAGCGGCGCGGGAACAGTTAGCGCAAGCACAGGAACGCGAAAAGCAGACAACTGCGCAAATTGCATCACTAAATTCTGACATGCAGGAGTTGGCGAAACTACAAAAATCGCTCGACGATAAAGAGCACGAGCTGGAGCGTTTAAGAAAAGCTGCAGAGGAGCTAGAGAAGAGTCGAGGTAAAATCGACAACTTAAGTAAGTCTTTAGCTGAAGCTGAAAAACAAGCCTCAGCTGCAAAGGAAAACGATTTGGAGCTTCGCCGCTTACGCAGCGAGATGCAAAGTCTACAAGCCGAGCGTGATAATTCAGTTAAGTCAGTAACGTCACTGCAGCAGCGCGTGAGCGAGCAGGAACAGCAGTTGGTTGCCAGTAAACGATTGGAAGCACGGATTCAGGAGCTTGAATCGTTAGAGTCTGATATTAAACGCCGTGACTCCCAAATTGCAGATTTGAAACAACGTTTGGCGGAGTTACAAAGCTCAGCGAAGTCCAATGCGAACCAGTCTGAGTCGTCGTCACAGGCAACATCAACACCTCGACCATTATTTCAGGCACCGAAAGAGAGAGACGATTTAACGCAGATCTATGGTATTGGCCCGAAAATGCAAGAAGTACTGAATTCTTTGGGTATAACGGCGTTTAAGCAGGTCGCCGAGTTCACACAGAAAGATATCCAAATGGTGTCCGATGCAATTGAAGCCTTTCCCGGTCGTATTGAACGTGATGATTGGGTCGGAGGCGCCAAAATTGAATATGCCAAGAAATACGGCGAGTCGGCGTAATAAAAGCAGCGATTCATCGTAAAATAAGCCTGAAGCGGAGTCTCGGTACTGATCGGGGCTTTGCAGGCTAACGTACCAGTTTGTTAGCTAGCAACCAACTCGGGCATACAGCGAATGGATCAAGATACGATTGCGCAGGCGTGCGCCACATTGAAATCAACAATGCGCACACTGCAACTTGCCACTGTAGATGAAGAGGGTGTGCCGCACTGTGGATATACGCCATTTATTACGGACCAGTACGAGCTAATCATTTTTGTTAGTCAACTCGCCTTGCATACGCGCGATATGCTCAGCAATGGCCAAGCCGGCATAATGCTCATTGCCGATGAACAAGACAGCACACAAATTTTTGCGCGAAGCCGGCTTTCGTTACAAGTACGGGTGAAGCCGGTCGCTCCTGACCATGCCCAGTACAATCAGCTACTAGATGCTTATGAAGCCAAACACGGCAAAATGGTTGGGCTGTTGAGAACACTTCCCGATTTTGTATTAATGCGATTAACACCTATATCAGGGCAGTTTGTTATGGGTTTTGGCAAAGCCTATCGCTTGGAAGGTGAGCATTTGGATAAGTTCGTGCATGCCAGAACGGCGTAGACAAAGCGCCACAGATTAACATGAGCGTATATAAACAAGCCCGTGCAGAGTGTATCCGCGCGCTGGATATCATAGATAACACGCAACTCACGATTTTTCTACAGCGTGATCTGATACCTCGGGCCACATTAATACAGCGGCTTGATGCGATGGAGACGTTGCCGGTAGATTCTGCAATCAAGCAGATGCGGGAGCTGCTTAGCGATGTTTTAGCCCACTATAACGACCCGTTCGCCAACTACATATCACCTACGCAGCACAAAGCCTATAGCCAACGTCGCTCTGGAGGTTTTGTCGGTGTCGGATTGAAATTTCGTGCTCGACTAAATGACTATCCGCTGGTTATAGGTCCATTGCTGGGTGGTCCCTTAGCCAACAAAAATATTCAACCGGGTGATCAAATAATCAGTGTGAATGGTGAGTCAGTGAAAGCGGCCTCGTCCAGGACAGTGTCAAGTTTGATGTCGGGTAAACCTGATTCAACAGTCGACTTAGAACTGTTGCGCGATACACAACCAATAACAATTAGCACTGTACGTCAGGCGGTTGAATTGCATTATGCTCGCACGAGTATGTTGACCAAGCATATCGGGTATTTAAAAATCAGCCGGTTTGGGTCTAAGACACACAAGCGCGTAAAGCAGCTGTTGCAAGAACTGCTTAGTCAATCAGCTGCCGCTATTGTGCTCGACTTACGCGATAATCCCGGCGGCTCTACAAGAGCGGCTCGGTATATCATGTCGTTATTTGATGATGCGCCTTGGGTGTATTGCGAACAATATAAAAATGGAAATGTAAATCAACTCCCGCGTGCGGGAGATTCGATAACCGATATACCCTTGGCGGTGTTGGTTAATGAGAACAGTATGTCATCGTCCGAAATACTCGCCGGTGCGCTGCAAGATTACAATCGAGCCGTGCTGGTTGGAGCACCGACCTATGGCAAGGGCCTAATTCAGAAAGTGTTTCCATTGAAAGCACCCATCAACGGTGCCATCAGAACTACCATAGCTATGTACGGTACTCCCAGTCATCGGTTGCTGCATGGCCGGGGGCTGGTACCTGATATTTATGTCCCATCCGCACCGGAGGGATTGTTTAAAGAAACGGGCTCTTTAAATATTAGTCAGCGTGCGCGCGAATTTCGCCGCGGCTTGTTGCTGGATGGTCTGGCTGAAAAGTACGAAAAGCCCGTTGCCCAACGATACGTTCAAATGCTGGATGAGCAGCTCAGCACCGCTATTGCTGAGCTGCAATCCAGACTCTGAACTCTGAGAGTGAATCGCTCAAAGTTCCCGTAAACCTGTTCTGCGATGGGCATCACAGATTGAGCCTGAATGAGCCCAGTTCGCAGTCATACGGCCCCTTACTATCTTCAAGCAAAACTGTGATCTGCCGCTACTTTGTCTAGAAATTCGTGAAAGGGTAGTCGAAATGAGTCTTGGTAGCGTTCTGTTAACTGCGTTAATCCTTATCGGCATTTATGCAGTTGTTGTATTCAATGGTTTGGTATCGCGAAGAAACCAATTCAAAAATGCGTTCTCGCAGATCGATGTGCAGTTGCAGCGTCGCTATGAATTGATTCCTAATCTGATTGAAATTGCAAAAAAATATATTTCACATGAGAACGAAACCCTGACTGCAGTTGTAAAGGCGCGTAACAACGCATCCGACTGTTGTGAAAAAGCAGCACGTAACCCAGAAGACTCCTCATTGGTTGGCGCGCTAGCGCAAGCCGAGCAGGTACTGGGTGATGCCATGGGTAAATTCAATGTGGTTATGGAAGATTACCCTGAACTAAAAGCGGATGAATCGTTACGTGATTTACACGATCAGCTTACGTCCACTGAAAATCGCGTGGCGTACGCACGTCAGGCCTATAGCGATTCGGTTATGCGATACAACACCGCGTGTGAACAATTTCCAGCGGTTATCGTTGCCAAGTCGTGTGGATTCAAAGAGGCTGACTTATTCCAAAGCATTGACTCTGCTGTACAACAGCCGGTTAATGTCTCGTTTGCGTAATCAGGAAAATATGGGTACCACGGAATTTATAAGGAATTATTGTCAGGAACGTTAATGGACTTTTTCACTCAACAGAACAACAAGAAAACGAGCTCGCACATCATTTTGGCTGGGTTCATTCTGGCTTTGTTGTGCACAGCTGTGCTTATCCAGTTAAGTGCAGCAATACTCGCGTTCCCGGTGTCCAGACAGTTTGAGATCGCTGTTGTAACAAAGCCAACAATGGCATTTATTGGGATAGTTTGGACCGTGTGTTTGGCAGGTGCTTTTTTCCGATTTTTGGATGTGCGCGGTGGTGGAGCCGCGCTTGCTCGACGCTTCGGTGCCACACCATTGCCCGAACGCTTGAAACGTCAGGAAAAGCAACTGACCGATATCGTTTCAGAAGTTGCCATTGCCAGTGGTTGCAGTGTACCCGAGATATTTATTCTGGAACGCGAATCCAGCGTCAATGCGTTTGTCGTTGGCGGGTTCGGTGGTGATGAAGTGCTGGTCATATCGCGCGGAGCCTTAGATTTAACGGATCGTGACGAACTCAAAGCTATCGTTGCTCACGAGTTTGGCCATATTGCGCAAGGCGATGTTGCACTTAACATGCGTTTGCTTGTCGCGTTAAACGGTTTGAATGCCATAGATGATATGGGCCGTATATTGATGGTTAAGCATGATGGCAAGCTAGTAGCACAACCGGGTGCCATTGTCGGTTTTGTATTAAGAATCGTTGGGTTTTCATCTTTCTTTGTTGGGCAAGTTATGAAGGCCGCGTTTTCGCGTCATCGCGAATACTTGGCTGATGCTTGCGCAGTGCAATACACACGCAATCCGCATGCTTTGGCTTCAGTACTGACATTAATCAACGAGTATGATAGCAATGCGCTAGCCTCGGTAAAACAGTCGCAATCAATCAGTCATTTATGCTTTCATGTTGGTTCTACCGAATCATTGGGGTTTGATTTTGCCGATATTAAAAAAAGGCTCATGCGTGTTTACGCAACCCATCCGCCCATTCAAAAACGCATTGATACTATTGACCCGCATTTTGCAGTTAAGCGGCGCAGTAAAGTCAGATGTGCCGTGCCTCGCGCAGCGCGACATTACACATCCGCTTTGGGTGGTACTGCCTTACCTGTGTCAACCGAATTTACACCTGTCAGTACCCAATTGTCTGATAAGCTCAGTCTGGCGTTAGCCGAGCCGGCGGCCTGCTTAACCGCCTTACACGCTATTTTTGTTAGTGATAATGAAGACAAGCAAGCGGCGTATTACGACGCAATTGGTTTTGCTTACAATAATTTCTTTGCGCATCAAGTTCAGGAAATGCGCGAAAGCCTGAGCAATGAACTACACACTCAACAGCTGCAAATAATCGAAAAAGCCACCAGCGTGTTGTGTGAGTCGGTTCAGTTAGAGAATCGACAAAAGCTGTTGAAGAGCCTGGAGAAAATGTTGGCCGTGGAAGGTGAATTCACCTTATTGAACTACGCTACATTGCAGTTAATTCGACGCAAGCTGGATGCTGAGTTCCCCGTATTGGATAAATTAGCTGGTCTGCAAACTGGTCTTGCAGAAGCCCGACACTCTAAATCATTCGACACCATGGGTGAAGAGTTTGCGTTGCTGTTGTCCTTGATCATTGAGGCGGCGGGTACTGAACACGAAAAATACGATGAGCGCTTTAATCTAGCGCTAAGTTGTTATACCAAGGAGACTCATACGCGCCGCAGCGCTACCGAGTCCAATATCGTAAATGAGTTAGAAGCTGCGTTTCAAACCTTATATGTACAACCCCGCGCTATACGCGAAGCGTTTGTGCAACACTGTGCTGAGATCTCGCAGGCCGATGGTCACATCGCAAAGAACGAACAAGCTCTACTGAACTTGTTCGCTGCTTCTCTTAAGTGTGACCCCATCGCAACCGCCGCACCAATTGCTGCGTAAATATGGTTTAGCCAGTTAACGATGGACGCGATTTCCTGTGGTAGTTGTACTTAGTTCAATAGATCAGGCCAGTTTTTATCGGCCTTTTCAATGTAGTTGAGCTTGTCACCTAACCACGTCTGTTTGATATCTTGGTTAATATTCAAGAATAACTTGCCATCGTGTAGGTGGTACTGCAACGGATCGCCTTTAGCGGTACTACCGAGTGCGGCTGCGTAAGCGCAATAACCACCGTATTGCGGAGCGTATTTGCCGGGGTCAGCAAGAAACGTATCCAGATTGCCCTGCGATGCGAAATACCAATCGGCACCCATGTAGCTGGTTTGAAATTGTTTGCTACCTTTAACAGGAGCATCCTCGGTGAAGTACGATATGACATCGTAGCCACCTACTGCTCGATTATTTAAAAGGGGCGTGTATACTGGATCTTTCGCTGCATGAGCCGCACCGGTAAACAAAATAAGTGCAAGCAGCGTTAATGACCGGCTGGTTTTTCCAGCCGCGGAAGCTAGCAGCTGAACGAAATGCAAAGCGTTTCTTGTTGCGTGTTGGGTCACATCTTGTGAAGCCTTGATTGTGCGGTTAGCGGTTGAGCCATAAAAATTCATTGTTGAGTCCCCGTAATAAGTAAGCCGTTGTTAAAGAGCTTAGGCTACAGTCGATATAAATAGTTCCAGGAGTTTGTTTGACTCCACGTATCAAATTGCGGGCTCAGCACAATGCTGTTCAATTCACACGGATTTTTGTTCATCTTTTTGCCGCTGATTTTGCTCGCGTTCCACTTATTATGCAAAGCTGGCCGCCCATCGCTTGCCATAAGCGCGTTGATTGGCGCTTCTCTTGTGTTCTACGGGTGGTGGGAACCACGTTATTTGCTGCTGATTATTACGTCGGTGCTGGTTAATTACGCGCTCAGTCTGGCGATTGCCGGCCGTCCGCAAGGCTCACGGCGTCTGTGGCTGTTATGGCTGGGTGTTGTTATCAATCTGGGCGCTCTTGCGTGGTTTAAGTACGCCAACTTTCTGGTGGACTCCGGCAATGCCTTGCTGGGGACTCAAATCCATGTTGATCGAATCATACTGCCGTTGGCCATCTCGTTTTTTACGTTCCAGCAAATCGCCTATTTGGTCGATACCTACAGAGGCTCGACGGCTGAACGCAGCTTTCAGCGCTATGCATTGTTTGTTACGTTTTTCCCACAGCTAATCGCTGGTCCGATTGTGCACCATAAAGAAATGTTGCCGCAGTTTGCTACCCAGCTTGGGGGATTAAGGTTGCATAATTTGATTGTCGGTGGCAGCTTGTTTTTCATAGGCTTATTTAAGAAAGTCATCATCGCTGATGGAGTATCACCTTATAGTGATACCGTATTTACGATGGCTGCAAACGGAGAAGTGTTAACGTTCCTTGAAGCGTGGACTGGTGCATTGGCTTATAGCCTGCAACTGTATTTCGATTTCTCTGGTTACTCCGATATGGCCATGGGCTTAGCTATTTTGTTCGGCATTCGTTTACCCATGAACTTTAACTCCCCGTATAAGGCAAGCAGCATTATCGATTTCTGGCGACGTTGGCATATGACGTTATCGCGCTTCCTGCGTGATTACTTGTATTTTGTACTTGGCGGAAATCGTCATGGGTTATATCGCACAGTCAGAAACCTAATGATTGTGATGTTGCTTGGTGGGTTATGGCATGGAGCTGGGTGGACATTTGTATTGTGGGGCGGGTTGCATGGACTTTACTTACTGATTAACCATGTGTGGCGACATTGGTTTGCAACAACGCGCTTGCATCGGTGGCAAGCATCGTACGCAGCGATTCAACAGGATATGAATCAACCGGATATGAATCAACCGGATATGAATCAACCGGATATGAATCAGCATGACACGAACCGACCAACAATCACC
>CAYMHU010000014.1:2071-3756 GCA_964390335.1 uncultured Granulosicoccaceae bacterium | reverse complement strand
GGATATGAATCAACCGGATATGAATCAGCATGACACGAACCGACCAACAATCACCGAAAAGCTTATGCAAACCGTTGTGCTGTTCTTTGGGCGGTGTATGTCGCAACTGCTAACGCTGTTAGCAGTCATTTTCGCATGGGTGTTGTTTCGCGCTGAAAACCTGGATATTGCCGGACGTGTCTATGCCGGTATGTTTGGTTTAAACGGCGTGGCATTGCCCGCCGAGTGGCTGCATAATCACGAGTCTTTGGCCAATAGCTTGTCTCAATTTGGCATCTTATTTCAGCCCCTAACCAATATGGGACCCTTGTTTACTCCGCTGCGTGACCTGGCCCTTATTGCTGGTGCTCAAATACAAGTTGATTCAGTGGGCACTGTAACTGCGTTTGTGTCATTGATTGTACCCATCGCCATTGCATTGTGGATGCCTAACTCCTTACAGTTAATGCGACGTTATGAACCGGCATATGCTAACGCGATTCATCCATCAGCCTTGTCATCTGTGATTGAGTGGCGAATGAATACCGGGTTTGCCATTGTCATGGGTGTGGTTGCTGCGTATGCCTGTTTTGGCAGCACAGTGACCAGTCAGTTTCTGTACTTTCAGTTTTGAACTCATCAGTACTTAACGCATGAGTAGCAGTCAACAGCCAAAAGAAACACAATTTGCCATTTGGTTTTGCGCGGTTTTTGTGTGTGTGGGCAGCTTGGTTTTTGTATTTAAGCGAACCGACCTTTTTCCTTGGATTGGCAGTTGCCATGCAGGTGGATACAGTGATGACCATTATCTCGCTTACTGTCACGACACGCGCTATGGCGACTACGAACACTACGCCTTGTATCGCGAAACAGAACCCGGAGTGACCGAGGCGTTACAACAAAGTGCTGTGTTGTTTGTCGGCAATAGCAACACACAATACGGATTTTCTACGCAGGCAGTGCGAGAGTACTTTAACCGCATTGGCACAACCCATTACGTCATGGGTTTTGGCCAAGGCGCAAAGAGCCCGGTTGCCTATGAAATCATGCAAAAGCATCAATTAAAACCAAGCGTGTTGGTTGCTAATATTGACCCGTTCTTCTCATCTGAAATGAACGGCACGTTTACACGTGTCATACAAGAGGGTGACAATCTGGATGATGAGTTTGCTAAAAAGCAGCGCTTACAGGTTTGGCAACAAACTGTGTGTCAAAACGACTCCAGTGCCTGGCATCGTTTTTTGTGTCGTGGTTCTGCGGAAACCTTATACCGCGATCGCAGTAACGGTCACTGGCTAACCGATTACTACCGACCAAACCAGCGCATACCCGTGTCAGAATCAGATGCGCTGCTGGATACGGTGGATGAGTCGGTTCATGCTGCCGAGCTGTTTATCAACGGGCTTGGGTTAAACCGCGAGTGCGTTATTCTGACGCTAACACCAAGAACCGATACTCCAACTGCATTTGCTGAGGAACTAAGTCAGCGACTAGAGTTGCCGCTGATAACGCCAGCGCTATCCGGATTATTAACTATTGATCATTCCCACCTGGATAAAGACAGTGCCGAGCGATGGTCAACGGCATTTTTAGCGGAATTCGAACAACATCTAAATCGCTGTGTATCGGGTTAATCCGTTGAGGTATAAACTGCCCCAATCAAGTGGGGCCAATCAAGTGGGGCCAATCAAGTGGGGCCAATCAAG
>CAYMHU010000014.1:0-1971 GCA_964390335.1 uncultured Granulosicoccaceae bacterium | reverse complement strand
CCAATCAAGTGGGGCCAATCAAGTGGGGCCAATCAAGTGGGGCCAATCAAGGCAACGCAACGTCGAATGCAATTGAGCTTATTTTAAACCCAGGGTTCGCAGCACGTGAAGCGCAATATCGGCTCGATCAGTCACGACACCATCCACCTGTCTTGAGAATAGTTTCAACATGGTGTCTTTATCGTTTACCGTCCAATGCACTATTTCCAAATGAGCATCATGCACTTTTTGAATAAAGCGTTGCCGTGCCAGTGGAATGCCCCAATAAGATAAGGGAATTTGCAGCAACTGATAGGGTAGCGGCGGAAACTGTCTTGGTCCCAATAGCAGTCTGGCCACTTCTGGTTTGGTTGCTGCGGTGCTAATGTTGGGTGCCATTTGCCGAAACAGACGCATGCACTGTGGATAGAAGCTACCTACATTAATCCAATGTGATTCGCTGTAGTTTGCAACCACTTCGGCCACGGCTTTTGTAGCTATAGGGTCGTCGTCTTTTAAATCGATATTGATCCCAACATTAGGGTACTGCTGAAACAGCTCATGCAAGGTGAGTAGTTGTATACCTTGATTTTTGGATGGTCTTCCGTTGCTGTCAGTAAATCGGTAGCCGGCATCCAGTTTTTTTAAATCAAGTAAATTGTGATCGCGCACCAGGCCGTGACCATTTGTCGTTCTGTCTAAGGTGTCATCATGGGTCACAATAACCTGATTATCGCGGCTCAGCCTGACATCCGTTTCGAGTACGTCAGCTTGATGTTGTAATGCGAAATCAAATGCCGGAACGGTGTTCTCGGGTGCCACAATGGCGCTGCCCCGGTGCGCGAAAATTCGAATATTGTGTGCATTTTGTGTCTTGTTGGGCGTCATGGTGACCCTGAGTAGCGTTATTAACTATTGAACTGAATTTATTTGCTACCATCTTACGCACTGCTGGTGCGGTTACTAGGTTGCAAATTCAATGAAGCAAATCTGGATTATAGGTATTCCATTAACGTTCGTTGCAGGTATTGCGAGCGCGGTTGTGCTGCAATCGTTCGGGCTCATTCGCATTGTGCCGAACGATGCTAAAGCTGTAAGTGTGCTCGCTCCAGGCAGTGCACCTTCCACGACGCCATCCACTACACAAAGCAGCCCAAATCAAAACGATCCCAACAGTACCAGTAAAGCGGCTTTGGAACTGACTGCACTTCGCGAGCAGATCAATCAATTACAGGATGAGGTACGCGCAGCCACTCGGCAACGCGATGTGATGCGTGCCGAACTCATCGCGCTACAGGAGCAACGCTCAGCGGGTATCGAAGGCGAAGCGTTTTTACCTCAAGGTGATAGTGGCAATTCAACGCAGCTAGGTGAAGCGGTTGCAACGCGTCGCGGGGGAACACAAGATCGATTCAGAAACTTCGGTGGCCCCAGTTCAGAGCAGCAATATGAAGCACTTGTTGGCTCTGGTGTTGATCAACAAGTGGCAGCTGAAATAAAGCAACGCACCGATCAATGGGAATTATCAAGGCTTGACCTAATCGATAAGGCAACGCGTGAAGGTTGGCGACGTTCGGATGAATTCGGCGATGCTATGCGTGAGTTACGTGATCAACGAGTGGATATTCGAGCGGAGCTCGGTGACGATGCATACGATCGTTATTTATTCAGTTCTGGCGACAATAATCGTGTTCGCATAGATAGCATTATTGATGGTTCTGCTGCGCAACTTGCTGGCATGGAATCGGGCGACCTTGTTTTAAGTTATGCCAACACACGAATCTTTACAGGTCAGGAGTTGCAGCGAGCAACTCGTGAAGGTGCTCGCGGTGAGTATGTGTCGGTGTATGTGCAAAGGTCGTCACAATATCTTGAGTTGAGTATCCCGCGCGGACCGCTTGGTGTGCAATTGGTTGGCGCGCGACAAGAACCTTGAAGTCTGAATTGACCCTAACTGGCCGACTTGAGTGTTGAAAGTTATTCGCAGATCTA
>CAYMHU010000013.1:0-89353 GCA_964390335.1 uncultured Granulosicoccaceae bacterium | reverse complement strand
CGTGCTGTAAAAATTGCAGAAAAGCACACGGGATTCGAACGGGGCGGCCTTCCGTATACGGCCGTTAGGTCGTAGGTTCGGCATTACACTCCAACGGTGCGAGTCTGTTAGTGCTTGAAGGGAAATTGATTGGTAGCGGGGGTAGGATTCGAACGGGGCGGCCTTCCGTGTACGACCGTTAGGTCGTAGGTTCGACAGTACACTCCATCGGGGACAGGTTGATATTACTTGAAAGGAATTTGGTAGCGGGGGTAGGATTCGAACCTACGACCTTCGGGTTATGAGCCCGACGAGCTGCCAGACTGCTCCACCCCGCACCTGAGCTGCAGAATTATAGCCTACTAACTGACGGCGTACAACCCTGTTTATTGAATTATCCCAGATAGTTAAGCAAAGGCTGCTACGCAAACACCCATGATAATCCCAGGGATAAGACCCAGCACTAACAGCGCTCCACCATTAATGGCAAGCCCCGCTGAGACATCATTGGCCGTATCGATTTCGGTGTGCACCAATGGCTCATCGAAATACATCAGCTTAATGATCCGCAAGTAATAGAACGCACCAATAACCGACATCACCACACCAACAATGGCCAGCCACATATAGCCACCGCTGACGACCGACTTCAATACTGTCAATTTAGCGTAAAACCCAACCAGAGGTGGAACACCCGCCAAAGAAATCATGGCAAGCATCATGACCGCTGCCAATAGCGCGTTGCGTTTTCCAAGGCCGGCTAAATCGCCCAGCTCTACTGCTTCAAATCCTTTATGCGATAACGCCAGCAACACCCCGAAAGCGGCAAGCGTTGTGAACGCATACACAATGGCGTAGAACATGGAAGCACTGTAGCCCTCGCCACTTGCGCCAACGATACCCATCAACAAAAAGCCAACGTGCGAGATCGTACTGTAGGCCAGCATGCGCTTGATGTTGGTTTGAGCGATTGCCACCAGGTTACCCACTACCATGGATAACGCCGCCAGGATTGACAGCATTTGTTGCCAATCGGCATGTAGCACAGGCAAACCATCGACGAGCAAACGAATCACCATTGCGAATGCCGCGATTTTTGGCGCTGTGGATATAAACAAGGTAACCGAAGTTGGAGCACCATCGTACACATCCGGCACCCACATATGAAATGGAACCGCACCTAACTTAAATGCCAAGCCTACAATAACGAATACCAATCCAAACCGCGCACCCACACTGCGCTCACCACCGTCGCTCAACACTTGATTCACGGTTTGTAAGTCTAGTGAGCCAGTCGCGCCATAGATCATCGAGATGCCGTACAACAACATACCAGACGCCAATGCACCCAACACAAAATACTTCATTGCCGCTTCTGATGCTGCGCTGTTGTCCCGGTATAGTGCGACCATCGCATATAAAGACAAGGCCAGTAATTCCAGACCTAAATAGACCGTCAGCATGTTAACGGCAGATACCATGATCATCATGCCAGCCACACCAAACAAGCCCAGTGCATAATATTCACCGCGCGCGATTTGTCGTTCGCTTAAGTAGTCACGCGAATACAAAAATCCACCGAACACAATGGCCAATATCCAGCACTTCAATGCCGCGCTCATGGTATCCAAGCCATAGGCGCCGGAAAATGCCGTTGATGCAGCATCACCCACCTGCCCTGACGCAATGATTAACGTCACAACCAGGGTTGCTTGCGCCATCCAGTAGTTTATATAGCGTTGTTCGGGTTTCAGAAACAAACCAACAACCAGCACCACACAGGTTGCGGTTAGCAGGAATATTTCTGGCGAAGCAATCATTAGATTATCCATCGATGCGCGCCTAGTACTTTGAAATTGAAATGTGTTGCACCAAATTCTCAACTGATGCATGCATAACGCTGGCAACTAAACCCGGGAACACACCGAGTAGCAACACAAATACGGCAAGAGACGCCAGCATCCAGAATTCGCGACGGTTTATATCGCTAAGAGCAGCCACCTTATCGTTAGCCACCTCACCCAGAATAACGCGCTTAACCATCCACAAGGTATAAGCTGCGCCCAGTATCAATGTGAGTGCCGCTAAAAACGCAAACCAGAAATTGGCTTTAAACGTTGCCAGTATGACCATGAACTCCCCAACAAAACCCGATGTTCCCGGAAGGCCTGCGTTCGCCATGGAAAAGAAAATCATAAAAGCACCAAAGTACGGCATGGTGTTGATGACACCACCGTAGTCGGCAATTTCGCGGCTGTGCACACGATCGTACATGACGCCAACGCACAAGAACATAGCTGCAGAAATGAAACCGTGCGAGACCATTTGCATGATTGCACCTTCAATACCCAACGCTACACCCTCAGGATCGCCGTTTTCCAGCAGCATGAACGCGATAAAAATACCCAGCGTCACGAATCCCATATGCGAAATAGACGAGTATGCAATCAGCTTTTTCATATCACGCTGTGCCAAAGCCACAAACCCGATATACACAACAGCGATCAAGGAAATGGCAATCATAAAACCATCTAATCGCGCGCTGGCATCAGGTGTGATTGGCAAACTGAATCGCAGGAATCCGTAACCACCCATTTTCAACATGATGGCTGCTAGCACTGCCGAACCTGCAGTCGGTGCTTCAACGTGCGCATCAGGTAACCACGTGTGTACAGGCCACATTGGAATTTTCACCGCAAAAGCGACGAAAAACGCCAAGAATATCCACAGCTGCTGTTTAGGCCCAAGCTCCAGGTAGTGCATACCCATAATACTGAACGACTCGCCTTGCTTATACAGATAGATAAGCGCGATCAGCATGAACACCGAACCTAAGAAGGTGTACAAGAAGAACTTGATGGTTGCGTATACGCGGTTTGGCCCACCCCAGATACCAATGATTAAAAACATGGGTATTAGCGTGGCTTCGAAAAAGATGTAAAACAAAATGGCGTCAAGCGCTGAGAATACACCAACCATCAACCCAGTCATGATTTGGAAGCAGCCCAAATACATAGCCGGTCGGTCTTTAATAACTTCCCATGCAGAGATAACCACAATCACATTAATGAGCGTGGTTAAAATAATGAGCGGCATTGAGATACCGTCGACACCCAGCGAGTAATTAATATCGAAACTGGGTAGCCATGCAACACTTTCGACAAATTGCATTGCAGACGTCGTTTTATCAAAACCGAAATACAGCGGTAGACTCACCAACAAGGTGATGATCGATATGATCAACGCCAGTGGTCGCGATCGGTTGTTACCGAACGCAATAACACCCAGACCACCCAGAATGGGTATCCAGATAGTCAGGCTAAGAATAATAGAGCTTGATTCTGTCACGGCGTCGGTCCGAGTATATTCAATTTAAATAGGCTGTTGATCAGCTAAACAAAAACCACGTAAGCAGGCCAAGTAATCCTACAATCATGGCAAACGCGTAGTGGAACAGATAGCCTGTTTGTGCAAATCGAGCAAGGCCTGCAAATACGCCCACACTCTTTGCTGAACCATTCACCATGCCGCCATCGATGATTCTCATATCGCCTACCTTCCATAACTTCGTACCAAGTCCGACACTACCAGCAGCAAAAACGGATTGGTTAAAATCATCGAAACCGTATTTGTTTTCAAGAATACGTCGGAAGAAGCCCAACTTTTTATCCAGCATAGCTGGTATTTCCGGCTTCACTAGATAGAACACATACGCGCAAATAACACCCGCAGCCGCTAAATAAAGTGCCGGTGTTTTGAATGCATGCAAAATAAACGCAAACCCACCATGGTATTCGCCTAGTTTGGCAATCACATCATGGTCTGGTAACACGTTAATCGCATCGGCAAAGTAATCACCAAACACAACACTCTTAGCCGTTATCCAACCAATAGCAATGGATGGAATGGCCAGTAGTATCAATGGCCATGTGACCACACCTGGTGGTTCGTGCGCATGTTCGGCTGTGTGCTTATCCATTCTGGTTTCACCATGGAATACCAGAAAAAACATTCGGAACGAATAGAACGCCGTGATGAACACACCGGCAGTCACGCAAAAATACGCAAACGATGCACCCGAGATAGTCGACTTATGCACCGCTTCGATGATGATGTCTTTGGAGAAAAATCCCGATAATCCAGGAAAACCAATTAACGCAAGCGAACCAATTAACGAGGTCCAATACGTAATGGGCATGTATTTCTTTAAGCCGCCCATTTTGCGAATGTCTTGCTCATGATGCAGCGCAATAATCACTGACCCTGCAGCCAGAAACAGCAAGGCTTTGAAAAACGCGTGGGTCATTAAGTGAAAAATAGCCGCAGAATATGCCGATACACCTAGCGCTACTGTCATATACCCAAGCTGCGACAACGTAGAGTATGCGACTACGCGTTTAATATCGTTTTGGATAATGCCAATCAAGCCCATAAACAGAGCGGTTATCGAACCGATAATCAGCACAAAGCTTAAAGCCGTTTCTGACAACTCAAACATGGGCGACATCCGCGCAACCATAAAGATACCGGCGGTTACCATGGTGGCCGCGTGAATCAGCGCTGAGATGGGCGTTGGGCCTTCCATGGAATCTGGTAGCCACACATGTAACGGCACCTGAGCCGATTTACCCATAGCACCGATAAACAAACAGATACAAATGACGCTCATGGCTTGCCATTCCATGCCGCCAATCAGGTTCATGGTTTGACCGGCGATAGCGTCTTTCGCAGCAAAGGCATCGGCATAGGACAAACTATTCGTGTAATACACAATGCCTGCAATACCCAACAGAAAACCGAAGTCACCTACGCGGTTAACCAGAAAAGCTTTCATGTTCGCAAAAATGGCTGTCTCTTTCTTGAACCAGAATCCAATTAACAAGTATGAAACCAAACCGACCGCTTCCCAACCAAAGAACAGTTGCAGGAAGTTGTTCGACATGACCAGCATCAACATGGAAAACGTGAACAAGGAGATATAGCTGAAGAAACGCTCGTATCCCGGGTCTTCATCCATGTAACCGATGGTGTACACATGTACCATTAACGATACAAAGGTAACCACCAACATCATTAGCACGGTTAACTTATCAACCAGAAAGCCAATCTCAAAGTGGATACCGCCACTGATCATCCACGTGTAAATCGTTTCATTAAAAACGGGCGCGTCTCCAAGCACGACTTTGGAGAACGCAACACACGATAAAACAAACGCAATAGCGACCCCGGCGATGGTCACTCGGTGCGAGTTAACGCGACCGATTCGCTTGCCAAAAAAGCCGGCCAGAATGGCTGCAATCAGTGGCGCTAAAGGTATTAGGGTATACAAGGTTTTCATGCTCTACCCTCTCAGCTCATCAAGATCGGACACGTTAATGGTTTGCCGGTTGCGGAACAGCACAACCAAAATAGCCAAGCCAATAGCAGCTTCAGCAGCGGCCACCGTTAAGATAAAAAAGACGAAAATTTGTCCGGCACCATCACTCAGGAAATGTGAGAACGCCACAAAGTTCAAATTAACCGCCAGTAACATCAGTTCGATAGACATCAACAAAATGATGACGTTTTTCCGGTTCAGGAAAATGCCCACCACGCTTAGGCAAAACAGAATCGCGCCTAACGTTAAATAATGCGAAAGTGAAATCATGATAATTATCCAGCCGCTTAACGTTGTTCAGGTGGCATTTGCACTACGCGCAAACGATCTTCTTTAGCAACGCCAATTTGCTCTGACGGTTTCTGGTACTTGGTGTCTGGTCGACGACGCATGGTTAACGCAATAGCCGCAACGATCGCCACCAATAAAATGACAGCAGCAATTTCAAATTGGAACAGGTACTCGCTGTACAACAAGCGCCCAAGCTCCTGAGTGTTGCTGTAATCTTCTGCCGCACGCTCCGGTATCGGGAACTGCTCGTTCTTAAAATAACGCTGCGTAATCAGGAACACCATCTCAATCAGCATGATGGCACCGACCAATAAGCCCACCGGTAAGTACCTCACGAAGCCTTCGCGCAAGGGTTCGACGTTCACATCCAGCATCATGACAACGAACAGGAACAACACCATGACGGCGCCCACATACACCAGCACCAATGTGATGGCGAGAAACTCAGCTTCCAGTAACATCCAGATACCGGCACACGTAAAAAACGCAAGCACCAGAAACATGGCTGCAAACACCGGGTTGCGCACTGTGATAACGCGGGAAGCGGCGAATACCAAAATGGCCGCAAAAACGTAAAAAACAAATAGCTCAAAACTCACGGGCAGCAACCTTAACGAAATGCAGCGTCAGCGGAACGATCAGCAGCAATCTGATCTTCGTATTTATCACCAATGGCAAGCAGCTTGTCTTTGGTCATGATTTGTTCGCCACGATTCTCGAAGTGGTATTCGAAAATGCGCGTTTCCACGATGGAATCGACCGGGCATGCTTCTTCACAAAATCCGCAAAAAATACATTTGAACAGGTCGATGTCGTAGCGAGTTGTGCGGCGAGTATTATCCGCACGTTGTTCAGATTCGATGGTAATGGCCAACGCGGGACACACGGCCTCGCACAACTTACAAGCAATACAACGCTCTTCGCCATTAGGGTATCGGCGCAGCGCATGCAGGCCTCTAAAGCGGGGCGATTGAGGGGTTTTTTCTTCCGGATACTGAATTGTGATGCCTTTCGACACAAAGTAGCGTCCAGTTAAACGCATGCCTTTGAGCAGCTCCCAAAGCGCAAACGTTTTTATGTAGTCTTTAATATTTCCGGTCATGATGACAATCCGTTAGGCGCGTATTTGAAACCACGGGCCAATTTCGTAATACACAGCGAAACCGACAACAGCAATCCAGATGATGGTTACTGGGATAAACACCTTCCAGCCCAATCGCATAATTTGATCGTAGCGATAGCGCGGGAAAGTAGCGCGAAACCATAAGAACAAGAACAAACAAAATGCGGTTTTAATTAAGAACCAATGGATGCCATCGCCAAATCCATCAATTGGGGATAACCAACCACCCAGAAACATAATGGTGGTTAATGCGGCAATCATGATCATGTTGGCGTATTCGGCCAAAAAGAATACGGCAAACGCCATACCGGAGTAGTCAACATGAAAACCCGCAACGATTTCCGACTCACCTTCAGCCACATCAAACGGCGCGCGATTGGTTTCCGCAACACCCGAAATAAAGTACACAACAGCTAACGGCAATAGGGGTATTAAGAACCAACTAAAGAACCCGCCCTGTTGCGCATTGACTATATCGCCAAGGTTTAAGCTGCCGGCTACCATCAATACACCAATAAGCGCAAAGCCCATGGCTATTTCATAGGCCACTATTTGTGCCGCTGAACGCATGGCGCCAAGGAATGCGTACTTAGAGTTAGATGCCCAACCCGCAATGATGACGCCATACACACCGAGTGATGTCATGGCCAATATGTACAACAGACCCGCGTTAACATCTGCCAACACCCAACCATCGGTGAATGGGATAACAGCCCAAGCAGCTAATGCAGGAGCGAGCGATAAAATAGGTGCGGTTAAAAACAGAAAGCGAGAAGAGTTGGTGGGAATAATGACTTCTTTCGTCATTAGCTTAAACATGTCAGCGAATGGCTGACCTAACCCTTTCCAGCCAACACGATTTGGACCGACGCGCACTTGCATCGAACCAATAACTTTACGTTCTGCGAGTGTTAAGTATGCAACACTGACGATCAGTGGCAGCAGGATGAAAACGATTTTAATAAGCGTCCAGCTTACATACAGCAGCGTGTCGATCATGCTTTACTTACCTCCGCTGCTGCGAACACTTCACCCAGTGATTGGGTTTGTGGCAAACCAGCCGGCACCCACACACACCCCGCCGGCACATCATCATCAAGCTTGGTGGCAAGCGTGGCACTGCCATTGCCCTGCGTGACCTTGACCATATCGCCATCGTTTAACTTCAAGCGATCCATGTCGACTTGCGCCATTGATGCGAACGCTTGCTTACCATCAGCCGATTTTTGCAAAGGCTGCGATCGTCGAACCAATGGGTCCGTTGAATAAATAGGTGTTTCACCAGCACGCACCATGGCATCGCCAGATGGCGCAAGGCAGCTGACACCTTGCATATCGGTTAAGTTGTTAAGCTGAATCCCACTGCAGGCTTGTTGCGCTTCTTTCGTTAGCGCTTCGGGGCTTTCATAAGCAAAACCATCGAGCTCCAATGCTTCTGCTAGAACGCGCATTATTTTCCAAACTGGTCGCGCATCACCTGGTGGCAAGCTCACCCCTTTAGCAGTTTGCCAGTTACCGGTTGCATTCACGTAGGTGCCGTAACATTCAGGGAACGTGGCTATTGGTAGCACCACATCAGCATGTTCACGCATGCTATCGCTAAGAAATGCGCTGAGGCTTACCACGCCGTCAGCACCGGCCAACGCACTCATGGCTTGCTGCGGGTTAGCGGCATCAAATTCCACTTCGCAACCAACCAACAAATACCCTTTTAAGGATTTTTCCAACATGGCCTTAGCATGCAGGCCTGTTGAGCTCAGATCTTTTGCACCTGCCCGGCGATGAGGCACACAACCGCTTAGCCATGCACCGGCAGTATTACCGCGCTCAGGCAACATAGATAAGGTTGCACCCGTAGCACTCGCAAGCTTGCCTGCAATAAATTGAAGCGCAGCATACGATGGATGCTGGACCGCAATATTCCCCAGCATAACTGCGGCACGTTCGCCGTCTTTCAGACTTTGTGCAATGCGCTTATGCTCATCGCGTACGTCAGTGTTCGGCGCATTATCAAGACCGCTGAGATCTGCGCCTGCCGCGCTGGCTACCGCTGCCAGCTCAGTAACAAGATGATCGTACCGAGCGGTTACTGATTCAAACGCATCAAAATGTAATGGAAATCGCTTCGGGTTTATAAAACTGATGTTCCCGCCCTTTAATGCCGACTTACGTAAACGCAAAGCAGCGATTGGCTGGTCTTTACGAATGTTTGAACCGATTAGTAAGGCTGCATCCAATGTTTCAAGATCGTTCAGCTGCATGCCTAACCACGGCATAGCCGGCGCTGCATCTTGTCCACTGAAATCGGACTGCCCTAAGCGATGATCAATGTTTGCTGTGCCTAAAGCTCGTGCCAGCTTTTGAGTGATAAACATCTCTTCAACCGGCAATGACGCCGATACCAACACACCCAAATCGTTGCCGGCGGCTTTTAACACTTCAGATGCTTTTTCAAGCGCCGTTGACCAGTCAGATTCAACCAGTTCGCCGTTAACGCGAACCATGGGTTTGGTAACACGGTCGCTACTGCCTAATCCTTGATAGCTAAATCGATCCCGGTCGGAAATCCAGACTTCGTTAACCGCTTCGTTATCCCGCGGCACAACCCGATTCACCTTGTTGCCATCCAAGTGTACGAACACGTTGGAGCCTACACTGTCGTGTGGCGCAACCGCAGGTGCTTGATTCAATTCCCACGCTCGCGCGGTATAGCGTGATGGTCTGGCCGTTAGCGCACCAACCGGACAAATATCAATAACGTTACCGGAGACTTCTGATACCACCGACTTCGCGATGTAAGTACCAATGCGAACATTTTCGCCACGGCCAGTGGCACCGAGCTCGCGGATACCGGCAATCTCTTCACCGAATCGAACGCATCGCGTGCAATGTATGCAGCGGGTCATTTCAGTTGCGATTAACGGACCTATGTATTTGTCCATGACCACACGTTTGCCTTCGGTGTATTGCGATGCACTGCTGCCGTAGCCCATAGCAACGTCTTGTAACTCACATTCACCACCTTGATCGCAGATGGGGCAATCTAATGGGTGGTTTATCAGTAAGAATTCCATGGTGCCCTGTTGGGCTTCACGCGCTAGTTTCGACTTGGTTTTAACAACCATGTCGGGCATGACTGGCGTTGCACACGCAGGCAACGGTTTTGGCGCCTTTTCAACTTCCACCAAACACATGCGGCAGTTCGCCGCCACCGAGAGTTTCTTGTGATAACAGAATCGGGGAACATCAATGCCCGCAGCATCGGTTACCTCAATTAGCATCTGGCCTTTTTTCGCGCTAAGCGGTTGGCCGTCAACCGTTATCTGGATATCGTCGTCGCTCATAGTCTCGTCTTAGGCTACGGCTCCAAGCTTGTCGCCAACCAGGCTTCGCTTGTGCTCAATGTAATATTCAAACTCGTGACGGTAATGCTTTACAAAACTTTGTACCGGCATGGCTGCCGCATCACCTAGTGCGCAAATGGTGCGGCCCGCTATCTTGCCCGCAACATCTTCTAATTTTTCGATGTCTTCCGGCACACCGTTACCTTCCACAATGCGCGTTAGCATGCGATACAACCATCCAGTGCCTTCTCGGCAAGGCGTGCATTGCCCGCATGATTCTGAAAAGTAGAATCGCGATAGTCGACGCAGTGCCTGCACCATATCGGTGGTTTCGTTCATCACAATAACTGCACCTGAACCCAACATAGAACCTGCGCCTGCAATGGCGTCGTAATCCATATTGGTTTGCATCATGAGTTCCCCTGGTACAACTGGCACAGAAGAACCACCGGGTATGACTGCTTTTAATGGGATACCGTCTTTCATACCACCGGCAAGCTCCAGTAAATCGCTAAACGGAGTACCTAAATTAATTTCAAAGTTTCCGGGTGCTGCTACATGACCTGATACAGAAAAGCATTTCTGACCGCCAGCTTTCTCAATACCCATATCAGCGAACCACTTGGCGCCGTTTCTAACAATGGCTGGCACTGACGCAACCGATTCAGTGTTATTGATGGTGGTTGGCTTGCCATATAATCCGTAGTTCGCTGGGAATGGTGGTTTGAACCGCGGCTGGCCCTTTTTGCCCTCCAACGATTCTAATAGTGCGGTTTCTTCACCGCAGATATACGCACCGGCACCTAAGGTTCCGATAATCTCAATATCGATTCCTGAGCCTTTGATGTTTTTACCGGCAAAACCGTTGTCATAGGTATTCTTTAACGCCATTTGAAACCGCGTATTCACTTCATCCATGAATTCACCGCGCATGTAGTTATAGCCAACACTGGCACGAATGGCATAGCAACCAATTAACATGCCTTCAACCAATGCATGCGGGTTAAACCGGATTAGGTCACGATCTTTACAGGTACCGGGTTCTGATTCATCTGAATTGACCACGAAGTAACTTTGCGGAGATTCTTTGGGCATAAAGCTCCATTTCAAACCGGTTGGAAAGCCTGCACCACCACGGCCACGCAAGCCCGATTCTTTCACGATGTCGACAACATCTTCCGGCGTTAGCTTTTCATCCAGAATGTGTTGCCATGCTTTAAAGCCACCAATCTTTAGGTAGTTTTCGTAAGTCCAAGGCTCGTCGAACTGCAGCGTGGTATAGCAAACCTGATTTTGCGGAGGAACACTCATGCGATTAATCCAGTGCGTCCAATATCTCGTCCACTTTTTCAGTGGTGAGATTGGTGTAATAAACGTGATCGACTTGCATCATGGGACCGCCTGCACATGCAGCAAGGCACTCCTCTTCCACTTTTAAATAGATGCGACCGTCCGGTGTGCTTTCGCCCAACTTGACACCGCACTTCTTTTCAACGTGATCAACAATGGAATCTGAACCCATGAGCATGCAACTGATATTCGTGCAGATCGCCACGTTATGACGACCAACCGGTTGGGTTTCATACATTGAATAAAAGCTAGCGACTTCGTAAACCGCAATCGGTGGCATATCGAGCATAACGGCCACGGCATCCATTAAATCGGTGGTTAAAAAGCCCTTGTTCTGATGCTGAGCAACATGCAACGCGGCAAGCACTGCACTCTGCTTTTGATCATCAGGAAATAAAGCCAAAGCTTCGGTTATCTCATGCATAGAGTGCTCGGATAGCACGCTAGCTGGATCGGGAAGCTTCACATCTGAAGGTAATGAACTCATGCACTCATGCCCCGGGTATTCATCGGTCTATCTCACCAAACACGATATCTTGGGTGCCGATAATGGCAACCACATCAGATAACATGTGACCGCGCGCCATTTCATCGAGCGATGCCAGATGGGCAAAGCCAGGGGCACGAACTTTTAAACGATAAGGTTTGTTGGCTCCATCAGAAACGAGGTAACAACCGAACTCACCTTTTGGATGTTCAACGGCCGCATACGCTTCACCGGCTGGCAAACAAAAACCTTCTGTAAATAATTTGAAGTGGTGAATTAAGGCTTCCATATCACCTTTCATATTGGCACGCCGCGGTGGCGCAATTTTATGGTCTTCGGTTAACACAGGACCTTTGTTTTGTCGCAGCCAATCGATGCACTGCTTAATGATGCGATTAGACTGGCGCATTTCTTCCACTCGGACCAGGTAACGATCGTAGCTATCGCCATTAGTACCAACGGGAATATCAAAATCCAGTTGATGATAAACTTCATACGGCTGCTTTTTACGAAGATCCCATTCAACGCCTGAACCGCGCAACATCGCCCCGCTAAAACCCAATTGCAGTGCACGCTCAGGTGTGACCACACCAATACCAACAGTACGTTGTTTCCAAATGCGGTTATCTGTTAACAGTGTTTCATATTCATCAACGCAGGTTGGAAAACGCTGCGTGAAATCTTCTAGAAAATCGAGCATGGAACCGTCGCGCGCGGCATTCATTTTTTGCGCGTTATCGACAGTGCGCCATTTAGACGCTTCATACTGCGGCATGCGATCGGGAAGATCACGCGCTACACCACCGGGTCGATAATACGTAGCATGCAATCGAGCACCCGACACGGCTTCATAGCAATCCATGAGATCTTCGCGCTCACGGAAGCAATATAAGAACATGGACATAGCGCCAACATCGAGGCCATGCGCACCCAGCCACATCAAGTGATTCAAGATTCGAGTGATTTCATCGAACATCACGCGAATATATTGCGCACGCTGAGGCACTTCTACCTCGAGCAGTTTTTCAATGGCCATAACATAGCCGTGCTCGTTACACATCATAGACACGTAATCGAGGCGATCCATATAACCAATGCTTTGGTTATACGGCTTGCTCTCAGCCAGTTTTTCCGTACCACGATGCAGTAACCCGATGTGCGGATCGGCTCGTTCGACAACCTCCCCGTCCATTTCTAGTACTAAGCGCAGCACACCGTGCGCAGCCGGATGTTGGGGACCAAAGTTCAGTGTGTAATTACGAATCTCAGGCATTGTTGCTTGCTTCCTCGACAGCCTCGTCACCGCTTTCGTAACGGCTGTCTTCACGGATAACGCGAGGTACTAATACTCGTGGTTCAATAGTGACTGGTTCGTACACAACGCGTCGCTTTAATGGGTCGTAGCGCATTTCAACATTGCCGACCAATGGAAAATCTTTCCGGAACGGATGTCCGACAAAACCGTAGTCGGTCAGAATCCGGCGCAGGTCGTTGTGCCCTTCGAATAAAATGCCGAATAAATCAAACGCCTCACGCTCAAACCAATCAGCGGATGACCAAATAGACGTAACAGACGGCACGATTGGAATATCATCGTTTGGTGCCGGACACGTGAGTCGCAAGCGCACGTTGTGATCAAGTGATAACAAATGCATGACCACCATAAAGCGTTCATGACTGAGTTCGGGTAAGTCGATGCCAGTGTTAAACGTTAACGTACCCACTGATGACGCATCAACGGCGCGGCTAAAGCTTGCATTGGAGTCGGTCTCGGTAGACCACTCTGTTTGTCCGTAAGTCGCGTAATCGACACCACATAAATCACTTAACTGCGCAAACGCGGTAGACGCATCGTCGCGAAGGGTTGTGGCCACTTCCAAAAGTTTGTCGTGAGCGACATGCATGCTGACCAGATCGATATCCACATGGATGGAATCGTTATCCGGAAAAAGCTGTTGCAGCTTGTCGCACATTTGTTGGACACGAGAACTCATGCTCTTTTCCTAACGCGCTATGGTGTTGGTGTTGCGAATTTTATTCTGCAACTGGATGATGCCGTACAACAATGCTTCCGCGGTTGGCGGGCAGCCTGGCACGTATACATCTACGGGCACAATGCGATCACAACCGCGCACTACCGCGTACGAATAGTGGTAGTAACCACCACCGTTAGCACAAGAACCCATTGAGATAACCCATTTCGGGTCGGGCATTTGGTCATAAACCTTGCGCAACGCCGGCGCCATTTTGTTTACCAGTGTGCCTGCCACGATCATGACGTCTGACTGACGAGGACTGGGGCGAAATAGAATGCCGAAACGATCGAGATCGTATCGCGCCGCGCCCGCGTGCATCATTTCAACAGCACAACATGCCAGACCAAAGGTCATTGGCCACATGGAACCGGTTCGCGCCCAGTTGATGAGCTTGTCGGCAGAAGTGGTTACAAACCCCTCTTCCAATACGCCTTCTATTCCCACTCAAGTGCCCCTTTCTTCCACTCGTAGATAAAGCCGATAACCAAAATAAACAGAAACAGCGCCATGGCCGCAAACGCTTCGCCCGAAATATCGGCAAGCACAACCGACCAAGGGACCAGAAACGCGATTTCAAGATCGAAAATAATAAACAGGATGGCAACCAGGTAATAACGCACATCGAACTTCATGCGCGCGTCTTCGAATGCTTCGAACCCACATTCATACGGCGAGTTTTTTTCTTGCGTAGGATTTGAAGGCCCGATAAGACGGCCGGCGTTGAGCAGGACAACCCCGACAACGAGTCCGATTAAAATGAACAACAAAACTGGAAAATAGTTCGCTAACACGTACTTTGCTCCGCCGAAGTCAATGGCTCGTAACCAACCCCCCATTATTGCAGATAAAAGCCCTTTCTGCTGCAATATTGGCAAGTTACTCTTGTATCTGGACTAGACATGATCAGGTGTTGAATCCTGAAAAGCCCAATAGTCTGGGCGCATGACACCCATAGGAATCGACTATTGAAAATATAGACCAAAAACTGTGTCGAACATGCATTGCATGAAGCGGCCCAGAATGCAGGTCTTGACGATTTATCGGGTTACTAGTAACCAGTCTAAAAACTGACCACTCAACACCGGCCGATCAAACTGGCCAGAAAAGGAAAGCGTGTGATGGCTGTGCGGAGCTTTGCGGCGACCGGACGGCCGCCCTTAAATCCAATTTGGTGCCGATGCCCGGACTCGAACCGGGACAGCTTGCGCTACTACCCCCTCAAGATAGCGTGTCTACCAATTCCACCACATCGGCGTGGTTAATGAACTTACACATCGTTTGAATCGATTGCGTAGGTTACTCAGCCTTCGGCGCTGGCGCGCTAGGCAAATCGCTTTCTGAACCTGCAGGAACAGCTGGTGTGCCATCTGTGTTCACAGGCGTTGGCAAATCAGATTCAACAGCAGGTGCTGACTCTTCCGATACCGGAATATTTGACGTAACACTGGCTATCCCACCATCACGGTGTGCTGCAAGATAGAACAAAAACAAGCTAGTGATAAAAAATGCGGTGGCCAGCCCAGTGGTAAGGCGCGTTAAAAATGACGCCGAGCCACGCGCTCCAAAGACCGTGGAGGATGCACCACTACCAAAAGCTGCGCCCGCTTCTGCGCCCTTGCCGTGCTGAATCAACACCAGGCCAATCACGCCAACGGCTAAGGCTACATGTACTACTAATGCTAAGGACTGCATGTTATCTCTCGTTTCAAACTGAGTGCCGGTTATCCGGCAGCCTGACAAATGCCTAAAAAGGACTCGGCATCTAACGATGCACCGCCAATCAGACCTCCGTCGATATCGGGTTGCGCAAACAGCTCCTGTGCGTTGTCCGGCTTTACACTTCCACCGTACAAAATACGCAGTTGCTGCGCCACGGCCGCATCGAGTGCAGCCAGCTTATTTCGTATCATGACATGCACCTCCTGTGCTTGTTCACTACTCGCAGTTTTGCCGGTTCCAATGGCCCAAACCGGCTCATAGGCAACCACCATCTGCTTAAATCCATCGATGCCGAGCGTATCCAGCACGGCATCCAGCTGTTCGTCCATGACCGCTTGCAATTCACCAGCCTCTCGCTGCTGCAGCGTCTCGCCAACGCAAACTATCGGCGTCAAATTCGCATGCTGCACGGCTCGAGCCTTTTGCGCCACTACCGCGCTGGACTCGCCAAATATCGACCGCCGCTCCGAATGCCCGACAATCACATACTGAGCACCAAACTCTGCGATCATGGGAGCAGCAACTTCACCGGTGAATGCACCACTGGCTTCAATACTGCAGTTTTGAGCCCCTAGCGCTACCGTACTGCCATCCAGCGCAACTTGCACATCTGCAAGATGAGCAAAGCCGGGGCACACTAGAATCTCGCCATCAAGCCCTGCAGCACCACTGGCAATGCCAGTCGCAAGCTCAGCCGCCGAGGCTCTCGAGCCGTTTAGCTTCCAGTTTCCAGCTACTAAAGTGTTTCTTGCGCTCACGATGTTCCTGAGGCGGTCAAAAGCCGATAAGAATACCTGAAAATGGGGGTTCACGTCTAGCTTGTTATGCCTTCGCCGGGTATTGCACTGCCAGGCAATGGATAACAGGGGTCATGACCTTGTTTGATGATCTGATAGACCAAAACCGCCGGTTAGAGCAAGCAGCGCAACAAGCATTGCATGTATCGCAAGGAAGCCGAGTAAGGAGCAGGCTTCCCTGCTCTTTTAACACCCGCGCATCCATGACGCGCAGGCACTTCATCACTTAACCGAGCTCGTCACCCACGGTTTTCGCAACCTGCTCGCAAATGCGCTCAACATCATTTGCCACCCGCCCTTCAACCATCACGCGAACCAATGGCTCGGTGCCGGATGGACGTAACAGGATTCGACCGGCATCGCCGAGCGTTGCTTCGGCTTTTTTAACGGCCGCATTGATTGCTTGATTCTCGCTAAAGTCGATTTTTTCTGTTAGCGGTACGTTCTTGAGCACCTGGGGGTACATGTTCATGCCGGCGCGTAAGTTGGCAAGCTTATCGCCGGTGGATTTAACCACGGACAAGACTTCCAACGCAGCAACAATCGCATCGCCTGTTGTGACTCTGTCAAGACAAATAATATGACCAGAGTTTTCACCACCGAGTTGCCAGTTTTGCTCTTTCAGTAATTCCATGACATAGCGATCACCCACACCTGCTCGCGCGAACGGGATGTTCATATCGGCTAATGCATGCTCCAGACCGAGGTTCGTCATTAAAGTACCAGCAACACCACCTTGCATATCACCCGCTGCGTGACGGGCTTTTGCAATGATGTACAGGATTTCATCGCCGTCCACGATTTCGCCGCGATGATCGACCATGATCAAGCGATCGCCGTCACCATCCAGTGCAACACCTAAGTCAGCTCGTTCAAGCAGCACATGTGCGCGCAAGTTATCAGGCGCAGTAGCACCACATTCTTTATTGATGTTTGTACCGTTGGGTTCTGCGCCAACCGAAATAACATCCGCGCCCAGCTCTTCGAACACGCGACGAGCAATGTCATAACCTGCTCCATTTGCCGCATCGACAACGATTTTCATACCAGTAAGCTTTAAGCCTGATGGAAACGTACTTTTACAAAATTCAATATATCGACCTGCCGCATCATTGATACGAACCGCACGACCTAGGTCCGCTGAATCCACGGTGGTCATGTCTTTTTCCATCATAGCTTCTATTTCGAGCTCAACCTCGTCGGGGAGTTTTGAGCCATCTATCGAGAAGAATTTCAAACCGTTGTCATAAAACGGGTTGTGAGATGCACTAATTACTATCCCGGCTGACGCTCTAAATGTACTGGTTAGGTAAGCCACTGCTGGCGTAGGCATTGGCCCAAGCAGCTGACTGTTAATACCCGCCGAGGCTAAACCTGCTTCCAACGCAGATTCAAACAGGTAACCGGATATGCGCGTGTCCTTGCCAATCAACACTTCACGATTACCTTTAGACGCCATCACCTTCCCTGCAGCCCAACCCAGCTTGAGCACGGTTTCCGCCGTCATGGGGAACTGGCCTACGCGACCACGAATTCCATCTGTTCCAAAATATTTTCTAGCCATAGTACTTAATCGTTTATGTCGTTAATTGCGTGCCATACGCGAAATGCCTGCGCCGTTTCTGCGACATCATGCACTCTTACAATACTTGCGCCACGTTCTGCACATTGCATTGCAGCCACAATACTCCCTACCACTCTGGAAGTTTGTTCGTTACCCAGCATTTCAGCAATCATGCGTTTGCGTGATAGACCAATGAGTACCGGGGCAATAGCTACCAGTTTGTCCAGATTCCGCAGCAATTCAATGTTATGAGACAAGGTTTTGCCGAAGCCGAATCCGGGGTCAATCAGCACATTTTGCGGTGCTATACCAGCAGATCGGCACAGATCCACTTTTTCTTTAAGAAATTCAGCCACTTCCACGACCACATCGTTATATGCCGGCGCAACCTGCATTGTGCGCGGCTCTCCGAGCATATGCATCAGACAAACAGGCAATCCGGATTGGCTAGCAGCCTCCATCGCGCCAGGCTCCTGCAGGGCTCGGACGTCGTTAATCAGGCCAACTCCGTGAGCTGCGGATTCGCGCATTACGGCGGCCTTACTGGTATCTATAGACACAATCGTGTCGAAGCGCGACTTTATCGCCTGCAGAACCGGTATAACGCGATCCAGCTCCTGCTGCTCCGATACTTCCTGCGCACCGGGACGCGTTGACTCGCCACCAATGTCAATGATGTCCGCACCCGCTGCCAACATATGCTCTGCATGCGAGAGCGCTGTATCGAGATCATTGAATTTCCCACCGTCCGAAAATGAATCCGGGGTGATGTTCAGAATACCCATGATGTGCGGCCGACTGAGATCCAGCTCTCGCCCACCGCAATTTAGTACGTGTCGTGCCATGTGAATAAAACTATAGCCGCCGCGAGATATTAGACAACCGTGCGCTTGTAAATTGTAGTAACAATGCAATAGCAGGCAAATTACAAGCAACTAAAAAGCCGCCCTGAGGGCGGCTTCTTATTGTGTGTTAAGAGCGCTTTACCAACCGGTATTTCACGGTATTTAACGCAGATGACGATTAATGCAAACTAGGTGCACCATCATCAACTGAATCATCGCCCGACTCTTCATCTTCGCCTTCATCACTGCCGGTGTTGGCCGGCGCAGTACCCGACGGTTTGCCACTGTTGGTGGTGTCATCTCCACCCCAGTCTGCCGGTGCACCTGGCTCTTTACGATCCATCAAACGATCAATTTGTCCCTGATCAATGGTTTCGTATTTTAATAAGGCTTCTGCCATCGCATGCAGAATATCAATGTTGTCTTTCAATATTTGTTCTGCACGCTGATAATTGCGATCGATGAACATGCGTATCTCTTCATCGATGCTTTGCACCGTATCACCGGACATTGGCTTCTGGTTAGACTGAGATTTGCCTAAGAACACTTCACCTTGTTCTTCACTGTAAGCCAGTGGGCCCATCTTCTCTGACAGACCCCAACGCGTAACCATGTTGCGAGCAATTTCAGTTGCACGCTCGATATCACTGGATGCGCCCGTGGTCACATGATCAGGACCCAGTATGAGTTCTTCCGCAATGCGGCCGCCATACAATGACGAAATAAACGACTCAAGCTGAATCTTACTTTGGCTGTATCGATCTTCTTCCGGCAGATACATGGTGACACCCAATGCACGACCGCGAGGAATAATCGTTACCTTGTACACTGGATCGTGCTCAGGAACCAATCGCGCAACAATCGCATGACCCGCTTCGTGATATGCGGTGTTGCGTTTTTCATCTTCGTTCATGACCATGGACTTACGCTCAGCCCCCATCATGATTTTGTCTTTGGCCCGCTCAAAATCACCCATATCAACTTGCTTTGAATTGGCTCGCGCTGCAAACAATGCCGCTTCGTTAACAAGATTCGCAAGATCAGCACCCGAAAAACCCGGCGTTCCGCGCGCAATCAGGTCTGGGCGTACATCGTCTGCCAATGGCACTTTGTTCATATGAACACGCAGGATTTGTTCGCGACCACGCACATCTGGCAATGGCACGACTACCTGGCGATCAAAACGACCGGGGCGTAACAGCGCAGGGTCGAGCACGTCTGGACGGTTAGTCGCAGCAATAACTATGACGCCATCGTTGCCTTCAAAACCATCCATCTCTACCAATAATTGGTTAAGCGTTTGCTCGCGTTCGTCATGTCCGCCACCAAGACCTGCACCACGATGACGTCCCACTGCATCGATTTCATCAATAAAGATGATGCAAGGAGAATGCTTCTTCGCTTGTTCAAACATATCGCGAACGCGCGATGCGCCAACACCAACGAACATTTCAACAAAATCAGAACCGGAGATGGTAAAGAACGGCACCTTGGCTTCACCGGCTATCGCTTTAGCCAATAGAGTTTTACCGGTACCTGGAGAACCCACCATTAAAACACCGCGTGGAATCTTGCCACCCAGCTTTTGGAATTTACCGGGGTCTCTCAGAAACTCGACAAGCTCGCTAACTTCCTCTTTAGCCTCTTCCACACCCGCAACATCGGCGAACGTGACTTTGACTTGATCTTCGTTCAACAACCGCGCTTTGCTTTTGCCAAACGACATGGCTCCACGACCACCGCCGCCGCCTTGCATTTGGCGCATAAAGTAAATCCATAAACCAATTAATATGATGAATGGAAACCAACCAGCCAGCATGTTCAATAAGAAACTGGGGCTCTCTGGTGGCGAACGCTCGAAATTGACATTGGCGCGATTCAGTTCACCAATAAGTGAGCTGTTGTCTGTTTCTGGGCTGTAGGTGGTAAACGGGGTTTGGTTGCGCGTGCCGGTGATTTCAACGCCCTTGAATTTAACATCGCTGACCTGACCGGTTTGCACGCTGTGCAAGAATTCAGAATACGGAATGGTGTTGGCAGGTTGACGCTGCCCACCCAGGTTGTTAAAAACTGCCATTAAGATGATGGCAATAACTACCCAGAGAAGAACGTTTTTGATTAGGTCGTTCAAATGCTTAACTCCAAAGAAACAACACAGGTTGCTTCGTTATACGACGGTGATGCCGTCTTAGACGCTATCATAACAAGTTCCTTGCCACGACATAGACCTCTCGGCTGCGTGGACGCGACGCACTGGGCTTACGCAGTTTCACCGTTTTAAACTGCTGGCGTACCTCTTTAATATAGGCATCAAACCCTTCGCCCTGAAACAATTTGGCTGCAAACGCGCCGTTTCGGTTCAAAACCGACCCGGCCATATGCAACGCGAGCTCTGCAAGGCCCATTGCACGGGCCTGATCGCTTGCTGCTACTCCTGACATATTGGGTGCCATATCGGACAAAACAAGGTCCGCACCGGCTGGCCCTACGGCATTCTCAATGGCTTCGGCCACACCATTATCCGTGAAATCGCCGTGAATAAACGTTACATTGCCCACCGAATCCATGGCCAGAATGTCTGAAGCCACCACTTTTCCGTGATCTCCAACCCGTTCAGCAATGTATTGGGTCCATCCACCGGGCGCCGCACCAAGCTCCAAAACCGTGCTACCACGCTGAATCAAACCGTCTTTTTGGTCTAATTCAATGAGCTTGTAGACCGCTCTGGAGCGATAACCATCCGCTGCTGCCTGCTTTACATGCAGATCGTTTACGTGCTCATTGAGCCATCGATCACTACTTTTGCTCTTACCTCGACCCACAATCAGCTACGGCGGTTACACTTATTACATGCGCGACCTATAAGTGTAGGGCTTCATACCCCCGCTTGCCAACATAAGCGTGCAAAAAACAACTGTTTTCTAACGACAGAACAACCAGGGCACTCAAACAAGTCAATGGCCAAACAAGCTGCAACTCAATCGCTCAGTAAACAACAAATTAAATTTCTGAAATCGCACACACACGCACTGAAACCAGTGGTCCGGTTAGGCCAACATGGACTCACCGATGCAGTAATCAAAGAACTGGAGATCGCATTAGATCACCATGAATTGGTAAAAGTAAAAGTGGCCGCGGAAGACCGCGAAGCACGTGAGTCGTTATTTAACGCGCTTTGTACAAAAACAAAATCGCAACTCGTGCAACAAATAGGCGGCATAGTGGTGCTGTACCGACGTAACGAGAAAGATCCGAAGATTGATCTGGGGTAACAAACCACAACTGAATTAGTCTGGCAAAAACACACTAACGCGCAACCCGCCTAGCCGGGTTGATTGACCAAACTCCAGCGTGCCATCGTACGTATCAACAATGTCTTTAACAATAGACAAACCCAAACCATGACCTGCTACGGATTCATCCAAGCGCACACCACGTTCAATAAGCCGATTAAATTCAACGGGTGAACAACCAGGACCATCGTCCTCTACATCAAACCGGACGCCTTCAGAATGTCGTACGGTTACCTGCACTAAAGATGTTGACCATTTCACCGCGTTATCCAATAGATTACCGACCAGCTCTAACATGTCTTGTCGGTCATAATTTAATGCGACTCCGGGATCTATTGCCCAACGTACATCAAAGGTTTTGTCCGAGTATTCCTGCTTCAACAAACCAGTTAGGGAGCTTAGTTCTGCCTCCAGATCAAACAGCTGTCCTGCCGTACCGCGCCCCGCTAAGCGTGCACGTTTTAATTCACTCTCGATGAGTTGCCGGATACGCTCGGCGTTATGCTCGACCGAGGCCTGCCGCTCCTGCTCGCTCAGATCTGAGCCGTCCGTATTGCGCAACAGTAAATTTAATGGGCCTTTTAAAGAGTGCGCAAGATTGCCAACCGAATTCCGAGATTGACGTAACCGTTGATCAAATCGCAACAACAAGCGATTAAATTCTCGCACCAACGGTTGCACTTCCGAGGGCACATCCTCTGACAAGGACACTGCCTGTCCGTGCTCGAGTCGATTCATATCGTTGCGAATGGCTTCGAGTTTCTGTACCGAACGCCGTACGATCAAATGCTGCACTAGCAACAGCGCCAGCAATAACAATAATGAAATGGCCGCGAAGTACCATTTAAATATGGACAGACGCTCTTCTATTGGCGTGATGTCTTCCGCGATGCCAACAGTGAAAGCATGACCTTGTTTGGCAAAACCGCCCCACCAGAACAACAGTGGTTCGCCAAGCGTGCCTTGCGCACGTGTTTTAAGCGTTTGAGCTGGAGCGAGTTTCGGTACGTCAATTTTGAGATCCCATGCCGATCGCGATTTAAACTCGGTGCCGGATTCAAACTTTATAAAATAGTACTTGTTGGATGTAGGCAGATCGTATCGTGGACTTAATCGCGGATCAGCTAAACGCGGCTGTCGCAATTCAAATTCAGGATACTCAATAGCTGACACTAAGGTAGTGGCATCGGCTTGAAGCCGACTGTTCACAAAGCTATTGGTCAGCAAACGACTTGCAAGCGTACCGGTCCACCAGAATATAAGCATCAGACACAACAAACTGACGACCAGCCCCGTCTGCAAACTGCGTTCGAGTGAATTCAACTCGGGTCGTTAAACACGTAGCCTTGACCACGCTTGGTTAAAATCATTTGAACACCGATTTTTTCGCGCAAGCGACGAACGTACACTTCAATTAGATTACTGTCACGTTCAGTGTCCTGATCGTACACATGTTCCGACAACTGAGTTTTCGACAAAACTTTACCTGCGTTCAGCATCATGTAGCGTAGTAAACGAAATTCGGTGCCCGTTAATTGATAAGTTGCATCACCCTCTACAACCACTTCCTGGCTGTCTTCGTCGAGTTTCAGTTGTTTGGTTTCGATACTGTTGGTTGCACTGCCATGGCGGCGATAAATAAGTGCGCGAATCCGTGCGATCAACTCTTCAATATGGAATGGTTTACCAAGATAATCGTCAGCGCCCGCCTTAAACCCATCCACGCGTTCATACCAAGCGTCGCGCGCTGTTAACACGATGACAGGCACGCGGTTACCACGCTTACGCCAGGCATGCAGAATTTCCAAGCCGGGTTTTTGCGGCAAACCCAAATCAAGCACAACCGCATCGTAAGGTTCTGTATCGCCGAGGAATTCACCATCAATACCATTATCGGCTACGTCCACCGCGAAACCCGCCTTGGCAAGATCGCTGCGCATATAAGCGACGAGTTCGGCATCATCCTCAATCAATAACAAGCGCATGGGGGTCTTAGATCGTGGGATTGCATGGGACCATTATACCGGCAGTCGATTTTGAATCCGTATGTGTACCGATGCGAAATCGCATCGTCAGCCCTTCTCAGACGCTGGAGCTAAGGCTCTCAGTCGCATGGTTGTAATATTTTTAACCAATGCTGATCGTATCTGCATGATTTTTACAGTGTTGCATTGTGTCCGGCGCGGTACAAAACTGCAAATCAAGTGTCCGCATGCGATTTTTAACAACATTAGACTGGTAATTTTCAGCCAATTCAGTAGGATAGGCATAAGTTTAAGCGCAAGACCGCTTCGTTTTAACATGGCTAGAAATTTAAACCTGTTTTTTGATTCCAATGGTGCACCACGAGCTCGTGGCCCCAGCAGTGAAAAAATTCTCATGGCGTTCCTGGAAACTGATGTCCAGGGCAGCGACCACATTTGTCACGATCTTATGGAAGATCTGACTGCCATCGAGGACAACTACGCCGACTCGCGCGAATTTGTTGGTAACGCGCATTCTGTTGTCATGACGGCCGAAGGCGTCACCATTGAATGCATCATAGATGACGTTGCTGATGACGAAGGCGATGACAACACTGTAAACAACGATAGTGAGAATAGTGACGAGAACAAAAACGTTGCCAACAAAGTCGAAACAAGCGAAAAGCAAACAACATCAAGCAGCACAAACTCTGCCGCTGAACCCAAGCAGTACAAAACCGCTTTGAAACATTTTCGGGAAGTTCTCGAGGATTGGGAAGCATTTATTTTGGACGACCAGTCTCCGGCTTAACGGCCAATACCCGCGTCTAACAACAGACGCAATCAAGGAATATTGAATGAACATTCTCGATTTAATTTTATCAAAAGAAAACCAGCCTGCTCTGGATGAAATTTCGAAGAAATTTGGCTTGGATCAAACGCAAACCCGAAATGCAGTAGAAGGACTTATTCCCGCTCTGTCTCGCGGTATCGAAAAAAACACCAGTCAAGAGCAAGGCCTTGATGATTTACTGGAGGCGTTACGCACCGGTGAGCATAAGCAATACATGGATGAACCAAGCACATTGAGTAAGCCGGAAACAACCGAAGACGGTAACGGCATTCTTGGCCACGTGTTCGGAACCAAGGAAGTCAGTCGCGAGGTCGCCAATCGCGTATCCAAGCAATCCGGTATCAGCAGTGCCATTCTTAAAAAAATGCTGCCGGTAGTTGCGTCACTCGTTATGGGTGCACTCAGTAAAAAGGTACTCGGCGGAGGATCTCAAGTTAACCGTACTAAGTCTGGTGGGCTCTTGGGCATGTTGCTCGATAGCGATCGGGATGGCTCAATCTGGGATGATGTGCTGGGTATGGCTGCCAAGAGTCTTCTGCGCTGAACCAGAGCATCACAATCAGGCTTGCCAACAGCAGCGACGCAACTGCAATTGCGTCATTGTGCAAAAGAGAAATTGAGCAAGGCTTACCGTGGACATGGACGCCGCGCCGTTTGCATCGCTATATGAAGCTCGCCACCACCAATACGTATGTGGCCGAGTGCGATGATCAAGTTATTGGTTTCTCGGTTGCCAGCATTGGCGATGTACGCGGGCACTTAGTCCTACTGGCAGTTGAGAAAAACTGGCGAAACCGTGGTATCGGACACACTTTATTGAACTGGCAATTGCAAGCCGCGCAAACCGCTGGTTTGACGGATATGACCTTGGAAGTCAGAGCCAGCAATCGTACCGCACAGCTTTTTTATGCCGCAGTCGGTTTTCGCAAAATACGTACTTTGGGCCGATACTATTGCAACATTGAAGACGCTTATCGACTGCGCTTATCCCCGATTCGGACTCGGGCTTGCACAGTAAGCAAACACACACCCGCATCTTAGTTGTCCAAGTTCACCTTTAATACGAACTACCAGTTTTAGTCCATGCTAATAAATGCTAGTCTCTAACGATTAACCCGTCACGGAACTAACACTGTGAGCATTAAATCACTCCTACTCGACGCCGATCGTTGCACCAGTTGCCTGCAGTGCGAGATGGCGTGTTCGTTAGAACACGAAGGCCTTTTTGCACCGGCATTCTCTCGCATAAAAGTTTTCGAGTTCGAACACGGCAAGCGCAATATTCCATACACGTGTACACAATGCGAAGAAGCCTGGTGTTTGCATGCTTGCCCTACCGACGCCATCAGTGTGAACGCCGGGCTTGGAACCAAAGTGGTCGATGAGAGCTTATGCGTTGGCTGTAAGGTCTGCACCATCGCGTGTCCTTATGGCACCATCAATTTCAATACTCGATCAGGTAAGGTCACCAAATGCAATTTGTGCGACGGCGACCCAAAGTGCGCTGAAGCCTGCCCAACCGGTGCTATCACGTACGGAGTGGCATCATGACCTGGCATAAAAAAGTTTTACGCGTCAACCTGACCAGCAGAGAGATAAAAATTGAGCCCCTGAATATGCAGTGGGCGAACGACTATCTCGGTGGTAGAGGCTTAGGCACCAAATACCTCATGGAAGGCATGGATCCGGCAGCCGATGCTATGTCGCCTCAGAACATGCTCATATTTGCAACTGGCCCGCTAACCGGCACCATGTGTTCAACCAGTGGCCGTTACGCAGCAGTCACTAAAGGCCCGCTAACTAATGCCATTGCCGCTTCAAACTCCGGTGGTAAGTTTGGCGCGGAACTGAAATTTTCCGGCTACGATTTACTGATTGTAGAAGGCAAAGCAAGCTCTCCTGTGTACTTGATGATTCAAGACGACAAGGTTCAAATTTGTGATGCAAGCGAATATTGGGGAACCACAGTTTGGCACACGGAAGAAACCATAAAAGAAAAACACGGTGACCCACAAATCAAAGTGGCATCCATTGGTGTTGCTGGCGAGCAAGGCGTTCGATATGCATGCATCGTTAACGATTTACACCGCGCAGCTGGACGCTCCGGTGTCGGCGCCGTCATGGGGTCCAAGAATTTAAAAGCCGTAGCCGCGCGCGGTACAGTTGGTGTCCCCGTTAATGATGCATCCGCGTTTATGCAGGTGGTTAAATCGACACACCAATTGTTAGAAGACAGCGCAGGACGTAAAGACCTAACGGTTTATGGCACCAACGCCATGATAGATACCATGAATGCCTTCGGTGGATTACCCACACGAAACTTTCAGGATGTCACGTTCGAAGGTACATCAAAGCTCAATCCTGCAGCAATGAGCACTCCCAACGAAAATAATCACACCAACTTAATCACCAACAAAGCGTGTTTCGGTTGCACCATCGGCTGCGGTCGTATAGCGCACATTGATAAAAATCATTTCTCTATTAAAGAGCGCCAGCAATACTGGCATGCGTCTGGTGGTCTCGAATACGAAACCGCGTTCGCGTTTGGTCCGGTGCTGGGTATCGACGATATAGACGCATTAACCTTTGCTGGTTACATGATGAATGAACATGGCATGGACCCCATCTCATTCGGCGTAACGCTGGCAGCTGCCATGGAACTGTTTGAAAAGGGAGTCATAACAACAAACGATACCGATGGCATTGCACTGAATTTCGGTAATGCCGAAGCGCTTACCGTAATGGCCGAGAAAACCGGTAAGCATGAAGGCTTTGGACAAATGCTAGGCCTCGGTTCAAAGCGCATGTGTGAGCGCTACGGTCATCCGGAATTGTCCATGGCTGTTAAAGGGCAAGAGTTTGCAGGCTACGACTCGCGTGCATTACAAGGCATGGGGCTTGGGTATGCCACCAGCAATCGCGGCGCCTGTCACCTGCGGCACGACACCTTCTCAGCCGACATGGATGATCAAACAGGCCAAGGTAAAGCTGAGCCGTGCAAGTCATCGCAAGACAAAATAGCCATGATTGATTCAACGGGTTTGTGCTTGTTCACCACTGCAGCGTGGGATACCAACGAGTTCCAACAACAAGTCAGCGTGGCTTGCGGCAGCAATTGGACTAACGAGCGTTTACTGGAAACGGGTGAGCGCATCTGGAATTTAGAACGGCTGTTTAACTTACAGGCGGGTTTGACCAAGGCTGACGATACCTTGCCTCCTCGTTTGCTGGATGTACCGGCACCCGCGGGTATTGCGAAAGGTCGCGTAGCAGAGTTGAACATCATGCTACCCGAGTACTATGCGTTGCGTGGTTGGGATGATAACGGTGTGCCACAGCAACAAACTTTGGCAAGACTGGGTCTTGACCAATCGAATGATCGCGTACAGTCGGCCTGACTACACGCTGAGTCATACTGAGTTCATGCTGAGTAAACTGCGCATACACATTGGCGAACAATCACAATGAGCAATGTAATCACGGTTAACATCAAAGCCGGTGGCGCAATGGTTCAGTACTTGCCGGAAACCGCATCAGCCAATAATGCAGCGATACAGTGCGACGCGGCCTGCAGCGTGCAACAGTTGTTGCTTACCCTCGGGATACCGGATGAACAACCATTGATGATTATCCTAAATGATGCAATGGTCGCTCGACCAGATTACCAATCAACCTTGTTGGCGGACAACGATACGCTGTCGTTGATGCCACCCATACAGGCGGGTTAATCCTACGAGCATAAGCGCCAGCAAACACCAAGCTGCGATTGAACCTGTATCTGATAAATCCCCAGCGTCACTCGCACCACCCGTGGTACCCGCAGATGTATTGCCGCCGTCGGCTTGGCCAGCGTCTGAATTTCCAGCATCTGTACCGCCAGTAACATCAGTTTCCATTTCAGGCTCGGCAATCACCACAGCATTTGAATCCAGATTATTTGCTGAATTGTTGTCGTTGTCCGCAATAACGCTGGCCGGTACAATATAGACTCCAGCGGTTTCGGCCTCAACCTCTACAGGGATGGCTAATTCAGCACCTGCCGATAAGTCATCAACACTGCAAATCAAGACATCGGCAGACAGACATTGCACCGGTAATTCACTTTCATTGATCTTCATACCAGCTGGAAAATCGATTCTTGCTTCTACCGCTTGCGCATCGATCTCACCTAGATTTTTAACCAGCAAATCAAACACGATGGCTTCACCTGGTCGTTTTAATTCGTGCGAAACCAGTAAATCCAATTTCAAATCGGTAGTGGGTTCTTCGTATGGTAGAACGCTGACGATAGTTGCTGCCGCATTATTAGACGTGATCTCTTCAACTTCAGTTGCTAGTACCGATCCATCGATGCGTAATTCACCCGCAACCAAAGGCGATAATGTAAAAACAAACGCGGCATATTCATCTGGTGCAGTGGGATGCAAGTTATCCAAGCTACATTCGTACTCATCTCCAACAGCTGTACATCGATCATCCATGTCGATAACCTCCCATTCACCTGCAACGGGGCTTAACGTAAACACCACATCATTGGCTGTATCAAACGCATCAAGGTTTTCAAGTTGTGCACTCAGAATAAGCGTACTGCCCTGCTCGACTTCCAATTGATCAGGCTGCTCTGTATCACCAGCGTTTGGCAATTCGGTGCGTAAGCGTACTTGCATGTCTACAATTTCATCGGCACTACCAATACTGCCGTTCCGACAATTCACACCATACACATTAACCGGCGAACAAATTCGCGTGTTATTGCTTAGATCTTTTAACAGCACAAATCGATCAAGCTCAAAACCATCCTCTCGAGCACTGATTGACACGGTGTGTTCGCCTGGCTCTTCAATGTCAAGCCAGATTGTTTTCTCTGTACCGCAAGCGCCATTACCACCAGCATCACGCTGAGCACTGGACCACCACCATGCACGTTTACCGGCACTACAGAACTGCATCTTTCTACTTGATACCGGCCAGGTGCCATTGATACCAAAGTGAATGCCGTTATCTTCTGTTCCGGTTGAATACGCGCGAGCATGCACGTAGTAGCGCCCGGCTTCAGGGAAGTTAACAACATAATCTGCATCGGGACCGGTACCCGCTTGTCCCCAATATGCAGTGGGTGGACCCATGGGGTCGTCATGGGTCACACGGATGTCAGGTAACAATTCCAGGTATTTGGACCCACTGGCTTGATCAGAATGATTACCGTCGGGATCATTTTCCAATGTAGGCGTACCGGGTTCGGTCAATACCCAGCGCTCGTTTTTATATTCAGCATCTTCGGCTTCAACGCCTATATAGATGTAATCTGATTCGATGACTGTTTGCGCATGCGAGGCGTGCGAGCCCAACAAACCCATAACACCTGCTGTAAACCACAGGCTACACAACCGCCAATTCACGTATTTCATCCCCAATATCCCTGACTTTCACGACAGTAACTTTCAGGACTATTAGCGGCATTTGCAGGCATAACCACAGGCTTTAATGCGACTTACGTGCAGTGGCACAGTCGCTATTCCAATATGTCATACAAATTGGGGTAATAAATTCGCATAATCTGGCTGTAATAAACGGATTACGTGGAAAAATTAAGAAAAGGGACTATATACAAAGAGCAAGATGTGACGAAAATCTCGCAGTGACCGATCGATGTTTACGTTCGCTGTTACAACGCATAGGAAATATAAAGCATGAAAAATAACCTGATCAACGTGCGCCGTACCTTGCATGAACTGCTAAAAGCTTTGCCAGCAGTGAAAGCTCACCGAAGCCCTGAAGCTTTACGTAAGCACTTGATGCTGATTCGTTTTTATCAGGACAAATACGATCGACTGGTTGCTGCGTAACTAAAGCCAGAACCACTTACCCCACCCATCTGCAAAATTTGCGGATTCAAACTGTGGCGCAGGTCAAATAACCTGCACATTCAGACAATTTGTGACCAAAGTCTTACGTTTAATTTGCGTTGTTCCGCACGGCTAGCCAATCAGACTGTTTTACAATCCTCCTCATAAACCGGAATTACTCCGCTGAGTTTGAGGATAATAATAAGAATGAACATCTACGAAATTCACTTTTTGATGCTGGTTCTCGGCATTCTTGCCGGGCTGTTCGTTGCCGGTCGTTTTCGCCGAGCATCAAAACGTCGCAACCCTTACATAAAGTCAGTGCGGCATTGGCCAATCGGTATTGCGACGATGCTGGTGATTGCATTATCCCCTTTTAGCCGGTTTATTCCGTCGTTACCGTTCAACTTATCGTTACTAACCCAATCGTTTTTATTTTCTGCGTTGGGTTTATTTATCATTATGCTGTTCGACACGATTGTCAAGTCATTCAGAACGCGTGGCGAAGAACCACATTATCGTCCGGGTGCTGGTCACATAAACACGAACACAGTACAACGTCAATCGTATCAAGACACCGCTGCACCTAATCAATTGCAGGCGATTCAAACACAACGCACCGAGTCACAGCACAATGCAGTAACCGTTGATAAGTCTACCAATGCAATCAATGAGAGCACCGTAAGCGATGCTATGCAAAATGAGCTGTCAGAGACTATGACGGCAGCCAGCCAAACTGCAGAGCCAATTCAAGATTCACTCGATGAAGCCAAAGCCGAATTGGCGAATACAACGACTGCAACAGACGTGACCAAAGAATTACAGAATTTAGGCGAAGAGCTGACTGCTACCGCAGAACCAGTACAAGAAATCGACTTGGCGGAACAAGCTGCCGAAATGGACAGCATTCGCAAGCAGTTAAATGATGACGTCGTTCTACCCAGCGACAATAGTTGGCAAGAAACTCAAACCGAGCTTGATTTGACGCAAGAAGTGATGCCAAAAGACAGTCCATTGGCTTCTACTGATGAATCCGGTATCGAAACAGCCGCTATTGAAGATGCAGAAGTTGTCGCTGAACAAAGCGTCAGTGAATTCCGTAACGATATAACCGGCGATTACAATAGTCCTTCGCACAGCTACACACAAAGCGTTACCTCTGATGACATGTCAGAAGCCGATGAAGAACTTAACACCGATATACCGGCGATTCCAGAAACGCTGCAAGATGCACTAAAAGTATCTAAAGATTCCACAGAAAAATTGCAATCTAAAATTGATACGCTGGATACAAATCTGCGCGAGCTAACACAACTACAAACAAGCACAGCGCAGCTGGCCGAATCACGTGCTCAAGAGATGCTTGAGAGAAAGCAGGCCTTGGTTCAATCTCAAGATGAAACCCAAGCTGCTGCGGAATCTGTTATTGAAGTACAAACCGCGCTGCTAAAGCGAGCTCGCAGACAACACGAATTGGTCGCATTAAAGCTTGAACAGGAACGAAAGGAATTAGCTGCACAACGAGTTGAAATTTTACGCACCCGAGCAGTTGCCCAAAAAGCGGCATTGCTGGCGCGCAAAGCAAGTCAGGCTCAACAAGCCACACGCGATATTGCCAAACGCGAACAGAACGCTCGTATGGCTAGTCAGGAGAAGGCTCGTAAAGCCGTGCTGATTGCGCGCAATGCGATTAGCGCGTTGGCCGAGGAAGAGCGTAAACGAGGCCTAACTCGCCACTAACCCCTAAGTGGTGGACTTGAGTGCTAAGTGGTGGACTTGAGTGTTGTTGCGGCCAGCTACAAGGCCGCAACGACGGCGCTTTGGTATGCTGCACGCTCCGCTGCGGACTAACTCTACGCGATTCCTTCAGATTATCCAATAATATCAGCACGTTGCCGCAGTCCGCCGGCCATTATCAACACTCAAGTCAGCCAGCTAGGTTGTGAAAGCCCTCACAATGTTGCACCATAATTAACATTCAGACACGGAACATCCGATAACCGTAGATGTCATAAGGTTTTATACGCACACCAACAACCCGATTTAATTCTTTAGGAGACCATCAGCATGACTGATAAAAACCGTCGTCAACTCATCAAACTTATGGGTGCAACTTCTGTTGCTATACCGGTAAGCGCTGTGATTGGCTCACTTCCAAGCCATGCGGCAACCATGGTTGATGAGTCTTCACCAGAAGCAAAGAACTGGGATTACGTTGCCATGTCGACCGACAAGACAAAAACATGCAACAAATGCGCTTTGTACCAAGCAGACTCAGAATCAGATTCTGGCCCATGCCCACTGTTTCCAAGCAAAGAAGTTGCGGCCAAAGGTTGGTGTAAGGCTTGGACAGCAAAGCCATCCTAAAAAGCGGTTAGATTACTGTTGTATTTGAAAGAACGAATAAAACCGGGGAAACCCGGTTTTATTTTGCCTCTGGTTTAACCACAGGCTCACCCGCCTTTACCCAGCTATGCATACCGTCTGTCACATTATGCACCTGCGTGTAGCCCAGTCGTTTATCCAGCAGATTAGAAATAGTTTTACTGCGTACACCGTGCTCGCAAATCAATACGAACGGCTGGTTTGAAGCCGTTATTTTCTCCAGGTCCTGCAGCCATTTCTTCGCATCGTAACGTCCTCGTTTATCAAAGAAAGTCAGTAAATGCGCGCCTTCAATAACTCCGTTTTTTTGCCATTCGTCGCCCCGGCGTACGTCCACCACCGGCACACCCTGTTCGATCAGCGATTTCAACGCTGCGTTGTCAACTTCGACCACATCGGCAAAGACGTTGCTTACGCACAGCAATAAGGAAGCTAACAGGGCTATTTTAGTTTTTAAAATAATGGTTTTTACACAATTTGGTCTGAACAGCATGACAATATCAGTTTCCCGCTTGTTGGTTATTCGGTATCTTTATTTTGGCTAATTACCGATAGACCCATACGTTCGGCTCTTTGTTCCCATTGTTTGCGAGCCAGTGCTTGCATATCAACCGTTTTGTCAGATTCATCCACAATCTCCATGCCTAGCAGTGTTTCGAGCACATCTTCAAGCGTGACAATGCCTGCCATGCCACCAAACTCATCGACGACCAGTGCGATATGTTCCCGCTTTTCACGCAAGTCATTAAACAATTGAGGTATCGGTTCCTGCTCGTGTACAACGATAATATCTCGGCGCAGAGATTGCATTTGGGATTGACTCGTTGTCTGACCGCCTGAGGCTGCAAGCTGGTCTACCAAACGGTTTAGCATCTGATCTTTAAGCACATAACCGGTAACCACGTCTAATGAATCCGCATAAACCGGAATACGAGAAAATCTGAGATTGGGGTGTGCTCTATGAAAATCGAGGATAGGCGTTTTCTCATCTGCTGCGACCACAACGGTGCGCGGTGTCATAACATCTTTTGCCAGAATTGAATCGAACCTTAAGAAACTCTTTAGTAACTCCGATTCACCTTCATCAAACACACCTTCCTGACTACCAAGTTCGGCCATGGCGGTGAAATCGGCTCGACTGAACACACTGGCCTGTTTATCTTTCTTCAAGGCTTTTGTGATGAGCTGGCTGATGAACACCAACGGGGCCAGGACTTTCAGAATGAATTTCAAGGACACAACGGTAAACGAGGCCAGTTCGCGCCAGTAATTTGCGCCTATCGTTTTCGGAATAATTTCAGATAAAATTAATATGGCCAGTGTGACAACTACCGGCACAACGGCCGTCGAGATAATTGACGCCCCCCAGATAGATGTTGCCTGCGCGCCAACACCAATAGCGCCCACCGTATGTGCAATGGTGTTTAACGTTAGGATGGCAGCTAGCGGACGATCAATATTCGCTTTGAATTCATCCAGTGTTCGACCAACTTCCCCGCCCTCCTGACGTTTTATTGCAGCAAAAGATGGGGTAATACTGAGCAGCACAGCTTCCCAGATGGAACACAAAAAAGAGAAAATGATGGAAACCAAAAAGAATATAATGAGCAATGTATACATAATAATAATAGGCTGCGCTAAGTTTCTAGTACCTGTTATAGCGGTTTTTCGCGTTCCTTGTTGGTCCCACAATAATACAGCAACATTCTATGACACCTGATCGACACGACTTTTGGTTCGTCCCCTTGGGCGGTTGCGGTGAAATTGGCATGAACATGAACCTGTATGGCCATGATGACCAATGGCTGATGGTTGACTGTGGTGTTACTTTTCGTGATACCGATGGTACCAACAACAGCGGCTTTCATGTGCAAATGCCCGATCCAGTGTTCATTGTAGAGCGAGTTCAGCAATTACAGGGATTGGTATTATCGCATGCGCATGAAGATCACATTGGTGCCGTTCCGCATTTGTGGCCTAGATTGCAATGCCCAGTGTACGCTACCGCGTTTACTGCCGAAATGCTACGACGCAAACTCATTGAACACAATCTGGAGCGCAAAGTTCCCATCCGCATTGTGGAGCCAGGGGATCGTTTCGACATCGGGTGCTTCGACATCGAATGGGTCGCGCACACGCATTCTATCCCCGACCCGTGTGGCTTGGTGGTGCGTACCGCTGCCGGTAGTGCTTTTCATACGGCCGACTGGAAGCTCGACAGCCAACCGCAAGTAGGCCACCACTATAGCGCCAAGCACTATCAGGCAATTGGTGACACGGGCATCAATGCAATGGTATGTGATTCAACTTGCGCAGACCGCGCTGGTCACTCAATTTCTGAGGGAGACCTGTACTCAGGCTTATTGAACACCATAGAACAGGCCCAGGGCCGGGTTGTTGTTGCTTGTTTTGGCAGTAACATCGCCCGTCTCAATACGCTTGCCAAAATCGCAACCCAAACCCAACGCCATTTAGGCCTGCTAGGACGATCACTAATAAACACAGTGTCTGCAGCACGCACTGTCGGCTTATGGGAACACTCAGAAACCTTGGTCGATGCGCAACACCTGGGTTATTTACCCAAGCATACGCTGCTGCTGGTAGCAACCGGCAGTCAAGCCGAACCGCGCACGGCATTAAATCGACTCAGCTACGACACGTTTAAGAATCTGTCTTTGCAGGCCGGAGACACGGTTATATTCAGCGCGCGCGCAATACCCGGCAACGAAGCGCAAATCGATGCGCTCATCGATAGATTAAAGTCGCTGGGCGTTCAAGTGATTACACCAGAGACCACACACTTACAAATACATGCATCCGGCCATCCATCGGTGGACGAACTAAAACAACTATACCGTTTTATTAAGCCCGATTTACTCATTCCAGTGCATGGAGAAACGCATCATATGCAAGCCCAGTTGAGCGTTGCTAAAGCACACGGTATCGCTAAACAGCTGTGTGGAAAAGACGGAGATTTATTTCAGATTGCGCCAACCGCATCCATAAGACGCGGTGTCGTTAAGCACGGCAGACTGGGTGTTGGCAAGAAAGGCTTAAGCGTTATTTAATGTACCGAACGACTATGACAACTATGCATTGGCATATTTGGTAATCAGCGGATTCAAATCGCTAGTGTGTTCAATCTGTCCGAATTCTTTGGCCTTATGCGGTTCAGCGAAAGCGTGAATTGGAGACGTCAATGAGTTATCCAGTTCTGCTTTACAAAGTAGCTCATAACCCACTCGCCGAATCCGCCGCAAACACCAACCGGAAGAATTTTCTGTCAGTTGTAGTTTTTTGCGTACTCGACATGCAGCTGTATCGATTCTGCGAGCATCCATGTTTGCCGGTAACGACCAAACCGACATCATCAATTCAGCGTTTACTACAACACGGTGTCTATTCACAAACAGGTAGTAAGCGAACTCGTATTCTTTGGGACTTAAGTTAACCAACTTATTATCCAAGTAAATATTCCTGCGTTCCAGATCGAACCTGAACGGCTCGACTTCGAGAAAACGGTTAAACCCATTGTCGTGTTGACGCAACGCGGCCTCCAGGCGCGCTTGTAAAATCGTAGATGACTGATCAGCGAAGATATGGTGATGGGCACCGTTCTCCAAACAGTGAACGATTGACACTTCCGTCGTATGATTGGAAAACACAACAACTCGTTTGCCATTACATACAGCCGGAATGAATGGCTTTGGTCCGTCAGTTTCTGCGCGAAAACAAACAACAACCACATTCGCACATTCAGATTGTAAGGCTTCAGGAGAAACGTCATGAGTACGCGGCGAATAGCCGGCGTCATGCAACAGTTCTTTTACGATTTGTTTGTAGTTGAGATCGGAACCAATTACGGACACGTCAACAGACGCTTTGTTCTTGCCGGAAAAAGCGGGCAAATGGTTACAACAATCTTTAGCGTCGTGGAATTCCATTCTTGCGCTCCAGTGAACAAACGATGAGTACGTAACGAACTTATTAGGCGATATCCCTAACAGGATCTGGCTATTTCGTGCATTATGCCAAGTAAACTTACGGTACTCTGACACAGATTATACGGATTGTATCGAATAATTCAATCTTCAAATAGTTTGTCGCGTATTACTGACATTTTTGCCCCAGTAAGACCAAAATGCAAATCCTTGGAGCATTCTGTAGATAAATTCAATAGTTATAATGCTTGTTCCAGATCAGCGCAGAGATCTTCGCAGCTCTCAATGCCGACCGCTAAGCGCAGTAAATTCTTTGGTACATTAGTTTCTGGTGGTTCTACACTGAAACGGTGTTCCACAAGCGTTTCAACACCACCCAACGATGTTGCGGAGACAATTAAATTCAACTTACCTGCAACAGCCAGTGCTTCTTTATCCGTACCGACAACGGTAAACGATAACAACGAACCAAATCCGTTTGTCATTTGGCGTTGCGAGATTTCGTGTCCTGAGTGACTTTCTAAACCGGGGTACAGTACCGATTCAACGTTTGGGTGTTGTTGCAAAAACTCTGCAATGCGCTGCGCATTGGAACTTGCTTGCATGGCACGAATGTACAGCGTGCGCATACCCCGTAGCAACAACCATGCGTCAAACGGACTGGGAATGGCTCCAGCGCCGTGTCGTTCTTCAACGATACGCTGCCAATAGTCGTTAGTGTTTTTTGTTACAAGCGCCCCAGCAATCACATCGCTATGACCGTTTAACGTTTTCGTTGCAGAGTGCACAACCAAATCGGCACCGAATTTTATTGGTTGAGTAAAGATAGGGGTTGGAGTGGTGTTATCCACTACTAAGATGGCGCCCGCCGTATGTGCGATCTCAGCAGCTAACGAGATATCGGTAACGTGCATCATCGGGTTTGTCGGCGTCTCCACCCAAACCATATCGGTACGCGCCTTGCCATCCATTGCATGTTCTATACTCGTGGTATCAGATGGGTCATAATAGCTAACGCGAATATCAGCACGATCGCAATATCGTCTTGTCCAGCTATAGACACCCCAATACATGGATTTTGGTAATACAACGTGTGCGCCGCTGCCAAATGTGTAAAACACCGCCGCAATAGCGGCCATTCCCGATGCGAACAGTAAAGCTTCTTCACCCTCTTCTAGTTCTGCAATGACACGTTCCGCTTGAATAAAACTGGGGTTATCGTCTCGGCCATATATATTAGAGTCATTAATTGGTCGATACCGGTTATCGCGTGCGTAGGTTGTTGAGGTATGAATCGGTGGGGTTATCGCGCCGGTAGTTGTGTCAATGAAATCGTCGGCTTTAGCCAACCTGGTTGCTATCGAAATAGCACCGGACGGAATTGAATTCATGCGAAAGTCCAAATGAGAAGTTCAAAACGCATTGTAAGGCAGACCGAGCCATGTGAATAAATACTTGAGTCGTTTGCGCAACATGCCAGTATTCGGATCGTTTGCACGCCAGGGCAAACTGGAACGTGTTCAAGTCAATGTCGATTTAACTCAACGTTGCAGCCCAATAGCGACATGGAGGCTACTGTTATAAAACGCTCTGATTCTCCATCGGGGGCTAGCATCTAAGGCTATTTGTACGGCGAAGATTCCACCCGATGGGGACTATAAATCGCCAAAATTTTCGCACCTACACATACCAATTAAATACCAAAATAGATGCAAAGTTGTTGGAGTAGGATAAAATTAGACTTCATCTGCTTGCACGCATTGCATTAGGAACTCGCTTGATACATGATGTGAATGCTGAAGATCAATAAAAATCAGGATCTGCATACACAACATCAACACTGGAGGAATACACAAATGAAAAAAACCAATATCAGACCAATCAAAACCCTGCTTACAGCAGGCGCGATTGCTTTAGTTTCATCTGTTAACCCGGCAAAAGCTGCCGACAGCACTTCTCCCATCGTTATCCCAATCCACAACTGGTCAAGCCAGGTTGTCATGGCCTATGTCCTGGGCGGCATGTTTGAAAGTATGGGAAATAACGTTGAATATGTACCCGCGGACTCACAGGCTGTTTATGAATCCATCCGGAACGGTGATGTGACTATCTCACATGAAGTGTGGCAATCCACCTTTGGGAAGTCTTTCTACAACGCGATGCAAAAAGGCGGTGTTATAGATGCGGGCACCCACTCAGCGACAACGTTAGAAGAAATGGGCGTTCCTACTTGGGTTATTGAAAAGAACTTGTGTCCTGGCTTACCCAACTGGGAAGCGTTAAAAGACTGTCATGAGAATTTTACAACCGCTGATTCAGGTGGCAAAGGACGATGGCTCGAAGGCCCTCAAAGCTGGCATGGTGATTTAATGCCAGAGCGATTAGAAGCACTCGGTTTAGCCGACAAATGGACTGTGAAATTCGCCGGTGGTGCAGATGCACTATGGACTGAATTAGCGTCCGCTAAAAAAGAAGGTCGCGGAACCATTGTATTTAACTGGACGCCTAACTTCACTGATGCCGATGGATTCACGTTTATCGAATTCCCTCCATATGAAGAGGGATGCCGAAAGTCTGATGGTGGCGACGGTAAATGCGGCTCTCCTAAAGGCTGGTTGAAGAAAGCGGCAAACTACAAGTTCCCAAGAACACACCCTGCAGCTTACACAGCATTCAGCAAAGTGGACTTCAGTACAACTCAGATTGGCCAGATGGCTGCATTAGTGGATATCGATAAAATGGACCACAAAGATGCGGCGGCTAAATGGCTTGCTGATAATGAGGGCGTTTGGATGCCTTGGACTAAATAAATTAAAACAATAAAGCATGTCTTAATAGTCGGAGACTCGTTCTCTGCACATTGCCCTTCTGATAAGCTGTTTTATCAGAAGGGCTTGTTTTAAATTTATCGATGTGTAAGCTGCTGATAATCACTATCACAATCAACACAGTTTGCTCATAAGCACAAACATAGATCATGTCGCTAAACTCTACTAGTTCAAACAGCGAGCCGGTTATTCGCTGCGAATCCGTTTATAAAATTTTTGGTGACAATGCCAATCAAATGATGCAGCGCAGTAACGGCGTTGTAGATTCCGAAGAGTTTCAAAAAGCGGGGTGCGTTGTAGGCGTTAACAACGCATCATTCGATGTTCATCAGGGTGAACTCCTGATTGTAATGGGTCTGTCCGGTTCGGGAAAATCAACCCTGCTTCGGTGTATTTCAAGGTTAACAGACGCAACCGCTGGAAAGATCTTCATCGAAGGTGAAGATATAACGCGTATGAATAGCAAGCAGCTCATTGAACTGCGTAGAAGTAAAATGGGAATGGTGTTTCAGAGTTTTGCACTATTACCCCACAAAACAGTACTGGAGAACATTGCGTTCCCACTACAAGTAAAAGGCATGAGCACGAAAGACAGTATTGCGCGCGCTGCCGAAATGATCAATCTGGTTAGCTTAACCGGTCGCGAAAACTACTTTCCACGACAACTTTCCGGCGGACAACAGCAACGGGTCGGTATCGCCCGCTCACTGGCCATCGAGCCCGATATCTGGTTTCTGGATGAGCCGTTTTCCGCGTTGGATCCGCTTATTCGCCGAGAAATGCAAGATGAGTTTTTACGTTTACAGACATCCTTAAGCAAAACTATTTTATTCGTAACACACGATTTTGATGAAGCGCTCAGGTTAGCAGACAGAATCGCCATAATGAAAGACGGCATCATAGAACAGCTGGATAAACCTGCCGACATAGTACTCAACCCCGCCACGGAATACGTCAGGAAATTCACCGAAGAGGTACCTCGAGAAAAGGTACTTAAAGTTGAATCCATTATGAATACGACCGCTGGAAGTCAACCCGGCAGCGATTTGAAAGTACCTAAAGACGCCATTTTAGAAAGCGTGGCTCAAACCATTTTGAATGCACAGCACCCCGTAGCCGTTGTAAATAACACTGGCGAGCTTGTTGGCACAATCGATTCGTCCAAAGTTATTAGTGTGCTGTTTGGCAATCAATCAAATCAGGCAGCCAACGCATGATCCACCAATTAAAGCAGAACAAATGGCTTCAATTTGCGCTGCTTGTAATCGTATTTCTGGCGCTGTGCGTGATTATCACACCGGCTGATGGAAACATTCTTTGGCGCTTGCCACCACTAATACAGGGACTGCCAATCGCAATAAACAATAGCGTCGATTTCGTAATGTACGAATGGTGGCCCATCGAGGTATACGATCCTGAAATTGAAGAGTTCGAACAGAAACCCCTAATGAAAGAGTTAACCCGGAGTGCATCGGGCGTTGTACTGTTTCTGATTGAGTTTGTTCGCGAACTATTGCTCGGTGGTGTAAAAACCATTGTCAGTTTTACCAGCTGGGATTGGGCAAGCGAGAATGAATGGGCACGCTGGCCAGCAATGCCTTGGACAGTGGTTGCAGGCGGCGCGGCTTTGCTAGGTTATGCGCTGAGTGGTGTGCGGCTAGCACTTTTCGCAGGCTTAGCATTTGTCTACATTGCGGTATTCGGTCAATGGGAACCGTCAATGCAGACCTTGTCGTTCGTGTTAATCGCTGCGCCAATCGCTGTGCTGTTGGGCTTACTGTTCGGCGTGTGGGCCCACAAAAGCAAAACAGTGGAAACTATTCTGAATCCACTTTTGAATGTTGCGCAGATTATGCCGCACTTCTCTTATTTGATTCCAGTCATGGTGTTTTTCGGTATTGGCGATCATGCCGGTGCGATTGCCACCATCATTTTTGCCACCCCACCCATGGTCAGACTAACGCTGCTTGGCTTAAAGAAAGTGCCTCCGGAAGTTACCGAAGCTGGTCGTATGTCCGGCTGTAGTAACTGGCAATTACTCAGAAAGGTACAAATTCCAACCGCGCGCAGAGATATTCTTATTGGTGTAAATCAAGTCATTATGCAATGCCTGGCCATGGTGGTTATCGCATCATTGATTGGTGCGAAAGGATTGGGTAACGACTTACTGATCGCATTAAATCGACTGCGCATTGGCTTAGCGCTCGAGATCGGGGTTTGCATAGTATTGATAGCCATCGTGCTTGATCGCTTATCACTCGCATGGGCCAACAAACAAACGGATTACTTTGCGGATCAATCGTTTCGCGAAAGACACAAATATTCGCTGATTTTTCTTGGTATTTTTACGGCTGGTGTTGTCATTGCGTATTTAGGTCGATTTGTATTCAAGGACACGTTTAATTATTTTTATTTGATACCCCATAACAAAGGCATCACCACTGAGCAATTCTGGCAAGCCGGTGTCGATTGGATTTGGGACACGTTTTTCTACACGCTTAAAGGCTTCAATGAGTGGTTTATTACGCAAGTGCTCATTCCAGTGAAAACAGCCTATCTGAGTATGCCTGTTGCGGCGACGTTCACCTTGGCTATGGGTACCGCTTTTATCGTCAGCGGCGTTCGCTCTGCGCTGATGGTCGGTGGTTTCCTATTGTTTATCGCGCTAACTGAATGGTGGGACAGAGCGCTAATCACGAGCTATCTAATGACGATGGCTGTACTGATTTCGGGTGTTATCGGTATCGTTGCAGGCACTATATTCGCACAGCACCAGACCTCTGCCAGATTCCTGCTCACCGTGTGCGATACGTTTCAAACATTCCCGTCATTTATTTACTTGATTCCCGTCATGATGTTGTTCGGCGTAACCGATACGTCGGTGCTCATAGCCATCGTGGTCTACGCAACCATACCTGCTGCCCGCTACACCGTGGAAGGATTGCGCAGCGTGCCCGGCGCATTGCATGAAGCGGTATCAATGTCAGGCGTTAATCGTATCCAGCGTTTCTTCTCGTTAGAGTTGCCTATGGCTTTCCCTCACATAGCGCTTGGGATTAATCAAACCGTGATTTTTGCGTTATCCATGGTAATCATTGGTGCATTGATTGGCACGGATGATCTTGGACAACTGATATTGAAATCTCTATCTGATAAAACCGGGGTTGGTAACGGACTGGTGTTGGGGTTTTGCGTTGCTGCTATCGGGTTGGCGATCGATCAAATACTTCGATCGTGGGCAAATCAGCGTAAAAAAATGTTGGACCTGGCCTAACTCCACGTCACTTAAATGCTCCGTGCCACTTAAATGCCTTAGGCGCGGCTAATCTAGGTCTGCGCCTAAAGCATCGACGACCATTGATTGGAAATGATGGACAGCATGTTCGGATAGCTCGGTTTGTTCTTTATCGACAATAAATCGACCTTGATTGTATCCGCGAGATTTCAATCCGCGTTGAACACTTTCGCATAAACCGATATCTTCTGGTTGCAATACATCCTTCTGGTAATCAATAGTCTGTTTTAGTTGATCTGTGATTTTTCCATCAGGTACAAACCAATCTTGAAACTCTATGGTTCTGTTGCTACCATCCGGATTCATTTGCAGTACCGACAAATTAGCTTCGCCCGGATAGGCCCAGATTGTTAAGTTTGGCCATAAAAACCAGCCTGCATACCCAAAATCAACCTCGCCTACTTCGAATTCATACGCTTTATTACTGGTTGATCGAGCAGCATTGGAAATATGGCTGGAATAGATGCCCTTATTGGTTGAGCGATAACTTTTCATATCCACCAGATCGACGAAATCCTTATGCGCTGGTGCACAGTGATAACACTCCAAAAAATTATCAACCATGACTTTCCAGTTGCACGACACTTCATAGCGATCTCTCGCCACATACTGCAAAGAGTCCACAGTGGGACAATAGTCGCGAATCTCTCGTTCTAAGCCTGAGGCCATCTCACTCAAAGGAGTGGCATCGTTATCCAAATTAATAAACACCATTCCACAGAACACTTCGACACGTACAGGGCTTAGTGAGAATTCGCATTTGTTAAAGTTGGGTACATTCTTGGAATTGCGCGCAGCAATTAACTCACCGTGTTGGTTGTAGGTCCACGCATGATAAGGGCAAACAATTGCCTTCGCATGACCAGTACCACGCACCAATTCATGCCCTCTATGCTGACACACGTTGTAAAAGGCGCGCAGCTCGCCTTGTTTGTCTTTGGTGACAAACAAACTTTGATCGCCAATGTCTGTGGTTAAAAAATCTCCCGGGTTCGGCAATTGACTCGAGTGACCGGCGTACCACCATTGCCGGTAAAAGATCGCCGATAATTCCGCATTGTAAATATCATCATCCAGATAATATCGTGATGGTAAGGTATAAGATTCGGACGCTTGTTTGTTGAATGGAAGATCGGCAGCTTGGCGATTTAATTTTGGGGAGTCCAATGCACTTAGTCCTACACTAGTGTTTCGTAATTTCCTTTAACCCGTTCCTTGGTTGGGTCGTGATGAGGAAACGGCACAACTACCGCTTTTAACCGTTTCTGATGTCCATCCAGTTGCCCGACATCAATTGCTGTGCCGATGTCAGCATGGGTTATGTCAAGGCGCGCCAACGCGATAACCTTACCCAATTTTGGTGACTTCATGGCAGACGTAATTTCCCCAACCTGCGCTTTGCCTACACGTAAGCAATCCCCACTTACCGGCACAACACCGCCTTCGATATCTAAACCAACCAGCTTTCGCTGTGGATGCGCTTTACGTTGTTCTAATGCTGCCCGGCCAATAAAATCGTCTTCTTTGGATTTCAGCGGCACAGTAAAACCAATTCCGGCCTCATAGGGGTCGGTTTGGTCTGAAAATTCATACCCCGCGAAGATTAAACCCGATTCAATTCGCAATAGATCCAACGCCGATAACCCTAAGGGCACCATGCCGCGCGGTTCACCACTTTGCCAGATCGCATCAAAAATTTCTGTGGCATCTTTCGGGTGACAAAATACCTCGTACCCGAGTTCACCGGAATATCCAGTACGACTGACCACACAAGCAGGTCCATGAAAGTCGCCTAAGCGACCAACTGCAAATCGAAACCAACCAAGCTCCTCGATTGTTGGCTGGGTGGGCGGTATCCAGATAATGTCAGCTAATATGTCTCGTGACAGCGGTCCTTGAACAGCCACATTACACAGATGATCAGTGGACGGTCGAACCCATACATTAAAATTTCGTTCTGCGGCCAGTTGTTTTAACCACAAGCCGCTGTCATCATTTCCACCGACCCAACGAAAATTGGTATCGCCCAATCTGAATACAGTTCCATCATCAATCATACCCCCGTGTTCGTAACACATGGCGGTATATACAACTTGGCCAACACTGAGTTTTTTCATATTACGAGTCAGCGCTAATTGCATTAGTGCTTCAGCATCAGGCCCCAATACTTCATATTTTCTTAAAGGAGATAAATCCATGATGGCCGCTTTTTCCCGGCAGGCCCAGTATTCCTCTATGGCCCCGTGCTGCGTCATTTGATCTGCGAGCCAATAGCCGTTGTACTCGATAAAATTTCTTGTATGCCGGGCAAAGCATTCATGAAAGCCAGTTTCTTTTGTGTTTTCCATATCGGCCTCCACCGATTTGCGCCAACCGATGGATCGCTTAAAGTCTTCGTTGCTGTTATACACACGCACTTGTATGTCTGTTGGATTCCAGCCATTGGCGGGATCAACATCGCAAGGACATGCACTACTCACGCACACTAGGTCAGACAATGCTCGCAGTAATACATAATCGCCAGGACGAGACCATGGATCATCCATACCAATCGCGTTGGTATCATCCAACAGGGTGTTAAAAAAGAAATTAATTGCAGGCCAACCACCTCTGGGTTTGATATTAAATCGCGCAAGATCCCGATTCATGTTGTCTGAGCAATTGATATGGCCTGGGTAGCCTAAATCTTCGTAATAGCGGGCAGTGCATGCTAGCCCGAAGGTATCGTGTCGACCACAGGTGTCTTGTACTATCTCGACCAACGGTTCTTGATCGACTGAAAAATATTTTGAAAAGATACCTGGCGCGGGATATAACGACCCCACTAACGATCGGGTGGTGGTTGGATCGATTTCACGCTCCAACCCTTTATCAAGTGCTCGCATCGAGAATGCCTGAAAGTCAGAACATTCACGGCCCTGCACATCAAGAACCTGTATGTATTGACCTTTTTTCACCTCATAGCTATGTGCAGCGCCAGGCTTAATATTGATATCATCAAGCGGATCGGCAAGTGGATCAGGGGGTGCGAGATTCGCTTTTCCATCAACGGGATTCGCGCGCCTTATATATAAAATGATATCGCTGGGCGCATTTTGCTGATCGGGCTGCATTGGACCGCCAGGTGCTGCCACAACTAAAAGGCCATCACTGTCGGCGTTGTAGGTCTCCAGTTCGCCTGCGCGCGACTCATTATGAAAAACCCGAATCGCTTTTGCGTTACCAAGATCAAATCGAGCCGCTTTTAACGCGTTTAATACTCGCGCACCAGATTGTCCACCATTGGCTAGCGTGTATTGAATTCCTGTGGCTGTTTGATCGCCACCTGATGGCAAACTGACACCCAGACGTCCGGGATCACTGTTTCCGTCCGGTGTAAAGAAAACCATCTCAGCTATTTGTCGGCCATCAAAATTCAGCAGCGAGATCTCGTCACCAGTATGAATGGCCACTGATCGTGATCCACCGCCTGGAATCGGGTGACGCTCGACGCCACTGGGTAAAATAGGCATTCCGGGTGTGAGCACACCGCGTCGTTCATAGGGTGTTTCGAATACGGGCTGCACAAGCGACCCTGGTTGTGCTGATTCAGTTGATATATCGGAAATTGACATGATCGTTTATCAATGCGTTAACGATCAAACTACGTTGACTGAGCACGACTTCTATTCCAATTCGGTGCAAACTGCAATATGACAATGTCGGGATGCAACGTTGGATTAAACAGCAAGTTGTGCCAGTAAGTCGCTTGATACATGGGGTTATCCCGGGACAACCGATTTACTGCACACTCTAAATCGAAGCGCTGACCGTAGGCCTCGAAGGTTAGCGTACATTCCCCGGCGGCTTCGATTTTTTCTGCCCCCGGTGAGCCAGGTGGGAACGTGGCCGTTAGCGAGTCATTAAACTCTTGTATGTTCTGGTAATACGTTGACTGGAAAAACTCCAACGCTTTATCACGACGTTGCGCCGGATCATTTGTCCGCTTCACCATATGCTTCATTTCAGGCGTCTTGGAATGCACACCCCATTTGGAAATCAAGGTAATGATGTGTCCCATTGGTTCAGTTTCACCGAGCAAGGTAAGCGCGGGGGTAATGGCATCATCGGGCCGACCAAAATGATCACGCATAGCAATTTGCCGAACGCGACATTGCCAACGCAGAAAACGCTCCGTTAACTCAATGTTCTTATTCGTCAATCCCTGCACATTGATGACCGACTCAACACTCATGTTCGCTATTTAACCTAAGCAATGTCAGCAACACTATCAACACACGGTGTAAGCATGTGTTGATGCATGCTGATAACTCATTAAAACTTCATATATGCCTTGCGCAACGATACCAACGGATGTCTGTCAGACATCTGAAACTTAACCAGAAGCTCACGCGCAATCATGTCTCGATCTTGCTGGTTATCAGGTAGCTTGATGGATTCGGGCACTCGCACCCAACCATTGATATTGCGATCGAATACCGCAGGGTTACCGTCTTCGTAACCCATATGCACATCTTCCAGCCAATTCAGATCATCCCACCCCATGGTATCCATGTACTTTTTCAAAAAGGGTGTGATGCGGTCATAATCCGGCACCAGGTTAACGTCATAGCGATAACCAATGTGTTGACCAATTTCCTTTTCACGCTCACTGTCAAGTCCGTCTTTGTCTTTTAAAAACTGATCGACGTCTTTGATGTCGGAGCCACGATATTGTGTACCAGCCATTGTGTGTCTCCTGTTCTATAGGTGGTGGTAATCTTCGACACCAACAGTATGTTCAGTGCCAGCCAACGGAACTCCGGCCATAGCGGATGCTTCCATAGTCAGTGCAGCCAAATCTTCAGGCTCCAATGAGTGCAGGTTGGTTTTACCGCAAGCACGAGCAAACAACTGCGCCTCAATCGTTAACGTGTGCAGAAAGTTATACACACGCTCGGCTGCCTCATCGGGGTTAAGCCTTGCACGTAACTGCGGGTCTTGAGTGGCAACACCAACCGGGCAACGACCCGTATGACAATGGTAGCAATAACCCGGCTCCACACCCATCTCTTCTTCGTAGTTAGATTCAGGGATGTCTTTGTTGCAATTTAAGGCCATCATTGCCGAGTGCCCAATAGCGATAGCGTCTGCACCAAGCGCAATGGCTTTAGCGATATCAGCACCGTTTCGAATACCACCTGCATAAATTAGCGTGATGTCGCCACGTTTGCCCAGATCATCAATCGCTTTACGAGCCTGACGAATGGCTGCCATACCAGGCACACCCGTGTCTTCTGTTGCCAAGTGCGGGCCGGCTCCTGTGCCACCTTCCATACCGTCAATATAGATTGAATCGGGATCACACTTAACGGCCATGCGCACATCATCGTAAACACGTGCAGCGCCGAGCTTGAGCTGGATAGGAATTTGCCAGTCAGTGGCTTCGCGAATTTCCTGTATTTTCAGCGCAAGATCGTCCGGGCCTAACCAATCCGGATGTCGTGCAGGCGAGCGTTGATCAATGCCGGCAGGCAACGATCGCATTTCGGCAACTTGGTCGGTTACCTTCTGCCCCATTAAGTGACCACCTAAGCCCACTTTACATCCCTGGCCTATGAAAAATTCACAACCATCGGCTAACACTAAATGATTGGGATTAAATCCATAGCGAGATTGTATGCATTGATAAAACCATTTGGATGAGTAGCGGCGTTCATCAGGAATCATGCCCCCCTCACCCGAACACGTTGCACTACCGGCCATAGTGGCCCCGCGGGCTAACGCTGTTTTAGCTTCATAAGACAGGGCACCAAAACTCATGCCAGTGATGTATACCGGTATGTCCAACTCAATGGGCTTCTTCGCACGCGGACCAATAATGGTTTTGGTTTCGCACTTTTCGCGGTAACCTTCGATAACAAACCGTGTCAACGTGCCGGGAAGAAACGTTAAATCATCCCAGTGCGGTATTTTCTTAAACAAGGAGAAACCGCGCATGCGATACCGTCCAAGTTCGGATTTAATGTGTATGTCATCCATGACATGCGGAGGAAATACGAATGATGAACCTAACCGATTCACGTCGCGTTTTAGCTTATTTTTTACTTCATCCATCAGATTGTCGCCTCGTGTCAGTATCGGATTTATAGAATGAGCTTCTTTTCATTCGGCTCTAGATTGTCGTAGTTCCATAGCTGTTTGCCCGACACGACTTTTGTAAAATGATCAACACCTTTGTCTGGCATCAATTCGTATTGACTTAGTTTCCGTGTTAACCAGGCTTTGTCCAAATCGGTGAGCTCGGCCTCGACTGCATCAACACCCAATGACTGAATTTCACCACCGATGAAAATGGTGCCATCGTACATTGAATCGCCCAGATTCTTGCCTGCATTGCCACACACAACCATGCGACCACGCTGCATCATAAAACCTGATAAAGCGCCGGTATCGCCACCGACTAAAATGGTGCCGCCTTTCATATCGATGCCGGTACGCGAGCCAACAGAGCCTTTGCAAACTAAATCGCCGCCACGGATTGCCGCACCAAATGTGGAACCGGCATTCTTCTCAACGACGACTGTGCCAGACATCATGTTTTCTGCGCATGACCAACCTACCCGGCCTTTTATACGAACATTGGGACCATCAATTAATCCAACACCAAAATAACCCAATGAACCTTCGACCTCCAAAATCAAGCGGCTTAGTATTCCCACCGCTATTGAGTGTTTGCCTCGTGGATCTTTAATAGTGATGTGGCCATAGCCTTCATTCATCAGCTCACGAATTCGGTCGTTAACTTCCGTGGTGGACATATCTCCCGTGTCCAGCTCGGCACGTTTGTTATATAAAACTTCAGGTGCCCACGGATAGAGAAAACGCTCTTCTTCATCAATGTTGAATTCGATCATAGTGGAGCGACCAGTTAGCTGCTCGGTAGTCATACCGAGCGCTGCTGCCCGCTCTTCTTGTGACATTGCCGCTAGTTCGGCATCGCTTACGCTTGCCATACTCGCACCTCCTCGTCATATGGGTCGGTCGTGTCTATTTCCTGCGGCAAGATAGCGCGTATAGCAACTTCTTCTGATGCCATGGCGATTAAATCGTCACTTTCATATAACACTAGCGGTTTAGCTGCCATGCAGTCTTTAGCCATTCCAAGCTGATCACCCGTGGCAACAAGGTAGGTAAACACACCGTCTATTTCTTCTACTGACTGTCGCAAACTGTCTTCAAGAGAAATACCGTTTGCAAGGTTGTCTGCAGTGTAAACAGCCAACAACTCAGAATCACAATTAGACATGAATCGATGCCCCTTGTGTTCCATTTGTCGTCGCTTAATCCAGTAGTTGGTTATTTGGCCGTTATGCACCACCGAAATATCGTTATAAGGAAAAGCCCAGTAAGGATGCGCTGAACGAATATCGACGTCAGATTCTGTTGCCATGCGGGTATGACCAATTGCATGGGTACCACTAAAGTCAGACAGATCATAGGCTTCTGACACTTCCGATGCATCACCTAAATCTTTGATCAATTCAAGCCCGTTGCCCAACGATAATATTTCCAGCCCTTCAAACTCTTCAATATGACGCGCCATGTCTTCAGTGTCACCCTCGTGCCCAAGTACATATCGTAATGCGTAGGGTGTGACCTGCTCTTTCGCGCGCACTTCAGCTTTGTGCTGATCAAGCACCGTTTCAAGCTGCTTGATACGCTCTTCTAAAACCGCTTGCACACCATGGCCGCGGTCCATGTACTCGCGTTCTGCCACCTTAACTCGCATGATGTAATCGCCCGCTTTGGGCTCTCCATAAACCGCGAATCCAGTGGAGTCTGGCCCCCGGTGCTTCAATGCCTGAAGCATCGATGTCATTTCTGCCCCCACCGACGAGGATTTACCGCGATGGATAAGGCCTGCAATGCCACACATGGCTTGCCTCCTATTCTAATGTTAAATAAATTGTTATTAAGACGTGCCGTCGCTTATTGCTACGGCAGATAGTCCATATACGTTTCCGAATCCCAATCAGTGGTGGTGTGCATGAATCTTTCCCACTCGTCGGTTTTGTACTCATCAAACAAACGATACATTTCACCCGGCATGGCCGCTTGCACAACTTCATCTTTAGACAAAGCAATCAGCGCATCACCTAATGACATAGGCAGTTTTTCAACTTGTTTACCAGCTTCCATGGCTTCGTAAATATTTCGCTCTTCGGGCTTACCGCAAGGAATTTCGTTGGATAGTCCATCGTCCATTGTCGTTAACAATGCAGACGCCATTAAGTATGGGTTAACCATGGAATCTACAGAGCGAAATTCAAATCGACCCGGCGCAGAGATTCTTAAACCTGTTGTTCGGTTTTGAAAACCCCAGTCTTTGAACACTGGCGCCCAGAATCCGGTATCCCATAAACGGCGATACGAATTCACTGTTGAACACCCAATAACCGTTAAGGCGTCTAGATGTTTCACCATACCGCCAATAGCGTGCTGCCCAACAATACCCGGCATTTGTGGATCATCCCCTTCCGGCATAAACGTATTGTCACCACCGGAACGATACGTAAACACTTCGTCCATTGCGGCTCGTACTTTCTGACCCAAAGGCTTATCTTTGTCGCTGCCGCCCTTCCACAAGGAGATATTGTGATGACAACCACTGGCGGACACACCCATGAACGGCTTAGTCATAAAGCAGGCAATCAGGTTAAACTCGCGTGCGACTTGCGCGCAGATTTGTCGGTAGGTAGTCAACCGGTCGGCGGTGCGCATGCAATCGTCATAGGTGTAGTTGAGTTCAAGCTGTCCGGGAGCATCTTCGTGATCACCTTGAATCATGTCCAGACCCATCGCGCGTGAATACTCAAGCACTTTCATATAAACCGGACGCAAGCTTTCAAATTGATCTATGTGATAACAGTACGGGTTTGAGAAACCACCATTAGGCTTGCCATTCTCATCTTTTTTCAGCCACATCATTTCAGGCTCTAAACCCGAACGTAAATGCAGTCCGTGTTTTTCCTGGAAGTCATTGTGAATGCGGCGCAAATTTCCGCGGCAATCAGACGTCAAGAACGCGCCCGGCTCTTCTCGTTCCTCTCGGTTACGGAACAAGGTGCAGAACACTCGTGCAACCCTTTTATCCCAAGGTAGCTGACAAAACGTTTCAGGCTCTGGGATACCAACCAGCTCGGCAGCTTCAGGTCCATAACCCATGTAGTCGCCGTGACGGTTGGTAAATAAGTTTATGGTTGCACCATAAACGAGTTGAAAGCCTTTCTCGGCGATGGATTCCCAATGATCTGCCGGAATACCTTTTCCGCAAATACGTCCGGTGACAGAGACAAACTGAAGGTATAAATACTCAATACCCAACTCATCAATCTTGGCCCGAACCTCTTTGACCATTTCACTTCGACCTTCTGCTTCTACAAAGGCTTCAATGTCACGCTTCGCCATGCTTTCTCCCCTAAGTTTATGTTCGATGCATTGCATCGATTGATGTTATAAGCACTGAGTGCCGGACTTTATCCTTTAATTTTGCCCATAGTTCTAAGTCGCCCGTTCGTTCGTAGTTTTAATTGTCCCGCTAATGTGTACGCGTGACTAACTCCAAGGAAACGGACTATTAGACGTTGGATGGAGCTCACCAGTTTGATAACGATTAAATCGAAATGGCTTTAGAAGATCTTGCTCCTCGCCCATGATCTCGTCGGCGACCAAGCGCCCCACGCCCAACATTTTGTAGCCATGATTGCTATCTGCAACGATGGTTACATTATCTTTGAAGCGATCGAATATTGGAAAACTATCGGGCGTAAAACACCCTAAGCCACCTGACGGGTCACGATGATACTTGGCCAACATGCCAGCAAAACGCTCCTGACAATGCGATAACGCCGACACCCACATATGCGCAAATTCCGGCCCCGACACAAACTCCGGACTTTCCGGTCCGTATGGGTCAAGCGCAACATCGTCCACAGGTGTTTCCACTTTGTAGGGTGCTGCGCCGCCTTGAATACCACTGAAGTGCCAATCGGGTTTGTAGTAAATACCCCAGAGCTCATCTGTAATTAAGGATCCATCTTCATCGGATAGCAGTGGTGCGTCGCTGTCAACATGAATGACCGGTGCGGCCCCGCCATCATTTGTTTTCTGCATTTCCGGATCAACTTCGAGCACACCTTCTTCCAACTGCCAGAAACGCCAGGTATCGATATTCTTGTGCACGTTACCGTCGAGGTCTTTCACATCGATCTGTTTTGGAAGATCCAGCATGTACCAAAAATCACGGACCCAAGGTCCAGCAGCAACCACAACATGGTCGCAACTGATCGCGCCTTTATCGGTTTCAACTTTCTGAACCGCACTTGACCCGCTCTCACTGTGGAAGCCCGTGACTTCTACGCCCGTTAAAATCCGAACGCCTAAGTCTTCCACTTTCTTGGCCAAACCGTACATAGACTTAGTGTTGTTGGCGTATCCACCTCGCTTTTCGTGCAACACAGAGGTGATATTTTGCGCACGCCAATCACTGAAAAGCCCTTTCATGTAGGCCATGCAATCGGCTTCGCCTTCAATAAATTCGCTTTCATAACCAATGGCTTTTTGTTCGGCATGAATTTGCGCGCAGTCTGCATGCATAACCTCAGGTGATATTTGCATGTAACCCACCGGATGATAACTGAAGGCTTCTGGATCGCTTTCCCACACATCGACCGAGTGAGCCATGAGATTTCGCATGGCCGGCTGAAAATAGTTGTTGCGCACCACGCCGCAAGCGATACCCGTTGCACCCGACGCAATGCCGGATTTATCTAGCACGAGCACTCTGCCTTCAACGGACTCACCCGCATCGATCAAACGTTCGGCTAACCGCCATGCTGTAGATAGCCCGTGTATACCGGCGCCAATGATTACGTAGTCTGCGTGAGTAGGAAATGCCATAGCCAAAACTCGATACTGGTTGCGAGATTAATAATTGATCCGATAACCCAGATTAATGCCGTAGTATTCACACGTCAACCATTTTCAACCCAATGCGATCCAATTAACTACCAATTTACTAAAAATAGTTCATAATGGTCGCTATCAAAAATCTTCAGGCGCCAATACATGATCGGCGAAACAACCATGGTCGACAGCAAATCAACCCGGCTGGGGTCTAACGAAATAGCAGCAACACTACGCCGAGAAATTTCCAACGGCGACAGAGCGCCTCGCGAACGACTTCAACCGGAACGAGAACTGGCTGAGGTATACGGTGTTTCCCGCAGCACCGTTAGAGCGGCACTAAACCGCTTAGCCGAAGAAGGCTTAGTGGAGATCAAACGCGGTAGCGGTACCTATGTTGCTGAAGCAAGTGGTTCAGCCACACAAATAAACATGCTGGTAGAAAATGCCCGCCCACTGGAATTAATTGACGCTCGCTTTGCACTTGAACCTCACCTTTGCAGGTTGGCTGTGTTGCATGCGCGAACGACAGACATAGACGAGATGGAAAACTTGATCGACTCAATGGATGAGCACTTAACTGATCCCATCGAATTTTCAAAGGCAGATCAGGCATTTCATAACCTGTTAGCGCAATCCACTGGAAATAGCTTGTTGATTTGGTTCAACACGCAAATTTCGGCAGTGCGTATTCAGGATGAATGGTCGCGCATGAGGCAGATTACGCTTAATTCGGAAACCATGGCGCTATACAACAAACAGCACAGGCAAATTTTGGTGGCGATACGAACTCGCGAACCTGAACTAGCGGCTGCGAGAATGAAAGAACACTTGGAGACTGCTCGCTTGTCGTTGACTCGAGCAGCATCTACTTAAAAACAAGCGCGAGGCCGGCATACAATCGACCTACATGTAATTTGACGCGGTAGAACGGCAACAAGGGACTTATGCAAATCCCTTGTTGCACGATTTACGTCTAAAGGCTATTGACTCCTTCTGGCAATCCGCTTACTCACGGCAATCTCATGCACCATGCTGGCAACTACTACTAAAACCAGAATACCGCACATAACCCAAAAGGTACCTTTTAAAAGTCCTTCGTTAGCAGCAAACGTAAATATGGCTGCCGCTCCGTCAAATGAATCTACTGGACTTGAATTCATAATTAGCTCCTGTGATCGTGAGTTTATTGGTGATGGTCAGTGTGTCGAGCGCTATCGTTGATATGATGCGCGACTTCAGATCGGCGTGAAAACTCCGGATAACTGTGGGATGGAATTTCAGCCGCATCCATGCCCAGTAATTCCACATCTGCACTGACGCGTAACAAACCGCACATTCGTAAAATAGTACCTAGCACGATTGCAGGAACAAACCCGAGTAGTACGCACACACCGGCCCCTTTAAGTTGCCCCATAACACTGATGGGGGGAATATCGCCTACGCCTGGATAACCAGAGCAGAAAATACCAACCGCCAGCAAACCCCAGATACCGCAAAAGCCGTGAACTGAAACTGCACCAACGGCATCATCAATGCCCATTTTTTCTATTAGCTTAGCGCCGGCAGGAATAATCATGCCGCCCACAAACCCAATCAGAAAACCTAACGGCGGGTAATACAGATCGAGCCCGGCTGCTACTGAAAAGATACCGCCCAGTGCGCCGGACATCATCCAAAAAGGATCTCGAGTAACAAAGTACGCACCGATGATCCCCCCGGCCATACCCATCAGAGTGATAAATACAAACGCGGATAGATTCGACGGGATGCCATAGATGTTTACCCACTGCGCGGCAGGATCGTAGATTAAACAAGCGCCAAGAAAGCCGAAAAAGCCGATGATGATCATCATCAGACCGGTCACGGTGAGTGGCATGTTGTGGCCTCTTAAATCGTTTGCAGTTCCATCGGCGTTAAATTTTCCGATGCGAGCACCGAGTGGAATAAGGATACCCAACGCAAAGAATCCAGCAATGGTGTGAACCACACCCGCAGCCGCTACATCTCGATAGCCCCACTCGAGTACCATCCAACCAGTTGGATGCCAACCCCAAGCTGCACCAAGAATCCAAACGACCGAACCCAGCAAAACAGCGGTCAAAATGAATGCGCTGAGTTTTATGCGCTCGATCACTGCACCTGAGTAAATGGATGCGGTTGTACAAGCAAATAAGGTAAAAGCAGCCCAGAACACGCCGGTTGCCTGGTCTTGTAAGTTGGGTCCCATTGCATGACTCCATGGCACACCGCCTTCGCCCGATGCAAAGTCCCAACCACCAAACGGCCAGTTATAACCAGATAAATAGATCCACCAGCCAAATGCGAAGAAGGTAGGAATCATAAACGCGAACGCCAAGATATTTTTAACGCCGGACGCCAAAGCATGTTTGCTCCGGGAAGCTCCCATTTCATAAGCCAAAAAGCCAGCATGGATCGCTATCATTAGTGCCGTGCACCACCAATAGTAGATTTCCAAGTTTATCGTTGTGTGTCCGGCCAGTGCAGCGTCTATAGCTGCCTGCATCTCTTCGTTCATTGATTCCCTCTCCAAATGGTTACTTTATATACGTTTTTCGCATTGGTTCGTACTGAACCTGTTTTCTCTTTAGCCTTTCCTCAAATCTGTTGAGATTTTTATTTATAAATAGTGGTTACTGCACTACGTCTACTAATACGTAACTGATGATACGTAACTAAATTTAATTTTCTAAATAGACCTTCATTGAATCATCCATTGCCTCCACCCAAGGTGTATGGTGCACCGGTGATTGCGACTTCGTTATTAACGAGGCATGTGCCTTATTTCGAAAACCCATGATGTCATCGTGTTTATGATGCTCCCATGCCAGGAACGCCTGATTAACACCCTCTATATCAAAGCTTGGGTAATCTGTTTGATCGATAAGCTGCTGAGTGTAGTCGCCTTGAAAACGGATCATATCTTCGTCCGTTTCAAGTTTTGCTTCGCGCGCTAACCATTGATCACTGTGCGCTTGCATATCCGTCAAGGAAGGTACGGGAATCTTACCTAGAATGACATCACGCGCCCACCATGCTTGCGCATCAAACATATTGAACGTGTAAAACTGATCTTGCATACCCAAATACATGACTTTCGGATTGGGTTCGAAAGCAACACCTTGATATAAATTGGGTGCCCACATACGGTTGGTTGTAATTAAGCGCAGTTCATCGTCCATAAACGGAAAGTGATGTAAGTACCCAGTACATAAAATAATGGCATCCAGGTCTTTACTGCTACCGTCTTTAAAATGACAGGTTTTACCGTCAACTTTTGTTAGTAGTGGCTTCGTTTCCCAATTTTCCGGCCAGTGAAATCCCATTGGATTCGTGCGATAACACGCCGTAATAGACTTTGCTCCATACTTCCAACACTGCGATCCAATATCTTCAGCCGAGTAACTTGATCCCACCACCATGACATCTTTGTCTTTGAATTCAAGTGCGTCCCGAAAGTCGTGGGAATGTAAAACCCGCCCTGCAAACTTATCGATACCATCAAAGAACGGAACGTTTGGTGTTGAGAAATGTCCGTTTGCCACAATGACATAGTCAAACGTTTCTTTAACCCGTTTATCGTTTACTAGATCGTGCGCAATAACAGTAAAGTTGTCTGTATGCTCGTGATACTCAACATTACGCACAGGGTGTCTGAACCGGCACCACTCACGTACACCGGCTTTTTCTACACGCCCTTTTATGTAATCCGCGAGGACTTCTCTGGGTGGGAAACTGGCAATGGGTTTACCAAAATGTTCGTCGAATGAATAATCTGCAAACTCAAGACATTCTTTGGGACCGTTGGACCACAAATAGCGATACATTGAACCATGTACTGGCTCTCCGTACTCATCCAAGCCTGTACGCCAGTCATAATTCCAAAGCCCGCCCCAATCAGATTGCTTTTCAAAGCAAACTATTTCGGGTATCTCTTGCCCGTTTTTCTTAGCCGATTGGAACGCTCTCAATGCAGCCGTTCCGCACGGTCCAGCTCCAATAATGGCAACACGTTGAGTCAAAACAAACCTCCATAAACGTACTGAGTAGGAAACTATGGGACGCACTCTGCCATAGATTTACTAAACATTAAACCCGTTTATGAGGTAAATTTTAAATTTGATTGTGGCTAAACGCCTGCTCTAGCCGCTGTTTGCATCCAGTTTATATACACTCTTTCAGACAGTTTTTGCATGATCTCCATGCGCTCAGCACATGCTTCATGCATTATTTCTACACCCTCATCACCCAACGCACTTATAAGTGCATGCTCATAGGCTGGCACGGTACTCCAGTTCTTGACGGTATCGGGTTCAACTTCCAAATGAAATTGCAAAGAGTGAGCACGCGGCCCCCAACTCATCGCTTGAACAGGACTATCTTCAGATGTTGCAAGACAGGTTGCATGAGATGGCATGCGTTTTATTTCCGCGCTGTGCCACTGCAATGCAGGAAACACATCGGGTAAGTCATCCAACAAAATAGTGGTTGCACCCACTTCTGTTAATTGCACATCCATAACGCCTATTTCGGGAGTCTCAGACGGGCCCACTTCTCCATCGAGTGCTACTGCTAATAATTGATGACCAAGACAGAGTCCTAAGTATGGTATGCCTTTGCGTTCAACTGCATCGCGAATGTAAGCCTTCTCTGAAACTAACCACGGGTAAGCGTCTTCCTGCCATACATCCATAGGTCCACCTAATACCCATAAACCCTCGTAGTTGTCGATATCTGGAAACGCTTCATTTTGGTTTACGTGCACAGTATGAGTTTCATGTCCGTCCTCGGCGAGCATGCTTCGAAAAGCGCCGGCATGTTCGATGGCTTCATGTTGCAAAATTAATATTTTCATGACGTTCTACTCAAGCTGAAATGAGAGGCTTTCGCGTGCTGCATGCGCTGGTTCAATGACGCTGATCGTAGCACTCACAACACCGATTACACCAGCTAATTTATTTTTCTAATCGAAGTTCGCCTGGACTGCATGCGAAAGTTTGACGAAAGCACCGGCCAAAATGCGAGGTATTACAAAACCCTGTTGCGATGGCAATCTCGGTGACCGATAAAGCCGATTGCAATAACAAGCTATGCGCCTTTTCAAGCCGTAGTCGACGATAAAATGCAATGGCACTTAAATCTAAATTGTCTTGAAATAAACGATTTAAGTGCCGTGGGCTTAAGGATACTACCCGTGCCAACTGAACCAGATCCAATGGGTCGGCCACATGATTTTCCATCAATTCGATAACATCAAGTAGCGGCTGATGCCGAATTCTATAACGCTCGCCAACACCTGATTTTTGCGGATCACCCGAACCACGAATGTCGGTATGTAGGAACCAATCACTAACGCTTCGGGCAAAGTCAGCGCCTTGTTGTTCAACAAACAACGCATGCATCATATCCAACGGTGCGGTACCGCCGGCGCAAGTTAGTCGATCCCGGTCACGTACATACAGAGATCGTTCAAGCAACAGATAAGGCATCAGTGTTGACAGCGCCTGTGCATGATCCCAATGAATAGTCATTCGGCGTTCATGCATTAGCCCGGCTTGGGCAAGCACCGCAGGGCCACCGGATACGCCACCCAACATGACACCCTGCTGCGCTATAAACCGTAACCAATGAAACAACAAGTGGTGTTTAAAACTCACCAACGATTCTCCACTCACATCGCTGCCGGCAATAACAAACAGTAGATCGTAGCTGGCTGCGGATCCAATCAGTTCATCAGCGACAATACCCGCACCTCCGGAACTCATTATCTGGCGTTGCAGCCCGATAAATCTGACGTTATACAAGGTGTGTTCAGCGATACGATTTGCCGCACGCAAAGGCTCTACGGTGGCCGCGAAAGACATCATGGCAAAACCATCAAGGGGCACTATGCCAACACGAATTGGTACGATACTGGTCTTACTGCTCTGGCCATTTTGTGTCTTCATATGTCCTTTTTATACCACACATCAGAATTCAAACAGGGCAATATCGAGACTCAATCGTGATCACGAGCCATATCTATGCGCTATTCGGCGTTTCAAATTCTGAAAGAAGGATTAACCGGCAACAAAGGCTGGAAGCCTGCGTGGCGTGAACCAGAACCAAAAACACACTACGACATTGTGATTGTTGGCGGTGGAGGCCATGGCCTGGCAACGGCCCACTATCTTGCCAAAGAGCACGGCATAACCAACGTTGCGGTGCTGGAGAAAGGCTGGCTCGGTAGCGGCAACATTGGCCGCAACACCACCATCATTCGCTCGAACTATATGCTACCGGGCAACGAACCTTTCTATGAACTATCGATGAAACTCTGGGAAGGCTTGGAGCAAGATTTCAACTACAACGCCATGGTGTCACAGCGCGGCATTCTGAATCTTGCGCACAGCGATGCACAACGTGACGCATATACTCGTCGCGGTAATGCCATGTTAATGGCTGGTGCTGATGCGGTGTTGCTTGATGCTGATGGTATTCGTCAGATGTGTCCGTTTTTAGATTTCGATAATGCGCGCTTTCCTATCAAAGCTGGTTTGTGGCAACCACGCGGCGGCACGGTCAGACACGACGCTGTGGCTTGGGGCTATGCGCGCGGCGCCAGTGAACGCGGCGTTGATATTATTCAAAATTGCGAAGTCACTGGTTTTCAAATGCAAAACGGAACCTGTATTGGTGTGCACACCAGCAGAGGTTCAATCACTGCCAATAAAATTGCCGTTTGTGTTGCCGGCTCGTCCGGACGCGTGATGCAACAAGCCGGGTTGCGACTCCCAATTGAATCACATGTATTGCAAGCGTTCGTCAGTGAAGGCTTGAAGCCAACCATTCCAGGTGTGATCACGTTTGGCGCCGGACATTTCTATGTCAGTCAATCGGATAAGGGCGGACTGGTTTTTGGTGGCGACATCGATGGCTACAACACATACGCTCAACGCGGGAATTTACCCGTGGTTGAAGATGTTTGCGAAGGTGGTATCGCCATAATGCCGATGATAGGTCGCGCACGATTGCTTCGTATGTGGGGTGGCGTCATGGATATGTCGATGGATGGTTCACCGTTCATCGACACAACATCGATACCCGGCTTATATTTTAATGGCGGTTGGTGCTACGGTGGTTTCAAAGCGACCCCGGCAAGCGGCTGGTGCTACGCGCATTTACTGGCAAGCGGTAACCCTCACCCTGTTGCAACGGAGTTTCGTTTGGAACGTTTTCGTACCGGCAACATGATTGATGAGAAAGGTGTAGGTGCGCAGCCCAACCTACATTGATGCGAGTTTGAGACGAAGCCATGATAATAAACCATCCTTTACTTGGACCACGCGATGCAGCCGAGTTTGTGTATTTAGGTGATGCGTCGCTAATTAACCGACCTGATGCACAGCAAGACAACGCAAGTGAAGCTTTCTATGAATACCAATACTTGCGTGATAATCCTGCCGGCCTGCATCGAGAACTCTGGTTTCATGAACAAGGAGATCGATCATGGTTGGTTGTAACTCGCAATACGCTGACGCATGAAATAACGGATGTGCAGTTGGCGCGCGATGTTGCACGTCAGGAGGGTCGTGATCGGTGAATCAACAAGTGAATCGTTTATCTGATGGACTAATAGATCAAACCAAACCCCTGACGTTTACTTTCAACAAGAAAACGTACACAGGTTTTGCGGGTGATACACTAGCATCGGCTTTATTGGCTAATGGCCAAACTCTGATTGGGCGGTCTTTTAAATACCACCGACCACGTGGCATTGTGTCTGCAGGCGTTGAGGAACCCAATGCATTGGTTGAGCTTCGCACTGGCGCACATCGTGAGCCAAATACCCGAGCTACTGTCACTGAGTTATACGATGGATTGGAAGCACACAGTCAAAATCACCGTGGTCCGTTGAATTTTGATTTTATGGCGGTGAACGACTTCATCTCACCGTTCTTATCGACCGGCTTTTACTACAAAACATTTATGTGGCCAAAAGCATTCTGGGAAAAACTGTATGAACCCGTTATTCGAAAGTCTGCTGGCTTGGGTTCCTTATCCGGCGAAGCCGACCCGGATGTTTATGACAAAGGTTTTCTACATACCGATTTATTAATTATTGGAGCGGGTCCTGCCGGTTTATGGAGTGCACTGCTGGCCGCTCGTAGTGGTATTAATGTGCTAATTGCCGATGAAGATCATTTGGCTGGTGGCAGACTGAACGCTGAGACCCATCGTATCAATGATGAAGCAGCGGTCACCTGGGCTGCGCAAACTGCAACAGAACTACATTCACTGCCAAATGTTCGGTTTATGAATCGTACAACGGTTTATGGCGCATTCGATCATGGCATTTATGGCGCTGTTGAGCGCGTCACTGATCACCTGCGCTACAGTAATGACAAACCACGTCAAATACTGTGGCGCATCTACGCCAAGCGTACACTACTCTCCAGTGGCGCAACGGAGCGCGCAATTGCATTCGGAAATAATGATCGTCCGGGAATCATGCTCGCCGGCGCTGTTCGTACTTATGCAAATCGATATGCCGTGACGCCCGGCAAGAGCGTGGCAATATTCACCAATAACAACGACGGCTGGCGCACCGCACTTGATTTATCTGAACACGGAATCGATGTTGCGGCCGTCATAGATTCGCGCTCGATCGATGCACCGTTTAACGTGCCGGGAGCCGAGATCATGATGAACGATCAAGTCGTTACCACATCTGGCAGATTAGCATTGCGTTCAGTCACATTACTCAGTGGTAGAAAAATAGAGACTGACTGCTTAGCCGTGGCTGGCGGTTGGAATCCAAATGTGCACCTAACCTGTCATCAACGAGGACGACCAATATGGAACGATGCCATAGCGGCGTTTGTTCCTGGTGGTGATCTGCCACAAGGCATGGCCGTTGCTGGCGCGGCTAATGGTGCATTGTCTCTGAGCGATGCGCTTGCATCGGCTGATACAGCGGTTCGTCAAATCATCAGCGATCTGGGTTACAAGGCTTGCACCGACAACCTCCCCAATTGTTCGGATGCCGAAGTTAGCATTACCGCTTTTTGGCATGTAAAGCAAAGTAAAGCCCGTGCATGGGTAGACTGGCAAAACGATGTCACTACCAAAGACATTGATCAATCGCGACGTGAAGGCTTTCATGCAGTAGAACACTTGAAACGCTATACAACACTTGGCATGGCTACCGATCAGGGTAAAACGGCCAACGTATTGGGTCTTGCCATCATGGCTGACCTTGCAGGTCAAAGCATCGCTGATACCGGTACGACTATATTTCGACCACCGTATACGCCCGTACCCATTTCAACATTTGCCGGTCGATCACGAGGTAAAGACTTTCGACCAACTCGTTTAACACCCAGCCATGCATGGGCAGAAGAGCAAGGAGCCGTGTTTGTAGAGGTAGGCGCGTGGTTACGCGCGCAGTGGTACCCATTAGACGGCGAAACGCACTGGCGAGAAAGTGTTGATCGCGAAGTCACGCAAACTCGAAACTCTGTTGGCATTTGCGATGTCACCACACTCGGTAAGATAGATATTCAAGGCCGCGATGCTGGAGAGTTTTTAGACCGTGTATACGCAAACACGTTTGGCACGCTTGCCGTAGGCAAAGTTCGCTACGGCTTAATGCTGCGTGAAGATGGCATTGTTATGGACGACGGCACTACTGCAAGACTTGCCGAACATCAATATGTCATGACCACGACAACGGCGAATGCCGTCAGCGTTTTTAGGCATTTGGAATTTTGCAAACAGTGTTTATGGCCAAACCTCGATGTGCATCTCATCTCAGCTACCGAGCAATGGGCGCAATATGCTGTCGCAGGACCGAATGCCAGAAAACTATTACAGAACATAGTCGATGCTGAACACGATATCAGCAACGAAGCGTTCCCATTTATGGCCTGTGCAAATTTAACCGTGTGTGGTGGAACACCAGCACGCTTATTCAGAATATCGTTTTCAGGTGAGCTCGCCTATGAAATAGCGGTTCCCGCACGCTATGGTGACAGTATGATTCGTGCGCTAATGCAAGCAGGTAAAGAGTTTGATGCTGTGCCTTACGGAACTGAGGCCTTAGGCGTAATGCGTATTGAGAAAGGCCATGCCGCAGGCAACGAACTCAATGGCCAAACCACCGCATTAAATCTCGGATTGGGTCGCATGGTGTCGAAGAAAAAAGATTGTATTGGCAATGTGTTGTCGGAACGATCAGGTATGAATACAGACGATGCCTTAAGACTAGTCGGCTTTAAACCTGTCGATACCTCGCAAAAGCTCACCGCCGGCTCTCACTTCGTTAATGGCGCAATGGAAGCAATAACCGAAAACGATCAGGGCTGGATGACGTCCGTCGCCTACTCTCCCTCCCTGGGACATTCCATTGGACTAGGTTTTTTACAACGTGGTCACGAACGATTAGGCGAAATAGTGTCTGCTGTTAACCCACTGCAAGATCAGCGAATGGATGTTGAAGTGGTTTCGGCTCACTTTGTTGATCCTGATGGAGCACGCTTACGTGTCTAGCCTGACTTTAACTGCAAGCCCTGTGTTGGGTGGCGCCTCGCACGAGCAAAATGGTTTACAACTGTTTGAAATACCTGACCTTCGCTTAATGTCGATCGCGGCCAATGAGAATCAATTGAGTCAGGTATCACAAACGCTGGAATCGCATTGTAATGTGCACTGGCCAGACGTTGGTCAAAGCAGCCTTAATAACGACGTGCGTGCACTGGGTTTGCAGGCCGAACAAATCTTTTTAATGATCAACAACCAATCGGATGCCGAGTTTCATCAACTCGCTAATGAACTTTCTGGTTCGGCATATGTTACTGAGCAGTCAGACAGCTGGGTAGCTGTCGCCGTTTCAGGCTCGCAACGCCACGCGGTACTTGAACGTATTTGTCCGCTAAACTTACACGACTCTGTTTTCGCAGATGGTGCCGTGGCCCGAACGTCGATGGAATACCTCAGTGTGATTATAGTGCGCAACGCTGATCGCTTTATTCTGTTATCACCGCGCTCATCAGCGCAGAGTTTTTGGCATATATTGATGGTTACGGCCAAATACATTTAAGCTACAACGGGTTCTAAGTTCACATGTCATTAGTTGGAAACTGGTCGTACCCAACATCTATTCGTTTTGGAGCTGGTCGCATCGAAGAAATTGCTGACAGTTGCGAAACTGCGCGCATCAAGCGTCCGCTACTGGTGACTGATCGCGTTCTGGCTGAAAATCCAATTACACAGCGAACATTAACGCTTCTGGATGCCGCAGGCTTAGGCGCAAACGTGTTTAGCCAAGTCGATCCCAACCCTACCGATGCAAACGTGAATGAAGGAGTAGCAGCCTACATAGATGGAGGCTTTGATGGCATTGTCGCTTTCGGCGGTGGCTCCGCATTAGATTTGGGTAAAGCCATAGCTTTCATGGCCGCCCAAACCCGTCCGTTGTGGGATTTCGAAGATATAGACGACTGGTGGACACGCGCAAATGCTGATGCCATTGCACCAGTGGTTGCCGTACCTACTACCGCCGGTACAGGCTCAGAGGTGGGTCGCGCCAGTGTGATCACAGATTCGGGCACACATGTAAAAAAAATTATTTTTCATCCAAAGATGTTACCCGTCGCGGTGATCTGCGACCCTGAATTAACGGTAGGTATGCCAGCGTATGTCACAGCAGGTACCGGGCTTGATGCATTTGCGCATTGTGTTGAAGCGTACTCCAGTCCGCATTACCACCCGATGAGCCAAGGTATTGCGTTAGAGGGTATGCGCTTAGTCATTGACAACTTACCGACAGCGTATAAACAACCCGATAACTTAGACGCACGTGCCAACATGATGAGTGCAGCATCAATGGGCGCTACCGCATTTCAAAAGGGCTTGGGTGCTATTCATGCACTAAGCCATCCTATCGGTGCTGTACACAACACCCACCACGGCACCACCAATGCGGTGTGTATGCCTGCGGTATTGGCCTTTAACGCCAGTGCAATTGAAGCACGCTTTGATTTAGCGGCCGATTACTTAGGTATCTCAGGTGGGTTTACAGGCTTTTGCAGCTTTGTGAACGAGTTTAACGAGCAATTTGACATACCCACATCTTTAAGCGCTATGGGTTTGACGGACATCGATATACCCAGCTTGGCTCAAGCCGCATTGAATGACCCAAGCTGCGGTGGTAACCCGATTGAACTTACCTTGAGTAATCTAACCGAGTTATTGGAAATTATTGCTGGTTGATATTCATTGACTAACATGGAGCAGCTATCGATACTTGATGCTGGCTACTCGTGTTAACCGGCTCTGCGTTAGTCTGCTCTTTTTTAATTTGTGCAGCGAGTTCTCGACTACGTTGCACCAGTGTTTGCATTGCATCACTCCGACGACGATGTTCTGGTAGCTGTTCTATTGTTTGAATCACACAATTCATTTCATGTAATGCTTCTGCTGGACGGTGCAATTGCCGTAATACCGAACCCCGTTTCAAACGCCATTTCACCAATGCACGATTGCGCTCAAGTACTGCATCAATTCGGTTTAACGCGGTATGGTGTAACCCAGACGTACGTTCAAGCTCTACGCTAAAACTGTGCAAACTGATTGGGTGCCCAAGCAGTTGCGCACCTTCATCTAAAATAGCTACCGCCTGGCTATTGGCATGCAAATTATATTCATTTGCCAATATCGCGCGCGCATGCTCGATGTAATGCTCTGGCCTCGGTTTTGAGAGCCGCTCTATTGCGTTCTCAAATGCCGCAGACGCTGCAGAATACTCCCCAGCACCTACGAGCGCACGAGCGTACAGAAGCTCAGCGAATTCATGATCTGCTTGCAATCGCATCAATTTAGCTGACCAACGCATCGACTGCGCATACTGATGTTGATCTAAGTGTAACTGGGCCCTACCCAACAACATGTCTCTATTTTGAGAATCAACCTCAGCAATGTGTTGATAATCGTGCTGAGAAGCAGGCCAATTACCGAGACGACGATGTAAATCCGCGCGACGCAACAACAACGATAAAGAACTATCATCGGCGCCAGAAGGCAACTGATCAAGCTGGGTATCCAGATGCTGTATCCGAGCGTCATGAGATTCATGAGCGTTAGCAGAGCACACAACAAAGCAGAAGACTATATAAACAGCAAACGGGCGTGAGGAGTCGAACACCTTGTTAATCACTGCTAAGTTCAATTGTTGCAGTGTAATTGCTTACTCCGTTGGTATTCCATAAGCCCAAATAGTAAGCGTTATCCGCTTGTAGGGTGCCGGTCCATGTTCCCGGATTCGTGCCACGGATGGTCGCGCTAACATCTGCACCATTTGCAGCTTTAACTTTGAACCTGACATCAGCGGCAGCGTTATCCCAATCGACCTTAATAGTGTGTTCCCCTGTTGACAATGAATTGAAATCCAGTCGCACCCACCGTGGCGCTACCGCTTTGCTTGCGTCCAGCGTCCCCTCCTTTATAGTCACAACCGCAGGAGGCTCAGTGATGATTGCAGTTTCAAGCGTTGCGATGAAGTTCGCTGAACCAGCTGCAGACCAGACACCCAAGTAATACTGTTCCGAACTATCGAGTTGCCCGGTCCACTCTGCCGGCGAATCCAAATTGATAAAGTCAATACGCTGATTGGCGTTGCCGGGGTTCACCCGGAAAAGCGAATACCGGATATCAGCATCACCAGACCAGTCAACCCGAATAGTATGTAGTCCAGTGGTTAACGGTGAGAAGTTTACACGCTTCCAACGCGGCCCAATAATTTTGTCGTAATCGAGCGTAGCGCTACCTATCTCAACAGACTCAACATCCGTCGTGGATTGATGCACGATACGAAAACTGTCGCGCACGTTTGCATTATCATCAAGAAATATGGCGTCTAGTTGGTTGCCCTGCACATCGATCACCATGGAACCGAGCTCAACTAAATTGGAAATCATGATTGGATGGTCTAACGGTGCACTACTGCGTTTGCCTGAACTACCTGCTACGGAATACACAGAACCGCTGTTTGAACCTGCAAATTTAACGTAAGCGCCGTCACCAGTTGGGTCGCCATCGCCACCATCGAGTATCTGACTACTATTGAATGAATCACTGGTTCCATGGTGGCCATCGATTAACATCGAACGTTCATAGGAATGACTATGCCCTGCCAGCACTAAATCCACACCGTATGATTCGAAAATGGGTACAAAGTTGGTTCGCATATCTGCGAGCCGCGCTTCACTGTCGGAATCATGCGAACCTTTGGAATAAGGCGGATGATGCCAAAAGGCGATAATCCACTCTTGTGTGTTGGCTGCAAGATCATCTTTTAACCAGGTTGCCATTGCACCATCGGCTGAACGATCGGTATCGTGAGAATCAAGTGATACAAAGTGAATGTTGCCGTAGTCGAACGAGTAATACGCTTCGGTACCAGATGCAACACCACCAGACTCTCCATTGGTGGGTAGCGAGAAAATATCAAAATAATTACCCGATTGGGTGTCGGAGTCTGCAGTGAAAGCATCATGATTACCCAACGTTGGCCACAACACTGTATTTCTCAGTACCTGTGGATACATATCGAATACCGCATTCTGGTATTCATCATCGGTACCATCATCGTAAGCGTTGTCACCCAACATTAGCCATACATCGCTATGGTGACCATTGTTGAACAACGTGAACGCGTTACTCACTGCAGCTGCATTAGCATCAGCTGTACCGCTATCGCCAAGCACCCAGATTCGAGTTGGTGTGGCGCTTCCCTTTGGCGGATGAGTGTCAAAGAAATAGTTGTCGCCCGATGTATAGTCGCCATTACTGTCACCAATACTGTAGTAATAGCGTGTGTTGGGATCGAGTCCATTCAGTGCAAACAAGTGCTCGGTAGATAGCGTCGTTTCGCTAACAATTTGGTTTAGGTTCGTACGATCGGTACCATATCGCAGCACTGCATCACGTGCGTTTGCTGTGCGCCATCGAACCGTGATACCGGCTTCGGATGATTGCTGCAGATAAGGTCCACGAACCAGTGGATTGGTAGTTAACTGCAAATCAAAACTAAGATCAACGGTGGCACGATTCGCGATATGAACTTCGGCGGCTATGGTGTTGGAACCGGGAACCAGCAACTGCGGATCGATTTGTGTGGTATGCAGTTTAGCTTCGTCTGCTCCCAGCACGGCGGAAAGAGATTTAGTATTCGGGCCAACAAAGCCGGTACGCATATTGTCTCTAAATATTTCAACACCATTCAGATAAACAATAACGCCGTCATCACGCTGCACGCGAAGTGTTAGTGGCTCTGTCGGTACTGACAGCACATCAAACTCATGTCGAAAATATGTAGTGATATGTTTGTCTTTATCGTCTGGACCGAAGCTAATCACGGTGGATTCATCCCCGTCACCGTAACCTAGCTGGCCAAACCCATCGGCCCAGGTGCTGTCATCAAATGTAGGAAGCTGCCAGTCAGCTTGCGCGCCGGAACCATCGTCCAGATACTTCCACTGCGCTCCACGAGGGACTAAATCTGCAAATACGGGTTGCCACAGCAGCAAACCGACAAGTGGGAATAGTAGACACGTAAAAAGCGAACGAGCGCACAACTTCACAAGCGCTGGTGCACTTAAAAACTGATGGGACAAAATGTAATCCTGACGTTGGGTGTAAACCTGACAAAGTACAAGAGCTCAGGTGCCAGATCAAATCAGAAGTGAGACGCCTGCGCCGGATTTAGAAAAAAATGCTCGGCTAATGCAGACCCATAATAAAATCTAAGGCTAATCGTGATGATGCACTATTCAGCGGTTAATTTTTGCAATTATTGCTGATATTAATAGCCCCATTACTGTGAACACTATCGTACATACAATAACTATTAAAGCAGTACCGCCAAACGTCGATGGTTCTATCCAAATAACCATCAAGATGCCTATTAGAAACCCAAGACCGCCCCAGCCACCAAGCTTAAGTAATTTCTCAATCATATCGAAGCGCTATTTTAATAGACCTATAACTTCAAGCATTCCGGGACCGTAACGATCGGCCCAGAGTCGAAGTGTGACTCGCAGTTTTTCTAAATTCCAACCATCCAGCTCCTTCCAGAGTTCAGGTTTAAGTTCTATCTGATTAGACCACGTCTGGAAAATAGACGTTGCTTGTGCAACGGTAGTTACATCTGATAAATCCGTTACCAGAATAGGTTCACCGTTTTTTCCAATATTTCTGCCGGGTGACCATGCAATTAAAAAAGGGCCACGGCGTTGTGTGATTGATCTAATCTTTTCAAACTCAGCGGCTGCGCGAGCAGCCTGAGCTTCCGATAAACCACGGGTTGAAGCAAAAGTGCGTTCGGCTAGCTTTATAGCCCGTAACGATGCGATAAGATCGATATCCTTGACGATATCAGGACAGCTTTCTATTTGTTGGCTTTCGGGAACTGACTCTACTGCTTCTACCAATTCCGGACTGGAAACAGGCCACACCGTAACCATCATATCGCTAAGCTCAATCCCTCGGTTTATTAATGTTGACGCTGAAGGAATCGAAGAGATATAGCCTTCGCAAATATTTTGGTATCGCTCACGCGATCCATCGTTCGCCAAGGATCGGAATGCTAGCGTCCCATAGGCTGCAAATTCCTCTGGGGAATATTGGTCGTGGGTTGCAAAGAGTCGACTTGCAACCGGGAATGCCGGCTCCATTAAGGCTATAGACGGTTCCGCTAGTACAATCTCATTTGGCATGGATGGTGGCTGTGCGGCAGTTTCTTTACGTGCCGTTTCGCACCCTGTGGCTAACACTAAAGTGATGGTACTTGCAAAGATCAAACGGAACGCTTTTACGAACATGCAGTTTTTCCCTATCAGCAGTGCATCCTTTCATCAGTTTCAACTGATTATTCGCCAGAGTCAATACCATAACCAACTACCTACCCTTCACTTTCGATAGGCTTCGTCGTATCATACTTAGCGCCAGTACCTATTGATTGGATCGGACTGTTCCCAATTGATTCGTAAACAGATGCGTTAACAGCGCTTAATACAGGTAACTAGAACAGTATGAGAGAGTTACTGGAACTGCAAACGGGTCAGGTGTCATTCCTCAGTGGGATATTGGCAGGCTTTGCCATGACTGCCGCACTTCATATTATGCGGCACGGACTGCGAAGTAGAACTGCGCAGTTCGTTTTTCTCGTATCAACCCTTTCTTCACTATTATTCATAGTTGCATTGTATATCGATGTTCGTCTTACTCTTGAGTTAGCTGGTCGCACCAATATCAGCGAACCCTTGATGGAACGAATTTCAGCAATACGTGTTATTGGAACCACTAGTGCAACCGCGGCACTGTTTTTATTTGTAGTCGCCACTGCCATGCTTGGTTGGTTAAGCCCAAGAAGAACCACTGGTGTTATTACAACGATTGTTGGAATATGCATAACCGCTGTATTGGTGTATGCGTGGTTTCAAATCGGTTCTATATCTGCGGAGCTTGGCCCCAGATAACACCAGAAAATCTCTAATTTGGGATAGATGGTGGCTACACCTAGATTCGAACTAGGGACCCCAACATTATGAGTGTTGTGCTCTAACCAACTGAGCTATGTAGCCGCCGAAATGAGCTTCGTATTCTGGGGGTATTCTATTGTGCTGTCAAGCCAACTGATTCTCTAAACATTGAACCTGAAATGCACCACATCACCCTCAACTAACAGGTATTCCTTACCTTCAAGGCGCCATTTTCCCGCCTCTTTAGCACCCGCTTCACCGCTGTGTTCAATATAGTCATCAAACGCAATCACTTCAGCCCGGATAAAGCCTTTTTCAAAATCCGTGTGAATCTTACCTGCACCATTGGGCGCAGTGGCACCTTTGCGTACAGTCCAGGCGCGAACCTCTTGCTCGCCTGCGGTAAAAAACGTTTGCAAACCCAGTAGATCGTAGCCTGCGCGAATCACCCGATTCAATCCCGGTTCGGTCAGGTTCATTTCGGACAAGAAGTCCTGCTTCTCGTCATCCTCCAGCTGCACAATTTCAGCTTCAATGGAGGCGCAAACTGGAACAACTTGCGCCTGTTCTTCCGCTGCACGCGCAACTAATTTTTCCAGTAGCGGGTTATTGTCGAAACCTTCTTCATCCACGTTTGCAATATACATGGTGGGTTTGATGGTCAGTAAATGGTAGTGCTTAAGCCACGCCGCTTCCTGCTCGTTACATTCCACTGTACGCGCTGGTAAACCATTGCCCAAAGTGTCGAGAATGGTCTCCATAAACGCTTTTTCAGCGATGGCTTCTTTGTTAGAGGATTTAGCTTGCTTAGCTATCCGTGCAATGGCTTTTTCCATTGCGTCTACGTCGGCCAACAACAATTCGGTGTTAATGGTTTCTATATCGTCCAGTGGATCGACTTTACCGGCTACGTGCACAACATCATCATCAGAAAAACAACGCACCACATGTGCTATGGCATCGGTTTCGCGAATATTAGCTAAGAACTTATTGCCTAAACCTTCACCTTGGGATGCGCCGGCGACTAATCCTGCTATATCCACGAACTCCATGGTGGTTGGTAGAATCTTTTTAGGGTTTACGATGGCAGCCAAAGCATCCAAACGCGGGTCGGGCACCGGCACGATGCCCACATTGGGTTCTATCGTACAAAACGGGTAGTTTTCCGCTGCTATCTCTGCCTCGGTTAAGGCATTAAATAAAGTGGACTTACCAACATTAGGTAATCCAACAATCGCGCATTTAAAGCCCATTTTTTGATTCGTCCGGTTTGTGGCTGTGCAAGTTTTTACGGGCAACGTTGATGTCGCCATCGAGCAAGGTTTGAGTTTCGCGAATCGCCAAATCTATCGATTCATCTATTAAACGTTGATCATCACTGGACGCTCGGTTTAACACATAACCCGATACTTTCGATTTATGGCCAGGATGTCCAATACCAATCCGCAAGCGCCAGAAGTCTTTTGATCCGGTTTTTGCAACGATGTCGCGTAAACCATTATGACCACCATGACCACCACCCTGCTTTAAACGGATGTGTCCTGGCGGCATATCCAGTTCATCGTGAGCAACCAGAATTTTGTTGAAGTTAATTTTGAAAAATCGGGCAACAGCGCTAAAGCCTTGACCACTGTTGTTCATGTAGTTGTAAGGTTTAACCAGATGCACAGTACGGCCGTTCAATTGTGCTTTTGCCGTTTGTGAAAACGATTTCTTATCGGTAGTAAACGAGACACCCAGTTCCCGGGCCAATTCATCTATATACCAAAACCCTGCATTATGCCGCTGCTGTTCATGCTCGCTGCCCGGGTTACCAAGCCCTACGATCATGTCAAATTGGATGGCTTCACCTGGCACGGCTTCACTCTTAAGAGGGGTACTTATAAAAGTCTTAAACGCTAAAACACTATGCCAGCAAAGCTGCCGGCATAGTACTTAAAAAAACTAGCTATCGTCAGCTGGTTTCTCTTCATCACCACCAGAATCAGCCTCACCCTCTGCAGCAGCTTCAGCTTCAGCAGCGGCTTCATCTTCTTCTTCAAGTGTCTTACGTGAAGCGATAACAGACAATACCGCACGATCTGAATCATCGCCCTTCTCAACCAGATCAGTTAAGCGAACACCTTCTGGCAGTTCGAGATCTGACAGGTGTACTGAATCACCAATTTTGAGATCGGTGGTATCGATGACAAAGTTCTCGGGAATATTGCGTGGCAAACAAGCAATCGCAACTTCTGATTCGTTGTGCGTAATCATGCCGCCTTCGGTTTTAACACCGTAGCAAACATCTTCGTTCTCAAACACAAGCGGAACAGTAAGCGTAAGCTCAGCACCGGCAACAACACGTTGAAAATCAAGATGCAAAATTTGCAGCTTGTGCGGATGTCTTTGTACATCACGCAGTAGTGTTCTTACCGGTTCTTTTCCATCAACAGACAGCATTAACAATTGCGAGTAAAACGCATCGTTTTCTAAGTGCTTCAGCACTTCGTTATGCTTCAAGTTGATGGGTTGTGGATCTTCATCGGCACCATACAGGATACCGGGGACCAGATTTTCACGACGCAGGCGGCGGCTCGCACCTTTACCTAAAACGCTGCGCGACGTGGCCTGGACATCTATTAAGTCTGACATTGTCGTTTGCTCCTGAAATTGCTGTATTGGAATTAATACAGATCACTGCCCGCGACCAGGCAGAGCCGCGGAATTATAGCAGTAACGGGCTGAAAATTGGGGCTGTTACTAATCCATGTAAACCGAGCTGACGGACTCGTCTTCATGGATGCGCCGGATGGTCTCGCCTAATAAATCGGCCACGGATAACTGGCGAATCACTGGACAGGCCCTGGCAGCGTCAGATAACGGGATGGTGTCGGTCACCACCAGTTCATCCAGCACGGAATTCTCTAGGTTTGAAATAGCTGGTCCGGATAGTACCGGGTGCGTGGCCAGCGCCACCACACGAGTAGCGCCATGCTCCTTGAGCGCCTCAGCAGCCTTACACAGCGTTCCGGCAGTGTCGACCATGTCGTCGATGATTACACAGGTGCGATTTTCAACATCACCGATAATATGCATGACCTGCGCTTGATTGGCTTGCGGCCGCCGTTTATCAATAATGGCAAGGTCGCTGTCGTCCAATTGCTTGGCAACCGCCCGTGCCCGTACCACCCCGCCCACATCGGGTGAGACGACGATCAGGTTCGGGTATTTGGAGCGCCAGATATCCAGCAACAGCAATGGCGATGCGTACACATTATCAACCGGAATATCGAAAAAACCTTGAATCTGTTCTGCGTGCACATCTACGGTTAACACGCGATCTACACCGGCAACACTGAGCATATTCGCAACGAGCTTGGCCGAGATTGGCACCCGGGCTGAACGTACACGACGATCTTGACGCGCATAGCCATAGTACGGAATAACAGCGGTGATTCGATCTGCCGATGCACGACGCATGGCATCAACCATGACCAGCAAATCCATCAGATTATCGTTGGTCGGTTTACACACGGGTTGCACGATAAAAATATCGCCACCGCGCACATTTTCGAGAATCTCTACGGAGGTTTCACCATCGCTGAAACGCGACATGCTGACCTTGCCCAAGGGCTGGTGCAGATAAGCGGCGATATTCTGGGTAAGAACCGGGTTGGCGTTGCCGCCGAAGATCATCAGCTTTCGGTCATTCATAGACGTACAGGTTTGAGTTGGCTGGGCCGGGAGGATTCGAACCTCCGAATGCCGGGATCAAAACCCGGTGCCTTAACCGCTTGGCGACGGCCCAATTTTATTTCAACTTATTTCTGCTTTATTTCAGCTTAACGATACAAACCAATAGCACTACCGGAACACCACGCTTGCTGACCTGCTTACTACTGACACAACTGACTCGCAGTTAATGACGAACGAGATTTTAACCAGAAAAATCGTATAGCGGGGACGCATTATGCCCTTTTACGACATATCCGGTCATAGAATCGGGCAATTGTTCATTTAATGCACGCGCTTGCTCTTCAGATTCGCATGGAGAGAACACACAACTACCGGTTCCACTCATTTTTGCTCGCACACCACGGTTGTTCAACGACAGCCATTCTAACGCAGCTCGAACTTGCGGATAGCGTGCCATAACCAACGGCTCGAATACATTGGTTGCGCGTCCGTCCATAAAATCCCGAATGGTGATTGGACTCATGTTACGAGTCAGTTCAGGCATATTGAACAATGCAGCCGTGGAGATTTGCACATTCGGGCACACCACCAGATACCACGGTTCGGTAGGTGCAACTGGTGTCAGTTTCTCTCCGATACCTTCAGCCCAGCTAGCCTGACCATATACGAATACTGGCACATCTGCGCTAACGGTTACACCGATTTCTGCCAGTTCCTTAATACTGAGACCAAGCCGCCAGAATTCGTTCAGTGCAACCAAGGTGGTTGCGGCATCGGAACTTCCACCACCCAGGCCGCCCCCAGTCGGGATCGATTTAGTCAATGTGATATCAGCGCCAGATCGAGTGCCGGTTTGAGCCTGCAGCGCGCGCGCAGCCTTGACGACCAAGTTTTCTTCTACCGGCACTTCATCAAAATCGGTTTTTAACTGCACGTCGTTGTCTTCACGCACAGCAAACTGCAGCACGTCGCACAAGTCGATGAACTGATATACCGTCTGAAGCGTGTGGTAACCGTCGCTACGACGGCCAGTGACATGCAGAAAAAGATTGATCTTGGCCGGAGCCAACCAGTTTGTGGTCAAGTAAGGTACCTATCTTTGAATCACAGTAACCGACTATTTTAACGGGCTAAGCTCAATAGAGCCAATGGCAATTAAGCCTAGGCCCGCTTTTTCACAACGGCTAGTGCAAAAATTCACATATATCTGAGATATACAGCATGTTCCTTACGTGGAACTAACGTCCAGGTACCTTCAAACGCGGCTTCGGCGCGGGTTGACTAGCCGAATTGGCGGTTTGATCAGCTGCATATTCATTCCATGACTTTAGTACGATGCGCAGGTTATATGGACCACCGGTGGCGCTGATCAAGGCTGGTACCGTCGTGCCAGCGAATGCAGTGTAGTCACGCACTTTCGCGCGCCAAGTAACCCCCGCTGAATCACGGTAATCCATCGACTTCAAGCGGCCTTGTGCATCAAACGTTGTATTACTGGCCTCGCCCGGCAAACCACGTATCCACAACGCGACTGCTTCAATGGGAATTCGTGCCTCCAGCCCAAGGGCTTGTTGCAACAGACTGCTGGCATCCCGACCCGTCACAGGCGTTTGCTGTCCTCGCTGCAGCGAGGCAACACCGCCTGCTTGTATCAGCCGCATAGATGCCAAACCCGCCGGCGCTTCCACATAAACATTGAAATCCTGACCCAGCTGACGCCAATCGATGCGAGTTGAAAAAGACTGATCATCGGTCCAGACACCCAAACCACCGGTGACTCTAAACTGATCGATGGCGCGCAAGACCTGCTGGTTTTGCATCACCAACTGTTGTGCGTCATCGGCTACATCAGGAGATGCTACTGGTGTTGGCGTTGCACAACTCGCTAACAACAGTGCGATGCCTGCGCAACAGCACAGGCCATTAAAGTTTCGTTGGAGCATGGACTGTTACTGGGTTAATCGCTCAACGGTACTCACTAACTTTTCGTGGTCCGGTGATTGCAACAGTGCTTTTTCCCAAATAGTGCGAGCGATTTGTTGATTGCCCATGACCCAATGCACTTCTCCTAAATGCGCTGCAATTTCGCCATCGGGCAATAACTCATACGCGCGCTCCAGCAGCGCGATGGCCGCTTCATAGTTGCCTTGTCGAAAACGCAACCACCCCAAGCTGTCCATTATGGGCGCTTCGTTTGGTTTCAATTGCAAGGCCTTTTCAATGTACTGTTCGGCCTCATCCAATCGGATATTTTCATCAGCTAAAAAATAGCCTAAGGCGTTCAGCGCATTCGCGTTATTCGGCTCATCTTCAATGAGCTTGGTTAAATCGTTTATCAGTGTATCGTTATCACCTACCCTGTCAGCCGCTAATGCGCGTGCATACAAGAGCTCACCATTACCAGGAAACTTTTCCAGCCCTTGTGTTAACACCCCAACGGCATCATTATCGCGTCCGGCATTATGTAACAAGCGACTTTCTGCAGTGATGAGTAACGGCTGCATAGCAGGATCGGGTAAGCGATTATTTAAGGCGCGTACCTTCTCAATACCGACTTCTAACTGGCCTGACACAGCATGTAATTCAGCTGATCGTAACTGTGCTGATAAATACAATTCGCCTTCACCGACTTGCTCATAACGCTTGATAGCTTCATCGATATTTTGTTTTTGATCGTGGATGCGAGCCAAATAATAATTGGCTTGATTGCGATGATCGCCTGTATCTCGCAACGCATTAAAGTACCGCTCGGCGGCTTCGGTTCGTTTGGAATCTAACGCCATCAATCCAATGGACAACAACACATCCGCATTATCGCCATGGTTTTGATACAGATATTCAAGCTCTACGCCCGCATCTTTATAGCGCCCAAGTTCTGCTAATAATTGTGCATAGCCCAATCGCAAATTGATGTTGTCTGCATCCGTTTCTAAGGCTTGCTTTATTTGATCTAAGCCTTGCGCTGGCTTGCCCATCGAACTCAGCACTTGCGCGCGTAACAATAAGGCTTCGCCATGTTCCGGACCTGCGTCCACAGCACGTTCTGCAGCAACTAACGCTGCGTCTCGATCGTTCATTTGCAGCAGCATACGTGCAACACCCAGATGCGCTTCAGGTTCATCCGGGAAACGAGACTGCAAACCTCGCAGCGTTGCCAACGCAGCAGGACGGTCTTGCTCCCGGGATAGCAACAAGAATATTTCTCGTAGTGTGCCGCCTGGGTCTTCTGCGTTTTCTACCAAATTGGCAAATTCATCCAGGGCCGCACCTTCCGGGTTTTCCGAACGCATGAGCACTTGCGCTAGCAGCTCGCGCGCTTCAACCGAGTCCGGATCAAGGTCTAACCATCGGCGAGCACCCTCTTCAGCCTGACCCCACAAGCGCCCCCAAACGGCTAGCTTGGTTGCGCGCTCGGCTACCCGGGCGTCATCGGTTTTACTCGAAGCACGCAAATACCCTTCTGTTGCAACATCCAAATAGCCCCGGCGACCGGCAAGCTCCGCAATCATAATTTCGTACATGAGCTGTGAACGTTCATCAGCGAGTTGAATTCGCTGGAGTCTGGTTGTTTCGTCCGCATGCGCATCGCCCGGCGCCATTGGAACCGCGCCACAGCCAACCAAAAATGCCGGCAGAATACCTGACAGAATTCGCAACAAAAAGGGCTTGGGAACGTCCCGCGAGGCAGGCCGTTTGAACTGACTTGAAGCGATAGAATTCATACATTCTCCGGCTACGGGTTTGGTGGTCGTGCTAGTAGTATTACGCAGTCCATGTAACGTTGGCTATCACAATTTGCACATATTTGAGTGTAGCTGGCCACGGAGCATCTTTTGCATGGCGATTTGGACGGAAATTCGCGAAGTTTTGCTAGAATTGCATACATTATGTCACTGCTCGCCCTAGGCCTGAATCACCATACTGCTCCCGTCGATATCCGGGAACGTGCGGTAATCGACGAATCGCGCCTGCAGGAAGCGTTGCAGAATCTGCATAACTTGGCCGCGGTTAACGAAGCCACTATCTTGTCGACCTGTAACCGAACTGAAATTTACTGCGGATTGACTGGCCCGGATGCCTCACCCGTGTCGAACTGGGTGCAGGAATATCTGGACATCAGTGAGAGCGTTTTTACCCCGCACTTTTTTACACATACTGATCGTAACGCGGTGCATCACCTGATGCGCGTGTGCAGTGGGCTTGATTCGTTGGTGGTTGGTGAGCCACAAATTCTGGGACAAATTAAACAAGCGTTTCGCGATGCTGATGAGCTGGGCACGGTGGGTTCGCAATTATCGCCGCTATTCCAAACTGCTTTTTCAGTGGCTAAACAGGTTCGCACCGATACGGCTATTGGTAATAGTCCGGTCTCAGTGGCATTCGCAGCGGTTACGCTTGCCAAACAAATCTTTGCCGACTTCTCTAAACACTCTGCATTAATGATTGGTGCTGGCGATACGGTCGCGTTAGCGGCCCGGCATTTAAAATCGCATGGCATTGGCCAAATCGACATTGTTAATCGCACGCTGACTCGCGCACAAAATCTGGCTGCCACAGTGAATGGTGACGCCTACACGCTGGCTGATTTACCCAGCGCGCTAACGCGCGCGGATATTATTATTAGCTCCACAGGTGCACCACTGCCCATATTAGGCAAAGGCGCAATGGAAAGTGCCATGCGTGAACGGCGTTATCGACCTTTATTGATTGTTGATATTGCCGTACCGCGAGATGCTGAACCACAAATTGGCGACATCGACGGCGTGTTCCTCTACACCGTAGATGATCTACACAGTGTTATCGAGGAAGGCAAGCAAAGTCGCTTAGCCGCTGCGAATGCTGCTGAAGAAATCATTGAAAATCAAGTTGAAATATACATGCAACGACTCAGAGCATTAGGCGCCACCGATACCATCCGCTCCTATCGCGAACAAGTGCAAGACACCACCGCAATGCTACTTCAGAAAAGTCAAAAGCAATTAAGCTTGGGGCAGGACCCCGAGCAAGTACTTGCGCAACTTGCGCGTAGCCTAAGCAACAAAATTATGCACACGCCAACCCAGCGTATGCGAGAAGCTGCACAACAAGGCGATAACAATCTGCTTAACGCAGCCAAATCACTGTTTGATCTCGACACCCCCGACAAATGAAGGCATCCATCCAAGCTCGACTCGAAAGCGTTACAGAAAGGCACGAAGAAATAGCCGCGTTGCTGGGCGAGCCCGATACCATTAACGATCAAAATGCGTTTCGGGATTTATCACGCGAGTATTCACAGCTAGAACCGGTCGTGACTGCATTTAGTGACTATCAAAAAACGCAGGCCAGCATCCAATCTGCTCAGGAGATGGCTAAAGATAACGATCCAGAGATGCGTGAAATGGCCGCCGAGGAATTACCGGAACTGGAACAACAGCTGGAGCAACTGGAAACCCAACTGCAAACCCTGATGTTACCGCGCGACCCGCGCGATGAATACAACGCGTTTTTAGAAATCCGCGCCGGTACCGGTGGAGATGAAGCGGCGATTTTTGCCGGTGATTTATTGCGGATGTATTTGCGTTTTGCAGAAACCAAAAGTTGGCGCAGCGAAATCATCACGGAGCGCCCCGGCGATCATGGTGGTTACAAAGAAGTGGTTTGTCGTTTGGTCGGTAACAGCGTATTTTCGCAATTAAAATTTGAATCGGGTGCTCACCGCGTGCAGCGTGTGCCAGAAACCGAATCACAAGGTCGTGTGCATACCTCTGCTGCAACGGTGGCTATTTTGCCGGAAGTGGAGTCTGTTGCTGAGATTGACATCAACCCTGCTGATATCCGTACCGATACGTTTCGTGCATCGGGTGCCGGAGGTCAGCACGTGAACAAAACCGATTCAGCCATTCGACTAACGCACGAACCATCCGGGATTGTGGTCGAGTGTCAAGATGAACGTTCGCAACATAAAAACAAAGCCAAAGCCATGGCGCTATTACAAGCACGCCTACTCGACATTGAAGTCAGTAAACAACAGGATGAACAATCGGAGTCGCGACGTTTACAGGTAGGTTCAGGCGATCGGTCAGAACGTATACGCACATACAACTTTCCACAGGGTCGCTTAACCGATCATCGCATCAATTTAACGCTTTACAAGCTAGACGAAATAATGGAAGGTGCTTTAGCTGAAGTTATTGATCCGCTCATTGCAGAGAATCAAGCGCAGCAATTGGCCGAACTCGGCGACTAAGCAGTGCCTTGCACTTACGGAAGCTGGCTTGATATGGCCAGCGCCCAACTCACTGAATTTGAATCGCCGCGACTCGATGCGGAAATATTGCTGTGTTATGCACTGGAGCTCAATCGCACAGCGCTATACACATGGCCCGACACATCCATTGATCACACCGCTGAGCAGCAGTTACTGCAACTGCTTAAGCGACGTGTATCGGGCGAACCGATAGCCTATATTATTGGCACGCAAGAATTTTACGGGTTACCAATTAGCGTAAGCAACTCGGTATTAGTACCCAGACCAGAAACGGAGCAGCTGGTGGATTTGGTTCTTCAGGACCTACGCGCAAACTCAAACGCATTTGTATTAGACGCTGGTACCGGCTCGGGTGCAATTGCAGTTGCGATAGCGCACGAAGCCCGCAAAACCAAACCAGATTTTTTCATGCTGGCCAGCGATAAAAGCGAGTCCGCGTTATCAACTGCGCAGCAAAACATAAATTCGACGGTGCCGCACGGGGTGTCATTGGTGCGCTCTGACTGGCTTAGCGCATTTGCCCAGCACAGCTTTGACATTGTAGTCAGCAATCCACCCTACATCGCTGACAGCGATCCTCACTTGAGCAGCTTGCCGTTAACGCACGAACCCACTGAAGCCTTAACCAGTGGTCAAGATGGATTGCACGCAATTCGCGAGATCGTTACCGATGCCGTTCGCGTTGTTAAGCCTCGCGGCCGCTTACTCATTGAACATGGTTACGAACAGGCGCACATGATACGGGAAATAATGCAAAATCTGGGCTTTCAGCAAATCGCAACACATTCGGATCTTGCTGGCTTGGATAGAATTAGTACCGGCACTGTGCCTGCACATTGACTATCGTTATAAAGACCGCAAATAGTATTTTGACGTATGAACACAACTAGTGGGTTAGCACATTCCTTCGCGGCGATCGATCTTGGCTCAAATAGCTTTCATATGGTTATTGCCGAGCCCGAGGGTAATTCCATTCGTACTATCGATAGCTTACGGATACCTGTGCGGCTGGGTGCGGGGCTGGATAAACAAAAACGTTTAAAACCCGACACCATGGATCGCGCGCTTGATGCGCTTGGTCAATTTGCGGAACGACTGCGCGGTGTACCGTTAAAGCAAGTGCGAGTGGTTGGAACAAACACCCTGCGCCGTGCAAAAAACGCCGATAAATTTTTGCACGAAGCGCACGCAATATTAGGCAAACGGATTGCGATTATCTCTGGGCGCGAAGAAGCCAGGCTTATTTTTACCGGTGTCTCACATGCTATTCCTGATCCGGATACACAACGTCTTGTTATCGACATTGGCGGTGGTAGCACCGAGTTTATTATCGGCAAGGGCTTTAATCCTGAATTACTTGAAAGCGTGCATTTGGGCTGCGTCAGTTATACCAACAAGTTCATCGATAATAAAAACGTGACGGCACGCGATATTAAAAAAGCGTCTATAGCGGCTCAGCTGGAACTCACACCCATTGTTCGTGCATACACAGAACTTGGCTGGTCTGAAGCTACAGGCTGTTCAGGCACGATTAAGGCCGTTGCCAATATTCTTGCAGAACTTAATCTAACCGACGGTGAAATACGCTTCGACGCGCTCAAGCAACTGATTCAAGCCATAGATAAAGCCGGCACTGTTGAAAAATTGAATCTACAGAGCATTAGCTCTGACAGGAGTGCCGTTATTTGCGGGGGCATTGCCGTGTTGCATGCCATCTTTAAAACGTTCAAGATAAATAGTCTACAAGCGAGCCAGGTAGCGCTACGTGAGGGCTTAATATTTGACATGGTAGGACAAACCCAACACGTTGATATTCAAACCCAAACACTGGCAAATATGTTTAACCGATATGATATCGACACGGTTCAGGCTACACGCGTAGAAGATTGCGCCACGCATTTTTTTAATCAAGTTAAAGATAGCTGGAATCTTGATAGCGAATCCGATTTAAGTTTACTGTGCTGGGCCGCAAAACTTCATGAAATGGGTAAAGCGGTAGCCCATACTCAGTACCATAAACACGGTGCGTACCTAATTCAAAACTCTGAATTTATCGGGTTCACCATGGCGGAGCAGAATGCCTTGGCCCTGCTGGTCCGATTTCATCGCCGAAAAATCGATTTTAGTGCGTTTGAGAATCTTGAAAAGTCTGAGAAAAACCGGCTCCTGCGCTTAACGAGCTTACTACGGCTTGCAGCTCTTTTTCATCGTGGCAGACACTCCACTGATTTAAGCGCAATAAAGCTCAAAGCCCGCGACAATCAACTCACAGTAATTGCATCGCAAGATTTTCTTGATGAAAATCCACTGACGAGCGCTGAACTCGGCGATGAGGCATCGCGTATGTTGCACGTAGAAATCAAATTAAAGACTAATTGAACGTTGTGGGCGCCGGCGCTTAGTCGGGTGCAAAGCCTGCTTGATGTTTTTTTATCAACGCACTTTGAGCGCTAAATGGCTCGTCGTTGACCGCTCGCACTCGTTTATAGTTGCCATTAGCGCCTAATTCCCAACAATACTGGTTGTCTTTAAAATAAAAATCGAGACATTCCTTTTTAATACGACGCATTGCCAAACCTTCCACGGGCACCGCTATTTCCACTCGATTAAAAAAGTTGCGCGGCATCCAATCAGCGCTACTGATAAACAATTGCATCTCGTCGTCAGTACCAAAACAGAATACACGTGAGTGCTCCAGGAACCGCCCTAGTACGGAAATAACTCGAATGTTCTCCGACAGACCCTCTACTTGCGGCTGAAGCATACAAACACCCCTAACCAACAAACTAACTTTCACACCCGCAGCAGACGCACGATACAGCGCCTCGATAACACCTGCATCAACCAAAGAATTCATGCGGGCAAGCACCCGCCCCTGCCCACCCGTATTCGACAAGGCAATTTGCTCTTCAATTTTTCTAACAATGAATCCGTGTAATGAAAATGGCGCTTGAATTAGCTCTTTTAAATTAAGCGTTTGACCAAGTCCGGTTAATTGGGTGAATATTTTTTGTAAATCGTTACAGATGCGTTTGTTGTTGGTTAGCAAGCTGACGTCGGTGTAAGAGCGTGCTGTGGTCGCATGGTAATTTCCGGTACCAACATGCGCATACTTTACGAGTTTATTTTTTTCACGCCGAACCACTAACAACATCTTCGCATGCGTTTTAAATCCAACCACGCCGTATACGACCTGAATACCCGCCTCTTGCAAGCGAGTAGCAAGATTAATATTGGCTTCTTCATCAAAACGGGCACGCAACTCAATAACCACTGTGACATCTTTGCCCGCGCGTGATGCATCCATTAAGTAGCGGACAAAAGCCGAATCGTGGCCGGTGCGATACAAGGTTTGTTTTATTGCGAGCACATCGGGATCAGTTGACGCTTGACGCACGAATTCGAGTATTGGATTGTAAGATTCGTACGGGTGGTGCAACACCACGGGTGATCGCTGGGTTATTTGTTCAAATATATTGGCATCAGCACTCAAGGCCAAATCTACTTTTGGCGTGAACGCCGAGAACTTTAAATCCGGCCGATCAATTTCATCGGGTATGGATGCCAAACGATTAAGATTAACCGGACCATTCACATGGTACACATCGAGATCTGCTAAATTAAATTGGCGTTGCAAATATCGAGATATCCGCACCGGACAATTGGCCGCCACTTCCAACCGTACCGCCTGACCAAAATTGCGCTGCAGTAGCTCGCTTTGCAAGGCGCGTCGTAAATTCGCAACTTCTTCATCGGACACATACAGTTCACTGTTACGGGTAACTTTAAATTGGTACACACCCATAGATTCCATGCCACTAAACAGTGACGTCATTTGCGAGTGCATAATCGAACTTAAGAACACAAACCCGTGTCTTGAGCCACAGATCTCTTCCGGCACAGCAATAACACGCGGTAACGAACGAGGAGCTCTAACCAACGCAAATCCGGATTCGCGCCCAAACGCATCGGTACCTTGTAGATCGACGATAAAGTTAAGGCTCTTATTGGTTAACCTTGGAAACGGATGTGCGGGATCCAAACCGAGCGGACTCAGCACCGGCGCAATCTCACTGGAAAAATATTCCTTAACCCACTCACTCATGCGCTCATCCCAGGTCGCACGGGCAAAGAACTTGATATCCTGCTCTGCTAATAGCGGCAACAGCACATCGTTAAACGTTTCGTACTGCCTTGCTACAAAAATATGCGCGGCTTCCGTAATGGCGTGTAGCTCTTGTTGCGGCGAAAAGCCATCGATACCGGCCGCCTCTACACCGCCTTGGATTTTTTGCTTGGTGCCAGCTACACGAACTTCAAAGAACTCATCTAGATTGCTGCTGGTAATGCACAAGTAACGTAAGCGTTCCAACAACGGAATACTGGGGTCCTTGGCCAGCTCCAGCACACGCTCATTAAAAGCTAAAAAGCTCAGCTCGCGATTGGATAAGGTGTCTGGGGAAATATTCGGATGGACAAATTTTTCAGGGTAGCGCGCTTTTTTCTTACGACCTGTTTTCGAGGACGCACCATCCTTGGCTGTGGTGTCAACTATGCGTAAGTTCCGATTTTTCGCTTGCGTTTTTTTATCGGCCATAACCTTTACCCATAACCTCTGCCCATATCTTCTACCAATAGGCGCTAACTCAGTGCTCTAATTTACTGAATGCAATTGCCAGCCCTGATTACCCAATTTTACGTTCGATTTCGAGCAATTCTGGAAAAAATTCATGAAAACCCGCTGACAGCTCCGTTTCATGTGCTCTTGCGACGCTAGCACCATCTGCCAAAGGAGCGAATCGACTCGAGCGGCGTGCCAGCCGATTCAATGTTATCTCTATGCCTTCAAAGTTCAAATTACCCAGCAAGGTGCCGTCTTTTTGTAAGAAGTCGCTCAGCCGCTGTAAGCCCGTCGGTAAATCAGCACGGTGTTCATTCAGCGCCGCATGCACCTGCTCTATGTGTTCCGGTAGCGCAATGTCGCTATACATTTCCCAATCGCGAGCCAGATAAAAATCGTACACCACGTCGCAAATAATGCCGGCAAAACGTCTTAGCGGCGGTTCAAACAAACGCTGACTAGCCTTAACAACGGGGTGTGAATCGGTGTAGGCATCGATACGCCGATGACGTCGAATACCTTCTTGAATACCAACGGGGAATGCCGATAAATCAGAGCCTCGAACAAAGTCCCCGCAAAATTGACCAGCTGTTCTTTCGGAGTCGCCTTGTGCGAACAAAGAGTGTGCTAAAAAATTCACGAATAGTCAGTTACTGGTTGGTTCAGCACCACTATAACCGTTATGCTTAGCCTATGGATAACATTCAAGCAGATCGATACAGCCGTCATTTAAGCTTGCCTGTGATTGGCGAACAAGGTCAACAGACATTGCTGAACAGCCATGTGCTGGTCATCGGCCTCGGCGGTTTAGGTTCACCGGCAGCGCTGTATCTGGCAGCGGCCGGAATTGGCAAACTGACCTTCGCCGATTTCGATGCGGTGGAATTATCCAACCTGCAACGACAAGTAGCGCATACCACCGATCGCGTTGGCGAACTTAAAACGCATTCGGCACGTATCGCCAGTCATGCTATCAATCCCGACATCGAGATAGACGTCGTTAATTATGCGTTGGAACAAGAAGAGCTGGATGAACTGGTACCGCAATGCTCTGCGGTGTTGGACTGCAGTGATAATTTCCCTACCCGCTTTGCCGTCAACGCCTGCTGTGTAAATCATAAAGTGCCGCTAATTACAGGTGCGGCCATCCGCTTCGACGGTCAGGTTATGGTCGTACGGCCAGACAAACCCAACACACCGTGTTATCGATGCCTGTATAAAGAAGGTTCGGAAGCAGCGGAAACGTGTGCCCAAACCGGCATACTCGGGCCAGTTGTTGGACTTATTGGCTGCATCCAAGCATTGGAAACCATTAAAGTGCTGTGTGATATTGGTGAAGATTTAAGTGGACGGTTATTGTTGTTTGATGGCTTAGGGTTGGAATTTAACGAGATCAGTTTAAAGCAAAGCTCTGATTGTCCGGTTTGTTTTGGCAAAAGTGTTTGAATAGTTAGGGCGAAACCCAAATCCGATAGCGGAAATACGTGGCCAAATGTGTGTAAATTAAATATTTTTAGCCAAAAAGTGAAAATTTGCGCATGACATGTAGCGAGCGACTTCCGGGCTACTTTAAAGACATGCATCATCCACAGCAAGCACCATTAGCGGACACACTATAGATTAAACAGTTACGGATTTTTAGAGAATCTGAAAATACTCACCGGGAGAAAGGCAGTAGCGTAAAAAATCGCTATTGTCTATCGTCTTGTTATCACGAGTTGCAGTCTCGCCAGCCAAGCAATAAAGTACGGCATAAGCAAGATTCATTTCCTGTATTCCGCATGTTCAGCCTTTAGCCTGACAATGCTGGCGAGAATCGTGCTTGGGGGTACGGTATGTTTGCAGAACAATTTTTGATGTGGGTAGTTGCCGTGCTTGGCAGTTTTATTGGCGCCGGCAGCTTCTTGCATTTCTTGTGGATCACTCATCATTGGACGAGCGTAACCGGGATTGTTGTTGGCAATCGTTCGGTCGCCAAGCTCAAGGTCCCAACCTCAAGACCGAGGTTTGGATGGCGGAGATCGCTTTCGACATCGACGGTGCTGAATACGTGGTGACCAACGGCGTTGGACGACGTGAACCGTGGGAGATCGGCAAACCTTACGAGCTCCACTATCACCCAAAAGATCCGACCAAGACGCTCGCTTTCAACCGTTGGCAGCGACTGATTTTCCCAGCAGTGTTTATAGGCTTTGGGGCAATCTGCTGGTTGGGGATATTCGGGGTGATCACCCATTAAGGCTTTTCGAAATTACTCCGTGCACTGTGTCAGCGGAATTTCCGAGGGCGAGATCGATACAGCAGAATAAGTGAAAAAATCACTTTTCCACAGATTGTTGAAGTCATTTGCCATGCTTACCTGTGGTGCAATCAAGCTGATCGCGAGTAACCAACAGGTGCTGCATAACTCTATTGGAACTGATTGGTAAGTATTAACATGTATTCTAGGCCACAAGCGACTGCAGCGAATCGTTATTAACGAGCAGGGCAATTACCCAAAGCTTAAAACAAAAATTGTAATCTACACGCGTAGATCAGATTTTCTGGCCCAAAGTCTAAATTTCAGTCAATTTGTGTAGAGTGCAACCTTCGGAGCGATTGCGTTAATACTTCATCCACAATAAAAAATTGTAACGGACTCAACTCAAGCTCTTTGACCCCGTTACCTACCATTGCAAATCCACTAGTGCGGCACCGAGGTAGTATCCACATCGCCCTGCACACCCTAAACAACGCCGCTACATCCACGGCATCGTAAGCATATTCTGCGTCACAAAATTCGCAGTTGATATTAACGGCGCCCTGCTCTTTAACAATATCAAGCACTTCCTGTTCGCCCAAACCAACAAGCATGCTGTCGGTTCGTTGCCGTGAACAACTGCAATTAAATTGCAGCGAGTCTAGCGCGAACAGACGCACTTGCTCTTCATGATAAAGCTGGTGCAGCGGGTAACACCTGTAATAACAGGCCCGACACACTGTCATCTGAAACAGCAAAGT